>DATFXM010000001.1:0-7117 GCA_035315885.1 Blastocatellia bacterium
CATACTGCCTACCGCCTACTGCCTACTTCTTCACAACTGATTACTCATAACCCGCCTGGCGGTTTATAATGCGCCTTGCCTGTATGACAACTTCGCCGCAAAACGTCACACAGCTACTCAAGGAATGGAGGTCTGGTGACCCTCAGGCGTTCGATCGACTTTTGCCGCTGGTCTACGAAGAGCTTAGATCCATTGCCCACAGGTACATCAGGCGCGAGAACGCCGGGCATAGCTTGCAGACCACCGCGCTTGTGCACGAGGCATATCTCCGTCTCGTAGGCCGCGACGAAACCGATTGGCAGAATCGCAGCCACTTCTTCGGAGTCTGCGCACAGGTCATGCGGCATCTACTCGTAGATCGCGCCCGGGCCCGCCACGCCGCCAAACGCGGCGGCAGCGCTTTGAGAGTATCCTTCAACAGCGGTATTCCCGCAGCCGACGAACGCGATGAGATGCTGCTCGCGCTGGACGCGGCCCTCGATAGACTCAGCGCGGTGGACGAACGCAAGAGCCGTATAGTCGAACTTCGCTATTTCGGCGGGCTCAGCGTTGAAGAGACTGCCGAGGCTATGAACCTCTCGACGGTGACGATCAAACGCGAATGGCAACGGGCGAAGGCATTCCTCTTGAGCGAGATTGATCCTGCCTGATGAACAGGGATCGCTGGCAACAAATCGACCGAATCTTCGAGGCTGCGCTCGATATCGAACCGTCCAGCCGAAGAGCATTTCTTGACCTCCAGTGCGGCACAGACCATTCGCTCCGCGTAGACGTGGAAAAGTTACTTGCCGCTCACGAAAAGGCCGGCGCTTTCATCGAGACTGCGCCCCTCGACGAGGCTGCCGAACTCTTGTTGTCGTCAAGCAGCGAGTCGCTCAGCGGAAGATCGCTTTTGCACTACAGCGTGCTGAATCGCATCGGCGTCGGCGGAATGGGGCACGTTTATCTTGCTCACGATACAAAGCTCGGACGACGAGTCGCGCTCAAGCTGTTGCCGGCCACCGCAACCGCCGACAAGACCACCATTCGACGGTTCCAACAGGAAGCCTGCGCCGCGTCGTCACTCAATCACCCGAATATCCTGACGATCTACGAGGTCGGATATCAGGACGATCAACACTTCATAGTCACCGAGTTTATCGAAGGCGAGACTCTTCGCGACTTGTTGCGCCGCGGAAAGCTCTCAATACCCGATGCGTTGAATTATGCGATCCAGATAGGCAACGCCCTTGCCGCCGCGCATAAAGCCGGAATCGTTCATCGGGACGTCAAGCCGGAAAACGTCATGCTGCGACCCGACGGCCTGGTAAAGGTTCTCGACTTCGGTCTGGCCAAACTTAGTGAGCGGCCAGCCGCCAGCCTTTCACCCGCAACTTCGGCTAGCGGCGGACTGACACAGGCCGGAATCGTCATGGGGACGATCAACTATATGTCGCCCGAACAGGCTCGCGGAACAAACGTTGACGTACGCACCGACGTTTTCAGTCTCGGTGTCGTGCTTTACGAGATGCTGGCTGGAGCGCGGCCCTTCACCGGCGAAACTCCAACGGACGTGTTGGTAGCTCTCCTGGAAAAGGACCCTACGCCGCTCCATACGCATCTTGCAGACGCACCGCCCTCGCTCGAGCGGGCGATTGCGCGAGCGCTTTCGAAAGAGCGAAGCTTGAGACCAGAAAACGCTGGCTCCTTCGTAGAAGAACTGAACAGATTGAAGCGAGAGCTGGATGCGGCGGGCTCCGGCAAACGAGTGGCTTGCGCTTCCTGCGGCGGCTTCAATCCGGCAAGCTTCGGCTTTTGCGGCACCTGCGGCGCCGCGCTCACCAAGAACTGCCCAAAGTGCGGGCGAGCCATCTCGTATTCCGAGTCCGCTTGCGAAGCCTGCAGCCCGAACGAAGATTCGTTTCGCACCGTAGCAGAGGTTCGTGGTGCCGCTCAATCGACTCAGGCGTTCGGCTCACAGGCTCCGGAACGGCGAACCGCGACAATCCTCTACGCACATCTTTCCGGCTGTTCGGCGATTGTTGAAGAACTCGACCAGAATGACGCGGACAAGTTGCTCAGTTGGGTGAAGAGCTCGGTGACCGAATCGATCGTCAGCCACGGCGGAGTCGTCGACCGATGCAGCGGCGAAGAACTCGTGGCGCTTTTTGGAGTGCCGACTGCGTTCGAAGACGACTACCTGCGCGCGGTGCATGCAGGCCTCGCCCTTCGCGACGTTTTGAGCCACCTCAACACTGAGGTTCAGCGCAAGCTTGGCCGCGCGTTGTTGTTGTGTGCCGGAGTCAGTTCGGGCCCGGTTGTCACCAGAGTTTCGGGAGACGGCACCCTCAACGTGAGCGGCGAGACGTATCAGGTAGCCGGACGTCTCGCGGCCCATGCTGACGCTGGTGAAATTCTTTTGTCGCCGGAGACTCAGCGATTGGTTGCACCCTACTTTAGCCTCGAGCAACGGGCCGATGTCTCGCTTGGGCCGAGTGCGCCTCCCGTTCCGATTTTCAAAGTGCTGGGTGAATCCGGCGTCCAAACGAGGTTGCAGGCGGCCGAAGTCTGCGGCTTCACACCTCACACTGGCAGGGAGAAAGAGCTCGAGAGTCTCGAGTCCGCGCTGGCAAGCACCATTTCTGGTGAGGGTCAACTCGTCACAGTAGTCGGAGACGCGGGCGTCGGCAAGAGCCGATTGCTTGTCGAATTCCGCCGCATGGTCGAGCAGGATCAGGTCTCGGTGCTCACCGGGCGATGCCAGTCCCACCGGCTCAATGTCGCGTACCTCCCGTTTATCGAAGTCCTGACTGAACTGTTGGAGCTGCGGCAGCAGGCGTCTCCCGATGTGCTGCTCAGAAAAGCCATCACCGGAATTCGCGCGGTCAACCGCGAGCTGGAGCCTTACATTCCGGTGTACCTGCACCTCCTCTCGATTCAAAGCAGCGAGTATGTCCTGCCGGGAGACCTGAAGGGAGACGATCTTCGAATAGCAATTCAGGAAGCGCTCTCTGCGATCATCACGCTTTCGGCAAATCGGCGCGCAACGGTTGTTCTGCTCGAAGACTGGCACTGGGCCGACGAAGGCTCTGATGAAGCGTTGCGACGACTGGTCGCGCTGGTGACCGCGTGCCCATTGATGATAATCGTCACGTGCCGACCCGAGCGCACCTTTGACTGGGGTTACTCTGGAGCTCGCCGCGACATTCATCTGGGTCCGCTCGATGAGAGTGCCGCTGCATCGATCGCTTCTTCGCTGCTGGGAGCCAGGCGATTGCCGCAGGGGCTTGGACCGTTGTTGCACCGCCGCACCGGAGGGAATCCGTTCTTCGTCGAAGAGATGACCAAAGCCCTTTTGGAGTCGGGGTTGATTCGTCTAGACGAAGGTGAGATCACGCTTCAAGGCTCGCTCGCGGAATTACAACTGCCCGACACCATTCAAGCCGTAATAAGGACCAGGCTCGATCGAGTGGATTCAGCGGCGCAACATGTGCTGAGGCACGCATCGATTCTGGGACGCGAGTTCGGAATGCGAGTACTGGAGCGAATGCTGGACGGGGGCCCACTGGTCACGCGAAGCATGGAGACGCTGAACAGGCACGGACTGATTCAACAGCTCCGTGTTTTACCCGAACCGGTCTCGCGATTCAGACATGCGCTTATGCAGGAAGTTGTGTACGACAGTTTGCTGTTGCATCAGCGCAAGGCACTCCACGAGGCTGCCGGGCACGCCATCGAGGACGTGTACGCCGGCAGGCTTGAAGAGCAGCTAGAACTGCTTGCGCATCACTACAACCGCGCCGAGAACTGGGTGAAGGCGGTCGATTTCGGAATTCAATCCGCTGACAAGGCGAGCAGGTTGAGTCGATTCGCAGAAGCACTCGCGATGCTCGAGCGAGCTCAGGAGTGGGTAGCGCATCTGGCTGACGGCTACAACAGCAGCAGAAAACTGATCACCGTTCTTCTAAAACAGGAGCGCATCTGCGAGACGCTGGGTTTAAGGGAACAACAGGAAGCCATCATCGATCGACTGCTCTCGCTTACTGACGAGAAGTCCGAGCCGGCGATGCGTGCTGAGGTACTGTTGCGACAAGGCGAATTTTGCACGTTGAAAGGCGAGCTCAAGCAAGCTGAGAGTGCGTTGATCAGGTCTCTGTCGATATATCGCGAGATTTCCGACGCGATTGGAGAACGAGTTGCGTTGAGGACGATTGGGTTCCTGCGCTGGCACGAGGCCCGCTATGACGAAGCGGTTGAGTCCAACAAGACCGCATTGTCCATCGACCTGGCCCTTAACGATCAGGACGGTTACGCGACTGATCTGAACAACGTTGCGTCGATTTTGCGGAGTCAGGGACGGCCCGAGCAAGCTTTGTCGTACTTGCGACAGGCGTACGATATCGCCAACCAGAACGGAAGTCCTTTTGGTCTCGTCTACAACCTGACTGTGACGGCGACGGTATACCGTGATCTTGGAGATTTCGAGAAGGCGAAGAGCTTCTACAAGCGAGGACTCGAGATCTCGACGCAACATAAAATGCACGTTCACCAGATAACCCCGAACCATTCGCTTGCCAGCCTGAGCTGGTCGCTTGGGGAAACTGAAGACGCCCTCGCGTATTCGAGGGAGGTCGTAGCGATGACTCGCGATCTCGGCATGCGGAGGGAATTGACCCAGGCACTGAGTTGGTTGAGTCAACGACTACTCGAATTAAACAGGACCGAGGAAGCATTGCCGTATTTGACCGAAGCCGCGGAGGTATGCGCACAGATCGGCGACCCAGAGGAAGAGGCGCGAGCGCTTACAGGCCTTGCGTACGTTCGAGAGAACAGCGGTATTGACGGGGCAGAGAAGCTTGCGACTTGGGAGCGGTTGAGGTCGTTGCGCACGGAACAAGGAAACACCGCGGCGCAGGTTGAGGCTTTGGAGGGAATGTCGAGAGTTGCGCGAACGGATTTGCAGAACCCGGCGCTCGCCCTCGAGTATTTGAGACAAGCGCTGTTGCTGGTGACGCAGAACGAAGACTCTCCGAAGCAAGGTGAGTTGCTCAACACGATTGGCATAGTCGAGTGGAGTCGTGAGAACTTCAGCGCGGCGCTGGAGCAGTATCAGAAAGCGCATCGAATCTTCAAAGCGGCAGGCGATGGGGTGCACACCGGTTTGATGCTGAACAGCATCGGCGTTACACTGACCAAACTGGGCCGCAGCCAGGAGGCAACGACGCGCTTGTATGAAGCGCTCGAAGTGCACCGGCAGAGCGGTCAACGGCTCCTCGAAGGTCACGCGCTTGCGGCGCTGGGTGACATCTTCAGAGACAGCGGCGCGATGGAGCGAGCGGAAGAGAGTTACAGGGAATCGCTGCTTATTCGTAAGGAGATTGGCGACCGCAAAGGGGAAGGATGGATGCTGAAGAGCCTGTCGCGGTTGGCTTTATCGCAATCTCGCGAAGAAGAGGCCCAGGCGTTGCTGGAAGAAGCACGAAAAATTGCGGAAGAAGTTAATGACGCACGTTTAAAAGACGAGTGCAATAAGCGTCTAGCATAGTATGGGCACTGAACTTTTTTGGAGGTAAATCATGCCGCGCTATATCATCGAGCGAAACGTTCCGGGACTGACACGAGAACAATTGAACGAAACGTCGCGTCGCTCGAAGCAGGTGGTTGCGGAGATCCCCGGGCTGGTGTGGATCAAGAGCTACGTCTCGGAGGCGGAAGGCAAGATCTATTGCGAGTACGATGCACCGAGCCCCGAAGCGATCCTCGAACACGCGCGCCGCGTTGGTTTGCCGGCGGACAAGATTTCTGAAGTCGCCTTAGAGATCCACCCCGATATGTTTGTTTGAGGCTTACGCGAAAGATGCCTGCCGTCGACGAGTGCCCCTTGCTTAAACTCGCGTTGTATAACGCCCGCTGACGCGCGCCCATAGCGCGAAGATCAACTTTCCCAGGAAAGCTCAAGCTTGCAGCCTAGAAATGCAGCAAGCCGTTCGGCTTCATCCACAGCGGCGCGCCGCACCCACAGTGGCACTTTCACAAAGGGTTCGATCGTGACGTCGACTCGGTTGCCCTTGACCACGTGCCGCCATACGCCCTGCATCCGGCCGTTGACCAGAAGCACCGGCGATATCCAGCCCTGGGGTCTGAAGATTCGTTTCCTGAAATCTCCAGGCAGAAGATGTTCGGCATGCCGTGAGGCACCAACGACGTACTGATCGAAGCCGGGCAGCAGACTGACCGAGTGGTCTGGTTCGACTTCCTTTGCTTGTCGCAGGTCGCGGGTTAGCATCCAGGCCTGTACTCCCTCCAGGTCCACTGGGCTTACCTCGTCACCGAGCGAGTTGATCCATTGTCGCGCCGTGGCAACGCTGCCGCAGCCCCACCACCGCGCCAGGTCGTGATAAGTTGCCGGACCGTAGGCGGTGAGGAAACGCCTGGTGATTGTTGCGGTGGCGGTCTTCGCTTCTACGGAAGGCTGCGCCGCGCCTAGCCACGTATCCGGACGCGTGAACCTCACGCGTTGACCCTCGCTGGGTCCGAAACATAGGTAACCAGCGAATGCGGCGGGCTTCAAGATCGTTCCCCAGCTTCCCTCGGCGAGCTTCGCTCCGAACTCCGCCGATTTCGTAATGCGCCCGACCTCCTTTGCAAGCTCTTCGCGCGTCATCACCCGGCCGTCGAGTGCGACTCGCACGGCCTTGGTCAGGCGGTCGAGGTCTTCGAGGCTGATGCCAAAGTATTTCTCCCATGCGGAAGCTCTGAGGTACCGGCGGCTGGTCGAAAGAGCCGCGTGCCAGATCGACAGCTCGTCGGCGGGAAGCAGGTGCAGTGTACCGCGCATCGCCCAGGTCTTTACCAGCAATCGGTCATCCCAGATTGCTCGTTGAACAGTGCCGCGTTTGAGGTCTTCGACTCTGGCCCAGAGGGTCAGCTCGGCGGACGACATCACTTGCGCGTGCAACCCGCAGAGTCGCCTGGCGACGTCAAGCATTTTGCCCACGGGAGCACGTCGATGGAGGTGATGTCGTTGAATTCGCCAGGCGGCAGCTCGAGTCCAGGAGAGCTTCAGCATGAGACAACATTAGCGGTTTGATTCAGAGACGCAAGCCGCGAACAGATCTCGGCTGATTCCTGCCGTTGC
>DATFXM010000002.1:0-13375 GCA_035315885.1 Blastocatellia bacterium
CCAGCCCAGGGTTGCCGTCCGCGGCTACCCTGGGTAAGCCCGCAAAAGGGTCCCAACCCCGAAGGGGTTGCGTCGCACCAGCCCAGGGTTGCCGTCCGCGGCTACCCTGGGTAAAGCCCGCAAAAGGGTCCCAACCCCGAACCGGTTGCGTCGCGCCACCCCTTAGGGTGTTTATGCCTTCTGAGTCCCGAGTCTGAACCCCGAAGGGGTTGCGTCGTCCAGCCCAGGTTTGCCGTCTGCGGCTACCCTGGGTAAAGCCGCAAAAGCGTCCCAACCCCGAAGGGGTTGCGTCGCACCAGCCCAGGGTTGCCGTCCGCGGCTACCCTGGGTAAGCCCGCAAAAGGGTCCCAACCCCGAAAGGGTTGCGTCGCGCCACCCCTTAGGGTGTTTATGCCTTCTGAGTCCCGAGTCTCAACCCCGAAGGGGTTGCGTCGTCCAGCCCAGGGTTGCCGTCCGCGGCTACCCTGGGTAAAGCCCGCAAAAAGGGCCCCAACCCCGAAGGGGTTGCGTCGCACCAGCCCAGGGTTGCCGTCCGCGGCTACCCTGGGTAAAGCCCGCAAAAGGGTCCCAACCCCGAAGGGGTTGCGTCGCGCCATCCCAGGGTTGCCGTCTGCGGCTACCCTGAGTGACGCTTGGAAAAAAATGTTCAACCCCGACGGCCCGGCGATGATGCGTTCAAAGCCGGACGCAACCCCTACAGGGTTGGGGACCCTTTTGCGGGCTTACCCAGGGTAGCCGCGGACGGCAACCCTGGGCTGGACGACGCAACCCCTTCGGGGTTGAACCTCAACACTCAGAACTCAGCACTCAGCATTCAGCACTCAGCATTCAGCACTCAGCATTCAGCACTCAGCATTCAGCACTCAGCACTCAGCACTCAGCATTCAGCACTCACCATTCAGCACTCAGCATTCAGCACTTAGCATTCAGCATTCAAGACTCAGCACTCAGAATTCAGCATTCAGCATTCAGCACTCAGCACTCAGCACTCAACACTCAGCACTCAGCGCTCAGCATTCAGCACCTCACCTTCTCTTGCCGATGCAATACAAGTACTGCGCAGTGCGCATGAAAATCTGACCGTCCGATATGGCCGGAGAACTCAACGTGTAATCGTTCAGACTGTTCTCCGCAAGAACCTCGAACGACGGACCCGCCTTCAATACCGTCGTCAATCCATCCTCGTTCGTGATGTAGAGCTTCCCATCCGCAAGCACTGGCGACGAACTATAAGTGCCCGGCTTTACCCGCTGCGGACCCCAAATAGTGGCCCCGCTCTTGGCGTCCAGACACCAAACAATGCCGCGGTCGTCGACAATGTAAAAGTATTTTCCGTCCGTGACCGGAGTGGGAACGTCGGGCCCTCGATCGAACGACCAGAGCCGGTGCGATTGCGTGACGTCTCCACGACCGCCTGCCTTGATCGCAAGTACCGGCCTCACGCGGCTGGACGCGTACACCACGCCGTCGGACACAACGGGCGACGCTACGATTCGATAGTTCGGGTTGTTCTCCGGATTCAATCCGTTAGCGCGCCAGAGCTCTTTTCCGGTGGTTGGATCGTGTCCAGTCACACAGTCGCCACCGGTTATTACGACCTCAACATTTGTCCCGTATTTGAGCAATGCCGGAGTCGTGTACGAATCTGGTGATTCGCGTATCGCCTTCGTGGGCCGCTCAACGCGCCACAGCGTCTTGCCGCTCTTCTTGTCTATTCGCAGAACGTACGACGGGTCAGCCGTCTTCATCCCATGAAGCACCTGAACAAATAACGAATCGTCGAACAACAGAGGCGATGAAGCGTAGCCCCAGTTCAAACCGAATCGCCCATAGTCCTTCTGAATGTCGCGCCCCCAGATTTCCTTCCCGGAAAAGTCGAATGCCTTGAAAACACCGGTGCCGGTCATCACCCACACCGTGTTCCCATCGGTTACCGGTGACGGCGACGACATGTTTTGCTTGCGCATCTTGGTGTTGCCGCCGCCAAGCAGTTTCTTCCAGAGAAGCTCGCCTTTATTGCGATCCACGCACCAGAGAAAAAGGTTGCCGCCGTCGGCTACGTTCAGAAAGATTCGGTCGCCCCAGATGATCGGCGTCGCCCCGGTCCAACTCGGCATTCCGAGCTTCCAGGTCACATTCTCTTCGGCGCTCCATCGAACCGGAAGGTTCTTTTCGGCGCTGGTTCCGTTCAGAAAGGGCCCGCGCCACTGCGGCCAGTTATCAGCCACCACCGACACCGCCGCAAGCGCGACGACGAGCAGAGAAAGAAACAGCTTTCGCATTTGGGTGTTTCCCCTCCTTCGCCAGAATCAAATTAATAATGCCGCGTTCGTGCCAAGGACGCCAGCTACACGATCTCCTACTGGAGGGACAATAGCGCAAGACTGGAAACATCCTTGATAAGAAGCCCGTTACCGGTGAGCACCGGGTGAGCCCACGTAGGACTCTTTGCCACCGTGTACTTCTTAACAACCTCCAAGTGCGCCGGATTTGTCCGGACAAGAGTCAGTTCGGCCGAGTCTGTCAGCACAAACATTAAGTCCGGCGCGGAAACGACCGCTGCGTTATCTCCCTCACGTCCGGCACTCGTCCAAAGCGTCTTGCCGGTTCGCGCGTCGAGACAGAACAACTGGCCCTTTCGCTTGTGCGACAAACCGTAAACAGCGTCGCCAATCACTACCGGAGAATTCATATACATTGACACGTCCGGGTTCTTCCAAACCTGTTCGGGAGTCCACTTCCCGTTCTTTCGTGCAACCCTCACCGCCATGGTGCCCTTGTCGAGACCCGACAGGATCAACAAATCTTTGTACGCGGCGGGTGTCACGATATTCTGGACATATTCTGTCTCGAATGGAATGCTCCACAGAAGCTCACCGTTCGCTGGCGAAACACCTACGATGAACTTCTGACTCTGCGTGACTATTTGTTCGACACCGTCGGTGGTTACCACAATCGGGGACGCATAACCCGGGCCATCGCCGCCCCATTTCCACTTGAGATCTCCGGAGTTCACGTCAAGCGCAACCAGAGCGCCCGAGTCATTTCCGCCTACGTGGGCGACTAACCTGCCCTTGTAGACGAGGGGCGACATGGCCGTGCCGTAGTCGGGCGATGTCTGTTTGAACTCTTTGGAGAATTCCTTGCGCCACTTCAGGGAACCGGTGCTCGCATCGTAACACGAGATTACTCCGGTGATGCCAAGCGTAAACAAACGGCCGTTATCAATGATCGGAGTCGATTTTGGTCCCTTGCCGTGGGTCACTGCGGCCGGATTCATCGTATAAGCAACCGGGTAGCTGTCCTGCCAGATCATCCTTCCCGCGCCGAGATCGAAGCAGGAGACCACTTCGCGATCGCCCTGCCGCGAGAGCACAAATACGCGCTGGCCCGAAACGACCGGCGATGAATGCCCTATCCCGACCTCAACGCGCCACTTTTCTTTCAACTGCTCCGGCCATCGCGCAGGCGCGGAGAAGTTTCGCGCAATTCCATCGCGAGTCGGACCGCGCCACTGCGACCAGTCCTGCCCATTGCATTGACTGGCGATTGCGATGAGCACAAAGAGAATTCGAATCCACGGCAATGCGCGCGGCAGCAGTTTCATTGATGAGGTCCTTTCGTTTCGCTTCCACGTAATCCCTGAATCGATATGTGAATTCCAAATGGATAAATGGATTTGCATCTATTCGGCTCGCAGCGCCGGGATTAGTGGTGCTCGCAGTGACGCCATCGTAGCCGCTACCGAAGCCGTCAATCCCACTACTAAGACGAGGGCAAGCAGCGGCAAGGATACAACGGGCAAGTGTCCGCCTCGCGAGCCAATCGCCGGCAGTATCGCCACGATCGCGCAAATCATGCCTATCGCAAGTCCGCAAGAAACCAAGAAAGCATTCTCAGCTATCACCATCCATGCCAGATGACTCTGGTCGTAACCTACTGCACGAAGCAGCGCCAGCTCGCGCCTCCGCTCGAGCACGTTCCTCAGCAGGACTGCACCCAGTCCAATCGTGCCCAGCACCAGGCCGAGTCCGCCCAGGGCCTGAAATGTCGAAATGTAAGTGTTCTCTACCTTGTGAAACGATGCCAGCTTCTCCGACGCCGACACAACGTCAAACCCGAACTCCGACAACTCGTCTTCCAGAGCCGCCGAAACTGAACCCCAATTCTCCCCGGGAGCATCGATCAGGAAGAATGAATAGCCACCGATGTCGGGAAACAATCGCAGAAAGTTTCGCTCTGACATCAACAGCTCACCCTGAAAGATGCTGTCGGCCAGCGCTCCTACAACTCTCAGCTTCACCGGTCCACTCTTCGCCGCCAACTCGATCTCGTCGCCCACTTTGTGATGGAGCACGTAAGTAAGCGAATTCGCATCGGCTACCACAGGAACTATTCCCTCGCCGTAGTTGCGATTCAACATCAGCCACGGATTCGTGCGCTCCTCGACGTCCTGAGCTTCGGTAGTTTGAAAAGAAAAACGTCCGCCCTTTATGAAATCGTCTTCCGGTGCAAGGATTCGCGGATCCCTCGGCTGGTAGAGGTTCAAGCAGCTAGCGTCGTCGCCTTTCCTCACTCTGAATCGCATGAATGTCAGCTTCGACAAGTCAAGGCCCGGGCGCTCAAACAGGTTGAGCGCTTCGCGGCCGTCGGGAGTATTCGGATCGTGATACAACGGCAGAAGGGATTCGGCCGCGAGCGGGTAGCCGCCGGTCCCCGAGCGCCGGTCCAATTCTCCCGCCCGATCGTCGCGCCTGAACGAATCTACCGCGACTATGATGAACGCCGCGCTTGCGATGAGCGCGATGCATAGTGCGCTGCGACCCGGGCGGTGCGCGGCGTTCCGGAATCCGAGCCTGACAACCGGCCACCATCCATGCCCATGGATCACATTTTTTTGGGGGCGCTTCAGCCACGCATATTCAAAGCAGAGCAGCGCGGCCAGGAGCGACATCCCTCCGCCGAAGAATCCGCCGGTGTCGCCGATTCGGCCGGTCACCGAGCCAAGCAGCAGTCCACCGCCCACGAGCAGAAGCAAAATGCCGAGCGTTGAGGGTGAACCAACTCTCGAGAATCGGCTGGCAGTACCAGGACGCTTCCTGAATGCCGCCTCCAGATTGCCGGCGAGCATTTCTCTAGGCGAAGCCTGAGCGAGCGACCGAATAGTCCATACGATGCACAGGAACGCCGCACCGACTCCGCTAAAGATGCCGAGCAGCATGGACAACGGCTGGATTTTTAAAGTCAGAAGCGTCGTCCCCACCGCGCCCACCCACCACGTTCGCAGCCCGTACATAATCAACGCGCCATAACCCACCGCTCCCACTATTCCAATCGCGCCTCCCAATCCTCCAAGCAGGACGCCTTCACGCAGAAACAGCGAGCGAACATCGGCGGTGTTGTATCCGACCGCGCGAAGCAATCCAATCTCGCGCAGTCGTTGTTCTATTCCGACTCTGAAGAACACCGTAGCGAGCAGCAGCGCAGCGATCACCAGAAAAAAGCTGAAGTAGACGAAATACTCGCCAAAATCGGTGGCTCCTCGCGATGCTTGATCGCCTTCCGACCGAACGGAGTTCACCGCAAGTCCCGCGACAAACGGGTCCAGCTTTTCCCTCAGCGCTTTGCGAAACTCCTCGAGATACTCCTGAGGAGCTCGTCGCGTATCAACAATTCGCAAGGAGGTATATTTTCCAAACCTCGTGCTCCAGAGTTTCTCGGTCAGTTCGAGCGGCACAAAAGCCTTTGGTGCGGTCTTGTACTTGTGCCAGTAGTCCTCGTCACGAGGCCTCACTCGCTGCAAGTCGACCGGGAACGGCGGGTCCCAGTCCCCGATGTTCTGGCTCTCGGTGATACCGGGATAGTCGGGGACAAGATCCCGATCGAGAAACTCTTCGGTCATCGGCACGATGCCTTCGACTCGGAACTTCGCCTTTTCTGTTTCGAGCCGTCCCTCGTCCTGCCACCGATAGTACTCGAGGGTTACCACGTCCTCGCGACGCGCGCCCAAGTCGTTTGAAGCCCACTCATTCAAGACTATCGGAGGAAGTTTCAGGTCTTCCTCCGACAAACTCCTTCCCGTTGGTCCTTGCCCGTGACCGTAGTCGTGCGTCGTCACCTCCATCTCTTCCGAATTGAGCGAGCTGACAATCGAGTACGGTATCTCTCGATCGCCAAGCTTGATCGAATTTGCGAGATAGCTGAGAATCGGCCTCACCGAAATGCCCGAAATGCCATCGCCGGCTGCTCTTGCGCTCTGGTAAATCGAATCGCTGACAAATGCACTGTCGCTCTCGAGGGCCACGCCGCGCTTTTGATCAAGCGGCCTGAGTTTGATACCGAGGTCTTCAAGTGAAAAAGTCTCGCCCAGTTCTTTTTCGATCAGCGACCGAAGGTATCGATCTACTTTACGACTTGACCCGCCGGCCTTTCGCGACAGCAGAAGCAAATTCGACTTGCCCGCAAGATCGAGGTCCTTCTGCAGCCTCGCAATGGATACAAAAGCCGAACGTGTTGGTCCTTGTTGAGGCCGAAGCGAGAAGCTCAAAAGCGAGGTCCTGGATGGGCCGTTTTGTTGGGTGAGCCTGATAGTCCGGCTCAGGTCTTCTTTGCGTCCGTGAAGAGACCCGGCAGGAATCGCCGAAGGCTTTTCGACCCTCAGCAAAATCGTCCGACCTGCGGCACTGCCCAGCTCTGAGACGAGGTCCGGGCTCAGGATGATATCGCGATCTCCAACCGTGAAGCCCTCGACCGAATTGAATCGCCAGAAGCTGTCGTCTACACCATAAAGCTGAACGCTCGACGCGCGGTGGCCGCTTTGCTCATCGATCACAAGGCCCGAAAGCGCTATAAGCGGGCAGTACCCGCCGACCGCCTCGTCGAACTCGGTCTTGGACGCAAGGTCGTCGCCAAGTTTCTGCCGGAAGAACCCAGTCGAAGTTACCGCGAAATCGGTGGCGCCGATTCTTCCGATAAAAAGTTCTCGCAGACTCGCTCGCACGGAATCGCCGACGAGCAACGCACCGGCAAGAACTGCGACGGCCGTCGCGAAGCCAAGCACGACCGCGAGGTTCGTCCGCCAGAAATACGTGAGATTTCTTCTGACGAGGGTAGAGAAATGCATCAGAGTCGGCGAAGGTTCCCGTCCGCCATTTCGAACCTGATAGGAAAGCGGGCCGCTAGCTCTCCACTGTGAGTTACCACTACCAGTATCGACCCGGCGCGGTGGTGCAAGTCAAGAAGCATTGCCGCGATCACGTCGGCAGCGCGGTGATCAAGGTTCCCGGTCGGCTCGTCGCACAGCAGTAGAACCGGCTCGTTTATCAAAGCCCTGGCAACCGCGACTCGCTGCTTTTCTCCACCGCTCAGTTGGGCAGGCCGATGGTCGACGCGGTCGGAGAGCCCAACCTGATCGAGTAAAGCTCTGGCCCGATCGACAGAGCCGCCGTGGTGGTTTGACGCTCCCACAAGCGTCGGCGTAAGGACGTTCTCGAGTACGGAACACTGAGGCAACAGGCAATGATCCTGGAACACAAACCCGATCTTCTTGTTCCTGAAAGCCGCCAGCTCTTTGTCACCGAGCCGATAAGGATCAGTCTCATCGAGCGTCACCGTTCCCGAGGTGGGAGGATCGAGCGCTCCCAGAATATGAAGAAGCGTGCTCTTACCGCTCCCGGATGGTCCGATGATCGATACAGCATCGCCCGGAGATAGAGTGAGCGAGACGCTGGTCAGCACCGCGAGCGCACCTCTCGGCGTGGGGTACTCCTTTGAGACATCAATCGCTTCCAGCAAACACAACCCCGTAGTTCGGTTTCGGGTTTCGGGTTTAGGGTTCGTTTTGATCGAGGCCTGTGTGATGCACGAGACCCGATTAAACGAACCCGAAACCCTAAACCCTAAACCGAACTTCTAAACCGCCACTTTGTCGACTCGCGCCTGGAATGCCCTTGGCCTGAACAAAAACTCGACAATGTTCCCTTCATGAGGTTGAAGCCAGTCTAGCTGATAGGTTGGGACCGGGCCCAGGTTCAGACGGTCGATATGAGTCGCATCGACAAGCTCTCGCTGGAACTTCTCATCGTAGGTGATTCCGCTCGCAACAAGCGTAGACCCTATCCGCTTCAGCATCTCGTCCTGGGGACACTTCACAACGCTCACGTAAGGGAACATGAACTCGGTGTTGGCGAGGGTTCTTTCCGGAGAATCACAATGAACGACCACCGGCCTCAAATAGCCGCATCGCTGCCTCTCGACGAGCCGCGGTCCATGCTTCGCCGTCGCGTGCTCGGTTCCCGACTCGCGCAATCCCGAGTCGATGCTGTTCCAAATCGCCTTTGCCGCACCGGGCACTGTGAACGCCGCAAGCGTCGCGCCGGGATCTTCAGGCGGTTTTGGCTCTACGGGCCCGAGACGATCAGCAAGAGCCTGCGCGATCTCCCTGGTATGTCGTGACGCCCAGATCCCGGAACAGTTTATACAGCCTCGACCGCTGTTCAGGAACACACTATCGGCCATCACATCGATATAAGACTCCCACTCATCCACGACGTCATCGCCAAGAAGAATTTTGCTGAACCCCGGTCCGTGCACCTGGACTCTGGCATCACCTCGATATCGCTCTACGGTAGGCGTGCCACCAAAGATCATCGTTCGATTTGATCTGCGCACTACTTCGGCGCCCATTTCTCCGTAGCCCGGATATATCGATATCGCCTCTTTCGGAACTCCGGCTTCCACAAACGCAGCAGTCATACGATAGGGTGTCCACGGCTCCTGCGGGCCGGGCTTGAGCAACAAGCCGACCTGCATCGGAATGACCGGAAGCCAAAGCGTGTGGACGCCGGGCGAATTCGACGGCAGCACCAGCCCGAGCACCGCTGTTTGAGCTTGATAGCTGACCATCACTCCACGCGACTCGATTCCATAGCCTCGCGTCAGAATGTTCAAATCCAACCCGCGCGTAAGCGACTCCAGAATCTTGTCCATGTTCGACAACACGAAATGATTCTTGGCCATGTTGGCCTTGCACATGTGCTCGGGCAGGCCGGTGCTCGCTGACTGTTGCCGAGCAAAGTCATCGGGAGTTTGCGATCCGTCACCCATCGGCAGAGTTCCATTGAGGTAGAGATCCGCCGCTTTCTTCATGCTCGCGACTAGTTGCGAGATCGGGATCTCAGTGAGGACTTGGCGCGCCCTCGGTGCAAATCTCATATCCCGGCCCAGCAGACCGGTATTTGCCTGGCTGACACGCGCCAGCGTCTCGCCGGTGATAAAGTGAACTACATCTTCTGTCTCGAGACTGGCGTACGGTTCGCCCCATCTCAGAATCGGAATATTCAATATGCCCATAGAATCCTGTGAACTTCCTCTCCCCCTCAGTACACGCCTACCGTGGTCTGCGCTGCCAGTTTGCGGAACGGTCTCACGCCGCTGACGCCGTCCCACGGATAGCGGTCACAAGGTTTCTCGCGCTCGCCCTCGTCCCTCTCCAAAAATCCGGGAATGAATGTCTCGCGAGTCAGCGTGGTCAATCGGACCCGCCCGGTCTCTCCGAATCCGACTACCTTATCGGCGTTGTCAAACGAAACGACTTCGATGACCGCGCGCGGCTGCGGTGCGTAGTACGCAATCGTGTAGCGGTCCTCGGGAGTCACCGGCCTCGAACACGCGAGACCCATCAATGTGTTGCCATATGTCGGAGTCAGATACACGCCGGGCCCGAGCAATTCCTCGATTGCAAAACGCGTATACTGCGGAGTGAATTCGGTACCCCCGGCGAATATTCCAGTGATACCCGCTTCTCTGATGGAAGTACCACGATTGGCAAGTTCCTCGGCCAGCGCCTCGAGCAACTTTGGGGTAGTAAACATGCAACGTATATCGTGCCCGGCGCTCAGGACAGTGATCGCCTGATCGATTACGTGCGACTTATACTCGTCGAGCACTTCGGCCTCGCCCCACTTAATCAGCTTGATCACCCATCGCGGATCGAGATCGACGCAGAAGCAGATGCCGCCTCGGTACTGACAAAGATGTTCAACCGCAAGCCGGAGCCTTCGCGGTCCGGACGGTCCCAGCATCAACCAGTTCGCGCCCTTCGGGAAATACTCTTCGGGCAGAGTGTCGCTGAACATCTCGTAGTCGGTGCGAAAGTCTTCAAGTTGCAAGCGGCTCTTGGGCACACCGGTGGTCCCGCCGGTCTCAAAGGTAAAGATTGGTTTGCCGGCGAGCCCTTTTGGCAGCCACCGCCTCACCGGACCGCCGCGCAGCCACTCATCTTGAAACGCAGGAAATCTTGTCAGATCCTCAAACGATTTGATTTCGCTTCTCGGGTCCCAGCCGAGACTCTCTGCAAAACCGAGCCAGAAGGGACAGCCCGTATCAGGATTGAAATGCCACTCGACGATCTCACGGACATGCGCGTCGAGAATTGATTTGGCCTCTTTGGTCCTCGCCGAAAGATCTGTGCCGGCAATGCTCATCTTCAGTGCGGCTCCTTTGACTGCTCTTGCGTCGCTAGGATCTCTGGAACAAGTGAATCAGTTTCCGGCCACCTCGAACGGAGTTCGGACCTCCGAACGCCCTAACCTGGATTTCACTGCGGCAAAAGCCTCAACCGCGCGATCTGCCATTCTCGATACGGAGTAGTGGCTTCTCACTCCAACGAACGCCTTTTCGCCAAGTTCCTTATGCAAATCGCGATCTTCGATCAGCGTGAGCAGTCCGCTTGCGAGGCTCTCCGGCTCTGTTCCTTCCACCAGCAGCCCTCCGCCGGTGCGTTGGATGATCTCTGGAAAAGACCCGCGCCGTGGTTGAATGACCGGCACACCCGAAGCCATCGCCTCAAGCAGGGATAATCCTTTTGGCTCGTCGTACGTCGCCGGCACCGAGAGAACGTCCAGGCCCTTCAGGAACGACAGCTTTGATCCTCGATCCAGAACCCCTCTGTAGCTCACCTCGCCTGACAATCCCCAGCCATTTACTTTTCGCTCGATGGAGGTCAGGTACTGGTGATGTTCCGGAGCGAGATAGCCGGCGATTTCGAGTCGAACCCGATGTTCCGGAGCTCGTTCCCTCAAGACTCGGTACGCCTCACAAAGCACGTGCAGGCCTTTTTCGGGAGCGATTCGCGCGAGATACCCAATGACGAACTCATCCGAATCTACACGGGCGCGCCGCTCGTAGCCTTCGAGGCTTATTCCCAGCGGCACAACGTGCATGCTGGATTCCGGTATGTTCAATTGCTTGCACATCGCGGCGGCATAGAAGTCGCTGACCGCGATGAACCCGTCCACAAACTCGACGTGTTCGCGAATAAGCCTCAGGGCTTCGCTTCTGTAAGGTTCACCGAGCCCGTCAACAAACAAATCCTCACCTTGAAGCGTGCACAGCATCGGCAGATTCAGCTCTCGTTTAATTGGTCCCGCAAGCGCAATCAAAAGCGCGTTCGGCAAGTTCACAACGTCGGGTGGCGGCTCGCTCTTCATCCACTCGATAAAGCTGTTCAGCTCCTTGCGCTGGTTTCCGTTTTCGCCCTTCAACATCGAGATGGTCATTTCGGCGAGCGACCTTGGGTCCACGGCGATCGAGCGCTTCGCAACCATTCTCAGAGCCGCCTCGGAATCCCAAAGGCGATCAAAAAACTTGGGAGTGTGCCTGAACAAGGGCACGTGCTGTTCAAGGAATACGCTGATGCCGCCGAAAAAGATTCTGTGCGTGCTGACGTTTGGCTCGTCGGTGAGCGTAGGCGTGTAAATTGGCACAAGCTGGACGTCGTGACCTTGCCTGATCAGCTCCGCGGCGAGCGCATTGTCCCTCAGACAACTCCCGCAGTACATCCCCGCCGCTCCCGCTGTGATCGAAAGAATCTTCATCGCTGCTGCGTCTTTCCTCGTGGCGACCCGAACGATCCCTGTCCGATGCGTGCGCAATGCGTTACGGGCGCATCGGCATCTTGGTTCAATACACGCCCTCAACGACCGATGATTTGAGACCAGAGAAAGGCCTGACGTTACGAACGCCGTCAAACGGATACATGTCGCAAGGAGGCTCTCGCTCGGCCTCGTCGCGCTCGAGGAACCGTGGCATAAAGAACTCGCGCGTGAGAGTCGTCAGCCTCACTCTTCCTGTCTGGCCGTAGTCAACTACGAGCTCGGGATTGGCCGGCTGTACGACGTCGATGATCCCGCGCGGCGCCGGAGGATAGTAAATGATCGAATAGTCGTCATCGTCGGTGCGAGGCTTGTGCGCCGCGAGCCCCATCAGGGGATTGCCGTAAATCGGAGCGAAGTAGATACCGTCCAGCAGTTCCGTCATGGCGAAGCGATGAAACTCAGGGGTCATCTCTGTTCCGGCACAACAAACTCCTTTGATGCCGGCTCGTTTTAACGACACCTTGTCACAGAGAGCTTCCAGGAGCTTCGGCGTTGTAAACAGACACTGAATGTTGGCGTGTGCCTTCAGAAGAGTGAGCCCCTGATCAACGACGTGTTGTTTGTACTTCTCGGTCATCTCGCCGTGGTTCTTTTTCACCAGCTTGATGACCCAACGGGGATCGAGGTCGACCAAGAAGCAGATGCCGCCGCGGAACTGAGCGAGGTGTTCTACCGCCAGCCTTAGTCGCCGCGGACCGGTTGGGGCCAACATAAGCCAGTCCGAACCCTTCGGGAAGAAATCGTCCGGCAACGTCGCGCTAAATGCCTCGTAGTCGGCACGAAAGTCGTCGATGCTGATGCGCGTCTTTGGAATCCCGGTGCTGCCACCGGTTTCGAACACATAAACAGGCCGATCTGCGTAAGCGCGCGGAACCCATCTGCGCACGGGGCCGCCTTTCAGCCATTCGTCCTGGAAGAAACCAAACCTCGCGAGGTCTTCGTAGCGCTTGATCTCGCGGCGAGGGTCCCAATCCAGGTTTTGGGCGTACTCCAGCCAGAACGGGCACCCGGTTTCCGGGTTGAAATGCCATTGAACGATTTCCCGGACCCAGGCATCCAGCCTGTCGCGGGCATCTCCAATCTTCTTTTGTAGATCAGTGCTTCCCGGTGACGCCATCGAGTAAGTCCAATCCCGTGTATTGACCTAAGAAATCTGCACGATGAGTGCCGCGCTTCGATTCTTGTCGTCGCCGGGATGGACTGTCAAGGAGAGTGCTGAGTGCTGAGTGTTGAGTGCTGAGTGTTGAGTGCTGAGTGCTGAGTGTTGAGTGCTGAGTGTTGAGTGCTGAGTGTTGAGTGCTGAGTGTTGAGTGCCAACCCCGAAGGGGTTGCGTCGTCCAGCCCAGGGTTGCCGTCTGCGGCTACCCTGGGTAAGGCCGCAAAAGGGTCCCCAACCCCAACGGGGTTGCGTCCGCCATCCCAGGGTTGCCGTCCGCGGC
>DATFXM010000003.1:0-36878 GCA_035315885.1 Blastocatellia bacterium
CCCTTCTCCGGCGCACCGCTTTATTGCCGCACAACGGATTCTGGCGGCGATTCTGTGTGCTTGTGCGCTCTCGCTCCCGTCATTCGCCGATCCGCCGAAGCCCGCCGATCAATTCCGAATAGATTACACCGTCGAGGTGTCCAGCATCGAACAGCAGCTCTTTCACATAACCGCTCGAATAAGAAACATCAATCAGGATTCTCTGGATCTCTCGTTGCCGGTCTGGACCCCGGGTTGGTACACGATCGAAAACTATTTCAAGAACGTACTGCGATTCAGCGTCACCGACGCGGGCGGCAGGAAGTTGCAGCCACTCATGACGAGGAAGCAAACCTGGCGAGTAGAGACTCGCGGGATTTCAGGTTTGCAGGTGGATTTCGACTACAGGGCGACGGTTCTGGCGCTTAACCAGGCGAAGGTGACTTCCAACTACGCCTTCTTTACCGGCACAGAGTTGTTTGTAGAGCCCATTGGACACCGCGCTGTACCGATAAGCGTGACGTTCAAGTTGCCCGAGGGTTGGCAAATTGTCTCGGCACTCAAGGAGACGAGCAACCCAAACGTGTTCAGCGCAACCGACTATGACATGCTTGTGGATTGCCCAACTGAGATGGGCAATTTCGATTTGACCAGATTTGAAGTCGAGGGCAAGCCTCACTATTTTGTATCGACTCCGCGCGGCGCCATGCCGGCCGACAAAGCGCAGAAGTTCACGACGATGCTGTCGGCAGTGGCGAAGGCGCAGGGAGCGATTTTCGGCGGGTTGCCCTATGAGAAATACGTGTACTTTTACTTCTTTGCCAGACCCGAGTCGAACGCCGGCGGCGCTCTCGAACACGCGAACTCACACGTAGCCTTTGCGGGATCTTCGGAGCCCCAGAATCTGATCGGCACTGCTTCGCATGAGTTCTTCCACCTCTGGAATGTAAAACGGATCAGGCCTGCGGAAATGTGGCCCTACGACTACGGTAGGGAGAATGAGACGCCGTCGCTTTGGATCTCCGAGGGGTTCACAAATTACTTCGGGAGCAAGGCGCTATACAGAGCAGATCTCAGGCCGAGGAACGGATTCATCTCGAGCGTGGAGCAGGCAATCGCAGGCGTGGAGACGAATCCGGCTCGCTCCTTCATTTCGCCGGCAAACTCATCCAGCTCAACGTGGGTCGGCTACGATACTCCGGTAGCGTTCGGAATCTCCTACTACACGCAAGGTCAGAATCTGGGGGCTCTCCTCGATCTGTCGATCCTGCACGATTCCAAAACCAGATACGGTCTCGACGACGTAATGCGCGAGCTATATCGCGAGTACTATCAGAAGGGTAAGGGGTTCACGACTGAAGATTTCATAGCGATCGTCAGCCTGCTGGCTGGCCGGAACTATCGCGATTTCTTCAATAGGTATGTACTGGGTGTTGAGGTGCCGCCTTATGCTCAGATACTTGGTTATGCGGGCTATTCGTTCGATGTCGGCACCACCACAAGAGGAATGCTCGGAGTGGATCTCGACGTGACGGATGACGAAATCAAGGTAGTCGGCATGAATGAGAATGGCCCCGCGGCTAGGGCGGGGTTGAAGATCGGAGACACCGTGCTTTCGATCGATGGAATCGACGTTCGGACTCGTCCGCAGGAAGCCACGTTTCGCGTTGACGAACGAGTGGGACAGAAGGTCGTGTTTGCCATCAAGAGGGCAGGAAAAGATCAAAACCTGGACGTCGAAGTCGTAAGCCGAACCGAGCCGAGCTACAAGATAAAGGAAGCTCCAAATCCTACGGCGGAACAGCTCGCAGTTCGTGAGGCGTGGCTTAAGAAGTAGCGCGTTCGGCCAGCCAGATTGTAACGCGCTTGAACAGCTCGCGCTTCTCGGGTTCGTTGAACAACTCGTGATAGTAACCTTCGAGGATTACCAGTTGTTTGTCGCCAGAAGTAATCTTCGGGAAGAGCGCTCGCGTGGCGTCAACGCTTGCTAGCCGGTCCGCGCTTCCGTGCAGGATCAAAAGCGGCGCGGTGATCCTGGAGGCGTGCTCTACCAGCTCGTTCATCGCGCGTCCGGCCTCGGAAAACCATCGCGCGCTGACCTTCCGGTGAACCAGGGGATCAGCCGCGTATGCTACGCCCACCGATGCATCCCTGCTGAGCACAGTAGGATCGATTTCGTTTTCAAGCCTCAATCGTGGGGCAAGCTTCGCGGCCACATGCCCGATGATCAGCTTGTGCTGCGGCACTGGGATGGCCACCGCGATCAGCGGAGCGGAAATGACCGCACCACGAATCAACCTGCGTGACTTGTTCGCTCCCTGAGAGAGATATCTAAGAGACACGAGGCCTCCCATGCTGTGGGCTAGGAGAAAAAGATCTGCCGTCGACCCTCGTGAACCCGTCCACTCGATGACGTGGTTCAAGTCTTTCTCGTACTCGGTGAAATTTTCAACGTGACCCGGCAGCCCTTCGGAACGGCCGTGTCCCCGGTGATCATAAGCGGTGACCGAGTAGCCCGCATTCACAAGGTGCTCTGTCAGTGCAGTGTATCGACCACTGTGCTCTCCGAAGCCGTGTACGATGATGACCTCGCCGGCTGGCCTGCTTGCCTCGCACCGTCGCACGTAGAGCTGCAAGCCATCGTTTGCGGCAAGGGACTCCTCGGTGTAAGTGAATCGATTCATGACCCTTGATTGAGCTGATGGTAGCATTCCAGTGCGGAACGGACTATATGACCTTATCGCAAAGTGTCGTGGACTCAAAGCTCAATCGGGGCTTACAAAGCTGGCTGTCCCGTTCGGCGCCTTTTCGTTAAGAAGTGTCGTTCGATGGTGTAAGCTGCAACAGGTGAAGACGACAGCGGACGTAGTCATTGTAGGTGGCGGGTGCATGGGTGCCAGCACCGCTTATCATCTGACTCGCATGGGCGTAACGGACGTCGTGCTACTCGAGCGCGAATCTATGCTCGGAATGGGTTCGACAGGCCGCAACGCAGGCGGAGTGCGGCATCAGTTCTCCTCAAAGGCCAATGTTCAACTATCCATCGAGTCTATTCGTTGCCTCGAGCGTTTCGAAGAAGAGGTGGGTTACCCGATCGACTTCTGGCAGGACGGTTACCTCTTCCTCCTCTCTACCGAGAAAGACGTACTCAACTTCGAAGCGAATGTACAGATGCAGCGGGATCTGGGTATCTCGGTCGATTCTCTCTCGCCCGAGGAAGCTCGAACCCTTGCCCCCGGGCTCGAAACAGAAGGGGTGCTGCGCGCAACGTTTTGCGATCGCGATGGAATCGCCGATCCCAACGGCGTCACTCAGGGATTCGCTCGCGCCGCGCAATCGCGAGGGGCAACAATACTCCGTCAGACTGAGGTCACCGGTTTGAGAATGCGAGATCACGCGATTGCGGCCGTCGAGACTCAAAACGGCACGATCGAGACGCGAATTGTGGTGAACGCCGCAGGGCCTTATGCTGCCCGAATCGGGCGCATGATCGGCCTTGAGATTCCGGTGGTACCGTACCGCAGACACATTTTCATAACCGAGGCTTTATCGTCAGAAGCCGAAGTGCCGAAGAACCGGATTATGGTCATTGATTTTTCGAGCACGTTTTATTTTCATCGCGAGGGACCGGGGATACTGTTCGGAATGTCGGATCCGGCCGAGCCTCCGAGCTATGACACCAGCGTAAGATGGGAATTCCTCGAGAAGATAACGCCGTATGCGGCAAGGAGACTACCGGCGATTCTGGAGGCCGGGATCGCCCACGCCTGGGCGGGTCTGTACGAGATGACGCCCGATGCGATGCCAATAATCGGCCGGTCGCACGAGATTGAAGGCTACTACGTGATCGCGGGATTCAGTGGCCACGGATTTCAACACTCGCCGGCAGCAGGGCGCCTCATAGCGCAGTTGATTGCTACGGGCGCTGTTGACGACTTTGATCTTTGTCCTTTTTCGTTGGAACGCTTCAAGCTGGGTGAGAACGAACGAGAAGCAAACGTGGTGTGAAGGGGAGTGCCGAGTGCTGAGCACTCAGGACTCACCCGTCAGCACTCCGCTTCGTTCCACCAGGTAAGCAATACACGCAGCGCACAAACCCGCCAGCAGATCAATAAAGTAGTGCTGATTTAACGATACGGTGGCCGCAAACATCGCCACCGCGTACGCCGCAACAACACCTGATGCAAACCACTTCCTTTCGCCCAGCGACAACAGGAACATCAATACCGGATAAGCTCCGTGCAACGAAGGCACCGCAGCGAACCACTGCGCCGCATTTCCGATCAAGCCTTGGACTACCACACCGTGCATTGCGTCGCGCACGTTGGTTTGCGCCACCAACTGAGCAGTTGGTTGCGACATGCGGTGAAGGCTTATCCACCAGGGCGGCGCAACCGGGAGAGTCACGTAGGTCAACAGAGCCATTGCGTGGAGAATGCTGAAAGCCCGCACGTACTTTGTAAATCGGCCCCGCTCCTGCCGACTCCACCAAAAGAAAAGCAGAGCCGGCAACAGCACCATGTGCGACAGGTAGATCATCTGCGCGGCAACGCTCAATGCGTCGCGCGTCGCCCCGCCGGGCGCCGACAACCACAAGTCCCAGGAATGCGCGGGCACGTCGCCGCCTCCGAGCCAACCGAATAGACGCAGTTCCAGTTCGTATGGCCATTCAACCGCGACGCGGCTGAGCAGTAACGGCTGGACCAGCCGCAACCGATCGTACGCGAGCCAGAAGGCTATAATCGGAAGCCAGTCAAGCAGGAATCTGCGGGTAGGTTTCTCATGGAACAAAGCAAGAGGAACGATACCCAGCAACACCCAGTGGTAGCTTTTGATCGTACCAGTCAAAACGCAGGTCGTGAGATAGCCCGCCACTGCCAGTGATGCACCGATCTGCCAGAACGCTATGCCTTGACGCATTCGATAAGTCGACAGGAGATACCTCCACGCGAGTGCGATGATGACTAATTGCTCCATCCAAAGCGAGGCACGTGCCAGGGAAAGCGTTTTGAGTTCTGAATCCCGGGTCTGAATCCTGAGTGCAGCGAAGCCAAGATTTAGCTTGAGCTGAGAAGTCTGCCAAGCACCGAGGGCGGAGAAGTTCGTGTCGCCGGGTGCAGTGCGGCTGATACAGGTGGAGTGATCTAAATGCGACAAGAGCGTTTTTTCTAAACGCGCCCGGCTTGCTGTTCCGGTCTCAGCGATACTGAACTTCGTCTCGTTCCGGCACTCATTTACATCGGATTACTCAGCCGTTATCCTCATCCGTTATGCAGCAGGTCTACGGAGTGCTCCCGGTGTTGGAAGCTCTCAGGGCAAAGGGCCGGAGCATCGAGCGCGTCATCATCGCCGCTGGCGCAAAGCACGAGCGCCTCCAGGAGGTGATGGATGCAGCGCGTGCGCTGAGGGTCCCGGTCAGGCGCGAGCCACGAGTATTGCTCGACCGGCTGGCACGCAACGCCAACCATCAGGGGGTCATCGCCCTAACGTCTGCTTCGACGTATGCCGACCCTGACGATCTCCTTCAGAACGTGAAGTCCAATTCCTTGTTTGTTCTGCTCGATGGTGTCGAGGACCCCCACAACCTCGGAGCAGTCATTCGCACCGCGGAATGTGCGGGGGCGAGCGCGGTGGTAGTCCCCGAGCGCCGCGCCGCACACGTCACCGATGCCGTAGCGAAGACCTCCGCTGGTGCGGTGGAATACCTGCCAGTCGCGAAGGTCACGAACCTGGGCAGCTTCATCGAAGAACTGAAGAAAGCTAAGGTGTGGGTGGTGGGAGTAGAGAGCTCAGGGGAACTCGACTACACGGGTTTCGACTATTCAGGTCCGATTGCCCTCGTCTTTGGGAGTGAAGGTTCTGGACTTCACAGGCTGGTGCGTGAGCGTTGTGACGCTATTGTGTCGATCGCCATGCGAGGCCGAATTGGTTCGCTAAACGTCTCAGTCGCCGTCGGTGTAGTGTTATTCGAAGTACTTCGTCAGAGGGGAGGGAGATGAGGCGAAGGGCCGACGCGGGGACGCGGCAACGACCCTGTGTGTGAAGCACGACTTTGAATGTGATCGATCACGAGAACACCACGCCGTGTACGCCCTGCTCCTTGCAGATCACAGTCGGGGGTGTTCTCTCAAAGCCCGTCCAGTGTCTGCGCGTCCCCGCGTCTCCGCGTCGCCCATTCGCCCATTCGCTTCTCCCCCATCCCTCATCTCCCAGTTTATTACTATTGACTAACCGCCCACTTCGGCAATAATGGACGATGTTGTAAGCAAAAATACAGGACGGCTTATCCCCCGATAAGCTCTAAAAGCGCCGGTAAAATCAGTAATGTCCCCATAACCCTGCGCAGCCTTTGAAGTCTTTTGGTTGTTGCTCCACTGCTGCGAGCCAGTTGCCCATCCGATTACATTGCTGTCCAGAGCAGCAGGCCGCATATCAAACACAAACAAATTGCTCGTTGCGGACCGCCAGATTCGCCATCGCGATGCGCCTGAACGCGTGGCCTCGTCCTAATCGGCTGCCGCTAGAACTTTCGTCCCGGGCTTCTTCACTATGAGCACACATCACTTCAGACCAGCGTCGCTGCCCGCCGCTCTTCAAAATGGTGTTCACCCGTCAGAAGCAGCTCACACTGATAGACCTGATGCTGAGGAAACCGGCAACTCGCTGGTGGTCGAGCATCTGAACCTCGTTAACAATGTTTTGCGCAGGCTGTTGCCCAGACTGCCCGCAGCGATTGACTCCGCCGACGTCTGGAGTGCGGGAGTCGTGGGTCTGATCGAGGCATCGAGGAAATACGATGCCAGCCGCGCAATAAAATTCCGGACTTATGCGGAGAGCCGGGTTCGAGGGGCGATGTTCGATTACCTACGTTCGCTTACGTGGGCACCCCGTGCGATGTATGGGCGAGCGCGCCAACTGCGCGCTGCGCAATCGGTCGTCGAGCATCGAAACGGCCGCGCTGCCACGATCTCCGATCTCGCCGAGGAAATGGGCCTGAGCATTCAGCAGCAACACAATCTGCTTGCGAATGTAGGTCGACTCCAGTTCGCCGACATCGAGGCGATGTTCGATCAGGAATCCGTATCGGCGCTGGACCTGCCGACTACCGATAAGCCAAGCGACCCCCTCTGCGTTCTCGAGCGCAATGAGCTTCTGGACGTTTTAGCACAAGCGATCGACCACCTGCCCGAACGCCAAAAGCATTTGTTGTGGCTCTATTACTACGAAGAGATGACCATGAAACAGATCGGAGCGACGCTGAACGTCAACGAAGCCCGCGTCTCTCAGCTTCACTCAAAATCGATAGCAACGCTTCGACGCGAGATTCAGAAGATTCTGAATGGCGAGGATGCGGAAGATCCGCGAACATCACACCTGGAGCGGGATCAAAAAGCACCGGGCCGATTGCCTCGAGCATCACTTCGGCGAGCAGTCTAGAATCAAAGGACCCGCGGCGGCGCTCCGCGGGTTTTCTCGGACGCGCATGTAGTCGCGCGTAGATGGCGTCTTTTGCTCGTGTCATTCCTGTAAACCCTGACTGAACCCTTACCCGTTGCCTTGTCTTTTACGAGCGTTTCGACACCTGCTCGAGCAGGTGATTGGCCTGTTTCAATCGATCGATTGCCTGCCGGTTCGCCACGACCACCTCGTGCTTCTCAAGAGCGAAGACCACGCTCTGCATCAAATGATCCGGATCCCACGGCTTTGGAATCACGCGAATGGCCCCACCCTCTTTAAGCGCGCTGATGAACGTGTCAATGCCGTGATCGGCGGTTACGATCATCCGGATCATGTCCGGATCTATTTCCATGCTTCGCCTCAGCAACTCGACTCCGGTCATGCCAGGCATGCGGTGATCCGAGATCAGCAGCGAGACCCTTTCTCGCCTCAGGATGCTCAGCGCCTCTTCTCCGTTCGATGCAGAGAGAACCCTGAAGCGCTGGCGCAGCAGCCTCTCAAACATCCGCAGATTGGCAGACTCGTCGTCCACCACGAGTATCGAATGTGTTTTCGTAAGCATAAGGACTCAATTGGCTTTGCCGGCGGAGATATTGAACGAGACGCTGTCGTCGGCGGCCCCGTTTTCCGGAGCGAGGCCTGCGACGCGCGCACCAAACAGGTGCGGGCAACTGCGGACCAGCTCAAGCAGCCCTTCCAGCAGCCTTTTTTGTTCCATTGATCTTTCGTGTTCTCGCATCGCATCTTCGACGATTTGCTTCAACGCGAGCGGATCCCATGGCTTGCTTACAAACTGGTAGACGCGTGTCGTATTTATTGCATCCGTCAGCGCGTCAACGTCGGTGAAACCCGTGAGGATTATCCTGACCGTATCCGGGTTGCTGTTTAAGGTCTTGCGAAGGAACTGCGTGCCACTCATACCCGGCATTCGCTGGTCGGTTATGATCAGGGACACCTCCTCCTGTCTTATAATGTCCAGTGCTTCTTCTCCATTAGAGGCTGTCAGAACCCTGAATTCTTTTCGAAACAGCCGCTCGAGCATTCTCAAGTTGGCGGGTTCGTCGTCCACGGCAAGCAGTGTATAGAGCATTACATTACCTCCCTCACTCCCTTACCTTATCGTCCAAAGCCTGACTAACTTTATACCCTTCGCGTCATAAAGTTTTTTCCGATTCTGCCGATACTAGAAAGAGTGGAACCAAGAAAGGTCTCCCCCCACGGCCTCCGGGGTTAAGATAATGAGAGTAAGGAACTTCAGTCAGAAACTCACCCTGTCCTTTGCGGCGGTCTCGCTGTTCGGAGTAGCGCTGGCGGTGATCGCGCTGGTGTTTCTACGCAACTCCTCTCCCGCAGAATCAGGGGGAAATCAAATAGCCCGCCTCGCCAGGATCATTCTCGCCGAGCGGTTGCGCATAGACGAGACTATCAAGAGCCGCGTGTTTCATCAGGGAGCAAATCAAGGCAAGGACTCGAAGAGCGTCGACTCCTCGTATGAAACACTCAAAAGCGTCTACGACGCGACGAGGCAATTGACGTCGGACCAGATGCTGATCGGCATGCTGGACGAGCTTCAAAAAGGTGATGAGGAAGCACTCAGACCGCTCGAGGCGAGGATCTTTCAGGCGGTCGCCAGACAGGATTTCGCTACCGCACAACAGATCTACTCCAGCGAGTACCTTCGAGCTCGCGATGCTTATCAACGGTGGCTGGACAGTTTTGGGGAGATAACCCATCAAGTTGCCGGCGCGAATGTCGACGGCCGGGAGACGACCAGATCACTCATATACTCGGTGATCATTGCACTGCTGCTAGGCATGCTGACCGCGGCCGGCCTGCTCAGTACATACCTCACACGCTCATTCAGACTTCCGATCAAGAGTTTGATGTACGTTGCAAGATCGATCAGCGCCGGCGAGTTGAAACATACCCTTTCGTTGAATCGCAAGGACGAGTTTGGCGAGATGGCTGAGTCGCTGAATCTCATGGTCACAAATCTGCGCAAGATGAACGAGGACCTCACGGAGCAAGTGAAAAGGCTTCGAGAGACGAGAAGCGAGTTGCACGAAACGCAGAACCAGTTGGTGATTCAGGAACAGATGATGCAGCAGGAAAAAATGGCGGCGCTTGGCCGGCTGGTCGCTGGGGTCGCGCACGAACTGAACAATCCCATCAGCTTTGTCTACAGCAACACTGTGCTGCTGGGTAAATCCATCGCTGATCTCCGGAGACTGCTCGACCTCTACGACACTTGCGAAGGCATTCCGGCGGCCGCTGAGCACAAGATCGACAAGCTCAAGAAAGAAATCGATTACGAATATCTGATAAACGATTTGTCGAGCGCTATCGAAGATTGCCACGAAGGCTCTCGAAGGGTCCGTGACATAGTGCTCAATCTCAAGACGCTGTCGCGAGCGGATGAATCCCAATGTCAGAAGGTGGACATCGCCACTGGCATAGATTCAACCCTGCGATTGTTGGGGCAACTATTTCGCGGCCGCATCAACGTTCACCGAGATTACGGCGTAGTGCCCGAGATTGACTGCTACGCCGGCCAGATTTCTCAGGTCTGGATGAATCTTCTGGTGAACGCGGCGCAGGCGATGAACGAACAGGGCGACGTCTGGATAAGTATTCGTGTGGAGGGCGCCTACGCGGTCATAAAATTCCGCGACAACGGTCCTGGTATCCCGGACGAGCTGATTACGCGAATCTTCGATCCGTTTTTCACCACCAAACCAGTTGGTGAAGGCACCGGTCTCGGGCTTTCAATCGTGCACGGCATCATCGAGCGGCACGGCGGGGACATTCGGGTTGAAAGCACAGTCGGAGTTGGAACGACCTTTACGGTGAGGCTTCCCCTGGCCGGTGTGACTGGAATGGATATGAGGTCTGAGGAACATGAAGGAGCTCTGGTGTCTTAGGGAAAGTTCTGAGCTGCTGAGTCCTGAGTTCTGAGTGCTCAAAGCAATACTTCATCCTCGCACCAGGCGCACAGATACGTAGAGGATTGCGATAGCGATCAGCGTGGCGATCGCAGCCGCGGTAGTGCCGGGTGAATGACCCGGAGCTGAGTCGGGCGAACCTTCGAACTTCTTGGCGGCGCGAATGCTAGTGACGTCGTGGTAGAGCATCAGCGCAATCATCGTCACCACGAGCAACAGCTTCCAGGGTAACCAGACGGCGATCAACGGCTCGACCTTTGTCCGATCGAAGACATCTCCCTTCAAAATCTGACCAATGCTAATTGGACTGATCCTTAGTGTCAGATTTCCGAGGCCGGTAATGAACAGGACTACGATGGCGCTCCAGCCTATTGGTCTGAATCGATGCGCAAGTCCTCTCAGAATGCGTTGTCGCTCCTGAGGGTCGTGAGTCAATGCAAAAGGCACTGCAACGGCTGCAGTATAGATCAACCCGCCCACCCATACACTGGCAGCCAGAATATGTATCCAGACATTAATTTGATAGAGCCAATCTTTCATAGTTCTGAGTTCTGAGTTCTGAGTTCTGAGTCTGACTTGCTTAATGGCGCCTGATTCGATCCGTACGAGATTAAGAGCAATCTGTCCTCATCCCCGCGTCGCCCCTTCGCCCCTTTCGACCATTCACCTCATATCCTCATCTCCCCTTCTCCTCACCCCTCCACTCCCGCCATACTGGCTCTCTCTTGTGCTTTGTTCTCGCTGCCTTCAGTAGCGTGTGCCGCGAATGACAGCACCAACGCGATCAGCATGATCGCGCCACTGGTCCAGTAAGGCGTGCGTCCGTACCGAAGAGGTGCGACGGTTTGGAACCGCGCGTCGCGGCCCAGCAGAAAACCACCAAGCAGCGGCCCGATTATTCGAGCCAGGCTGGCGACCGACGACATCACCCCCAAAATGCGGCCTTGCGCCGAGGGACTCACACTCTTGGACGCCAGTCCGTTCAGCGTCGGCGTCACAAGACTGTTCCCGATTGAAATGCCCGTGCTGGCTATAAGCAGCCACGCGACAGTGGCGCTCATCGGAAGTGCAAACAAACTTGCCGCGAAAATCGCGGTTCCGACAACCGCGAGAGTCTTTTCACCAAATATCTTCACCAGCCGCCCGAGCAAACCGCCTTGTATCACCGCGCCAAGGGTTCCGACAAACGCAAACACATACCCGGTGTGTCTCGCGTCGAAGTGAAAGCGCTCGCTCGCAAAAAGAGCGTAAGTGACAGTCATCATCGCGAACGCAAGCGTAGCGAAGAAGTACGTCGCCATCACCGCCTTCAGATGCCAATCACCGGAGCCCCGAAAGATCTCGTTGATTCCAGCACGCTTTGTCGCGCGTCCTCGATGCTCAGCAGAAAGACTCTCGGGCAGAAAAAAGAACAACGCAGTAGCGTTCGCCGCCGCCATGGCACCAGCGAAGAAGAACGGTGCTTCAGCCGAGATATTACTCATCAAACCGCCGATGAGCGGCCCGAAAATGAACCCTAGGCCAAACGCCGCCCCAATCAGGCCCATTCCTCGCGATCTGCTCTCGGGCGTGGTCACGTCTGCAATGTAGGCCTGAGCGGTTGAGATGTTCCCTCCGCTGATGCCGTCAATGATTCGGGCTACAAAGAGCCACACGAGCACAGACGACATGCCAAACAACCCAAAGCCTCCCGGCAACCTCGGCGCGAGAGCCATGATGAAGAAACCGAGCGAGCTGCCCAAAAGGCTTATCATCAGGATCGGACGGCGCCCGACGCGATCCGACCACTTGCCCAGAACTGGCGCCGCCATAAACTGCATCACCGAATAGATAGCCGTGAGCACACCGACTACTGCCTCGGATGCGCCGTAGCGTTCGGCATAGAGCGGCAACACCGGTATGACTATGCCGAAGCCGACCAGATCAATAAAAATGGTGAAGAAAATGATTGCGAGCGGTGATCGGGTTTTTGGCATCGAGCGCGAACAGTTCCTTTCAAAACTTCACGGTCACCCGTCCGATTGAATTGATCTGATTAAGGCCATTATTGCGACACGACAAATAGGATACTCGGAAGACTGAGCGTGGACACATCAACTCACTCTCCCAAAAAAACAACAAGGGACTTAGCGACTATCAAATCATTCCCCAATTATTTTTACCAGCACTCTTTTCTTCCGTCTTCCGTCGAACTCGCCGTAGAAGATTTGTTCCCAGTGTCCGAAGTCGAGCCTTCCCCCTGTGATCGCAACAACGACTTCTCGTCCCATCACCTGACGCTTTATGTGGGCATCCGCATTATCTTCGCCGGTGCGGTTGTGGTGGTAGGCAGAAACAGGCTCGTGAGGTGCGAGTTTCTCCAGCCATACCTCGTAGTCGTGATGAAGACCGCTTTCGTCGTCGTTAATGAAGACCGACGCGGTTATGTGCATCGCATTCACCAGCGCCAGCCCTTCCGTCACGCCGCTCTCCTGAAGACAATCCTCTACCTGAGGAGTTATGTTCACAAAACCTCTGCGGGACGGTACGTTGAACCACAGTTCCTTGCGATAGCTTTTCATAAGCGCCTCGTCTCTACGGCGACCAATCGATCTATTAATCAGAGAATACGCCAGGCGTTTCGCTTCAGATCACGCTTGAGAGTCACATAGCTTTGGTCGCCGACCAGCAACCGCATGAGAATCGCTGCGGTGCCTCGATGATATCTTGCGATATTGACCATCGAATTCGTGAAAGCCTGTCCGAAGATTCTTCCCCGGTAGAATCGCGGAAGCAGTTGCGAGGCTCTTTCGAGCTCTGCTCCAAATTCGACGCGCCAGGCTCTCTCATAACTGTCAGTCGCGCGCTTGTACTCGGTTCGGGCGCGGTCCAAAGCATCGCCGAGCACTTGCGCCGACTTGAATGCGTAGTAGATGCCCTCGCCTGTTATCGGATCACAGAAACCGGCGGCATCGCCAACCAGCGCCCAACCATCCCCGGACGCTTTGAGTTTCTTCCAACTCGAAGCGTCCAACGCAGGAATCTTCGCCCCGAAGAACGTCACTCTGTCCGAGTCTGGGGTCTTACCACCGTAGTACTCACTTACGAAGCGTGACAACATCGTTCGCAATTCGTCTGAGCTTCGCTCGCCCAGCTTTGCAGCAACACCAAAGTTCATGACACCCGGCCTCGGAAACGCCCAGATGTATCCGGTGAACGCGGGGGCAAACTTCACAAGGACCTCTTCGTCTCGGCCGCTGTCTTCGTCAGCTTGTGACATTGGATCGGAATCAACGTTGTAACCGAATGCAAGCGCCAGATCTTTTTTTGGGAAGATTCCTATGAGCTTGCGGCGCATGGAACTTGCGGCGCCGTCCGCGCCCACCAGAAAACGAGCGCGAAAATGCAGCTTCTCTCCTGCGTTATCGGCGTTGACTATCCACGAATCACCGTCCTTGCTGAAGTCGGTGACGGCGGCTCGAACGAATCTCGCACCTGCGGCGACCGCGCGGTCCAGTGCGACGCCGTTGAGGACCTGTCTGGAAAAAATTGCGAAAGGCTCATTGAGCTTAAGCGCGACGGTCTTGCCTGCGGGGGACACGAGCCTGACTCTTCGAATTAGTTTTCTCGGATAGCGTTCTTGTTCGAGTAGAAAGCCGAACTCGCGAATCGCACGAGCTGGAACGCCTCCTCCGCAAGGTTTTTCCCAGGCGCCTTTTGGATCGAGAAGCAACACGTCGCGGCCTTGGTCGGCGAGCAGAGTTGCAAGGTGTGCTCCTGCGGGTCCGGCTCCGACTATGGCGATTTCGGCCGCGTGACTGCTCACAAACCGAAGTTTAAGTACGCCTCCCCAAGCTCGGCAAGGCCAAGGAAGTTCTGAGTTCTGAGTTCTGAGTGCTGGGTGCTGGGTGCTGAGTGCTGGGTGCTAGGTGCTGGGTGCTGGGTGCTGAGTGCTGAGTGCTGAGTGGGTGGCGCGGATGATCTGCAGTAGCGGCGGGCCGTTCTCGCGCAATTCCAGATTCAGGATCGGCTAGCCCTTTTGATCCAGATCAATTCCCGATGTGGCTGACGATATCAGAATTTTGGGTTGTGGGCGGACAACGAAGAATGGACGAACCGCATCGCCATCACATCCTACTGCCTACTGCCTACTGCCTACTGCCTACTGCCTACTGCCTACTGCCTACTGCCTACTGCCTACTGCCTACTGCCTACTGCCTCAAAAAGATCGAGCGCAGGCGCCCAAGAAAATGTCGCTAACGTTCCAGCCCGTGCTCTGGCTTGGGCGCCTCCGCTGACTATTTGAACGCGGATCTTATACCGACTTGCTGATTTTTTTTGGCTACTCCCGCGCTCCGCTTCGGGAGTCCAGCCACGCGGTGTACCAGAGGTTAACCAGCATTTGGCTACCGGCAGCCAACCGCCCTCCTACAAATTTCTTGGACTCAGGATTTCGATTGTTCCCGTCCCACCGCGCCGTCTTGTCCATCCGGTAGACCTCCGGCGCGAGGCGGCACGTCTCCGACAAATACGTGACTACATCCTGGAACACATCGCTCAATCGCTGAGCAGGCTTCACGATATCCCGGAAGTCTTCGGGCTTCAGTTGCGTCCTGACGAACTCGCTCTCAAATCGCGAGTGAATCGCATCTCGAGTAAACAGATCCGGGTTCGAGCTGGTAGTCCACCCGTTGAAGTGGATCGAAGCGTGAAGCGGTTGAGAACCATCCGCCACGTAATGACCAAGTACTCCAGCGTAGTAGACGATATTCTGCTCGATCTGCTCCTTGTCTGCCGTATTCTGCGTGTTGCGCCAAAGGCGGAACAGCACTTGAACCTTCTGATAGCTTTCAAGGATCGAATAGGGCAGGAAACCTATATCCTTGGCGTCCTTTCCCTGATTACGCAGCCAGGTCACATATTGATAACGATCGTTCGGAAGGGACCGGAAATTGTCCGGATTATCCATGTCGACGAAGTGATCCGGCCCGTTCACCTCGCTCAGCGCTTTGTAAACTTCTTTGCCGTCCCTCCATCGGTCCGGCTCCGGCCCCAAGAATGAGAGCCGGGCGGTAGCTGCCTTGAAAAAGGGCGGCATATCATCGGGCGCGCGCTCGGCCGCCACCAGATTGATCCAGCGGTGACCTTCGTCCCCCCACGCCTCAGTGCGCCGGGCGGTCGAAATAACCATCAGCGCCGCTGCGAGCACACACGCTGTCACGCCTCTTAGTTTTCTCATCTTTTCTCCGGAAGGGTTGAAGTGTTCATTCCACCCGCGCCAATCGATCGCAACGCCACGCTGCACAATTGTGAGTGGCGGGACGCGGGTTATCAGGACGGGGTTTTACTGTTCGTCGTGTTCGTTACCGTCGTAGCGCATGACCAGAGCTTCTTCATCCGACTGGGTCTCGAGGTACACCTTGCGGCCCCATAACTTATAGACATACTCGAGAGTTTTGCGAGCGTAATTCATATCGAGCTCGACGCCTTCGTAACGGTGCATCAGATATAACTCGCGATTTCGATTGTAGTCGCCATCCACAACTTCGATGTACGGAAATCCAAAGTTGGTCATATTGGCGACAAGCTGATCTCGAACTTTCTCCCATCGTTTATCGGTGACGGTCCACTCTTCTTCGTCCACGAGCTGATAAACAAACAGATCGAGTTCCTCACAGAGCTCCTCGGTCAGATAATTCCTCAGAAACGAAATGTCGTTGTCCAGCTCACGAACTTCGAACATCTTTTCTCGGCCCTCGCCACCCTGTCTCCCAAATCGATCGCGATCTTCCTTAGAAGGATTGTTCCAGCGCTTCTCTATATCCTCAAAAATCTTGTAGCCCAGGTAGTACGGATTCAATTGTCCTTTGTGAGGCGACACCACGCCCGCATGAAGCTCGGCAAACTCCAGATGCTCGCTCGTAGGCAGTTCCATTTCGCGCATGATTCGCGAGTGCCAGATGCTAGCCCAGCCCTCGTTCATGATCTTCGTCTGCATCTGAGGAACGAAATACTCCATCTCATCGTGGATCATGCTCATCACGTCCCGCTGCCAGTCCTCAAGCGACGGCGAGTTCTTCATTATGTAGTAGACCAGGTCCTTCTCAGGCGCACCCAGACTCGGCTTCGCTCCCGCGTCCTGGGAAGCATCCTTATCAGCCGCCGCTTCCTCCTCGACGAACAAGTCGTCATAGCGACCTTCCCTCCGCCGTTTTTGCTGCGGTTGTTTCTTATCTGCTCGCCCTTCCGCATCTCTGCCGCGCTTCATGAAGAAATTTGGGTCGATGTGCTCGTCGATTGACAGCACCGCGTCAAGAAATTTTTCTACGACCTTTCGTCCGTGAGTGAACTCGTATTCAGCCATTCGTCGCGCGTGCATGGCTGCTCCGTCCACCATCCGCCTGTTGGTCTTCGAGAAATAAACGTTGTTCTTGAAGAAATCGACGTGGCCAAGGACGTGCGCAATGACCAGCTTGTTCTGAGTCGGCGAGTTCGTCTCCAGCAGAAACGCGTACGACGGGTTGGAGTTGATAACGACTTCGTAGATCTTGGAGAGGCCGAAGTCGTACATCATCTTCATCCGATGATACGCCTTGCCAAAGGTCCAGTGGGAATAGCGGCCCGGCAGTGCGTACGATCCGACTTCGTACATCACCGTTGCCGGAACGATCTCGAAATTGACCGGGAACGGATCGAGTCCAAACTTGACCGTTGCAATCTCCCAGGTCTGTTCGACCGCCTTCTCGAGTTCTTGTATTTCCTTGTCAGCCATCGAACGCTATGCCTGCTCCCCGCGCTTGCCGAAAAATTCCTTCAACGCGGGGTAAACGTCTTCTTTGTCGTCGATCCGCACACCTACAAATCGTTCCTGCGCTTTCAGCCGATCCTTGAAGATCGACAACAGAGCGCCTGAGGACCTTCGGTAGCTGGATGCCCCTTCCTCGCCAATCTCGCCGTAGCCAAACAAATTGCAAGTGGAGATCAGTTCGTCTGCTAAACGCACGGCTTCATCGTTGTCCGAATAGTAATTGTCTCCGTCTGAAAAATGGAATGGGTAAATATTCCAGTCCCTGGGCGGATAATGCTCGGAAATAACATCCAGCGCCAGACGATATGCCGATGATACAACCGTCCCACCCGATTCGCCCTGGGTGAAGAACTGCTCTTCGGTCACTTCTTTCGCTTCGGTGTGATGGCTTATGAAGACGATCTTGACGTGATCGTATTTTGTCTTCAGGAAGCGGACCATCCAGAAGTAGAACGACCGGGCAATGTACTTCTTGAACTCGCCCATGCTGCCCGATACGTCCATCATTGCAATCACCACCGCATTTGACTCGTACTTGAGCTGCTCTTCCCAGGTCTTATAGCGGAGATCTTCCTTCTTGAACGGGCCAATGCTGGCGCGGCCCGTCTGTCGAGCCTGCCTCTTTATGTTCTCGACCAGGCTACGGCGCTTGTCCAGGTTCGAAAGAATTCCCGATTTTCTGATCTCGGTGAATTTGGTGGTGGTCGATTGGACCGCCTGCTTCGCTTTATCTTCCAGATAGGGAAGGTGCAGGTCTTCGAAAATGAGTTTGGCGATCTCGTCGATTTCAACTTCGGCTTCGTAGTAGTCCTGGCCCGGACGATCCCCGGCGCCGGTTCCGACGCCGGGATTCTGGCCGGGCTGGCTCTCACGGGCGATTACATCGCCAACCTTGGTGCTTCCATCTCCGGTGCCCACCTGCTTCTTCTTGCGATAGTCGAAGCGAAACTTGTATTCATCGAGCGAGCGGATCGGGACTTTCACTACGCGCTTGCCGTCGGAAAGAATGATCGATTCATTGGAAACAATGGAACCGAGATTCTTTTTTATCGCATCGCGGACTCGCTCTTTGTGACGTTCCTGATCTATCTGACCCTTGCGCGAAAGCGACCAGTCGTTCCTTTGTACGGACATAGTAGTTACCTAAAGTTGAAGCCCGCACGTCCGAACGGAACCGTGCGGGCATTTTCTCGCAACAACGCTCGCCCGCGCTTCAGCGAGACAACAGAGTCCCGACATAGCTGAGGAGCTCGTTTGCGCAAACCGTACAATAACCGTGCTGGGTCACCAGCCGGTCAATCACCTCGTTTATTCGCCTCAACTGGTCGGCATCCGGAGTCTTTGCCGACGTTGTGATCTTCACGACATCCTTCAGATCAGCAAATATCTTCTTCTCGATCGCTTCCTTAAGCCGTTCGTGCGACCGATACTCGAAAGGTTTTCCCTTCCTCGCGTGCGAGGATATTCGGATCAGGATCTCCTGGCGGAAGGTGTTCTTCGCATTCTCACTGATGCCAATCTGCTCCTCGATCGAACGCATCAGCTTTTCATCGGGCTCTATCTCTTCCTCGGTGATGACGTCTTTCAACTTTTCCTTGTTGCAGTACGCTTCAACGTTGTCGAGATAGTTGTCGCAAAGCCCCTTGGCCATTTCCTCGAACGAATACACGAACGCTCGCTGAACTTCGTTCTTCGCAAGATCGTCGTATTCGCGGCGCGCGCTGCTGACCAGATTCAAGTACCGGTCTCGCTGCTCGTTGGAGATGCCAGTGTGCTGCTCGAAGCCATCCTTGATTGCTCGCAGTGCGTCGATCGGGTTTATGCAGGTGATGTTGTCGCGAACCAGCGCTCCCGATAGACGGTTTATCACGTAGCGAGGGCTTATACCGTCCATGCCTTCGCGCAACGCCTCGTCTTGAAGCTCCCTGACGTCCTTTGACTTGAAGCCTTCGACATCCTCGCCGTCGTAGAGCTTCATCTTCTTGACAAGGTCGATATTGGCTTTCTTTGGCTCTTCGAGTCTGGTCATCACCGCAAAAATAGCGGCGACCTTGAGCGTGTTGGGCGCGATATGAATATTGCGCAACGCATCGGACTGCTTCAGCAATTTGTCGTAGATGCGTTCTTCCTGCGAGACCTTCAAGTTGTAGGGCACCCTGATCATTATGATCCGGTCCTGAAGTGCCTCGCTCTTCTTGTTCGCCACAAAGGCGCTGTATTCGTTCTCGTTTGTGTGCGAGAGAATCGCTTCGTCGGCGTAGATCATTGCAAACCGGCCGGTCTTGATGCTCTGCTCCTGACTCAGAGTCAGAAGGCTGTACAGGAACTTCTCGTCAACCTTCAACATCTCGACGAATTCCATCAGCCCGCGGTTTGCGATGTTTAGCTCACCATCAAATCTGTAGGCGCGCGGGTCAGATTCGACTCCGACCTCGCCGATGGTAGACAGATCGATGGAGCCCGTCAGTTCGGTGATGTCCTGCGATTTAGGATCGGACGGCGCGAACGTTCCGATTCCGATTCGATCCTTCTCCGAAAACACGATCCGGTGCACCAGGACGTCTTCGTGGCGGCCCCGATATACGTTTTCGAGATTGTAACGGCACTGCGGACACAGCTCACCTTCAATATAGATACCGTAGTGTCTCTCGATTTCAGGCCGGAGCTCGGGTGGAATCAGGTGCAGTGGCTCTTCGTGCATCGGGCAATCCTTGATTGCGTACACTGCGCCGTTTCCGGTTCTGCTCCACCTCTCGAGACCACGCTTGAGCATCGTCACGATTGTGGATTTGCCTCCGCCTACCGGGCCCATCAGAAGGAGAATCCGCTTGCGGACCTCCAGCCGCTGGCCGGCAGACTTGAAGTACTCGACGATTCTGGAGATGGGTCTCTCGATACCAAACAACTCAGGGGAAAAAAAGTTATATCGAATGATTTCGTCACGCGTATCTTCGTTGATCTTTTCGACACCCGCCGAGAGGACCATGTCGCAGATCCGAGCATGAGAGAGCTTAGAGATGTTCGGGTTTTGGGTTATGAGCTCGAAATAGTCCCGGAACGTGCCCTCCCAGGCGAGCCTTTCGCGCTCGCGACGATGCGTCTCCAGCAAGTCGCTAATATTCAGCTTGTTTTCGCCCATTTCACTACCTCCGAATCCGACGGGAGTGATCGCCGTCTCGAAGGCGCTTCACCTTCTGAGTCTCTGCGCACGGCAATTCACGCCAACACACTACAGACCTCGAAGACACTTCCGCGTGATCGATCAACCCGGAGCCTGCCTTTTGCCAATTCGTTTGCTATGGTTAGGACGACACTCAGTCTCTGCCCTTCAGGGCTGACAGTCGGATAAAGAGTTCCGGCTGCAAATGGCTCGACTGGATGCACGCTCAACCTCATCAATCGAAAAAGATCAATCGAAAGCGAAGCATCTCATCAAAAGTCGATCATCTGTTCAACAAACCGACTTCTGCCCGGCATTATAGCACAGCCTGCAAGCACACAACCCTCACTAGTGTCGCAGCCTGTATGCAAACCGGTCTGCTATCACTTCAATACTCTCTCCTCCTGTCCTTTATCCCAACGTGTTCTTACTAGATGTTCCCAAATCACTTTCCGTCCCAATCACAACCTGCGGCCGTATCACACCTCTGCCGGTGTCCATCTCTCCCACTGCTATCAGTTCCCCCCGGGCATTGCACAACCGGAGTTTCTCCCGATGTTCATAATCCTTTGACTCCAGTGCCACACCGTTGACCACCCGGCGACATTTCCCCTCGTCGAGACTCAGAACTGAAAGGTGCGCTACAAGATCCGACGCGCTCACCACGACGGCTGCTCCCCGCCCATTCTCGAATTGCTCTCCGATCTCCTCGACAGAATGAGCGCTGTCAATCCCGAAGCTGCCAACCGCAGTTCTTCGCAACGCTTTCAAGTGTCCGCCCACGCCAAGCCTCACACCCAGATCGTGAGCCCACGTCCTTATATAAGTGCCCGACGAACACCTGATTCGAACCTGAAACTCAGCCGTTCCGTCTTCTGCTTGCGTCAAGGCCGACTGTCTGCCTCTTATCATCTCCGCCTCGTGGATCCTAATCGCCACCGCCTCTCGGTCCACTTCCCTGCCCTGTCTGGCAGCCCGATATAATCTTTCGCCGCCTACCTTCTTCGCCGAATACATCGGCGGAATCTGCAACTGATCGCCGACCATCCCTTCGACTACGCTTGCGATATTGAGCTCGGTCAATCCGTTCGATGAACGACAAGGCGTGATCTGTTGGCCTGTCGCATCCTGAGTGTCGGTGGCGAAGCCCAAACGCACGGTGGCAACGTATTCCTTGTCGAGACCAACGAGGTACTGAGTCAGGCGCGTTGCCTTGCCAAGACAGACAACCAGCAATCCCGTTGCAAAAGGATCGAGAGTCCCCGCGTGCCCCACTCTGCGGATTCGCGTTATTTTCCGAATTCGCACCACGATGTCGTGGGAGGTCGCGCCCGCGGGCTTATCTACGAGGAGACCGCCGTTCATGGGAAGTTCTGAGTTCTGAGTCCTGAGTTCTGGGTCCTGAATGCAATCGGACTTCGGAGCCGGACAGCAGTGAGAATCCTTTAGTGCTGTCCTGGTTTGCTATGTGCCTGATGAGTTCTAAGTGTCCGCGTAACTAGCCACCGAATGAGTGGCCTCACTGATTCTTCAGTTTGTCGTCCAGTCCCGCTAGAGAGCCGTTGATCTTCTTGTATAGCGACTCGATGCGCGCGCGGCGAACGAGCGAAGTAGGCTGACCCGCATCGTAGCTCGCAATATAGAGTTCCAGCGCGCGACGTTCGTCGCCGACCTCTTCACTCGCCACCGCAAGGTGCCAGATGGCGGTCTTTCGCTCGGCATTCTCGGGGTAGATCTCGACCGCCTTGCTGAGGCTGCCAACCGCCCCGCGCGCGTCACCTTTCTTCAGCAGAGCCCAGCCCAGCGCGTCATAAGCCCGGCCCAGGAACACCGCTTTGCGGCCTTCGCGATCGAGCAGGGGTGCGTCTCGCATCGAGCCCCCAGGTTCAGTCGCCGCCTCCGCAAGCACTATCGCGCGGCGGGCAAGCTGTTCCGCGGCGTCAAGCGCAATTCCTGAGTCGGTAAGCTTGCGCGATGCCCACACCATTCGAAACGCCTGACGTCCGTCATCCATAGTGGTGAATGTCTTGAGATCCGCCATCAACTCCGCTACCCCGCGAAGCGCGGAGTCCTTTCCAGCCGATAGCTCGGTGTCTTCCGACGGCCGAGTACGGCGGGGTCGCGTTGTTTGCTGCAACTCATCGGATTTTGTGTCGGACGCTTTGCCGCGAGTGTTCCGATTCCGCTTCTTGGTCGATTCCTGTTCGGCTTTTCGAGTTTCGACAGCCAGGTTCAGGTTGTAATCGATCCGCTCCAGAGCTTCGCAGAGCCTGTATTGGAATTGAGTGGCAATCTGGTCATTCAGAAAAATCGATGCCTTACGCTCCCGCTCCAGCAGGAGATCCAGACGAGGCGACCGCGCTCGCACGGCGCCGGCAAGCATCGCTTCGAATTCATTATCCTCGTTGATCCGAAAACTCTTCTTCATGATGTCGATTGCCTGGTCGTAACCATCAAGCGCCATAAGCGCCCTCGCGATTTCAAATGTCAAAGTGGGGAACAAACCGTGACTCTGCGCGGCAATCAAAGTCGAAAGCGCATCGCCATACTTTCCTTCCGCGGTGTCGATCGACGCCTTGGTTATGTGCATCCATATATAACGCGGTTCTATTTGGGCGGCGCGCTCGATCAGCGGACGTGCAAGCGACGGCTTATTCCTGGTCATATAGTAGAAGGCTAGCTGCGTCGGAAATCGATAATCGGCCGGCGCAAGCTCGAACGCGCGCTTTATTTCGCCCTCGGCGTCTTCATCGCGGCCCACTGCGAGCAGCGCAATTGCCAGACCTCCGCGAGCCTCTGCATCATCCGACTTTATCGCGAGCTGTTTTCTGTAGTACCCGATGGCCCGTTGATAGTCGCCCGTACCTCGCGCCAGGTGTCCGAGGTTCAGGTTCGCGTACTCGTCCTTTGCATCAAGCTCGAGAGCCTTAGTGAACTGGTCGGCCGCATCCTCGAGGCGCAGGTTTATCAAGTAAGCCGATCCCAGACTGTTGTGCGCTCGATGGTCGTCGGGAGCCAGTTGCACTGCTCGCTCCAACACGCGGACAGCTTCGATCGGCGCTTCAATCTGCACATAAAAGAATCCGATCTCAACGAGGCGATTTGGCTGATCCTGAAACTTCGGCTCGAATGCCCGCATCAGGTCTGCGGCCTCGACACGGTACCCAAACGCATTCAGGGCGAGCGGCAACGGGAAAATGTACTGCCCGAAAATCCTGTCATTCACGATCGCCGGAGTGACGCGAAAGGCGGACTTGAAGGCTCGGACTGCTTGTTGAGGGTTCGCCTCTCTCAAGGCCTGCTCGCCTTGCAAGGCGTATTCGCGCATCAGAAGCTCTCGCGCATTCAAGTCATATTCTGAACCTCGGAATGACTTGATGAACCTTTCCAGCAGCGCGATCCGCTCCTGGGCGGTCGGCGCTGACTTTGCGCGCTCGAATTCTTCCTGAGGATTGCCGGAAAGCGGTTCGGCCTCAGCCGGAGCCGGTCTCTTCGGGGGCGCAGGCTTCTTCTGGCTTGGGCGTTGTGCGGAAGCCGTCCCCGTCACAAGAAGAGTGATTACCACGAGCCTCGTGAAGACGAGCCATGGATTGTGCTTCGACAAAGACGAGGCGGTGCTTTGGTTAATCCTTAGGGAGCCGTTCATTGCTCAAACAGTTTACAAAAAAAACGCCGCATAAGCCCGTCGCCCGGAGCGTGGCGCAATAAACTGAATATTCGGTCCTCAGAACTCAGCACTCAGAACTCAGAACTTTCTATGGCCGGGTAACTGACTTTTCGACTATAGATTCTGACAAGACTCGACCGTACCTGTTTGAAGGCGGCTCAATTCCAAGCAGCGCCGCCAACGTTGGAGCGATGTCCGCAGGCGAGGCCGGAGCGAAATACTTGCCCGCCTTGATTCCTTTACCAACGATTATGACCGGAACGTGACTGTCGTAGTTGTACGGCGTACCGTGGGTCGTCGCGAGCGGGGCCTCTGGATAAAACGAGAACGGCCTTGTGATCACCCAGACGTCGCCCGAGCGCTCGGCATTGAAGCCGTTCGTCACTCGACGACTTATTGGACCAGCAGGCATCGCTCCGCTCAGAATCTGAGATCGAGTGAAGTAGCTAACGACCCCTGGCGCTGAAAGAGCCGCCTCGCCCGCCGAGCGCTCCACTTCGGCGGGATCCAGTTTCTTCTCCAGAATCTGGTTTTGATCGAGATAAAGCTGGCCGTTAACGAAGGCAAGCACCCCGTTCTCCAACCCGTAGCGAGCCGACAAAGACTTGCTCACCGCGTTCTGAAGGTCACGTGCCGAGAGGCGCATGGCGTCTACGCCCACCGATTGCTCGTACTCCGGCACCGGGGCGACTCCGTGATCGCCGGTCACCGCGATGAGCATGTTTGCGAGCCCGACTTTCTTGTCCAGGAATTCAAGAAGCTCGCCGATCGTGCGGTCCAGCCTCGCGTAAGTGTCTACAATCTCCTGGCTGTCCGGTCCGTAGTAGTGCCCGCACAAATCGGGAGATGAGAAGCTGATAGCCAGCAAATCCGGATACTGATCCGCTCCAAGCTGTTCAGCCTGAACCGCGGCTTCGGCAAACTGCGCGAGGTAGTCCGACGCGAATGGTGTGATTTCAAAAGCGTCATAGAACTTCGCGTCCGGTGCGGTGGCCGATCCCTTAATCAGGTGCGGGAACTTTGGACCGAGGGCGCTGGTTTGAATGTCTAGATTTGTGTCCTGCGCCCGCGCGTAGGCATCGGCCGGCAGCAGACGCTCCCAGGATTTTCCAAAGTACTTATCGGGTCTTTTTTCGGCGTTGAACTTGCGAACCCATTCAGGCAGTTGCCTGGTGTAGTAATCGCTGCTGACGAATTCGCCGTCGGCTTCGCTGAACCAGTAGGCGCCGTTTGGACGCTGACCGCCGGGCAGAATGGCGGCTCGATCCTTCAACGAAACCGCGATGACCTTTGACTGGAACTTTGTCGCGAGCCTCATCTGATCGCCGAGCGTTGTGCCGATCAGCGAGCGAGGGCTTACAGCGCCCGCTTCACTAGAGGCGCCGGCACTGGTTACCAGGCGAGCCGAGTCGTCGGCAACCATTATGCGGATGCGGCGCGATTTGCGATCGTAGTAGGCGTTGCCGACTATGCCGTTAAGCGCGGGGACAGAACCGGTGAAGATCGCGGCGTGTCCGACTGCGGTATAGGTGGGGAGATGTTCGTAATTCGCGTCGACGAAAAACGCACCTTCGTTCAGCAAACGACGGAATCCGCCGCTGCCGAACAAATCGGCGAAGCGTTCGACGTAATCGTAGCGAAACTGATCGACGACTATGATGAGGACTAGCCTGGGCTGATCGGATGAATCTCGTTTTTGAGTTCTCTGATGTTCAGCGGAGGCATTAGCTAAAAGAAGATTTATTGCGAGCAGGAGGACGGCTGCTCGCCGCAGACGGCTTGTTGCATTATTCATTAGTTTAGTTCTGTAGACCCAAGCACCGATCAACCTGAAAACCGTAGTTGAGGCTCACGGTGATGTCAACTTGTTGGGTTTAGGGTTTCGGGTTTCGGGTTTCTCGTTTTCTTCGCGGGGCTCGTCCAATGACCGCCTCTCTCAACCGAACCAGAAACCTGAAACCCTAAACCCAAAACCTAAACCTGAACCCTAAACCCTACTTGCCTAAGATGTTTTTGGTGCATCGCTCGCTGTGACTGTGATATAAAGACCCGCTAAGATTCACTGAGGGTTGCCGCAACAATGGCTGCAAAACAGAAGCAAGCGGAAGAGCCGCTCCACGAGAACGAAGAGCACAAGCAAAACCTGCCGCGCGGTGTCTACGTACCAAGACGTGTAGTCTGGATGGTGATCGCGCTGGTTGCAGCTCTCACTGCAATCCTCATCTTCGTTGTTGAAAGCGGAGGGTCCAAAACTAAACGAGGTACCGAGAAACTCATAAGCGTGTTCAAGAATCGCAGGCCCATCGCGGCAAGACTCTCGGGAGGATTTCAGGGTGGGCGCTTCGATCCTTCACCCCAAGGCTTCAATGTCGTTGAAGCGAAAATTCAGGATGCCAGGAATCTGATAACCCAGGCGGTAGCAGCAGGCGAGCCGGGCAGCGAGCTCGCATACGGCCGTCTACTCATTCTCGACGGCAAAGCGCCTGAGTCGAGCGTGCATTTGAATGCTGTCGTGAAGTCTTCGCCTGATAATGCCGAAGCTCACAACGACCTGGCAGTCGCTCTAATTCAGCAGGGACAGTTGGAGGACGCGCTTGAAGAAACTGATCGCGCGCTAAGCCTGAATGCTGTTATGCCTGAGGCGCGTTTCAACAAGGCGTTGTGTTATCAGCTCTTACTTTTGAGAGATGCGGCTGCGGCAGCATTTGCAGACGTATTGGAGGTTGACCGAGACAAGACATGGAGTGTTGAAACCGAGCAGCGAAAGACTGAACAATCGGCACCCTTGACGCCCAGAAAAAGAGAAGCCGAGATCGTCGCAGCATTTGATGATGCACTGATTAACGGCAGGGAAGACAACGCGCGTGGAATCGTGGCTGATAACACCGAGATAATGGTCAAGCACGCTTTCCTAAAATGTTCTACTGACTACCTGACTGAGACGACGCAAGGTGACGCAGAAAAGGCGCAGCGCGCGCTGGCAGAACTCGAGTTCATCGGCAAGGAGTTCATGGAGAGGCAGGGGGACAGTTCGGTTAGTGACCTGGCAAACTATCTGCGCTCCCTGCCGCCACCGGAGCTCCAACACGAACTCTCTCTCATTGACGACTATGCAGCCACTGGAAAGCTGTTGAATACATCGCAATATGCGGGTGCCCATGAAGCTTACGAGCGATTGGGCAATGAGTTCGCACGACGAGGAAATGAAGTATTTCAGGTCTTCGCGACATTCAACGATGCGACCTGCTTCTACGCGGCCCGAGATATTGCGTCCAGCAACAGGCTTGTGAATGAGTCCCTGGCGATTAGCGGAAAACACCGCTGGCCTTATCGCGACACCCTTCAATATCTGCAGTTGATCAACAACTATTCCGCCGTCGGCCAAGACTCAGTAGCGATCAAGTACGGAGAAGAGGCCTTAAAATCGAGCAAGGGACTACGAATACTCCAATCGTTCGCCTATCAGAGTCTGGCCGTCGCCTATAACGACCTGGGCGATCTTGATAAGGCGCTTTCATGCCTTCGCGAGTCGACTAAACTCTTTCTATCAACAGTACCGACGTTCAAGGAAGTGGCAGCCGACTATGAAAGCATCGCCCAGTTGTACCAGGCTAGAGCCAACCATTCGCTCGCATTGCTCTACGCACGGCAGGCTTTGGAATTTGCAAAGCTGGCCGGCGACAACAGTCGATGCGCGCGAGTCTCCGCGTTTTGCGCAGTAGAATCTGCCAACGTCAACCTTGGTGATCAGGCAGACGAGCAACTCGGAAGTGCATTCGATTATGTCGCCAAGACCGGTGAAGGCCAGCGCCCACTCACTGAAGCGCTGGTCCAGACTTGGGCCGGCGACATAGCCGCGCTTCGCAGCGACTCTGCGAAGTCGCTCGAGTGCTATTCAAAGGCTGAGGCTATTCTCGAGCGTCTCGAGGGGAACGCCCTCTATATGGTTAACGTGAGGCTGTCGCGCTCGTCCGTGAATTCCAGCCTCCGTGATTACCAGAAGGCCCATACAGATCTCGAACGGGCTATCTCTGACATCGAGGGTTACCGCGAACGAATTACAAGCGTCGAGGATCGTCGAAAGTTCTTTGACGCGGAACAAGGGGCGTTTGACCAATTGATCGCGCTGGATATCGACGGCCTGGATCGTAAGGAGGAGGCCTTCAACTATGCCGAGCAATCGCGAGGGCGAACCCTGCTGGAAGAGTCTGCGGGGAAAGTCACTGCCGATGGGACGGTCCTCACTGCAGCGGAGGCAAGCGCCGGCATAAATGAAAAACCCGCGAAACTAACAGACGTACAGCGGCAGCTTCCGCCCGACCTGCGTTTGATTACATATTCCGTAACCTCGCGCGGTACCTACTTGTTCTTGGTGACTAAGACTGACTGCAAAGTGGTCAGGTCGCCAGCTACTACAGAAACATTCGATCGACTTGTTCACCAATACGTCGCGGGCTTAAGCGCGAAGGCCCCCATCGAAGATCTATCCGACAAATCCAGGGAGCTGTACGAATATCTGATAAAACCCGTGGAGGCGCTGATCGGTGATGGCAAAACACTGTGCATAGTTCAAGACAAGGCGCTACATTTCTTGCCCTTCGGAGCGTTACTGAATAAAACGGGCCAATATCTTATCGAATCGTATCGCATCACCTACGCTCCATCTGCAACTGCCCTGCTCCAATGTTTGAAACAGGGTCGGAATGACCGGGTTGCGAATGATGAGAACATCCTCGCCATCGGCGATCCGCACTTCAACAGGCAAAAGTTTCCAACGCTTTTTCAAATCCCCGATGCCGAACGCGAAGCAGTGCAAGCAGCGGGTTTTTACTCCAGGAGGTTGGTGCTGAACGGGCTTTCAGCGACTAAGGCCGAGGTTCTTTCCAGAGTAAAGGACTACGATGTTCTGCATCTCGCGTTGCATTGTCTGGTGGAGGAGAAATCGCCGTGGCTGGCGGCTCTCGTTCTTGCCACGCCAGAACGCGAGCTAAGCGATCAGGCGGACGCGTTGTCTCAGAGCGCTCGATCCAATGAGTTGTTGACGCTCAGCGAACTATATAAAGTTGGTTTGCCGCGCACACGTTTGGTGGTATTATCCGCCTGCCAGAGTGGTCTTGGTCGTTACTACAGAGGTGAGGGAATAGTCAGTCTGGTGCGACCTTTTCTTGCCCTTCGCGTTCCTACAGTAGTGGCTAGCCTCTGGTCGGTCGATTCGCGAGCATCGGCTGTCCTGATGATCGATTTCCACCGCGCTCGAACATCAGCCAACTCAGGCGCTGGAGATGCCCTTCGAGTTGCCCAGAATAAGATGATGCATACTGATGACTATCGTCATCCGTATTATTGGGCACCGTTCATCGCTATCGGCAGTAATAAGTGAAAACAAAGTTCATTGCCAGCCAGAGATTCAGTGACTCGGGTTCCGAGAAGTTGCTTGACTCGACGTCGACTCGGGTGAATCGAACATCTCTAGGTTCCCAAATCTGAACCGGGGCCATGGTTCGAGTGACTAGCGAAAGACAAGCGCTCGCGAACCCGAATCACTCCTGCCTGAGCCCGCGTTGAAAGGAGACCTGCATGCCGAAACATGTAAGAATCATCCTCGACAGCGGCTGCTTTCTGCCGCTGAAGGATCACGAACAAACCTTTTCCGAGGTCGGCTATTACGCCTGCGAAAATGCAGCCTGCGATTTTATCGTCACCGTTGACGGTAATCCGCATAAAGGGTTTGACGATTTCGCGAAGCTCAGACCGGGTGGTGCCGGCCAGAAGGATTCAAACAGTCCCGCGGAGGCTTGCTACGTAGACATTGAGCACGTTGCTCCTCGTAACAGCAAAGTCCACGGCGTCAAGTTTGCCCCAACATTTCACAGTGAGCTGCTGCACTTGGGTGAGCTCTACGGCTGCCGCGGCATCCGCGTCAGCCCGAAAAACTTCGATTGCGTCCTTCGCTTTCAGTGCGGGTTGTTTTCTTCTTATAACTTGAAGAAGCGAACCTTCCGCAAACATCGAAAAGAGAAAGGCGGACACGTACCAGTTGAGGGCGTCGGAGCATTGCACGTTGAACGGCCAATCACTCAGGACATCGAGGTCACGTTTCTTCTCGATGACGACGAGGACATCGTCTTCAAAAGAGATGGGGTCGATTTTTGGCGCGCATCTGACAGCGGATTCCAACAGTCGCTGGTGATAGAGGTTCCCTGCGACAAGCATAGCGCGCCCAAGTTTTTCTGCGAGTCTTTCGCTGAGGGACTCGAGACATATTGGTTACCAAATCCCGGAGATCCGCCGCCAATCTGTTCGCTACCTCCATGTCAGGACGGCGCGTAGACAGACGACAACACATTCACGCAAGAGTGCAGTAGGAAGAGCGACCCTCAGATACCCCCGATCGTTTGATCAAAGAGGGCGATTGGGGTCTCTTCGTCTTCTCGTGCGCGCCGCTCTACGCAATCAATAACGCTGGCTTTGTTGTTCAGCGTGACACGAGGTCAGATTTGAGAGATTGACTCGATGATTCGGGGAGCTATGTCCGTGAGTGAACGAATGCGTTGAATCCTGTCGCGTACACGTCCGAATACGAGCGTACCTACCGGATTCATCGTGTGACCCGAAGTGCTCAAGTCCTCGAGGTTGCCGTGGTCGCTGGTGATCACCACGCTGTGACGCTCCAGGTCCAGTCCCTCGAGGACCGCCCACACAAATCGATTCAGCAGCTCGAGGTGCGCTCGCGCCGCTTCGTAGTCCTGGTTGTGCCCAATTCGGTCGGTAATGAAATGCTCGTAGAGCGTAAAGTCATGCGCCGCGGCGATGCGCGCCAAATTGCCGCCCGCTTCCTCGGGACTTCGTTCAGTCGCGTAATAACCTCTTTGCGCCACATACCGGTTAGTAAAGTCGTGATAGACAGCGTCACCTCGTTCCAGGTCCTCGAGCGTACGAAGCCGAACGCCCGCTGATTCAGCCGCAACCGTCGTCGCCGAAACAAATCTCGGGCGGCTCTCAAAGTACAGTGGCATGTAAGCGTTCGCGAACGTAACCGAACACCCTAGAGCTTTCAATTTCTTATAAATCGAATGTTGAGAGATCAGATCTCGCAGACGGGGTGAAGGAAACCCGCTGAGATGTCGACCGATGAGCGCCGGTCCGTTTTCTCCGGTAAGTATTGTCGCCTGCCCGGTGGCGCTTTGGGGAAGACCTTCTACACCGAGACAGGCATCGGTTATCGCGAGCCTGCCGTCGAAGGGGAGGTCCGGTTCTTCTCCACTCATTATCGAGAAGAACGGCGAATCAATCGCATCTAATGGATTGTGAGGCCCTCTCGAACCGATTCCTAATCCATCTATGAAAATCAATAGTGCAGGCATATATCGAAGGGGCGAAGGGGCGAACGGGAGAATCTACTTGGCTCGAATTATCCACTTATCAGAGTTGTCAATCATCAGCACCAGTTGGCTCAGAATCTTGTCATAAGCATCGTCAAGTCGACTGGCTTCGGCAACGTTGATGTAGTGGCAACGAAACGCAATTTCGATCCAGACTCGAGTCTCGTCCGCTTCGCTCTCAGAATCACTCAGTTTGCTGACGAAGTGTGCCTAGTAGCGTCGCTTCCGCCAAGATAGTCACGCAAAGCGGAAGCTGCGACAGCGACTCGGCTCGCCCCCTCGCCGGTTCGCCCCTTCGATTCAATAACCTCACTCCTCCTCAACCGGTCGTACTCGTCCTTCTTCCACAGCCTTCTGAACTATCTTCTGCGCTATCTGCGCCGGGACCTCATCATAGTGGTCCAGCTCCATCGTGAATGAGCCCCGCGCGCCAGTGATGGAGTTCAGCGTCGATTGATATGACAACATCTCCGATAGCGGGACCTGAGCCTTGACCACCGCCTGATTCCCCTTGCCGTCCATGCCTTGCACTCGCCCGCGCCGCGAGTTGATGTCCCCAAGAATGTCGCCCGACACTTCCTGTGGCACGGTGATCTCCACATTCATTATCGGTTCGAGCAGCACCGGCCTTACCTTATCCATTGCCGAACGAAAAGCCTTGCGGCCGGCAAGCTGAAACGAAAGATCGTCCGAGTCAACCGAGTGATACTTGCCGTCAATCAGCTCTACTTTGAAATCCACGAGCGGATATCCAGCGATGGCTCCACGAGCAGCGGCGTCTTTAATTCCCTTCTCAACCGCCGGCCGCCACTGTTGCGGAATCGCACCGCCGAAAATCTTGTCCACGAACTCGAATCCCGACCCTCGCGGTTGCCCCTCAAAAACACAAGTCGCCTCGCCAAACTGACCGCGGCCGCCGGTCTGTTTCTTGTGACGGCCCACGATCTCCGCCCGCCCCTTGAAGGTCTCGAGGTACGCCACCTTTGGTGGGTGAAGCTCCACCTCAACTCCGTAGCGCTTCTTCAACTTGTTGACCGCGACCTCGATGTGGGTCTGGCCGGCGCCTGACAGCAGGAACTCCTTAGTCTGAGGGTCGCGATCGAATCGCAGCGCCAGGTCCTCTTCGAGCATCTTGTGAATCGCCTGCGAGAGTTTGTCTTCGTCGTTGCGAGACTTTGGCGCGATCGCAAAAGCGATGGCCGGAGTCGGAAAATGTACCGGCTCGTACGCGATCGGAGAAGTCTTCTCGCAAAAAGTGTCGCCGGTGGTGGTTTCCTTGAGTTTTGTCACGGCGACGATGTCGCCCGAGTGCGCTTCGGAAATTTTCTCGAGCGTTTTTCCTTGCAATGCGTGCAGCGGACCCAGTCGCTCCTGCGTATTTTTTGTGATGTTGTAGACCGTTGCATCGGATTTGACGACCCCGGAAAACACTTTGAAGATCGTTATTCGTCCCGCAAACGGATCGGCTACGGTCTTGAACACGAGGCCCGAAAAAGGCTGCGAGTCGCTGATCTCGCGTTCGATAATCTCCGGGCTGTCCGGGTTCGGGTGGCCCTTCGCCGCGCCCAGATCATCGGGCGCCGGCCCAAGCTCGACGATCTCGTTCATCAACGGCTGTACTCCTATGTTGGGCACTGCAGCGGTGACAAAGATCGGAAACAATCTTCCGTCACGAACGGCCGTCTTGATTCCGGGGATCAGGTCCTCGTCGCTCAGAGTCCCGTCGGCGAAATACTTCTCCATCAGCTCTTCGGAGGCCTCTGCTACGACGTCGATCACTTTCTCGCGAGCGGATTGAGCTGCGTCTTTGAGCCCTGCCGGCACATCGCCCTCTTTAGGTTTGCCGCTGCCGTCTGCTTCGTAGGTATACGAGCGCATATGAATGATGTCGACCACGCCTTGGAAACTCTTTTCGCTGCCGATTGGAATCTGGAAAGGTACAGCGGACCTGCCGAATGTCTCTGAGATACTGTTGACTGCCTGCTCGAAGCTGGCGCGTTCGCGGTCCATTCTTGATATGACCAGCATTCTTGGGATTCCGAATTCATCCGCGTAGCTCCATGCCTTTTCGGTCTGTACTTCGACTCCGCCGACGGCATCCACCAGAACGACTGCCGCGTCGCAAGCTCTGAGCGACGCTTTTGCATCGAGTATGAAAGCGGCGAAACCGGGCGTATCGATGATGTTTATCTTGGTTCCATTCCACTCGCAGTGGGCGACAGAGCTTTGAATAGTAATTTTTCTGGCGATCTCGTCTTCGTCGTAATCGGTGACGGTGGATCCATCGTCTACGCGGCCGAGTCGTTGGGTGGCCCCCGCGTTAAACAACATCGCGGACACAAGCGATGTTTTTCCCGCGTGGCCGTGACCTACAATGCCAATATTTCTGATCTCCTTAGTACCATAGACCTTCATAGTGGTCTGTCTCCTTTCCAGCTTGTGGCAGGTTTTTTATACGTCGAACTGACTGGTGAATGAGCTTATAACCGCGACGGGCACAGGCGCAACAGAAGTTGACGAGTGCTGAGCGGTGAGTGACTTGAACCCAGAAGGGTCTCAGCACTCAGCACTCAGCACTCAGCACTCAGCACTTTACATGGGTTTAAAGCTGCGGGCGATCTGGTCGGTCACGTTCCGGTTGGTGTCTAAGGTGCCGCGCTTTCCGCTGAATCTGAGGACCCAGACCGTATCCTTGTCCTCAAGATAATAATAAGTGTTGGCGGTCTTTCTGGGCCCGTCCGTGCTGAAGAACGACAACCTGATTCCAGTCAGATTTCCTCCGCCAAATGACTCGTTCCCCGAGCGCTCAAACCCGGCCCGATAGATCTTGAGGTTCTCTTCCTCTTGTCTCGCAACATCCGAAACCGGCCCATTCAGCTTCTCTCGCGTTATCTTCAGCAATCCCTCGCTGCGATCGCGGTAAACGAACTCGGTCTTTTGACGACCGATCGCATCGCTGTAGCTCACCGCTTTCCAATCACCGCTCAACGTGATCCGGTATTTCCCTTCGGGATCGTTATACTCCTGTGCCACAGTCGCCGGCACCATTGCTCCGCACGCCAGCAACAACACGAACGTAGTCGCGATGAGTCTTGCAACTGTCGATCTCTCGCTCGATTTTCTTACTTCCATTTCTTCAACACTCGCTTTTCAACGGGCGGCATTAAACACTCGTTGATTGATTTTTCCGGTACACGGGACCGTCTTAGCTCTTATGTCACGGGCAGACCTTGGCAAGATTTTATCAACCGGCAGCCTTTTACCTCAACTCACCCAACACCCTTCGTTGCGCGCTTATCAGTTCGTCGATCCCTCGACTGGCAAGGGCGGTCATAGCGATCATCTGCTCGTCGGTGAAGGGCCGAGTCTCAGCAGTGCCTTGTATCTCGATGTACTTTCCTGATCCGGTTCTGACGATATTCATATCAACTTCCGCCCTTGAGTCCTCGTTGTAGTCCAGGTCGAGCATCGGCGCGCCGCTGATTACACCCACCGAAACCGCGGCAACATAATCGGTCACCGGAATCGGACCGGCAATCTTTCCCGCGTCGTAGAGTTTCCTCAGTGCGAGGACAAGCGCCACAAACGCGCCGGTTATCGAAGCGGTCCTCGTTCCCCCGTCCGCCTGGATGACGTCGCAGTCAAGGTACAGCGTCCTTTCACCAAGGCGATTGTGCTCCACAACTGCCCGGAGCGAGCGGCCAATTAATCGCTGGATTTCCTGTGCGCGGCCGGAAATCTGGCCACGACCAGCGTCGCGCTGGGTCCGAGTCTCGGTAGCTCGCGGCAACATCGCATACTCGGCGGTTACCCACCCCTCACCCTTTCCTCGCTTGAACAGTGGAACCCTGTCATCTACCGATGCAGTGCAGATCACGCGGGTTTCACCCATCTCTATCAGCACCGAACCTTCGGCGTACCGCGTAAAACCCGGAGTGATTCTGACCTGCCGCAACTGATCGTGGGAGCGGCCACCCGACCTCTTGAAACTCATCAAACAGTCCCCAATTCGATGGATTGAACGGACTCCAGCGGCCTGCCCAGAAAACGCTCAGCCACGCGTTTGAACCGGTCCGCCGAATCGGTTACGAAAAATTCTTCAGTGCGGTTGCGGTTATCGTCACATAACAGGTTGGACTCCTGCAGCAACTGGGCGACCGCTTCGGCAACCGCCTCGCCGGAGTCTACAAAACGCACACCGTCACCCATGACCGACTGAATCACTCCTCGAAGAATAGGATAGTGCGTGCAGCCGAGGACCAGCGAATCAACGCCGGTCCCGCTTAGTTCGGTCAGATACTCCTCGGCTACCTGCCTGGTCACCGGGTGTTCGAGCCAGCCTTCTTCGGCCAGCGGCACAAACAACGGACACGCGCGAGACAGGACCTGGATATTCGAGTCCAAAGCCTTTATTGCCCGCTCGTAAGCTCCGCTCGCGACCGTCGCCTCGGTGGCGATCACCCCGACCCTTCGGTTCCGGGTCTTTGCGACCGCCTGACGAGCACCGGCCCTGATCACCCCCAAAACCGGAACTGAACACTCCGACCTGAGCCTTGAAGCGGCAAGCGCGGACGCGGTGTTGCAAGCGATGACGATAGCTTTCACGTTTCTTGACTGTACAAAGGCTGCATCTTCGAGCGCGTACCTTTGCACAGTCTCGACTGACCGCGTGCCGTATGGTATTCGCGCGGTGTCTCCAAGGTAGATCAAGCTCTCGCCAGGCAGCCGCTTTGCGACCGCGCGGTAGACCGTCAATCCGCCTACGCCGGAATCAAAAATCCCGATTGGAGCGTCGGGACCGGGCATGGCTCGGTCACCGTCGAACTGCCGGCTCGAGGAATTCCGATTGGGTTGTGATGCGTTTCGGTCGGTCATGGGTTTACGACGACTGTCGATATAAGTATCGGCAATCTGCGAGAACTCGAGAGGAGGTTTGCGACCGGTCGCGTCAAGCAAGCTCCGAACGACCACGGGCGGAGGATTCACCCATTGATTAGGGGAACCTCCGCCCGCGATTAACTCAAGTGGAGGTGGAGAGAATCGAACTCTCGTCCGAAGGCCGTCAACGAAGGACTCTACATACTTAGTTGCTTCCTGAGTTGTCGCCCGGCAGGACCGTGGAAGCAACTAAGCATCCGGCCGGGCCAGCTCAGTTTAGTCTTAACCTCCGGGCCGCTGAGCATCGATCCATTGGTGCAGCCTGCTAAATGACGCTCTTTCCGGGCACGCAGGCGATGTCTGGAAGAGCGTGGCAGCCTTAAGCAGCCAGTGCTAATTCGCTATTCGCGATTGTGTTTTCCAAGTTTTATAACGCGGATCTTGGGACCGCGGTATGCATCCGTCGTCTCAGAATACCCCCGTCGAAACCTTGCACCCCCAAAACAGAACGACTTAAGGATAACACGGAAGGAGAGATGGAGCGAAGGGTCCGGGTGAGGAGACGCGGGGAGGAGGGAATGGGCGAATGGGCGACCTTTGTTGCGCTCTCTGTGTTGCCGATTCT
>DATFXM010000004.1:0-79510 GCA_035315885.1 Blastocatellia bacterium
CCGAAACGGGTTGCTGCAGAAGCAGCTCGCACTCGACGTAATGCAAACTCACCTTTTGGAGATGAAGCGTTCCGAGTGGAGCAGAGATGACCTTGAAGCTCTCTGGTTGACTGGACAGGGCTCGGCACCTTCTTTGACTACCGGCAGTCGAATCCTCGATCGACTCGAGAGTCTGTGGCTGTCGGACCCCTCGATCACCAGCGCAGCGCGGTCGGAGCTCGCGAGATTTGCTGCCCGGCATCGTTGGCTGCTCCTTCACTCCAGTTTGCGGCAAGCGCCGTTGGGTTGTTTGAGATACGCGATGAAATGCGTCGCACGCAATCCCTCGTGTCTCGCAGAAGGTATGAGCTACTTCGGTTCGATCGTGCGATCCCGGATCAATTCCTCGAAGGGCGGTCGTCGTCTACCGATGCCGGTTTGGATGGCTAGATGAAGCTTTGCTTTGTTTGCTCCGAATACCCTCCAGCAATCCACGGGGGAATCGGCAGTGCGACTCAGACGCTGGCCCGAGAGTTGGTTCGGCTGGGACATGAGGTCCGGGTAATCGGTGTTTATCCTTCGCAGCAAGCGGGTGAGCCCTACCGCGACGATGAGGGGGTGCGGGTGTATTCCCTGTTTGAGCCACCCGGCAGACTCGGTTGGCTCAGCGCTCGCTACCAACTCTTCAAGACAATTCGGGATTGGGTCCGGGAAGGTTTGGCCGACATCGTCGAAGTGCCGGACTACAGAGGCTGGGCAGCCGGATGGCCAAAGCTTCCGGTGCCGGTGGTATCTCGAATTCATGGTTCATCCAGCTTTATTGCACGCGAAACCGGGCAGAAACTCGACCGCATTTCGCATTTTATTGAAGGGTGGTCCCTGCGTAGAGCGGACTCGTGGTGTTCTGTCAGTCAGTTTGCTGCCCAGGCCACCCGTAGCTTGTTTGCATTAAGAACCGATGCGGCGGCTGTTCTTTACAACCCTGTTCCGCAAGCAAAGGAAGATGTCCCGTTCGCCGATCGCGAGCGCAACAGCGTCGTCTTTGCAGGAAGCTTAACTCGGATAAAAGGCGTAGAGGCCCTCATCAAAGCGTGGCCAATGGTGCTGACTAGCTGCCCCGAAGCGCGCCTGCAAATCTACGGCAAGAGTGGGAAGTCTCAATCCGGTCAGTCGATGCGAGAAGTTCTGGAGCATGCCGTTCCGACCGAATTGAAAGACACCGTGTTCTTTCACGGCCGGGTTGAACGCGCGGTGGTTCTCGAGGCTTTTTCTCGAGCTCGAGTGGCGGTGTTTCCTTCACGATCCGAGGCATTCGGTATGGTGCCGCTCGAGGCCATGTCTACTGGCTGTCCTACGGTGTTCTCTGAGAGGGCGACAGGACCCGAGTTGATCGATCACGAACGGGATGGTCTGCTGGTTGATCCCGATAGCCCGCAGCAAATCGCTCAAGCGATTGTGAAGTTGTTGCGCGATGACTTGTATGCGGCTGAACTTGGGGCCGCCGGCAGAAGAAAAGCTCTGGAGAAATTCGAGTTGCAAAAAATCGTTCGGGAGAACGAACGATTCTTCCTTCAGTGCATTCATCGATTTGATGCAGCTCGGTCGGTGCAAGACCGAAGAAGAAACGCAGCTCAGATAAACGAGGATCTGGTAACCAAGAATTGAACGCTGAGTCTAACCTGACGATGACAACGCACAGTAACGCTCATACGGGACTTGCTCGAACAACAGTCGCGCCGTCAGCACCGACGGGTAAGTCGTCTTCCGCGTCGACAAAGCCTCGGTTGAGAGTCGGGATCGCCACTTCGTGGAAGCACGAACGAGGCCGTTTTGAGGTCTTCGACGCCTCAACAGTGTTAGAGGCAAACCTGCGTGCGGGGCTGTCTGTGGCTGTATGCACTTATCGCCGGCCTGCGAGTCTGAAGCGACTGCTTAATTCGCTTAAGAAACAGAACCGCGTCCCTGATGAGTTGATCATCGTAGACGCGAGCTACGACTCCGAAAGCGAGAAGGTCGTAAGAGCGATGTCGCAGGTCGAGACCCTCGCGAGTTGTGTGATCTACGTTCGCGTCGAAGGCAACCTACGCGGCCTGACCAGACAACGAAATCTTGCAGTCGACGTAGCCGGCCGCGAACTCATTTGTTTTCTTGACGACGACGTAGTCGTAGAGCCCGACTGTCTGACGCACCTGGAAACAACCGCGGCCGAAGAACCGCACGTCGTGGGAGTTGGCGCCTTCGTGACCAATGAGGAGACCAATCCCGGCGCGCGGCTCCAGTTACTCAAATTGTTAGGTGCCGTGCCATCGTTGACGCCAGGCAAATACACGCGATCTGGCATCTCCATACCTCTGCGTATTCTCGGCAAGAGCCGTTCTCTTGTCCCGGTCGATAGACTGCCGGGGTGCTGCTTTCTTTGCCGTACGTCGGTCGCGCGTCTCACCCGATTCACTGAAATCTTCGAAGGCTACTCGCTTGGCGAAGACCTGGAGTTCTCACGTCGTGCCGCCGCTTTTGGACGCCTGGTGGTGTGTGGCGAAGCGAGAGTCGAGCATCTTCAGGATCCAGTTGGCCGGCCTGACTTGAAACAACTGGGACGAATGCTGGTGTTCAACCGCTACTACGTTCACCGCACAACCCTCAACAATCGCAGGTGGCTCGATATCCTCTGGTATGGGTACGCCCAGACATTGGACCACTTGCTGATGACCACTGGGTTCGCGCGAGACTTGAGCGTTCGAGATGGATGGAGGTTCTTGTGCGGCGGCTTGCGCGGTTGTGTCGATATCTTGAGATGGAAGGGCGGAGCGCGAGTTGTCAGGTGAACTTCGGTTGGCCAAGGCTTAGTTGAATGAAAGACGTTGCAGTGAGTGATTCCCTCATCAGGCCCGGCGCGGGTGCAAAGGATCAACCCGTCTGGGCCGGTCGAAACTTAGGTGGCGGGAGACCGCGTATTGATGCCCAGCGCGGTAAGAAAGGGACTTCTTCCGCACCCACTGGACTATGGATGCTCGGGCTTCTTCCCATCGTGGTGATTCCGTTTGAAAATCAGTTGAAGTTCGACGGCATCAGCATCGCGAAGTTCACGGTGGTGCCGCTCTTGATTGGTGTTTTGATATCCCGGCCGAAGAAGATTCTGGAGACGCTTCGGCATCCGGTTGCGTTAGCATTCCTGGGCTTTATTCTTTGGGGGGCTCTGGTAGAGCTCTTCCATCCATTCAGAGATTTCGAGCTGCACTCTCGCATCTTTCAGATGTTCGGCTTCGGCGTGTTGATGGCATCGCTATTGTCTAACCGGGTGGTGCTAAGCCGGACCCTGATTGGTCTCGTAATCGTGTGCTCGGTGCTATCGATCTATCTGATTTTCAACTTCTATGGTCTCGTTCGGATGAATGTACTTGACTCCGAACAGGCGGGACTTGCGCGAGTGCAGGCCTTTCAGGGCATGTCGCTCGAAGCGAATCTGAATCATATTGGTTACGCGGTTGGAATGGGTGCAGTCGTTGCCCTTTGTCTGCTTCTATCCACAAAAAAGGCGTGGCAGCGCGTTTTCTGGGCTGTAGTTTCAATCTTCTGTGTAACCGGTTCGACGATAACCGCGTCTCGCGGCGCATTTATTGCGGTGGCGCTGGCATTTGGCGTGATCCTTTGGCGCAGTCTCAGGACGTCAGTGGGGGCCGGCAAGCTGGCCTTCGCTTTTCTGGTAGTCGTGTGCGTTTACTTTTTGTTGCCGAACGTTCTGTCGACACGTCTCAGTGCGACACTTGGCGGCCCGAACGATGTCGCGCCGGAGAAACAGGAGGCAAGACAGCGGGTTCTTAGCGCTGCGGTGAATTCGATTCCGGAGTACTGGGCGCTTGGCGTTGGCGTGGGAAACTACTGGGAGGATTGGGGGGTTGAGCACGGCTTTTACGCGCGCTCGGCGAGGGGAAGGTCCACTCTCGGTCCGCATAGTGGTTTTTTTGCGGCGTGGATTTATTTTGGGCTGCCGGGCCTGCTGCTTATGTGCGCGACTTGTTTTTTGGCGGCACGCAACACTCCCGGTAAAGGAGATCGATCGTGGTCTGGAACCGCGATCGTCGCTCTGCTTATGCTTGGTCTCCTATGGCTGGCGTTTACTCATGACTTGTATTTGAAAGAGTTCGGTTTTGTTTTGGGATTGGCGATGAGTTCTCATCGTTTGAAATCTGAAATTTGAAATCTGAAATTTCCGAAAAGTATGTGCGGCATAACGGGTCTGCTATCTCTCACGTCTGAATCGCCGATACGGCCTGAATTAGTCCGGGCTATGTCTCAACAACTGAGACACAGAGGGCCTGATGACGACGGACTATTCTGCGCAGGCCCGGTAGCGTTCGGCTTCAGACGTCTGAGCATCATTGACGTCGCCGGAGGACACCAGCCTCTCAGCAATGAAGACGACAGCGTCTGGTGCATGTTGAACGGCGAGATCTACAACTACGTGGAACTCCGTAACGAGCTGGAGCAGCTTGGTCATCAGTTGAAAACTCGAAGCGACACCGAAACCATAGTCCACGCATACGAGGAACACGGAATCGACTTCCTGAGCCGCCTTCAAGGCATGTTTGCGATCGCCCTGTGGGACGCGAAAAGAAGGCAACTGGTTCTGGCAAGGGATCGCGTAGGCAAGAAACCTCTGTATTTTTCATCTGCCAAAGGCCAGCTCGCCTTTGCGTCGGAGATGAAGGCGCTGCTGCCGTGGCCGTCATTGGATCGCTCGATTGACCTTGCAGCGCTAGAGGACTATTTGAGGTTTCTCTATGTTCCGGGCCCGCGCACGATTTTCAAATCAGTCCGCAAACTGCTCCCCGGGTACGTGCTCATAGCGCGAGTCGATAGCGGTGAGATCACCGAACGGCCTTACTGGTCGTTTGATATCTCATCAAATGGAGATCGAACCGAGATTGAAGCCGCTTCGGAATTGCGCCGTCTTCTCGAGGACGCGGTTAGGGTGCGGTTACGCAGCGATGTGCCGATCGGCGCCTTCTTGAGTGGCGGGTTGGATAGCAGCGCGGTAGTTGGTTTGATGGCCCGGAAGATGCACCCGCAGCGGCCGTTGACGTTCTCGATGCAGTTTTCGGAGCGCGACTTCGATGAGAGCGAATTCGCTGCCCTGGCGGCAACTAAGTTCGACACCGATCAGCACGTCGAGTTGGTGGAGCCTGTTCGAGCGGAGACTCTTCAACGCATCTCGTGGCATCTTGATGAACCATTTGCCGACTCCTCAGCGGTTCCAACTTATCTGGTGTGTCAGGCAGCCCGGCGTCACGTGACCGTGGCCCTATCCGGCGACGGCGGTGACGAACTTTTTGCCGGCTACAATCGATACCGACACTATCGCTTCATAAAGCGACTCGCGAGCTGGCCCTTGCCCGTTCGAAGATGGGCAAGCGACCTGATGTCGGCGGGCGTTCGGCGCTGGGTCGGTTCAGTGCCGTACGCAGTCGGCGAGCGCGCTCGACAGGCCGCCAAGGCGCTCGAAGCTTCGTGCCTCCCGGGTTCACGACGACCCTTCTTTCTAAACCAATACTTCGAGCCTGCCGCCATTCGTCAACTGATGTCGTCCGAAACTCGCGCCTCCGCGAATGGAAGGACGTTCGAGGACGAATGGTCAAGGCTGCTGCCACGAAAACCGATCGATGGGCTGGACCTGTTCCTTTACATGGACACCGTACTCGGATTGCCGGACGACATGCTCACCAAGGTAGACCGGATGTCAATGGCGCATGGACTCGAGGTCCGATGCCCCATTCTCGATCACAAGGTTGTCGAATACGCCGGATCAATTCCAACTGACCTCAAGCTTCGAGGGCAGCAGTCGAAGTACATCTTCAGAAAGGCGGTCGCAGATCTAATCCCGGCGCCGATTCTGCACCGGCCAAAGAGCGGATTTGATGCCCCCATAGGTCAGTGGCTTGCGGGTCCGTTCCGCGAGCTTACGGAGGAGTGTCTGTCCGCTGAAGCTTCCGCCAGACGTGGATGGTTTTCACCAGACGGCGTGGCATCCATCCGCGATCGAGTCTTGAAGCCCGAAGTCGCTAACGGCGCATCGAGCGTGAGCAAACATCAGATTTGGCACCGCGCTTGGGCGCTGTTGATGCTCGAGCTTTGGGCGAGGAACTTTCTCGATGCGGCCGCAGCCGCATGAGGGTCATATCAATCGTGGAACGCATCGTTTACGTCATTGGACAGTTAGGAGTCGGAGGCACCGAAAAGCAACTATTGCACCTCGTGCAACGTCTCGATCGTACGCGCTGGAAGCCAAGCGTGATTTGCCTTTCGGATGAACATCCGATGGCCGCCGACTTCGAAAACAGCGACTGTCTGGTACACGTCATCTCTCGTTCAAGGATTGGCAAAGCTGCCGCGTTGCGCTCGCTGAAAAGCACGCTTGTTGAAATCAAACCGGCGATACTTCAGGCTTTCGCCTACGCGTGGTATCTGGCTATTCCAGCGGCGTGGTTTGCGGGAGTGCGCAAAGTGGTTGTTGCCGAACGTACGATTCCTCCGTGGAAAACAACAGCACACATCTGGACCGATCGATTCATGCTGCCGCGCACCAGCAGAGCGATCGTGAACTCGCAACGGGTTTGCGACGATCTGGTCAACGTACACGGCATGCCGCGTGATCGTTGCCGGGTTGTGTACAACGGGATCGACCTCAAGGAATTTGATGCGCTGGCGATGGCTGCTGATGGTGGTTCCAGCCGTCCGCAGACACCGGTCATCTGCGCTTTGGCAAATGCGAAAGAGGATAAGCGCCTTGATGTGTTGATCGATTCGTTTGCGATCGTAAAGGCTCGAATTCCGGAGGCGAAGCTTTGGATCATCGGCGACGGACCGCTGCGGAAATCACTCGAAGATCGTTCGATGAGACTCGGGCTCGAGCGGGACATTCGCTTTTGGGGCAACCGAAGTGATCATCCGTCGTTGCTGCGACAAGCGACCATCGGCGTGAACTCGTCGCGTGTCGAAGGGCTCTGCAATGCGATCCTCGAGTATATGGCGGCCGGCCTTCCAGTGGTGGCTACAGATGTTGGAGGTAACGCCGAGCTCGTAACGCACGAACGCACCGGACTTCTCGTCAAACAGGGAGACGCGGCGCTGCTCGCGGAAGCACTGGTTACCCTTTCACAGAACCGCGAGATGGCCAGGAGCTTGGGCAGCCAAGGTAGGCTTCGCGTCGAACAGGACTTCAGAGTCGAGCGAATGGTGAGCGAAACGGAACGGGTCTATGAGGAACTTCGGCAGATGAATGGGAGGCACTCTTGAAAGTCCTGGTAATCACGAGCGAGTGGCCCACGGCAGAGGCTCCCGATGCAGTGCCCTTCGTCGTTCAACAGGTGAAATCGCTGCAGAATGCCGGACTGGACGTTCGGGTGCTCCACTTCAGGGGCGCAAAGAATCCGCTTAACTACTTTCGGGCATGGCTCCGTGTGCAACGAGAGCTTCGGCAGAGGTCTTACGACGTGATTCACGCGCAATGGGGCCAAAGCGGACTCCTCGCGCTTCCCCGGAGAAAGCCGCTGGTAATCACTTTTCGCGGAAGCGATCTGGAGGGGATAGTAGCAGCCGATGGCCGATACACATTTGCGGGCCGGATACTGCGCGGCATCTCGAAACTGGTCTCAAGAGTTGCGGATCAGGTCATCGTTGTGTCGTCGAAGCTTGCTGCGAACCTGGGTGGAATTCCACATCACGTAATTCCGAGCGGTCTGGATCTCGAGCTGTTCAGACCGATGGACCAAAACGAGGCTCGCGAAAAATTGGGCCTACCGGCTGAGAAGAGACTGATCCTGTTTGCCGGTTCGCCTTCAAAGCCGGTCAAGCGTTTCAATCTTGCAAGCGAAGCGGTTCGGAGACTCGATCCGAGCTTGCACGCAGAGCTTGTTGTTGTCGAGCGCGCGGCGCACACCTTGATGCCCCATTACCTGAACGCCTGCGACGTGCTGCTCATGACTTCACTGCACGAAGGCTCGCCCAACATTGTCAAAGAAGCGCTCGCCTGCAACGTTCCGGTTGTGTCCGTGAATGTCGGGGATGTCAAAGAGCGGCTTGTCGCGGTTGACGGCTGCATCGTTTGCAACGACGATAACCCGGATACGATTTCAAATGCTCTGGACTCGGTCTTGCGAAACGGCGCGCGGGTCGCCAGCAGGACCACGGTGCTCGAGATTGATGAGTCGATTGTCGCGAAGCGCGTTATAGCGATCTATGGCATGGCAATTCAAAATTCGAAGAATGCAGGTCACTTGCAACCGAGGGCGAGCGAAAACTGGAAGCTAGCCGGACTTCCAACCTTCGGTGCGTCGAGACCATCATACGCTCTAAAGGCACCATCAAGTCTGATTAGTATTACGAACCCGATCGCAATGAGCACCTTTCCTCCATACGTCACAATTCTCATGCCCATTCGGAATGAGGAGCGGTTCATCGCGCGAAGTCTCGGGTCGGTGTTATCGCAGACTTATTCACCGGATCGCATCGAAGTGATCGTCATCGACGGCATGTCCACGGATGGCACTCGCAGTGTTGTGCACAGCATGGCCGATGAAGCGTCACGAAGTGAGGCGCATCGAAGCAGCGTAATGATTCTGGATAATCCGTCAAAGACCGTTCCGCCCGCGTTGAATATCGGTGTGAGACGTGCCAAAGGCGATGTGATCATTCGAGTGGACGGCCATTGTGAGATTCCGTCCGACTACGTGGAGCGCTGTATCGAAGCCCTCGACAAAACGGGTGCAGATTGCGTTGGCGGGGCGCTGGTGTCCTGCGGCGAGACTGGCACGGCACGGGCGATCGCGGTTGCTCAGAGTTCGCCTTTTGGAGTGGGTGGCGCCACGTTCCGCACTGGAAGTAAGGAAGGTTGCGATGTCGACACGCTGGCGTTTGGTGCGTACCGCCGCGACGTGTTCGAGCGCCTTGGTTTGTTCGACGAGGAAATGGTACGCAACCAGGATGACGAATTCAATTTTCGAGTCCGTCAATCCGGGGGAAGAATATGGCTTGATCCAGCCATCAACTCCCGATACTACAGCCGCGCGAGTCTGCGCGGACTATGGCGGCAGTACTTTGAGTATGGTTATTGGAAAGTGCGAGTGATGCAGAAGCATCCGCGGCAGATGAGATCGAGCCACTTCGCGCCCACGGCGCTTATATTGTTGCTGGTTATCCTGGCGTTCTTGAGTCCTGTCGCGGGTGTCGGCGCTGGCCCGGTAGTGGCGCTTGGGGCGATTTACGGATTGGCGAATGTCTCGGCCAGCCTGTTTGCCGCTGCTCGATCCGAGTGGCGTCACATCTTTGTTTTGCCGCTTGCATTCGCGGCCCTGCACTTCGGATACGGTGCGGGCTTCATAAAAGGACTCGTGAGCTTCCGCCGTCGTTGGCGCGACGGCGGTTCTCGTATCTCGGCTACCCCCTATCCAAACAGCGGCGTAGAGTGATCGTGCGGCCAGCTCGGCCGGCGTGATCCCTCCGCGCTTCGCCTGCGGCGCCGGTGCGTGGGACGACAGCATCCCACGCCCAGACACCGTATTCTCTGTCGTTAAGATTCAGCGCCACCAGATCCGATTTGCTGCCTTCTTGATTCAAGGGTGAGGTCAGCTCGTACGACGCGCCGGCCAAGGTTGCCGAACGTTCGTACGCTCCGATGTCGTAGCCCGCACCTTGAGGTCTCGCCACGCCGTCGTGGTCGGTTGGGACTTCAAAGAGCGCTACACCTGTATCGATCGCCGGACTGCCGGTGCGCAGGTGAAGATCCAGGCCGGCCAGGTTGACAAATAGCGGATCGGTCGTGATGTTGTTGCTCATAGACGCACGAGTGGTGTCGTCTGAAAGCGTTACTCGAGGGCCGAAGACAATGTTGTTTCTGATCTGAGTTCCCGGAAGCGTTGCGCTCGTAGTGTAGTTGTACACGGAAGACCACGTTACCGTGTCGGCCCTGTAGAAAGTATTGTTGTAAATCTTAACGTCGCCCAGATCTCCCTGGTCGTTTCTCATCAGCATCAGGTAGCCCGTTGGGTTGATCACGACGTTGTTATAAATCAGGTGACCGCGGCCTCCGTACAGGCCGATGCCCCGCTCACAGTTTCTGATGGTGCAGTTGCGAACCGTCAGATTGTCCATCCCGCTGCTCCCGTACAAGTGTATCCCGTGTCCGGAAGCTCTATCGATGGTGCAGCCGTCCACCAACTGGTTGGCTGCCTCGAGATAGAATCCGTGCTGGAATTGAGTGCTCGTACCCACGTCGTGGACGAAACAGTTGATGAACTGGTTGAACTGCGAATGCTCTCCGGGGCACAAAATGCCCATCGAAGGCGCGTATCTGAATTCGCAGTTCAGGAATCGCTGATGGCTGAACCCATCGCCGATCTTCACGCATTCGTATTGGACGTTGGTCCCGTCGAACACGAGGTTCTCCCACGAGATGTACTGGTATGTATCCGGGGCCACTATAAGCTGGGTTTCATCCACAACTCTGTAGATGTCGACCCCTGTCGGCGGTTGAAGAACTACCGACTCTCCCGGGAAAGCCTTTATCGTGGTCATGCTGCTCCAGTCGGTGCCCGATGGCGGGAAAGCCCACCGAATCGTCTCGGCATAAGTGCCGCCGCGAATCATTAGCGTCTGACCTGAACCAAGCTGTCTTATTCCGCGGTCGATCGTTCTGAAGGGAGCCGCCTGCGTGCCGGGATTTGAATCGCTCCCGGTAGTCGACACATACAAATTACCGCCGCCTGACGCTCCCGCAGAGGTTGTAAACGTAAAGTCGCCCGATGTCGCAAGGTTGCCCGCGGCGTCACGAGACTTCACGCGATAGTGGTACAGCGTGCTTGCGGAGAGCCCGCTCAACACGACACTGTGCGAAGTGACCATCGACGCGCTCGTCATTGTTGAGCCGTACGCAGTGCTCGTACCGAAGTCGACTTGAGAATCGCTCGACTCGTTCGTGGTCCAGTTTACCGTGTTGCCGCTCGACGTAGTGCCGGACGTAGAGACTCCGGAGATCACCGGCGGAGTAGTGTCAGCCGCCGCGGCGGTCGTGAATGTGAAATCGCCCGACGTCGCGAGATTGCCCGCCGTATCACGCGATTTCACTCTGTAGTGATACAGCGTGCTTGCCGCAAGTCCCGAGAGCCCGCTGCTGTGCGCAGTGACCATCGAGGTGTTCAGAGTGGAGCTCGATCCATAGGCAGTGGTGGTGCCGTAGTCCACCTGAGTGTCGCTGTTTTCATTAGTGCTCCAGGAGATCATTGCACCTGAGGTCGAGATGCCTGAGCTCGCAACCGAGCTGATCACTGGCGGCGTAGTGTCTGCTGGAGCCGAAGTGGTGAACGTAAAATCGCTGGACATCGACAGATTGCCGGCCGCGTCTCGCGATTTTACCCGGTAGTGATAAAGCGTGCTCGCGCTGAGACCGTTAAGAGTGATCGCATGCGAGGTCAACGGCGTGGTATCGAGCGCGGAACTCGAGCCGTAGGCGCTTGTGCTGCCAAAGTCGACTTGAGAATCGCTTGCTTCGTTTGTCGTCCAGCTAATCGTAGCCGCGCTGGCGGTGATCCCTGAGCTCGAGACCCCGGTTATTACCGGCGGCGTAGTATCGGGCGGAGCAGCGGTTGTGAAGCTGAAATCACCTGATACAGCAAGGTTACCCGCGCCATCTCGACACTTGACTCTGTAGTGATACAGAGTGCTGGCTGACAGTCCGGTTAGGCTGACGCTGTGTGACGCAACCAGGACCGTGTTCAGCGATGACGAAGAGCCGTACGCGGTCGTCGATCCAAACTCAACCTGCGAGTCGGCTGCTTCATTCGTGGTCCAGGAAATCGTAGCGCCCGAGGAGGTCACACTGGATGAAGCGACTCCACTGATGACCGGCGGTGTAGTATCGGGCGCCGAGCTGGTCGTGAACGTGAAGTCACCCGACGTAGCTGGATTCCCAGCCGCGTCCTTCGACTTAACACGGAAATGGTAAGTAGTGCTGGCGGAGAGTCCACTCAAGCCCGATGAATGCGCGGTCACCATCGAAGCGCTCACCGCAGTGGTCACGCCGTACGCGGTCGTAGTGCCGTACTCGACCTGCGAATCGCTTGCTTCGTCGGTTGTCCAGGAAACGGTGGCGCCTGAAGCCGAGATCGCGGACGTCGCTACTCCGCTGATCACCGGCGGCGTAGTGTCCGTAGGCGCGGAGGTCGTGAATGTGAAATCAGCAGAAGCCCCAAGATTGCCGAGCGCATCTCTAGATCTGACCCGATAATGATATTGGGTGCTAGGGGATAGGCCGCTCAGGGTCGTCTGATGTGAAAGCACCATCGTCGGATCAAGAGGTGTGGTAGAGCCGTAGGCCGACGTTGTGCCGTAATCAAGCTGCGAATCGCTTGCCTCGTTCGTTGACCAGGTCACAAGTGCGCTGCCCGACGTGATTGCTGAGCAGACAACGTTGGTGATTGTCGGCGGAGTAGTGTCTAAGCCGACGTCTACGGTTGCACTTGCGAACGACGAAGGACTTGCAACGCTCGTAGCGGTAACCATGTATCGGCCCGAAACGGACGGAGCAGTATAAGTCCCATCGGCAGTTATCGAGCCGGAGTTTGCTGACCAGACAACAGCGGTGTTGGTCGTGCCGGTTACAGTCGCGGTGAAGCGCTTGGAATCACCCATCGACATGGTCGTTCGGGTGGGCTTTATGTTGACGCGGGTGACCTTTTGGCCGCCGAACATCATCGCCTTGGTTACCGATGACATCGTCGTGCTCAGCGAAGCCGCTCCAAGCAATGGATATGACGGCGCAAGTCCGCTCGTATAGAACACCTCGCCGTTCTTGTAGTACTTCACTACATCGCCTTCGATCGCAATACGAAATACGTTCTTGGCTTTGTACTTTACCTTCGCCTTGTTGACGCCGTTCTCGAACACATACGCTTTCTTGTTTTTCGCCATCTGAACGCCATAGACGAAGTCTGACGTTTTCGGCAGGGTAGTGCCGGGTACTACAAATCCGCACGTGCGGATGGTCGACTTGTCCGACGCTACAAAATCGATAAAGCCGTTGCCTGATTCAATAGACTCGAGTGTCGTCGCGCTTGAGTCTTCGACTTCATCTGAACCACTGGTCTTCTGCACCGTGTTATCGGTTGCGTCGCAGTTCACTGCGTTGGTCCACACCACCGAATTAACAATACCTTCGAATTGTGGCGAGTATTGAGTTGCCACGAAGACCGGCGAAGACTGCCCCTTGCCCTGCGCCTTGAATATGAAGAAGTGTCCGTCTCGCGAATGATTTCCTGTTTGATAAGGAAGAGCGTCCCAGACTTTCGCGCTGGCGGCAGGGCGTTGAAGACTCATAACCCTGGGACCGGCGCTCCACAGTTCGGCGGCATCAAATTCGGCGGAGACTGATTCGCTCGGCATGGGTCGCGGTGCTGGTTTTGCCAGATCGCTCGCCCACGCGGTAGACGCTTGAGTCTGCATCATGAACGGCCAAACACGATTGACGTCTCCTCTTATAACCAGAGCGTCGCCGCTGGCGCTCAGGTATGACTCTCGGTACCCGGACATTCCGTTGACCGCATCGTTCAGGTCGTAGGTGTATACGGCGTCGGATACGCGGTCCCATACGACAAGGAACCGCCACGGCGAAAGCTCGGATGCCTTCCACACGAATGAGAAACGATCGTCGTTAAGCCTGGCTTTGCTGAATCCGCCGACAACCCCACTCGGGAGGATGCCTGAAAAGTCCTTTACCAGGTTGTACTGCCTTTCGAGCACATCGAACCTTTGGATCTGTGCGCCGGATGAGCTCATTCCGAAGACGGTATTTGCGTCAAGGGTTGACCAACGGCAATCCTTGAGCTCGTCGCCACTGAAAAGGAAGCCTAATGAATGGACCTGGAGGGAGGAGGGATCCAATTCATAAAGGACTGTCTTTTCTCTGCTTCGAAGCAGGAACCGAGTCGAATCGAGATTGAAGCTGGAATAGTTTGGGCTGCTCGTTTCCACCACCTCAGCTTCGTCTTCGGGTGCGATGCGGACAATCCGCATGTCGATTGAGGTTGAGCTGGAAGAATCGCTCGAGCGCCCCCTAGTGGTATCGGGGCTTTCCTGGGCCTTTGCTGAGAATGGGAACCGGATCAGTGCGGCGGTAGCAATTAGGACAACTAAGAATGCAGATGAACGCAGAAGCCTGCAATAAGAGTAATGCTCGGACATGTAACCCTCCGCTGAAACCGTGGTGACTTTAGCGCCGGGGTAGAGAGGGTGAGATTACTCTTCGTTCTTTTTTTGAGGGGCGATTATTTGTATTAAGGACTACCGATACTTGCCTGCGATGCTTGGACGACACATTGCGGGGCGCTGCAAACTGTGAGAGGGGCTACTAACCGAGCCGGTGAGGAACAGTCGTATACGCAGGTGGCCGGGACAGGCTGAGTTGTGAGGGCTCAACCTTGCGTCCCCGATGACTCTTTCGAGCCTCGCTGCTACCTTACGCTTTAATTACCTGGGGGTCTGATTTTGATGAAGCCATCAACCGAGAGGCAGTATTGCCGAATATGCGCGCTGTGACAAGACTTTTTGATTGATGAATTAGCCAAGCAAAAACGTCAGTTCTTTGACTCTTATGAGAGGTAGCAACGGGTCCGGTTCAAAAGGCCCGCGTCCTGAGCTGCGCGGCGACATCATAACAGCGCTTGCCAGGGGCGATATCAGTGTGCAGCAGGCAGCCGCAAAACTTGGAAGAAGTGTGCGTCAAGTGTATCGCATCCGAGCTAAGGCAAGACAGCACGGAGGCGCAGAGCTTCGGCACGGGAACATTGGAAGAACTCCGGCAAACAAGATAAGCGCGGAAGTATGGGAAAGAGTTGTCTCGCTTGTGCGCACCAAGTACACCGGAGTCCCGTATTATGAACTGCAAGACATTCTGCGCCGGCATCACAATATCTCGATCGGACGCGAAAGTTTGAGAAAGCGCTTACAGGCTGCGGGTATTCCCTCGAAAAGAGACACGCGCTACTAGCCCGAACGTTTTCTCGGTTTTCCCCTCTTACTTCCTTCTGGGCACTCTTCTCCGACCATCCTTGTTCAGACTGCCCCGCAAGGATTTCGCAAGATCCGCGGTTGATTTCGTTGATTGGCTCCGTCCCCGAGGGCGCGATTAAACTAAGACTGGTTGCACGCAAAAGAGCGCAAAGACCCGCTAAGAGCGCGAAGACTCAACAACCTTTGCGATTCTTTCCGTTCTTTGCGCGAAGCCCACCTCGGTCGGTGGTTGATAGCGGGCACCTCCAGTTCTCGCTTGCCGCTAACAAACTGCACACCCTACGTCTTTCCTTTGGACTTTGCGGCAAGATCATAGTAGAGTCTACGCGCCCAAAAGTTCCTTTCATTTGGGCCACGTTAGTCTGAACTCGAAATTCAGCGAAGCGTCACTTCTTCCGTCAGCCAATGTCCTTACGGGCTCGGAAGAGTTTGTAGGGTAATCTCCGGAAATTTCGACCGCGCAGTCCCGTCACTTAGGTTTCCGGTCTGCTTTGTTTCAATGAACTGGCCCGGCGCCAGTCCACGAAAAAATCGAAGACTGATTTCTTCAGGCATCCTGAACGAACCGGGTAGTGCAATCCGTAAGCAACGGAACCAGCAGCAGTGGATGACGGTTCTCTTGCGATTCACTCACTGACTCCGCATTGACTGCGAGTCTTACTGAATAACCTATTCATGGAGGCACAGTTATGAAGCCCTCACTTCAGTTCTTGAGGAGACATCTGTGGGCATGGACCCTGGTGGCAGGTTTCGCCGTAATGCTCGTGAGCTTTCCGCTTACGGGTGCGAATGCCAAGGTAGCGAAATCGAAGAACAAATTGCTGGACAGTTACGACATTCGAGTAAACGGAGGTTCCGATGGGATTCGTTTGCTCAACAAATTCTCTACTCTCGCGGCTAAGGCCCGATCCAGAATGCGCGATCGCGTGGACATAATGGTTCGCGGCGCTCAAGCACTGAAGGACCAGCTCCCTGACGCGGACATCACACTCTCTCCCGTCACCGGACTCACTGAAGTTGTCGGCACCAAGACCGGCGCGCTCACGCTCCCGGCACCCGGAAAAGACGGAATGGAGATAGTCCGGGACTTTCTTCGAGCGAATGCGAGCGTCTACAACATCGACGCATCTGAGGTGGACGGGCTCCATTTCATCGGCGAAAGCGACAGTCCGAGCGGCCTGCGAATGGTCCGCTTCGAACAGGTAGTTAATGGTGTTCCCGTTTTTCAGAGCGAGACTCGCGCCATCATTGATGCAGACGGCAGGCTTGTTCGCACGCTCGGAATGCTGGTTCCCGGAGCAGGCGAAGCCGAACCGTTAACTGACTTGATTACCCCCACCACTGCGTTGGTGTCAGCAATGGACACAGTAAACTTGAGACTCGACGAGTCAATAATGACAACGCGTACCGAAGGGGATGACCGTCAAAACATTCGCATAGAAACCCGCAACTCGCGCATCAGTCACGATCCAACCAGCTCGCTCGTTTATTTCCCGCTTGCGCCGGGGGTATTGATCCCCGCGTGGTCACACGTGGTGCTGACCAACACCGGCCGAGACTGGTATACGCTGGTTGATGCGAAGTCGGGGTCTCTCTTGTGGCGCAAAAACATAAGAGCTGACGCTTCGACGCACGACGCGCGGTTCAGAGTTCACGTTCAGGCGGACGGAGTCACTCCAACTGACAGTCCCGCGCCCCACTCTCCTACAACCAACACTGTAGGACTGGGAACCCAATATCCCGAGGTCGCGCCGAGCATCGTCAGCATGTTCACGGCCATGGATGCTTCAGCTAGCCCGAACGGCTGGATCAACGACTGTCCCGGCGGTGGGTGCACGGCTAATGAAACGCAGACCATCGGCAATAACGTGCACGCCTACATGGATGCACAGGGCGGCGCGAACGCGAACCAACCTGACACCAACGCTGCTTTCATGTTGGACGGCAACGGGAAGCCTATGGGAAATCCCGATGCAAACGGTCGAAATCGGGATTTTCTGGGGACTACGCCTCGCGATTTCGAGGGAGGATTCTTGCCGCCGCCTCAGGGAGGAAATCCGGAGGCTGGGCAAACCGCAACCGGCAGCGGCAACAACGGCACCACGCCGATTGATTCGTTTCGTCGCGGTGTAGTGACGCACTTATTCTACGTTGCCAACTGGTACCACGATCAGCTTTGGAAGCTGGGGTTCAATGAGGCCGCGGGCAATTTCCAACTCGACAATTTCGGTCGGGGCGGAGTCGCTAACGACCGCGTGAACGCCGAAGCCGAAGACAGTAGCTCAACGAATAACGCTAACTTCTCGACGCCGCCGGACGGAACTTCAGGGCGTGCGCAAATGTTTCGCTTCACCGGTCCGACGATTGACCGAGACGGAGACCTCGACCAGGAAGTGTTGATGCACGAGCTAACTCACGGCACGTCGAACCGCCTGATCGGGAACGCCCACGGTCTTCAGTGGGAAGTTGGCGGCGGAATGGGTGAAGGCTGGAGCGACTTCTACGCGCTTTCGCTCCTCAATAACACTAACGCGGATGATCCGGACGGATTGTACGCGGCGGGCGCTTACGCAACCTACAAGCTTGGCGGTCTGCTCGACAACTACGTTTACGGCATTCGCCGGTTTCCGTACACAACACAGAACAGCGTAAATCCAATGACGTGGGCCGACGTGGACGACGTCACCAATGACCTATCCGGAGGGATAAGCCCGTCCCCGTTGAACTTCAACATCAATGGCGCAATGGAAGTGCACAATCTCGGTGAAGTGTGGTGTTTGACGCTTTGGGAGGTGCGCAGCCGCGTTATTCACGATCCGGCGGGCGCCAATGGCGACGTGCCCACCGGAAACCACACCATGCTACAACTGATCACCGATGCGCTGAAGATGACGCCTATCAATCCGAGCCTTGAACAGGCACGTGATGCGATCATCGCGACCGACGGTGCGACGCACTCGTTTGCCAATGAGGAGTCCATCTGGGGCGGGTTTGCCGATCGCGGATTTGGCTACAAGGCATCGGCGCCGCTTGCGAATGTGTTCGGCTTCACAGCCGGTCACATGGGCATAACCGAGTCATTCTCGGTGCCGTTTTTGGACATCAACGGATTGACGATTGTCGACACTCCCAATGGCAACAACAACGCCCACATCGATCCGGGTGAGAGGGTAAACCTGACGGTGAAGCTTCTGAACCCGTGGCATGCCGCCTCGAAGACGGCGACCGGAGCTACGGCGACGCTTACCACGTCGACCGCCGGCGTGACGATTGTTACGGGTAGCTCGACCTACGGGACAATAGCCCCGCAAGCGACGGTATCCGGCACTCCGTTCACAATTCAATTGTCGACCAGTGGCTTCACGGCCGGTCAGGCATTGCACTTCACGTTGCAAGTCAACAGCTCACTTGGACCGAAGAGCCTCTCGTTCATCATACGAGTAGGCACGCCTTCGGGTGTCGGAGCGCCAATCACTTACACCAAGACAATCCCCTCGCCGTTCCTCGCAATTCCCGACAATCGGCCGCGGGGGGTCACGGACACGATGTCGGTCTCCGATGATTTCGAGATCGCTGATTTGAATTTCCGAATCGACGACATCCATCACACCTTCGTGGGCGACCTGTCAGTCGAACTGAAGGGGCCAACGGGCTTCGGAGTTGATATGGCGAGCATCATCGGCGGGCTTACCGACGGCGGTCCCGGAGACAATCTCATCAACATGGTTATCGACGATCAGGCGAGTGCGCAGATGATCATTGCTACGGCGGCTTCAGCTCCGTTCACCGGGAGCTGGCTGCCAATCTTCAACAACCCGTCGTGGGCTGGTATCTTGGGCCCGGGCAGTATGCCGGACCCAGTGGGCTCACTGAGCCGATTCAATGGGACCAGTACGAACGGCACCTGGACCGTGGAAGTCTCGGATCAGTTCCTGGTAGACACCGGGACGCTGAGGGGTTGGTCGATAATTGTGACTCCGGTCAACTTTGTCACTACTGTGTTCTTTGACACGTGTTTGCAGGACGACTCGAATCCGTCGGTCAAGTTCCTGGGGAACGCGTTGACTGGACAGTACCAGCTCTGTGCTTGCGGTGGCATGACCTTCACTGGCACTGCAGTGGTGACGAAGAGTGGCAACATTACTACGTTCCAGGTTTCGGCGGCCGACAGGAGGTTCACAGCCACCTTTGATAAAGGGACTTTCAGAGGCACTGGTTCGTTCCAGTCACCGCCAGGCGCTCTAAAGTGTTCGATCATCGACAGGGACACTCGTAACAACACCTGTGCGTGTAATTGATCCGCAGCACAAGGGGAAGTTCTGAGTCTGAGTTCTGAGTTCTGAGTATTGTTGCCAGTGGGTTCGTTAACTCAGGACTCAGAACTCAGAACTTCCTCATCCCCTCATCTCCTCATCTCCTCATCCTGCCTACTGCCTACTGCCTACTGCCTACTGCTCAAAACTTGACTTTTTTGTACAGATTGTAATATATTGATACAGAAGTTAGTTAGCAGAGCTTGAGAGGAAACTGCGAGGAGGCTGAAGGTGGGCAGAGAGGCAATGCGTCAACCAGCCGAGAGCGTCGATGCGCTCGCTAATAGAGAGTACAAGTACGGCTTTGTTACCCCTATTGAAAGCGACACCACCCCGCCGGGACTCAACGAGGACATCATCCGGCTTATCTCATCCAAAAAGAACGAGCCGGACTTCCTGCTCGAATGGCGGCTGAAGGCCTACAGACACTGGCTGACTCTCGAGGAACCGAAGTGGGCGAACGTCCACTATCCGCCCATCGACTATCAAGCCATCGTGTACTACGCCGCACCGAAGACCGTGAAGGACGGTCCGAAGAGCCTCGAGGACGTTGATCCCGAGTTGCTCAAAACCTACGAGAAGCTTGGAATCCCATTAAGCGAGCAGAAGCTTCTGAGCGGCGTCGCCGTAGACGCAGTCTTCGATAGCGTCTCGGTAGCGACAACCTTTAAGGAGAAACTCGCCGAGCAAGGGATCATCTTTTGTTCCTTCTCCGAGGCAGTACAAAATCACCCGGACCTCGTTCGCAAGTATCTGGGATCCGTAGTCCCGTACACCGACAACTACTTCGCGAGCCTGAACTCGGCGGTCTTTACCGATGGCTCCTTTTGCTATATCCCCAAAGGCGTCCGTTGCCCGATGGAACTGTCAACTTACTTTCGAATCAACGCCAGAGCCACCGGCCAGTTTGAAAGGACGCTGATCATTGCCGACGAAGCATCGTACGTCAGTTACCTCGAGGGTTGCACCGCACCGATGCGCGACGAGAATCAGCTTCACGCGGCGGTGGTCGAGTTGATCGCTCATGACGATGCGCAAATCAAGTACTCCACTGTTCAAAACTGGTACCCCGGTGACAAGGAGGGCAAGGGCGGCATCTACAACTTCGTTACCAAGCGCGGAAAGTGTCAGGGCAAGAACTCGAAGATCTCTTGGACACAGGTTGAGACAGGCTCGGCGATCACCTGGAAATATCCCGGCTGCATCCTCCTGGGTGACAACTCGGTTGGCGAGTTCTACTCGGTTGCGGTGACCAACAACTATCAGCAGGCGGACACCGGAACAAAGATGATTCATATCGGCAAGAACACTCGCAGCACCATCGTCTCGAAGGGAATCTCAGCCGGGCACGGCCAGAATAGTTATCGGGGAATGGTGAAGATACTCAAAGGCGCCCAAGGCGCGCGCAACTACTCGCAGTGCGATTCGCTGCTTATGAGCGACCAGTGCGGTGCGCATACGTTCCCTTATCTCGAGGTGAAGAATTCAACGGCGCAGGTAGAACACGAAGCGTCCACGTCAAAGATAGGAGAGGATCAGATCTTTTATTTTCGTCAGCGAGGGATCTCGACTGAGGAAGCAGTCGGCATGATTGTCAACGGCTTCTGCAAGGAAGTATTTCGAGAATTGCCGATGGAGTTCGCGGTTGAGGCTCAGAAACTATTGGGAGTGAGCCTCGAAGGCAGCGTCGGATAAAGCATGACTGCGCAGCGTCGGTCCGCCACTGGATACCGGCTAAGCGATCACCAAAATACATCGAGGAATCAATGCTGGAGATCAAGAACTTGCACGTTGAAGCCGCGGGAAAGCAGATCCTCCGTGGGATCGACCTCACTGTCAAAGCGGGCGAGGTACACGCGATCATGGGTCCGAACGGATCGGGCAAGAGCACACTGGCCCATGTCCTTGCGGGCCGCGAAGGCTATCAGGTCACCGCGGGCCAGGCGTTCTATCGCGGGCTAGACCTGTTCTCGCTGCCGCCGGAAGATCGGGCGCGCGAAGGTGTCTTCCTCGCGTTTCAGTATCCGGTCGAAGTTCCCGGAGTCAGCAACATGTACTTCTTGAGAGCTGCGTTGAACACGGTGCGCAAGCATTATGGGTTGGATGAGCTGGATGCCATGGATTTCCTGGGCCTGGTGAAAGAGAGGATAAAGCTGCTCGAGATGGACGAGGCGTTGATGAATCGTCCGGTAAACGAAGGGTTTTCGGGTGGCGAGAAGAAGCGCAACGAGATCCTTCAGATGGCGGTGCTGGATCCGCGCCTGGCGATCCTGGACGAGACTGATTCCGGTCTGGACATCGATGCTTTGAAAGTAGTCGCTCGCGGGATAAACGCGATGCGGAGCCCGGAGCGAGCAATGATATTGGTGACGCATTATCAAAGGTTGTTGAACTACGTTCTTCCCGACTTCGTGCACGTGCTTGCGAATGGCCGGATCGTGATTTCAGGCGGCAAGGACCTTGCCCTCGAACTCGAGCAAAAGGGCTACGGCTGGCTGGAAGACGCTAAGGCGCAGCCGGCGCGTTAGGAGGTTGATTTGTCTAAGCTCGCGGTCAAAGAAACAAAGAAGGTCATTCCATGGAAGGCGAAGATTGAGCGTGCGCTTGATGTTCATCAAGTGGTTGGGCCGACCTGGTTGAACGCCCTCCGGCGCGCGGCACTCGAGCACTTTTGCGCTCTTGGGTTGCCCACGATTCGTCACGAAGATTGGAAATACACAAACGTAGCCGGTATCGCAGAGATTGATTTTCAGTTCGGCGACGAACCATCCGGGACGCTTTCGAAGCTGCCGCAACTACCCCTCGGCGAACTCGGGACGAACCGGCTGGTGTTTATAAACGGTCGCTACAATCGAGAGTTGTCCTCACTTAGCAGCGTACCGGCGGCAGTGAAGGTCACCAGTCTTGCTGATGCAATAAGAAGCGACGACCCGAAGGTACGCGAGCATGTGACTCGGTATGCTCGCTTTGAGGATCGTCCGTTCGTTGCACTCAACACGGCGTTGATCGGCGATGGTGCGTTTATCGAAATCCCTGATGGAGTGGTTCTCGATGAACCGATTCATCTTTGGTTTGGGTCCGGCGGAAACGCTGAGCCGGTGATGTCACACCCACGCAGCTTGATACTCGTCGGCTCGAGGAGTCAGGCGACGATCGTCGAAGCGTACTTAGGGTTGAACAATTCGGTCTATTTTTCAAACGCAGTGACTGAGGTCGCCATAAGCGATGCGGCTGTAGTGGATCACTACAAACTACAGATGGAGAGCGAACGAGCGTTCCACGTCGCTGCGCTGGACGTAGTTCAAGGCCGAAGCAGCAGTTTCTTCTCGCACAATATCTCGTTCGGCGGCGAGCTAGTACGAAACGACCTCGGTGCCGTCCTGTCGGGCGAGGGCGGCGAGTGTACCCTCGACGGTTTGTACGCAGCGAAGGGCAAGCAGCATGTAGACAATCACACGGTGATAGATCACAGCAGTCCCCACTGCGGCAGTCGCGAGCTCTACAAGGGCATCCTCGATGGCGAATCTACTGCGGTGTTCAACGGAAGTGTGATCGTCCGCAAGGACGCCCAGAAGACTGATGCGAGACAGAGCAATCGTAATCTGTTGCTGTCGGAGACCGCCGAGATCAATACCAAGCCCGAGCTTCGGATACTTGCCGATGATGTGAAATGCAGTCATGGAGCGACGATAGGACAAATCGACCGAGAGGCATTGTTTTATCTTCGCTCTCGAGGGATCGGACAGGACGAAGCGCGCACCCTGTTGACCTACGCGTTCGCAAACGAAATCCTCGAGCGGATAAGAATCAAAGACCTTCGCACTCAAGTCGAAGAAACTTTGTCTCATAGCATGTTGGAGTCAGCCTTAGGAGGATTATGAGCGCTACCGAGAAGACGACACGAATAGGGCAAGCTGCGATCGAGCCGTTCGATGTGCGACGAGTAAGAGAAGACTTCCCGATCCTGAGCCAGACGGTGCACGGCAAACCGCTGGTCTATCTCGACAATGCCGCAACGAGCCAAAAGCCGAAGATTGTAATCGACGCTCTTCAACATTTTTATTCGGCCGACAATTCAAACATTCACCGTGGGGTGCATTTGCTCAGTGAAAGGGCGACGCGCGCTTATGAGGAGGCTCGCGTAAAGGTACAACGCTTCATTCATGCCCGAGAATCCAAAGAGATCATTTTTGTAAGGGGTACGACCGAGGCCATAAATCTTGTCGCGCAATGTTATGGAGGAACGCATGTCAGTCCGGGCGACGAGATCCTGATCACCGCGATGGAGCATCACTCGAACATAGTTCCGTGGCAGATCCTGTGCGAACAGAAGGGCGCGGTCTTGCGCGTTGCACCGATCAACGATGACGGCGAGTTGTTATTGGATGAATTTGAGAGACTGCTCGGCCGGCGCACTAAGGTCGTCGCGATCGCTCACATATCAAATGCGCTGGGATCCATTAATCCCATCAAGCAGATTGTCGAGATGGCGCACAGCCGCAACGTCCCGGTTCTGGTAGACGGCGCGCAGGCGGTGCCGCACGCTGTGGTCGACGTACAGGACCTGGGTTGCGACTTCTACGCTTTTTCTGGCCACAAGCTGTACGGTCCGACAGGCATAGGCGTTTTGTACGGCAAGGGCCCTCGGCTGGAGGCGATGCCGCCGTACCAGGGTGGCGGCGACATGATCAGCTCGGTGACGTTCGAAAAGACTACCTACAACGTCTTACCTCACAAGTTCGAAGCGGGAACTCCCAACGTTGCCGGTACGATTGGGCTCGGCCTGGCGATCGACTACGTGAATGGAATCGGGCTTGAAGCGGCCGCGGCTTATGAGGATGAGCTGCTTTCCAATGCAACAGCACAAGTCTCGCAAATTCCCGGAGTGAGGCTCATCGGAACCGCGAAGGAAAAAGCCGCGGTTCTTTCATTCGTTGTTGACGGAGTACATCCGCACGATGTGGGAACAATATTGGATCTTGAAGGCATCGCGGTAAGAACCGGGCATCATTGTGCGCAGCCGCTGATGGATCGTTTCGATGTGCCGGCGACGACCCGTGCTTCGTTTGCCTTCTACAATACAAAACAGGAAATAGACGCTCTGGTAGCTGGAATCCATCGAGTGAAGGAGGTGTTTGCGTGACGACGGACTTGCGCGACCTCTATCAGGAATTGATCGTGGATCACAGCAAGAGACCACGAAACTTCCGACGACTTGAAGGCGCAAATCACCGTGCGGTCGGGTACAACCCGCTTTGCGGCGACAGAGTGACTCTCTATCTCAAGTTGGATGGAGACGTGATAAAGGACATCGCGTTCGAAGGGTCCGGCTGCGCTATTTCTACCGCGTCGGCGTCGATTTTGACTGAGACTTTGCGAGGAAAGACGAGAGCTCAAGCCGAAGCGCTGTTTCACGGATTTCGCGAACTGGTGACTGGGAATACCGACGGCCCGGCAGAGGTCGATCTCGGGAAGCTGGTCGCCTTTTCGGGTGTGAGCGAATTTCCGGCTCGCGTAAAATGCGCGACCTTGAGCTGGCACACGCTTGTCTCAGCGCTGAACGACGATCGCAAAGAGGTATCAACCGAATAGGCGCGTCTCGATGAAGCGAAATCCATTGGAGTTTGAAATGCTCGATAACACCGATGCAAAACTCGCAGAAGACTCTGATCTGGAAGCGAAAGTGATCGAGGTTCTTCGGAGCTGTTATGATCCTGAGATTCCGGTGAATATTTACGATCTCGGACTGATCTACAAAGTCCAGGTTGAGCCGGCGGGTGCGGTGAACGTGGAGATGACACTGACTGCTCCAAGTTGTCCCGTGGCGGGTTCGCTGCCTGGAGAGGTGGAAGCTAAGATAAATGCGATTCCGGGGGTGAGCCAGGTGAAGGTCGAACTAGTATGGGACCCACCCTGGTGCTCCGATCGAATGTCCGATGCGGCAAAGCTTCAACTGAATATGTTCTGACCTTCGCTCTGTGAGCGTCGGGATGAGTTACGCACGAGTTTGCAATCGATCGGCTGGAAGCTCGAAGAAGAACGAACAAAATGAAATTGAGCGCTCAAGAAGAATACGGTCTTCGATGTTTGTTGCACGTGGCGCGGTGCGGCGAAGGGCCTACGATACCTGAGATAAGCATGGCAGAGGGTTTATCGGAGCCGTATGTCGCCAAACTCATGCGCGTGCTGCGCATCGGGGGCTTCGTGAAAAGCGCTCGGGGGCAGGTTGGTGGTTACGTTCTCGCGCGGCCCGCCGATCAGATAATCGTGAGCGACACGCTGGATGTTCTGGGCGGCCGGCTCTTCGAGTCGAATTTTTGCGAGCGGCATGCAGGTAACGAGCAAACGTGCAATCACTCAGTGGATTGCGCAGTCCGTTCGCTGTGGCGGGCCATACAGGGCGCGGTCGATGATGTGGCGAGCAAACTAACGCTTCGCGATCTGTTGTCTCACGAACAACAGGTCACCTCACTGGTGAAAGGTAAGTTTTGAGTTCTGAGTCTTGCACATCAGACACCTTCTCCTCATCCACTCATCTCCTCATCCCCTCATCCAGCTTTTACAACTCGTGCAGAACGTACCAGGCTCACGAGAATTGAGGCCAACGCGAGGCTCGACACTCCCAGCACTACGTAGATCAACCATGGCACTCGTTCAGTCAGCGGCTTCGGTTCCGGTCGGAAGGTAGGGTTCGAAATCATCTCGTCCATTTCGCACTTCGGCGGTTCGGCCGCAAGCGGCCACGACAGCCGAGTCTCAAAATCGTACCGCGGCGCTTCGGCATTTGGATTACCAACGTAGAGGCTCAATGGAGAGGCTACTGCGCTGCTTGTCTCAAAAAAGAGCTGCCTGGCCGGCGCGGAGGCGGAAATGGAGTTGATTCCCAACGCAGGATTTGCGAAGTCGGTAATCGTGAGTCGCAGCTTGCGCGCGGATACCTCGTCGAACACGACGACAATCGGTTTGCGTTCGTCGCCGGCCCTTCTCCTTAAGTCCCCCGAGATTACCAGAATCGGGTTCTGCGGATCATCCGCTATCTCCAATGAAAACGGTCTTGAGAACGCCTGGTCCGTTATATCGAGCGAAAGCCGGTCACACGGAACCCGGTTGCCGAGATCGAGGAGCAACGAGGAGCCTGGACCGCCTTCAGTCCTGGTTGGCTGCGCATAAGGAATCGAAAGATTCTGCGTCACGTTCTCACCGGTTTCCCGATGAGACATCATCACAGAAATCGAGTTGATCGCGGGCGCGCTTTTGTCCACGAGTGAGTCTCCGGAAACGCGCGCCCGTAGATAGCGATAACGGCTCGTCGGGTAACCTACTTTGTTTGATTCCGCTGTCTTGTTGTCGGACTCGAAGCTGAACAGCAGTGCGCCTGTCTGCAACACGCGCCAAGCACGTGCATCATCGCTCCCGTCCAGTTCAACCGTGCGTCTGAAGTTCCTGCCCGCGGTTTCGATTACTGCCTGATTGTGCGCCTCTGGGTTTTCACCGAGGTCCACCGTCAACTCGCTTATGCCTCCGGCGGCCTGCCCGCGATTGAGCTCTTTCGTCTGGATGCGACTGCTCGTATCAAACTCGCGACGAATCCGAAGTGCGTACGGGACTTCGCGGCCGGCGCCGTCGACAAGACGCAAGTCGGCAAGGTCCGTTCGAGCCTGCTCAAGGACCTGAGGGCTCAACGTGAGTCTGCACAGCCCCTCCGGTCGCGCTGTGGGCCGAGACACTCCAGCGTAGGACTGCCACGAGCTCATCGCGTCATCTGCGAACGAGTACGTAGTTGACGCAAGCAGGCCTATGACGAGCAACGCGGCATTGATCTTTTTCATTCGGACTGCTCCTTGACTTGAAATGCTTTTTGGTAACCCCACGCAACCGCCATCAGAATCAAGCCGAGAACAAGGAACGCCACGATCCTGTAAAACTGCCGAAGTTCTGACATATCGAACACGATAACCTTGATCACTGTGACGGTGAACAGAACAAGCGCCGCCCATCTGATTCCTGCCGCTCGTCTTACAAATCCGATTACCGCAAGCGCCGCGGCATAGACTGACCAGAGAATCGACACTGCCATTTTTCCGAGCCAGTAAAGGTGCGTAATGTCTCGCAGCTTTGGTCGCGAGGCCAGCGCGTCAAAGTACGTGTACGTTTCGACCGTAAGCACGAACCAGAGCGTACCTGCTCCGATCATTCCTACCGCAAACGCTACTCTGCCCTTCTCATCTTTCTGCTGATGCTTTCGAAGTAGCCAGGCCGTCGAGAATATCGCCAGCGCAACCGCGGCCGACGAAAGAAAGTAGCGGTTCAGCACCGGCGTGAACAAAGGCCTGTTTTCAAGATCAGTGTCCCAAAACAACATCTTGCATAGAGACAGGCCCAGCACTCCAAGGCCCAGTATGCGGAGGTTTGTGGATCCGACTTCGAAACTGGCCCAGGCTATCAACAGCGCTTCGATCGACCACGCGAGTGTTATCCAGTTAGAGCGCAATTGAATCGGTACCGCGAGCGTAACAAACGTCAGCGCCGTCACGACCATCAACAAAATCGCACGACGGTCATCCGTCTTGCGCCCGATCATCAGCCGTACAGCACCCGCGTAGATCGCCCCAAGCGTGATCGCCAGTATGCCCATCCATTCGTGGTGATCTCGATCCAGTAGCTCATAGGCGGTGGCGAAGAAAACGAACGGGTTCAGGAGCAACAAAGCGAGACCTTCGATACTTGCCGCGTGCCTGCGGATAAGCTCCCGACCAATCTGTGCGGCTAAGAAAATCAGAAATACGGCCGTCTGAAATACAAGAACCGCGGGCCGCTTCGCTGGATGATAGTTCGTGTCGTACCAGGACCAGAACAGCAAATGAGTTCCGGCGAACGCAATCGAACTTAGACCAGTCCAGCGTCTGAGCACTGCAAGAGCGCCGAAATCAAGCGCCCACAGATATCCAAAGAGGAACCTGTACTGGTCTCGATCGGATCGCAACAGAACCGGCGCGAGAAACCCTCCGACCAGCGCCATAATCGCGATGGCCGGCGCGTTGTAGAAGTAGGAGAGGGCCGCCGCCTCGGCCACAAGAATCGCCAGGAAAGAAAATGCGGCCGCTTGATTTATCAGGTGATAAAACCCGAACGCACCGTAAGTCGAAAGGTACAGCAGCATGATTCCGCCGGCGGTCATCATCTGTGAAAACACGCGCCAGCCTCTTCTGTGGTAGTGCATTCCGGCTGCGCACAAACCGATTCCCGCAATCATCCCTATTGCAACGCGCCCCAACTCGCCGATCCAGCGATTGTCGAAGGCATACTTCAGAAAAAAGGCCAGTGAAAAGAGGATGAGGACCACGGCCGCCCAACCGAGCCAGCGCCTGCCGATCAGAGACTCGACGTCTTCGGTACTTCTAGCGGCGGGCCTTGGCAACGCAATCGGCTCCTGCTCGACGGCGGGTGGCGGAGGCGTCGGTGCTGTCGGTGGCGGAGCTGTCGGTGGCGGAGGTGGAACGTCAGTGGGTGCCGTGGAGATTGGTTGAAACGGCGGCGTCTCCGGAACAGTCGGCTTGACGTCTTCTTTGACGGAAGGGGTTCGAACGTCTGCTGGTGTCTCGAGCGGCGGCCGTGGCATTCGCTCCCTGCGATCTGCTTCCGGCCGGGCTCGCATAAAAGCGCCTTCCAGAAAGTCGATTCTGGCTCCAAACTCTCGCCTCAAGTTTCGTAGTTGCGCCATTGCCACCAAGGGAAGCACAATGCCGCAGACTAATGCACCCAGGAAGACCAGGATCAGGATGGTAATAAGAATTTCCATAAACTGACTAACGTTTCAGCAACAACTTGGTGGGTGAAAACGCTTGGAGGCTCGCGCAGGTCGGCATTCTATGATTTGATCAGCACGAGGTCAACGCCCAAATAGACCTCAGCCGATGCGGCCCGGGCCGAGTACTACTGCACTGTAGGCAACCGCTTCCTTATTTCCTCTGTTCGCATACGAGTGCTTCTGGTCCCCGCGGAAAACAACTACGTCCCCTGGAGAGAGCTCGTATTTCTCGCCTGACACCGTCAGCTCGACACGTCCTGACTCGCAGGCCAGGTACTCGCGTGTTCCCATCCGGTGCGGGACGCCAGTCATTTGTGAACCCGGTTGTAGAAACATGCGATCCAGTTCCAACCCGTGGATCTGATCGGGCAGAAGCTTGCGAATCAAGACACCACCGCGTTTCTGCGTAGGAATTGAATCCGCGGCGTACAATCGCGCGACCGCCTTTGGCGGGCTGATCAATTCCTCGACGGGAACCTGAAGCGCCGCCGCGACTTTCACCAGTACCGACACAGTCGGATTAGCCGCGCCGGATTCCAGGTTCGACCACGTAGGCCTCGGCACTCCCGACACTTTCGAAAGCTGGTCCTGTGTGAGATTCCGGCTCTGCCGCAAATGCCTCACGTTCTGTGCAATGTACCTGGCAACCGCGTCTTCCATACCAACCTGTTAGCATTTGGCCAATATATTGTCAACCGTGATGACATATCGACGGTGCAATCGTACGATGATGTGCAGGGCGATGGAGGTGAGAAGACAATGTTCGATACAAGAGACAAGTCGATATTGATCACCGGTGGAAGTCGCGGACTCGGCCGCGCGCTGGCGCTCAAGCTGAGTGCAGAAGGTGCGAGAGTTGTTCTGGTGGCTCGCGAAACGCTCTCCCTCGACCGGACTATCGCCGAGATCCGACGGGCCGGGGGCAGCGCGTTTGCCATTGCCGCCGACGTGGGAGACAAGGAAGCGATCTATCCGATTGTCGGACAGGCGGCCGCGCTTGCCGGACCAATCGATGTGTTGATCAACAATGCAAGCAGCCTTGGGCCGGTGCCGTTGCGGTTGCTCGCGGACACGGACTGCGAGGATTTCGAACGAGTCCTTGCGGTAAACACAATTGGGCCGTTCAGGCTAATAAAAGCTGTCGCGGGTTCAATGGCGCTAAGACAGAGCGGGCTGGTTGTGAATATATCCTCCGACGCGGCTGTGGAAGCCTATTCCGGCTGGGGAGTCTACAGCGCATCCAAAGCCGCGCTGGATCACCTGACTAGAATCGCGGCGGTCGAGTTTGCGGGCACCGGAGTACGCTTCTTGAGTGTCGATCCCGGTGAGCTCGATACACAGATGCATGCCGACGCGATGCCGGACGCCGATCCCGCTACCTTGAAGCGGCCCGAGATGGCTGCTGAAGAGATCTTTTCGATAATCCGTTCCGCCGATGAGATCGAGAGCGGAGCAAGGCTGATAGCCTCGGAACGGGGGGTACTGCGATGTTAGCCGCACGCGAACCACGCAATGACGAACTGGCGGTGAGGCTTCTGGTGCTAGACGAACTCGGGTTGCACGACAGCGCGATCGAGTTGTTGCACGAATACCTTCGCCCTGGGGATCTGCTGGTGGTGAACGACGCGGCAACGATACCAGCGTCTCTGCACGGACGCGACCGCAGCGGCAATCCCCTGGAGGTACGGTTGACTTTGCAACTCGACGAGCGGACTTGGCGCGCGGTGTTGTTTGGTGCAGGAGACTGGCGAATTGCAACGGAGGAGCGGCCTCGGCCGCCGCGCTTGCGAGCTGGTGATGAGATTTCGTTTAGCGAGGACTTCAAGGCCAGCGTGGTGAGGGAGAGCGGGCTGTCGGGCCGACTTCTGGACCTGGAATTCAACGTGGGCGGCGCCCAGCTATGGCGCGGTATTTATGCGCTCGGCCGGCCGGTTCAGTACTCGTATATGAAATCGGAGCTTGATCTCTGGTCGGTACAGAACGTCTACGGTGGCAGACCGTGGGCTGTCGAGATGCCCAGCGCGGGACACGCGTTCAACTGGCGACTGCTTTTGAGTTTGAGAGAACACGGGGTTCAAATCGCGTCGTTGACTCATGGGGCCGGATTGTCATCGACCGGCGATCCGGAAATCGATCGCGATCTGCCGATGGCTGAGAGGTTCGAGATACCCGCAGCGACAATGCAGGCGGTCGAGGAGACTAGAGCGCGAGGCGGGCGCGTGATCGCGGTAGGAACTTCTGTAGTGCGCGCATTGGAGAGCTACGGCAATGAGTTGGTTGGTCTCACCGAATTGAAAATCGGGGCGGGCTATAGACTGAAGAAGGTAGATGGCTTGATCACCGGCACGCACGAGGTCTCGGAGAGTCACTATCAACTGCTTCGGGCATTCGTGTCCGACTCGACGCTTGCGAGGATCAGCGCTTTTGTCGAGGGGCACAATTACCTGACGCACGAGTTTGGAGATCTGTGCCTGATAAGTGCTGAGTGCTGAGTGCTGAGTGTCAACCCCGAAGGGGGTTGTAGAACGAAGCCCAGGGTTACCCATCCTCGGCTACCCTGGGTTAAGTCGTCTAAGGAATCCAACCCCGAAGGGGTTGCAGAAGGTATACGAGTCTTGGTTATAGCAGTGTGCTTTCTCCAACCTCTTCGGGGTTGCGTCGTTTTTGAACGCCAACCCAGGGTAGCCGCGGACGGCAACCCTGGGCTTTGTTCTGCAACCCCTTCGGGTTGGCACTCAGCACTCACCACTCTCCCTCATCCCCGGCTTGAATGAACGGCCGCCAACTTCCAGTCCGTTCCTTTATTTATGAAGGTCAGAGTGTAAAAGATCGTGAGCGGGCTTGGATCCGGGCCGCTCGCAGCACCGGGAATCGAGATGCGTTGTCGTAGCGACTTGCCCCGCACTATTGCGGTGTCGCCATACACCGAAACCGCAACGTCGCTGGTCTCCAGTTTCGAGTATTTCAACTGGCCGGACTTCAAGTTGTCGAGCAAGCGTTCGCGAGTCCATCTGTCTCCGTTGCTATGCGTCCAAACGAGAGTCTCGTCCGTGATTGATTCCAGCGAAGAGATGTCAGCCGTCAGGAGCGCCCGGTGAAAGCCGGCATCCAGGTCCGCGATTTCCTTTCGCAGTTCATCTTGCGCTTCGGGCATCTTGGTCGCCTGCCACGCTACCGCTTGCCACATGCCGTTCCGCTTCAGAAAAGTGCCGGTGTTCAGGAATTGTGCGATGGAAGTCTTGCCGTTTCTCACGGTGGTCGCAGTCAAGCGAAACGCTACGATAGCCGTGTCGCCGTACTGCTGAATGCGAATGTCCTCGGCGCCGTAGGTTGTTGGTTGAGCCGGACGCGTCGTTGCAGGCGTAGCTCTCGCCTCGCGTATTATGTCGGCTTTCCCGATTCGCCGCCCGGAAGAACCCGTGTAGATCAGATCCTCAGCCCAGAAGCGATCGTGCATGGCGGCGTCGTTCCGTGAAGCTCCCGCGAGGAACTCCTTCAGCAGAGCAGTCAGTTCGCCTGAATCGTCGCTTCGGTGTTGTGCGGCGGCGCCGAACCCCAGGATCAACAACACGGTTATTGGATAGATAAGTCGTCTCATAAACGGTCCACCTCAGTTTAGGGTTCAGGGTTTCGGGTTTCTAGTTTCTGGTTAAGCGAGATGACTTCCAACTGATGGGATTGTCAGGAAAGACCAACCAGAAACTAGAAACCCAAAACCATAAACCCGAAACCCGTCTTACCGCCGACTGTCTGCTGCTTTCGAGGCTCTGGCGAAAAGCTCGCCCGACTTCAACCTGTTGCAGAGTTCCTTAAAGTCCGAGTGTGGGCTCACCCAACGTAGATCATCGACTGAATCAAATACCGGGACGTCCAGCCGTAGCGTAGCCAGCGTACGAAACAGAAGAGCGTTGTCCCATTGTTCGAACAAAGACGTCGCAAGGCGTCGAGCTCCGCGAATCGATGAATCCCACTCGCGCCAGTCTTTCGGAATGTTCTCGAGATGGGAATATCGAGACAGAACCATTGCGGCAGCCTTAGGTCCCCAGCCCGCCACGCCAGGAAATCCATCGGCGCTGTCGCCCACTACCGCGAGATAGTCCGGTATTGACCGCGGCGGCACGCCGAACTTTTGAATCACTCCCTCCTCATCTCGAATGGTCTCGCGTCTGCGGTCCAGTTGGACGACGCGAGTCCCGATCACGCACTGGCTCAAGTCTTTATCCGGAGTACAGATGATTACTTGAGTCACCCGGTCGTCCGCGGCCGCCTTTGCTGCAGCCGCGGCCAATGCATCATCAGCTTCGAATTCAATCATCGGCCATACAACGACTCCCATCGAATCGAGGGCCTCCTCGAGTAGAGGAAACTGCGAGAGCAACTCTGGAGGGACTCCTGCGCTTGTCTTGTAACCCGCGTACAAGTCGTTCCTGAAGGACTCGATCACATGGTCAGTAGCCACTCCAAGGTGTGTCGCGCCTCTTTCGAACATCGACAAAACGGAATGCAGAACGCCGCGCACCGCACCAATTTCCTGACCGCTCGTATCAGCAGCCGATGGCACGGCGAAAAAGTGACGAAACAGTTCATAGGTACCGTCCACAAGATGCACCAGCATATTGACTCCGAGTCGAAACGAATCGCCGTGGGGCGGCGGGATCAGCTTTCAAAATAGCGAGTCGGCGTCGTGCCGAGCTGTTTTCTGAACATAGAGATGAACGCGCTCGTGCTGTTGTAGCCCGCGCTCATTGCTGCTTCAGTGACCTTCTCGCCCGAAGCGAGCAGTTGGACCGCGTGCAGCAGCCGAAGCTGTTGGCGCCACTTTCGGAAGGTCATGTTCGTTTCGGTGATGAACAGCCGCTCGATTGTCCGTTTGCTGGCTCCGCAGTCCCTGCAGAGCCTTTCGAGCGTACGCGTCTCCGCGGGGTCGTCCAGCAACTTATGCACGACTCTCAACGCGCGAGGATCAGAAGGTTGCGGAAGTTGAAGCGGTACTGAGTGAACTGCTTTCAACTGGTCAGCGATGATTTCGATCACCCGCCTTTGCATGGGCTTGCCTTTGTTCAGCCGCTGCATGTTACACGCGTGGAGGATCAACTCCTTAAGCAAAGGCGACACGTTCATGACGAAGCAAGTATTAGGAAGCGCGCGCACCAGCTTTGGGAGCAGGTAAAGAGTCCTCATAGAGACCTGGCCCGACATTTTTATCGAATGCGGTACGCGAGCCGGTATCCAAACTGCGCGCATTGGGGGAACGACCCAGATTCCGAGGCGAGTGAGAACGGTCATGACGCCCTTTGATGCGAAGACGAGTTGGTCTTCGGGGTGCGAGTGCTCGACGATGACATGGCCGTTGTCGAAGTCGCAAGAGACGCTTGCGATGTGGGCTCTCGGAACACCTCTGCGGCTCGACAGGATACTGTGACACTTATGCGACATTTCTTGTCACAATAGCGAGAGACAATAACGAGGCGCAAGTGCTATGGTTCGCGAAAACGGTAGAAAGGAAATGCGCGATGTTAGAGTCAGCCGAAATGATGGGTTTTGTTTTCACGAAGGACTACGACAAGGCGAGAGCATTTTATGAAGGGAGCCTATCGTTCAAGTTTGTGAGCCTCGATCAGTTTGCGCTGGTGATGAACACCGGGAAGAACCTGATTCGAATTGTGAAGCTTCCGGACTTCACGCCGGCCAAGGCTACGGTTCTCGGCTGGGAAGTGAAGGACATCGAGGCGAGCGTTGCGGCTCTGTCCAGGAACGGGGTGTTGTTTGAGGACTATCCATTTATTGAGGATCGCGAGCGATTGATCTGGACGGCTCCGGACGGTTCAAAAGTCGCGTGGTTCAAGGATCCGGACGGAAACGTGCTCTCGGTCAGTCAACATTGAATGCTGAGTGGTGAGTGCTGAGTGGTGAGTGCTGAGTGCTCAGAACTCAAAGCTCAGGACTCAGAACTCAAATCAGGTGGCTCAGCAAGCCGTCTCTCAGCTTCGGCTCAAACCAGGTTGACTTCGGAGGCATTATCCCGCCGGCATCCGAGATAGCCATCAAGTCCTCAACGGTAACCGGATACATGCAAAACGCCACAGCAAACGCGCCGCTGTTCACCATCTCCTCGAGCGCTGCCGCTCCACGAATTCCGCCAACGAAATCTATTCGCTTGTCCGTTCGGATATCCTTAATTCCAAGTAGCTGGTCCAGAACTCGCTCCTGAAGCCGACTCACGTCCAGAGATTGAATCGCATCGACCGAAGCGGTGATGTTGTGCGGAAGCGTCAGGCTCCTCCACCTGCCGTTCAGGTACATGTAGATCTCACCCTTTCGCGACGGTGCTGCGCCCGACGCAGCATTGACCTCAAAGCGAGTCCCAAGCGCGTCGATGAATTGCTCGGCGGACATACCGTTCAGATCTTTCACCACGCGATTGTAGGGCAGGATTCTGACCTGCTCCGCAGGAAAGAGTACGGTGATGAAAAAGGTGTACTCCTCGTCTCCCGAGTGATTCTGGTTTGAAGCTTTAAGCTCTGCCCGAGCCCTGCTTGCGCTCGCCGCACGGTGATGGCCGTCGGCTATGTACAGAGCCGGTAACGTCTGGAACGCCCGCACCAAATCCTGAGCCTCGGATGGAGAGGCTCGCCAAATCGAGTGAGTGACACCATCCGCTGCGGTAAAGCTAAAGAGAGGATCGTTCTGCTGAATCTTCGAGACGGTCCGGTTTATATCATCGCGTCCCCGATAGGTCAGAAACACCGGACCAGTCTGGGCTCGCAAAGCCAGCATGTGTTTCGTGCGATCATCTTCTTTATCTCGTCGCGTGCGTTCGTGCTTGCGGATGACGTCCTGATCGTATTCGTCCAACGAACAGCACGCGGCTATTCCAGTTTGTTCGTGACCCCCCATCTTCAGCCGATAGATATACAAACAAGGCTCGGGATCCTGCTCGAGTGGACCCTCACGTCGCAGACGCTCGTAGTTCTCGGCGGCTTTCTGGTAGACCTGTTCCGAGTAAACATCAATGTCATCCGGCAAGTCGATTTCCGGCCGCGACACGTGCAAAAAACTGAGACGGTTGTCGGCTGCCAGCTTTCGAGCCTCAGCCGTGCTAACCACGTCGTAAGGCACCGCCGACACCTGAGCCGCTTTTTCACTGGTTGGCATTTCGGCGCGAAATGGGCGAATTGTTGCCATTGGCACTCTCCCCCGGTTGAGATGGCAATCTGGAATGCTAGGCTGAGCCATCTGTGCTGTCAATCTGTGGCTGGTCATTGTTTGCACTCTCCCCGCGTGTCTTATAGTGTTGATGGCTAGTGTTGATGAACGGAGGCAAGCGTTCGGCTAAAGACCTGCGACACAAGTTTTGCAGTGCCGGGATTGAAGCAGGTTCCGGGGCGCCGGCAATCGAGGAGTTCGAATGAGCGAGTCAAGACACGATCCAATGGTTCTTAGTGAACGGAATGAGACCGTTCTCAAGCTGACTCTGAATCGACCCGATAAGAGAAATTCTCTGCATCCTGATCTGGTCCGCGAACTTTCCAGGGCGCTCGAGGAAGCCAACAGCGACGATCAGCTTGCAGCGGTGCTGATCACCGGAGCAGGCAAGAGTTTTTGTGCGGGTCTTGATTTGGGGCTGCTGGTGCAGTGGTCGGCGGAGGAAAAGCTGGCTTATCTCGAGAAGGTCACTTCGATATTCGCTCAGCTTTGGAAACTGCGTCAGCCAACAATTGCCGTGGTGAACGGTCCTGCGATCGCCGGCGGCTTTGATCTGGCTGCTTTCTGCGATATCCGGCTCGCGTCTACGGACGCGGTATTCGGCCAGGCTGAAATCAACCTGGGACTCGTACAGATCATTCATCCTCTTTATAAGTCGATTGGGCTGGCTCGGGCAAAAGAGCTGGCGATGACCGGACAGAACATCTCGGCTGAAGAGGCGTACCGGATCGGGCTTGTGAATCATTTATATGCGCCTGAAGAGTTGATGCCCAGCGCCGAGAAGCTTGCTGAGCTGCTGGCCACGCGCCCGCGCCGCGCGCTGTTCGAGACAAAGCGGCTCACCCGCGAATTGATCGATCTGGATACCGACAAGGCGCTTTCGGAGATCGGGCGTACATTCATCGCGTTGCTTGAAAGTGAGGAACACAAAAAACGGCTGGCCGAGCTGTACGCCTCGTTGCGAAAACAATAGTGAGTTGGGACTGGAGATGAAGCCGGAAGACCTGAAAATCATCGAGCTGCTGCAGATCGATGAACAGCGTGGAACAATTCAGTTTGAAAACCGGCGAATGCTGATATTCGATGCGGACGCGATGGGTCTGCTCCGCAAGGAGATGATTGACGCGCTTGGGCACCGACCCGCGTTGCGAATTCTGGCTCGCTTCGGTTACGCGCGGGGCTATCGAGACGCGATGACTCTCAAGGAGATGTATCAGTGGGAGACTCTGGAGGACTGGTGGAAAGCCGGCCCAAAGCTGCACGCGCTGGAAGGGATCACCGCCTCGAGTCCGGTCGTTCTCGAGCTGGATCCGGAGAATGGGGTTTTTCACGCCGAAGGAATCTGGACCAGTTCGTACGAAGCTGAACAGCACTTCAAGCACATAGGCCTGAGCGATACTCCGGTCTGCTGGACATTGACCGGTTACGCTAGCGGGTATTCATCCGCGGTCTTCGGGTCCGAGGTCTTTTATTGGGAGACCGAGTGTGTGGGTAAGGGCGACTCTCGTTGCTATGTCGTCGGCAAGTCGATTGCGAATCAGGAAGCGGAAGCTGCGCGCGCTGCAGCGACGCTCTACAAGTTCGAAGATTTTGAAGATCAGTTACCTACGATAGTGGACGATCGTGTAAGGATGCAGCGGTTGCTTGCAGAGCTCGATCGACAATCGAAGGATCTCGCGGCCGAACGAGATCGAGTACAGGCGCTTGAATCACAGGTTTTCTATCTGCAGGAGGCCATCAGCGGAACGTCGAGTCTCGAAGAGATGGTCGGAGCAAGCCTGGTCTTCAGGAGGGTGCTCAGCGATGTAGAACGGGTCGCGGGCTCGGACACCGCGGTGCTGATCACCGGCGAGACGGGCACCGGCAAAGAGATGATCGCCCGAGCCATTCACAAGCGCAGTCTCAGAAAGTCCAAGCCGCTGGTCACCGTCAACTGTGCGGCTCTGCCCGCGGGACTCGTCGAGAGCGAATTGTTCGGGCATGAGAAGGGCGCGTTCACCGGCGCCGTTGCGCGCAAGCTGGGGCGCTTCGAACTTGCCAATAACGCGACTATTTTCCTGGACGAGGTGGGCGAACTGCCGCTGGAAACTCAGGCAAAGTTCTTACGAGTCTTGCAGCACGGCGAGTTCGAGCGCGTAGGCGGCGCTCAGACCATAAGAGTAGATGCGCGGGTGATTGCTGCTACCAACCGTGATCTGTCAGAGCTTGTCGCTGAAGGTAAGTATCGATCGGACCTGTTCTACAGGCTGAACGTCTTCCCGATCGACGTGCCACCGCTCAGGGAGCGCGGCGAAGACATCGTTCTACTCACGAACTACTTTGCACAGAAGTTCAGGAACAGGTTCCGGAAGAACATAACTTCGATCAGTCAGGCCTCGATTGATCGGCTGCTCGAGTATGGGTGGCCGGGGAACGTCCGCGAGTTGGAGCACATCGTGGAACGCGCGGTCCTGTTGTCTGAAGGTGAAGTACTCGAAATCGAGTTGCCGATTCCGACCTCAAAGCGCAGGGGCCAGGCCGCGGGAACGAACTTTCCAACAAGACTTGTTACGCTCGACGAAGTGGAACGCGATTACATAAGCAGAGTACTTCGCGAGACTGGCTGGGTGATTGCCGGAAAAGGCGGAGCGGCAGAGATCCTTGGCCTTCCTGCGTCCACCCTGCGAAGCCGCATGAAAAAGCTCTCCATAACAAGATGACGCGAGTCGTCAGGAAGACGCGAAATATCGCGACGGTCGCGACATCTCGCGTCCGCAGAGTCCACAATCCCAAATACCAAATAAACCTGAGGCTCATTTTTCCTTCTCCGACATTACTTGCGAGACTCGAGACTTAGTCAGGTGATTGGCAAGCGAATTGCTTTTACATCGACGCAAGCTCACACAAGATGAGCAGAAGATAGAGATTCTGGGGTTGTAGGAACAGGCCGGCCGCAAAGCAAGAGAGAAACCGGGCGGCCGGCCTTTTTGGTTAGTTTTGGAACTTGACACTAGCAGGTTGGTGAAGCGAACTTAGATATGACGATACGCATAACGCAAGGTGAAGACATCCGTAATGGGCGGATGATTTTGAAGCTCGAAGGTATTGTCGACCAGGGAGCGGGCGACTTGCTCGAGAAGATGTGCTCAAAGATTAGCGCACGGCCGGAGTCGGGTATCGTCATAAATCTGAGCGGAGTGACGTTCGTTGACGAAGCGGGTGCCGCCGCGCTCTGTCGCTTGAAAAAGACACCTGGAATCGCAATTGATGGCTGTCACCTGTTCACCGAGCGAATGCTCGAACGGCAGTGATGCAGTGCCACCGTCGATACCGGTCGTGAGTGCGATGTCCGAATTCACGCGCCGAACGGCTACGGCATCAAATGTTTTGAAGTATGTTTTGGAAGTCGATATTAGCAGTCGTGATCGCCGGCTTTTTAGCGGGCTTACCTGCTGCCGCCCAGACAAAGCACCGGGGGAAATCTTCGGGAGCGCAGTCTTCAGCTACAAAGCGCGGCCGGGTGTCGCCTGAGCTGGCAGAGGCGCGCCAAAACCTCGTCAAAGCCACAAACGAGTACAAAGCCAGCCTGGAAAAGCTCGTTCCGATATATCAATCCAACGTGACGGAAGCGGCAGCGCGGTTGGAGAAACAAAAAGAGTTGTTTGCCCAGGGAATCATATCCAGGCGCGAGCTTGACGAAATCCAAAGAAAAGTTGCCGAAGCGCAATCGTCACTCGACGCGACCAAAAAACAGCTTGCGCAGACCGACGAAATGCTGGCTGAAGCTGCCACGATGGGAGAAGAGGACCGGGTGATCTTACCGCCCGGCACGCTGAGGGCTACGGCTGCGTATACCAGATTCAGCGGCACCGGCAAATGGGCAATCGCGAATGCGGCGCAGGTTGGGGCGTTTTTCCAGGACAAGTTTGGCCGTTCACTGCCGATCAGCGCTTACGGGCAAACCGCGGTTCATGATCGGTTAGGATTCGATCATCGCAATTCGATCGATGTTGCGGTACATCCAGACAGCGCCGAAGGACAGGCGCTGATGACTTACCTTCGCAAGGAAGGCATACCGTACATCGCGTTTCGACACGCGGTACCTGGGTCCGCGACTGGTGCGCACATTCACATAGGCAATCCGTCTCACAGACTTTCCTATTCGGATGCATCGAGGTGATGCTCCCGCCGGGAATCTTAAAGCCGACCCCTTTTTCAATGAAGAGCTTTTCATGCTCTTTTAATCTTTGCTTAAGGGCGACTGTTGTAGTTTGTAAGTGTGGTACGACAGGGCGGTCGCCGTATAAGTGACGTGGTTGTTTGGGAGGTACGGTACCTCGGCGGCGGCCGCCCGGATTACCGCGATGTCGCTTCCTCCGAGCGGCGTTCGCGGGGCTATCCTGTTCTCCAGACTGGCTGTGATTGTCCCTCAAACTGTTTGTCGATTAGAGGCGGGGCGTTCCTCGCACCGCTGATTGGCGACTAGCATGGGCGATATCGGACTTCCCGAATTACTGGTCATCGCCCTGCTAGTCGTCGTTCTTTTTGGCTCCAGGCGAATTCCCGAAATCGGGCGAGGGTTGGGTGAGGGGATCAGAAGCTTTCGCGACGCATTTCGGGGGGAAGAAAGGTCGGATAAGAAATCGGATTGAGTATGTCAGGTTCTACTACTGGATTGCGAGCTAATCCTGCCCCCACTACACTGGTCCCCAGCATGAGAATCCTGGTGGTAGAGGACGAGGCGGGACTGGCCAATTCGCTAGTCGCTGGTTTAAAGGAAGAGTGCTACGCCGTAGACCATTCTGCGGACGGAGAGAATGCCGAGTTTCTCGCCGAGACCAACGACTACGACTTGATCGTTCTGGACGTGATGCTGCCGAAAATCGACGGCTTTCAGGTCTGCCGCGACTTGAGAAGTCGCGGCGTCAAGACCCCAATCCTGATGTTAACTGCCCTCGACGCCACCTCTGATAAGGTCAAAGGTCTCGATAGCGGCGCTGACGACTACCTTGCGAAGCCGTTCTCATTCGAAGAATTTCTCGCACGGGTGCGTGCACTTCTGAGAAGAGGACCCCTCTTCGTAATAACTGTTCTCGAATATTCCGACATCAAAATGGACCTTGTCGGTCATTCGGTGAGCAGAGGCGATCGCCGGGTCGAGCTCACGCCAAAAGAATACGGACTTCTTGAATTCTTCCTGCGAAATCCCGAGCGGGTCATCAGCCGCTCACAACTGGCCGAGCATGTCTGGGATCAGTACTTCGACCCGCTGTCGAATGTCATCGACGTTTCGGTCAGCCACCTGCGAAAGAAGCTTGAAATCACCGGTGCGCCCAGAGTTTTACATGCGGTTCGAGGAATGGGTTACATCTTAAGCAGCAAACCGCGCTAAACTTTGGGTCGTGCTTATGGGCCCGCGTTCGCTCCGAGTTAACTTAATACTTTGGTTCACGCTGATCTTCGCGCTGATCCTGGCGTTGTCTGATTACGTGACCTACAGAGTGCTCCACGGTGTTTTGGTCGCGGAGCTTGACTCTTCCCTCATCTCCATCGCCGCCGAACATCGCGCGTCTGTCCGGGACGCCGCCCTCTCGGTTGACTCGGGCTCCGATCTGCCACGGCAGCCAACTCCTCACTTCATCCAACTCATCGATTCTCGCGGTCACATCCTGGCTCAAAATGGTTTGGCGGACAACAGCTCGGTGCTTTCTCAAGACCAGATCGATCGGGTGCTGGAGGGGAATGTCGTGACCGCCGACGTAAAGCGAGGGCACTTCGACGGTCGAATCGCGGCGATCAAGGGCGAGCGAGCGGGAGAACCAGTCGCGGTGGTGACGGGAACCGGAACCGAGCGGCTAAGCAGCCGCGCGTCCAGAATCGCGTTGATCCTGCTGTTCATCGACGTCGTGGCGGTGGCGGCATCAATAGCAGGAGGTTCATTGATCATCGGAAAGGCCCTGAGGCCGGTGGACCATATCACGCAAAGGGCACGGCAAATTGGCGCCGGCGACCTCAGGCAACGGCTCGAGTACTTAGATTCGAGCACCGAGATGGTGCACCTCACCGCTGTGCTTAACGAGATGTTCGAAAAGCTGCAGAGGCTATTCGAAAGCCAGCGGCAATTTGTACAGGATGCGGCGCACGAGATCAGGTCCCCGCTGGCGGCGCTGCGTTGCAGGCTAGAGGTTGCGCTTAGACAGAATCGAGATGCCGTCGAATATCGAGAAGTGCTTCGCGGAGCGCTGGATGACTCCAACCGCCTCAGCGAGCTTGCGGACGACTTGTTTTTGTTGGCTCGTGCCGATTCAGATAATCTCGCGATGGATTTCCGCGAGGTGTTGTTGTCGGATGTAGTGTCATCGGTGCACTCGCTGCTCACCCCGATTGCCGAAGCAAGACACGTCTCGTTCCGGCAGAACATAGAATCCGACTGTCTGGTGTACGCCGACCGAGATCGGCTGCATCAGGCGTTTCGCAACGTCGCTGAGAACGCGCTGAAGTATACGCCGCCCGGAGGGCAGGTCACGGTGACGGTAAGAGCGGTTGCAGATGAAGGGCAAGTAATTGTCGAAGACACTGGAATCGGCATACCTCGAAAGGATCAGAAGAAGATTTTTGATCGTTTTTATCGAGTAGATCGTGCACGCTCCCGCAGCGACGGCGGGACGGGTTTGGGGCTTGCGATCACCGATCAGGTGATAAGAGCTCATCGAGGGGAGATCGAGCTGGAGAGTGACGCGGGTCATGGTTCGAAGTTCACGATTCGTCTAGCGTCGGCTACATCCCTGGTCGACGCAGCAGTGGTAGACGACTGATTAGTAAGTTGCGAAGGGGCGAAGGGAGACGCGGGGAGGCGACGGGCGGACGCCGAGACGCGGGGACGCGAAGACTGGGCGAAATCGGCGTATGACCCGACGCTACGGTTCATGGAGTTTTCAGAGACGCCCCTTCGCCCCTGGCCCATTCGTTCCCGCGTCCTCGCGCCCCGTGTTTCCGCGTCTCCGCGTCGCCCATTCGTCTCCCCGTCTCCCCATCCCCTCATCCCGTTCCCCTACGGCGAGGCGGTTGCATCATAACGGCCGATGAACAGGAGAACGGCCTATACGCTCCGGCGAGCACTCAGGCAATGCTGGGGCAGTCTCACGATCGCATTTATTGCAGTCATTATCGAAGGATTGATGGATCTGCTTGAGCCCTGGCCGCTCAAGGTGGTCTTCGATTCGGTAGTCGGTTCCAAAAAACCACCCGACTGGCTCGCCAGTATTGCAGTTTTCTTCTTTGATGGCTCCCGGCTCGCCCTGCTGCACCTGGCCGCGATTTCGGTGCTGCTCATCGCCGGAATCGGTGCAGTCGCCTCCTACACCGAAAAATATCTGACAACGAGTGTCGGACAGGTGGTAATGCACAACCTCCGGCGCATCCTTTATCACCATATCCAACGATTGTCGCTCTCCTACCATGATAAACAGCGGACCGGTGACTTGATCAGCCGTATAACCAGCGACATCTCGGCCATCCAGGACTTCATATCGTCCGGACTGCTCGGCGTTGTAGTCGACGTCCTAACGCTGGCCGGGATGCTCGGCGTGATGTTCTATCTGAACTGGGGCTTTACCCTGATCGCGCTGTCTGTGGCGCCTCCTCTTTTCGTGATCGTGTACAGCTTTACTCATCGGATAAAACAAGCGACCCGCGAGGTCCGAAAAAAAGAAAGCGAAATCGTGTCGGTAGTACAGGAAGCGCTCTCGTCGATTCGCGTGGTGAAGGCATTCGCCAGGGAACGCTACGAAGAGCAACGCCTTGAGCGAGAGAGCCTGGAAAGCGTAGAAATGGCGCTCCGCGCTCGGAGCATCAAGGCAAAGTTATCACCCACGGTTGACATCATCGTCGCAGCAGGGACCTGCCTTGTCCTGTGGTATGGCGTGAAGCTGATCCTGACCGATGCGTTGACCGTCGGCAGCCTGCTCGTTTTTCTACTCTATCTTGGAAAGATGTATAAGCCGATGCGCGATCTCTCAAAAATGACGGACACACTTTCGAGGGCAGGTGTCGGTTGGGCCCGCGTTCGAGAAGTGCTTGAGGAAGAGGTTCAAGTGCGCGATCTGGCGGGCGCGCAGCGCGCTCGGCCTTTCAGAGGCGATATAGACTTCGACAACGTCAGCTTTGCTTACGAGGATCGGAGTCGCTCTCTCAAAGGCGTGAGTCTGAGAATCGAGGCGGGGCAGGTGGCTGCGCTGGTGGGGCCAACTGGTAGCGGAAAGACAACCCTGCTCGGACTGATTCCGCGATTCTACGACGTGAAGTCCGGATCTGTGAAAATCGACGGCAAGGACGTTCGGAGGTACAAGCTTGAATCGCTTCGAAGCCAGGTCAGCTTCGTGCTTCAGGAAACGCTTCTGTTCAGGGCTCCCATCTGGCAAAACATAGCCTACGGCAAGCCTGACGCGTCTCGTGACGAAATCATCCGCGCCGCGAAGCTGGCTAACGCGCACGAGTTCATCGTCGATATGCCCGACGGCTACGATTCGATGGTAGGGGAACGCGGCGTTACTCTATCGGGCGGACAACGGCAGAGGGTCGCAATTGCGCGTGCGATTATTCGAAACAGCCCAATATTGATTCTGGATGAGCCGACTTCGGGGCTCGATGCGCAGTCGGAGAGAACGGTCTGCGATGCTTTGCGCAGGCTGATGACTGGCCGTACATCGGTGATTGCCGCGCACCGGCTAGCTACGATAGTCGATGCCGACTGCATTTTTGTAGTGGAGGAAGGGCGGATCATCGAGCAGGGAACCCATTCGGAGCTGCTGAAGGTCGGTGGAATGTACGCTCATCTGTGGGAGATTCAGTCTGGCAGCGCGGAATATAGCGGGCTGGCTCTGGGCAGAGAATTTGCCGAGGCCACTGCCTGAGTGCGCAGTAGCGATAACGATACGGTGACTGCACTGTTTTAGTGCAGTAGTGCAGGCTTGTTGCGTCAACAAGAAAGTCAAAACCTCCAACCACAACCCCGCCGCGAGCTCTCGAAAAGTATTTCATTGGCCCTTCATGCTGGCTTAATCGTGGTGTGTGTAGCATCTGTCTGATCGTCAGTGGAATACGGCAAAGATGAGAAAGGCTTTGCCACCTGCCTTAAGGAGTCTTTATGAGCGACAACCTGCCTGAAACAACTACCGTCAATCGATTGCTCCCCTCTGTTGTTGACATCGATGAATTTCAACGCGTCATCGAAAAGCTGTCTGACGACATCGCGCGGCGCACTCGACAGTTGGCAAACGCTCGCCGCAATCAGGGTGTTCTGCCGGACTGGATGCACGCCGAGGCCGAACTGCTGCGACCGGTTCCCGTCCGAATATTCGAAAGCAATTCATCTATAAGACTAGTAGCGGACGTTCCGGGCTTTGAGAGCAGGGACATCAGGGTGTCCGTCGACCGGCGCCGATTGCTGATAATCGGCAGGGCGGGCGACGAACTGGTCGGCTCAACGGATCGCGCGCGAAGGATTCTGCGGCTTGTAGTGCTGCCGGACCCGGTTGTGACAACCGGTGTCGCAGTCACTTTGAATGACGGGGTACTCGAGATCGTCCTTCAACGCGAGAAGCGATGAGGGAGGGGGAGACGCGGGGACCCGGGGAAATGATCGAAGGGGCGAATGGGCGAATGGGCGAAACGGATAGGCGGAGAAAACACCTCTTCGTGCGTTCGGGCCGTCGCATTTCCAAACATGTTAGCAAGTCTCTTCACCGCGTCTTCGCGTCTCCCATTCGCATTTCCCTTCACGCTTTCACCGTGGCTTTTCGCTCGAGCTTGTTCCAACCCACCGCTACACCCTTCAGGGATGCCATGAATGATTTAATGGCGACGTAGTACATCAACTGGCGGTAAAAGAATCTTTGCCAGAACAGCCAGACCAGCAGACGTTTGTTCTCACTTTTCTCGAGCATAAACGCAACAATCGCCGCGATGAACTCGACCGCAACAAACATCGAATAGTAGAACAACACCCGCCAGAGAGTATCAGCAGCGTATTCGTTTGGATGGTAGATCTTGTTCACCGTAGCGGTCACCACTGTCACCAGCATCAGCAGATCCATTGCGGGGGAAATCAACGGGAATAAGACCTGAAACACAAAAATATTCGGAAGCGCCACAAAGCCCAATGATCCATAGCGAGGTCGAAAAAGCGCGTCTCGATGGTGCCACGCCGCCTGAAGCGTCCCGTACATCCAGCGATATCGTTGTCTGATGAAGCCCCTAACCGTATCCGGAGCCTCGGTCAACGCAATGGCTTCGTCTTCGTACTCGATCTGATGGCCGAGCTTTCGAATAGCCATGGTCAGCTCCGCGTCTTCAGCCAAAGTTATGCTACTGAAGCCTCCGGCCTCTTCAACCAGTTCTCTACGCCACGCTCCCACCGCGCCCGACACCACCGTCACGCAGTTCAATACGTCGAACGCCCTGCGATCCAGGTTTTGACTGGTGATGTACTCGAGTGCCTGCCACCGCGTGAGAAGGTTTATTCGATTCCCGACTTTCGCGTTGCCTGCCACCGCGCCCACCCGCGGATTCGAGAAGTGTCGAACCAGTTTGCTGATGGTGTCCCGTGCAAAGATCGTGTCGGCGTCCAGGGCTATGACTATCTCTGCCGACGTATGCGCGACTCCAAAATTGAGTGCGTCCGCCTTGCCTGAGTTTGGCTTGGTGTAGAGCCGGACTCGAGGCTCATCGCCGAACGCTTCTTTGACCCGCTGATAAGTGTTGTCGGCTGAGCCGTCGTCTACAACTACGATTTCGAAGTTGGGCGGGTGGTCTGAAGCCAGTAGCGAGGAAATGGTCTGGTTGATTACGCGTTCTTCATTGTATGCCGGGACGATCACCGCAACGGTAGGACTGTAGTCTCGATCAAACACGGCATGCCGTTCGCGCCAATGTTCGATGACCGCCAGCGTTCCGATGAACAGGAGCCGCGAGACGCCAAGCACTATGCCTGCCAAAAAAAGATAATGAATAGTTGCGAAGAGACCGTTGATCGTCGCGAATGCTGCGCGGCCCGACCAGGTCTGCCACCAAAGATCAGCCGGCACCGAGGGCATGACTTCGTCTCGGGTTTTCCCCATCAGGTCGCTGACGGTGACCAGTTCAAAGCCTTCAGCCCGTAGTTGATCAATCAACTCGGGCAATGCTTCGATCGTCTCGTGGCGGTCGCCGCCCGAATCGTGCAAGAGCACGACGTTTCCTGTCCCAGCCTTTGCAGTCGTTCTTGCTTGCTTGATTGCCTCGGTCAGAATCGTCTGTTTGCCGGGTCTCGTCCAATCTCTGGGATCGATCTGCATGCCGACGGTAACGAATCGAAGTTTGCTCGCGAACTCGAGAGGATGCACCTGATCGGGCGTGTCAGGTTCCGAGTCTTCTGCGAATGGAGGCCTGAACAAATAGGAACTGCGCCCGACGATACTTTCAAAGGCAACCTGCGTCGCTTTCAGTTCCAGCGCGAACTGAGTATCCGAGATTTCAGCGATGTTGGGATGAGTGAAGGTGTGATTGCCGATCTCGTGGCCTTCGGCGACTTCCCGCTTCAGCAAGTCGGGATGCTGCTCCGCGTTGATGCCCACCACGAAGAACGTTGCCGGCGCGTTTTTCGCCTTCAGGATGTCGAGTATCGCAGGAGTGTATTGAGGATCTGGGCCGTCGTCGAACGTCAGCGCTACTTTGCCTTTCGCGCCGCCGTTTCGATTGATCACCCACGCCATTGGAATGCGAGTAAATTTCGCCTCGACGATCATCCCTCGCGCGGGATCAAATCTTACTTCGCGAGCGCCCTCCTGTGGCTTGCCGATATCCGAGATGTTCAGGATTTCGCCGAAACCTTCGTAGTCGAGACCGTAACCGTATCGCATCGTGACCAATCGCGCCGCCGCTGCTCCATCCAGAGGCTCGTCTGACCCAAAAAACGTCCACAACGAAGGATCCTCAGAACCAAGTCTCCACAGAGCAAGGCCCCGCACACCCATCGAACGAGCAACAACTGTCTGATTGAAAGCGCTCACTGCGTCGAGCAGCCAGACGGTATGCCGGCGCTCGTTGTCGTCATCCCACTCCGACCATTCGAACTTCGGGTTTAAGGATGCCGGATCGAGCTTGATTTCGATCGGCTCGTCTGGGGAAGACGATTCGAGTGCCTCCTTCACTGCGTCTTGAAAGGTCTGTATTTGGGGTTCTTTTGACCCTTCGCTCCAGTCGTACCCGTAGTTTCCGATTGCAACGATCGTTTTCGACAGGGGCACGTCGGCCTGCCTCATCCGAAGTACGTCTTCGAACCAATCGACCGCAGCTACCGGTCCCGGATCGCTCCCGGCGTAATGCTGATCGTAGGCCATCAGCACCACGTAGTCCGCGCCTGCCGACAGCTTTGCATAGTCAAACGAGTCGTTGTTGGCCGGAAGGTTGATCGATACTTCGAGACCGGCAGGATGAAACGCCGCTGTCAGCTCGTTCATGAAAACGACCAGCTCGTGTTGGCTTTCATCCAGGACGTTTTCAAAGTCTACGCTGATGCCCGCGAAATTATGTTCGCGGGTGTAATCGAAGAGTTGCTGAATGCATTCTTTCCGCGACTCACCGTTTCGCAGCATTCCTTTGAGCCAGTCACTTTTCCACTCTTTCGTCTCCGGGTCAAAGTTATTGACCAGAGCCATGATCTGCAGGTCCGGACGGTTTTCTTTCACAAACTTGTTGAGCTGGTCCGGACCGGGGGGGTCTTCCTTTAAGTCGCCATCTTCACCAACGAGGTGCAGCATTTCCGCCATCACCATGTCCAGATTGCGGATGTTCTCTTTAAGAGAGCTCATGCTGGTCTCGTCCCAATTGACGTAGAAGCCTACGGTCAGGTCGTTCTCCGAAGGGGGACGCCCGGGTTCGAGCGGACGTTGGGCGGCTTTGCGTTTCTTCTCACGCTCAGCCTCAATCTCTCGCTCCATTCGGCGTAGTTTGGCCTTCTTGGGATCCTCGACCTTCAGGCTCGAAAGACGTCCGATCTTCCTCGGTCCTTCGAACGGAAGTTTCAGAGGGCTGAGAACAGGCAGGCTAAGAATGCTGGCGATCAGAACTCCAAAAAGGAGCGACAGTATCAGTCCAGTAGCGAAGACGCCCCGTCGCAATCGCGGCCATCGCTTTTGCTTCGGGTCGAAGAATACCGGAGTTTGTCGCTTTGCGTTATCAGACATCCACTGAGAGACCATCTGGCGACGATCGACGGTTTATGATACACCAGTCGACGCAGCCACACACGCCGACGTTCGCGAAGAAACTATTAATAATGCGTAAAACATTTGGGCTGGCAGTAATCATCATCGCCGCAGCGCTCGCATTCCGGCTGTTGCTGGTCACCTACTTGCCCGTAGACGACGATGACGACGGACGCTACTACGCCCAGCTCGCACACAATCTCATTGAGGGTCGGGGATACTCGGGAGAAACCGAAGAGCCTTTTGTGCCGACCTATGTCCGAACGCCCGGATACCCGCTGTTCATCGCCGCCACGTACAAGTTGTTTGGAGAGGACAACACCAAAGCGCTGCACCTCGTTCAGTGCGCCCTGGACGTCGCGACTTGCTGCGGTATCGCGCTGCTTGCAGCATGGTGGTCGCCTCGTGGATGGACGAGAAGTCGTCGCAACCGAGTAATGCTAGCAGCGCTCGCCATAGCCGCTCTTTGCCCGTTCACCGCGGTGTACGTCACAACCACGCTCTCCGAAAGCCTCGCCCTTTTTCTGGTGACTGGTTTCGTTTTGGTAGTCACGCGGGCAATCGAGAGGACCGGTACGGCTAAGGGGCTTGCGCTGTTCCTTCTCGCCGGCCTTCTCGGTAGCGCAGCCGCTATGGTCCGGCCCGACTCGGCGCTGTTCGTCGGAGCAGCGTCACTCACCGTATTCTTGTTGGCCTTGCGCGCGAACCGCAACCTAAGCACTCAGCACTCACCACTCACCGCTACTCAACATCTTGCCCGCGCTGTTGGGCGAATCTCGGCGATAGCACTCGGTTTTGCGATTGGCATTGCTCCCTGGACTATCAGAAACGCGGTTGTGTTCGGAGTTTTTCAGCCGGCCGCGCCGTTATACGCCAACATGCCAAACGAGTTTCTGCCGGCAGGGTACATCGCGTGGTTAAGGACGTGGGTTGACGACGAACGGTACGTCAGTCCGTTTGAGGACGGATTGAATCAGTACCCCATAGATGTCGAAGCGCTCCCGCATAGGGCGTTCGATTCGCCCGCCGAAAGAGATCGCGTCGCCGAATTGCTGGAGCGGTACAACAATCGGGCACCCGCTGAGTCGGAGGAGCCTCAAGAGACCGAAAAACAACTCGACAGTACAGAAGATAAATCCGACGATTCCGAGCAAGAAACCCCTCCCGAGCCAAGGATGACTCCGGAAATCGACAGCGGGTTCGCAGAGCTTGCGCGAGATCGCATCAACCGCCATCCGGTCCGCTATTATGTGGTCCTGCCCGCGCGCAAGGCAATCGGGCTTTGGTTTGATACTCACTCTCAGAGTTATCCGTTCCAGGGCCAGTTACTGCCGCTCTACGATATGGACTTTGATCACAATCAACATTACTGGCTGGGACTCTTCGTTACGTTGATCTGGGCTCTGACTGTCTTTGCCTTTCTTGGGGTGATGCTCATGATCCGAGACTCGAGTTCAAGGCGTTGGTGTCTGCTGCTGCTGCTGTTGATTGTGCCGCGGCTCGTCTTTCTTGCAGCGCAGGAACATCCGGAGGGGCGTTATACTGCTGAGTTCTTTCCGATCGTGATCGCGGTTGCGAGCGTGACTGCCGGATACAGACGCCGAGCAACTAATGACCTGAGCGAGCCGTCACATTGAATTGGGAATGAACAGAACGGTTTGGATTACGGTAGCCCTCCTGGTAGCTGCGCTTGGGTCCCGTTTATTTATCGCAACGAGACTTGCTACGGACGAGCCCGATGACGGTCGGGTTTACGCTCGCATAGCGTTGAACGTCCTGGACCACCACGGATACTCAGTCGAAACGGAAGAGCCGTACTCCCCAACGTATATCCGAGTGCCGGGTTATCCTTTATTCCTCGCGTTAACTTACAAGGTGCTGGGTCTCGAGAACAATCATGCAGTGAGAATCCTGCAGGCCGTGCTCGACACGTTGACTTGCCTGCTGATTGGCTGTCTGGCTTGGACGTGGGCGCCGCGCTCGTGGACCGGAAGGCAACGAATGCGCGCGCTCAACTCCGGGCTTGCGCTGGCAATCGTCTGCCCGTTCATCGGGATCTACGTGGCGACGATTCTGACCGAGACTCTGGCGACCCTGCTAATCACCGCGTCGGTGCTTGCGGCCAGCGTGGCGTTGCGGTTTCTCGAAGAGCGCAAAAGAAGCCTTTGGTGGGCGGTCTCCGGATTGTTCGCCGGGTTGGCCACGATGGTCAGGCCCGAAGCGGGTTTGTTCGGCGCAGGGCTCGGCGTGGTGATGGTTCTGGTGGTTGCCTCGGACTGGAAGACTGCTCGGTTGACCGGCTTTCAGCACGTCAGGAGGTTGTTCGGGACGGTTGCTATAAACGCGGCTTTGCTGTGCACCGCCTTTGGAGTTGTTCTGGCGCCCTGGACGATTCGCAACGCGAGAGTCTTTGGTGTCTTTCAGCCGATCGCACCGACTCGCGCGGGCATGCCCGGGGACTTCATCGCTTACGGTTACATTCGCTGGCTCAAGACCTGGGTAGACGACGGCCGATATGTTGGCCCGTTTGAATGGGCGCTCGACGAGCGAGTGATAGACGTAAATCAGGCGCCGCAGCATGCTTTTGACTCTCCTGAAGAGAGGGCAGAGGTCGTTCGGCTGTTTGACCAATACAACGGCCCGGGCGCCTCGGCTCAACAGTCGATTAAGGAGACTGCGCCTCCCCAACAGCCGAAGGAATCGGGTGACGATGGCGAGGCCGACCCTGAGGATTCAGATGAACAGGACGAGCCCGATGAGGAGGTAGCGCCGCCGCCGGACGGCTTGACGCCCCAGCTCGATGAACAGTTCGACAAGATCGCGCAAGCGCGCATTGCTCGCCATCCGATTCGATATTACGTCGTGTTGCCGGTTCGCCGGGCGATTTCGATGTGGTTCGACACTCACTCGCAGTACTACCCGTTCGATGGCTCGCTTTTTCCCTTGCAATCGCTGGATCGTGACCTTCATCAGCAGTATTGGCTTCCAGTGTTCGCGCTTGGGACGTGGTCTTTCACGTTGCTCGGTCTGGCAGGGTGCGTAGTTATTTTTCGGCGTGGAGAGAAGCGATGGCTGCTGATGCTTTGTTTGCTTCTGGCTCCACGGCTGATTCTGCTGTCGTCGTTTGAAAACCCCGAACCCCGATACGTGATCGAGCTGTTTGCCCTCCTACTCGCCGCGGGTTCGCTTCCGGTCGCTCTGCTCTTAGAGAGGATGGCTCGCCGCGTCTTCCCACGCAGCGATTCCCCCGCCTGATTTCAACTGTCGGATTTTTGCTGCGGTCCGTTCCCAACAGTCGATAACTCAAGACGCGCAGTTTCCTGAGTTAGCTCGTTCAGCCGAACTGGCATCGGCATTGCACAAGCAACTGCAGCCGGCAATCCAATAGTCCGGCAGAGAAGGGACGGAGGTTAGTTGTGTATACCGGGGCTGATTCAAAAACCGCTTCAGTGCAGCAGTGTGAGGCATGCGGAAAACCATTGCTTGAGACGGACCGCTTCTGCCGGATTTGCGGCGTCAGGCAGAGCAACCCGGCGGACGTGACTGGCACTACCGCGTCGACGTCCCCCCAGCAGTATCTGACGTCGTCATTGTGTTTGAGCGAGAGCGGCACCGCGATGCGGCGAACCGTTTCGGGACCGCTCGTCAGTGCGGTCATCGGCAGCGTAGGCTACCGGGGCTCGGTGATGAGAGCCGCGGTCATCGCGCTCATATCAATACCGCTTTGGCTGATGATCGTATTGCTGTCCCCCCTTGATGCGTTTGCCGCTGCGCGGGCGCTGAGCCGTCAAAACCTGGACGTAACAGAGGGCTAATGAATCGAAAACAGGTTGAGGCTGATCGGGCTTCCGCAAGCCAGACTTGCGAATCGCCGGCGGAAACTTTTCACAAGGAATTCCGCCAGGAGGTTAGGCTGCAGACAAGTTTGTTGACGCCTCTCGAACGGCGTTGTCTCGCGTGGCTCGCAGCCCGGTTGCCTGAACGGGTGAATTCAGATCACCTGACTCTGCTCGGGTTCCTGTCAACTCTGGGAGCCGCAGCTTGTTATGCCGTGTCCCGTCTTTGGGCTCCGGCAATAATCCTGTCGTGTGTCTTTATTGCGATGAATTGGTTTGGCGACAGTCTCGACGGCACGGTTGCCAGGGCGAGAAACAAGCAGCGTCCGCGCTATGGATACTACGTCGACCATGTGATCGACGCGCTCGGAATACTGGCGATCGTTTGTGGGCTTGCGGCGGGAGGTCTGATGACCTGGACGTTCGCGCTGGCCTTTCTCGTGTTGTTGTATCTGCTGTTCATAGATGTTTACCTGGCAACGCACGCGCTGGGAATCTTTCGGATGTCGTTCTTCAAGCTGGGCCCCACCGAGTTGCGGGTCCTGCTGGCTATTGGCAGCCTGCGAGCGATGCTCAAGCCCACGGTTCGATTGTTTGGACAGAGCTATCTCTTGTTCGATGTGGCGGTGGTAGTAGCAATGGTGGTGATCTCGATAATGGTCATAGCGTCCGTCCTGCGGAACACCGTGGCCCTCTATCGGGCAGAGCGGATTTGATAAATGCTGTCGAGAACTGCGATGGTCAAGTCAACCAAACGGCAATCGGTGTTGGGCCGGTTCGGCAAGTTTGGAACGGTAGGCGCCGGCGGAGTCATCGTCCAGTTAGTGGTCTTGAGGGCGCTGCTCGAGGTTTTGAACTACACGGTGGCTACGGCGATCGCGGTAGAGACCAGCGTTCTGTTCAACTTCTTTTGGCATCGGCGATGGACTTGGTCGGACCGGTCCGAGGTTTCCGCCGCTCGCGCTTTTTTGAGATTCAACCTCAGCAACGGTGCTGTGTCACTAGCCGTCAATCTCTGCCTGACCCACTTGTTCGTGAGCACCACAGGGTGCGGTCCATTGGTGGCAAATCTCCTCAGTATTGCAATCTGCTCGATTCTCAACTTCACGCTTGCCCACTGCTACGCCTTCGCGTGACTTCCTGTGCTGAGGGCGGGCAGGAATAAGCCGAGTGCGATGTTAGGCGCTGTCCTGGTCTTGATTTTGATCGAGGAATGAGCGCCGTCTCAATCGCGCATCTTGGGGACAGCGCCCAATTAAGTAGTCACAAGCAAACCGGGACAACGGCCGATGTTAAAAAGGGTTGACCGTGTTCACAAGCCCGTGGATAATCAGCCAGTTGAATCTCAAGCTTACCTAATGTCGGAGGCAGCAGTAAGCAGTTGAGCTAACCTCCGCAGCAGGATGCCAAGGCCGCTTTTCGGGTGGCCCCGAAGCTTAAGCGGTAGTTGATCGGTCCCCGCGATTAACGGCGTCTCTGCCCCAAAAAAGAAAGACAAAAACCGGAGCATCAAGAAAGGTACCTATCTGTCCCGCAATCGAGGGTCAGAGTAGATTTGGGAACGCAATGAGAATTGGTCCGCGTGTGTTTTCATTCAACCGAGCTATTCGTGCGCTCGGAGCAGGGATTGCGCTCACATCGGTGTTAGCCGGCCTTGTTCCAGGTACTGCGCAGGCTCAGTCGCAGTTGTGTGGCGCGCCGGGGAGAGACGGAGGCGGCGTTTCGCTCGCCGGCATAGTCAACACCTATTATCCGGGAAGCGGGACACCGGCAGCCGGCGCGACTACGATTACGCTTGGCGCCGCCACTGGAGCATCGACTGCGATCGCACCGGGTGACTTGCTATTAGTCATCCAGATGCAGGATGCGCAAATCAACTCAGCGAACGGTAATAACTATGGCGATGGTACCGGGGGTCTTACCGGCGCAGGGTACACAGCGGCTAACCAAACGGGACTTTATGAGTACGTAAGGGCTGCCAGCAGCGTGAGCACGGCTGGTGGCACTCTCACGCTTATCAGCACAGGTACAGGAGGCGGCCTCCTCAACTCCTACGCCAATGCGGCAGCTACCGGCACAAGGGGTCAACGAAAATTTCAGGTTGTCCGGGTGCCTCAGTATACGAGCGCAACAATGGGCTCGACGCTGACCGCGCTTGCCTGGAACGGATCGACAGGGGGCATTCTCGCGCTTGATGTTGCAGGCAGTCTGAACCTCAACAGCGCGACGGTGAGCGTCAGCGGTCTCGGGTTTCGTGGAGCCGCCGGACGCAGGCTGACAGGTGGCACGGGTGGCGGCAACGACTTTGCCGTCGCTTCAACAAACAACTTCCACGCAGTAAAAGGGGAAGGCATCGCCGGAACTCCTCGCTACGTATACAACTCAGCAACAGATACAGTCGTCGACAACGGCGCCGAAGGCTACCCCGGGGGTGATCACGCTAAGGGTGCGCCGGGAAATGCAGGCGGCGGGGGAACGGATGGCAATCCGGCGGCCAATGACCAGAACTCAGGTGGCGGCGGAGGCGGAAACGGCGGAGCAGGCGGTCTTGGCGGAAACACCTGGAATACCAATCTTGCCAGAGGAGGATTTGGCGGTGCGACATTCGCGCAAGCCGCAAACACTCGATTTGTAATGGGCGGCGGAGGCGGAGGCGGTACTCGTAACAATGACACCGCTACTGCCGCAGCCAGCGGCGGCGCGGGCGGCGGTGCCGTCTTCATTCGTGCAGGCCAACTCACCGGCAGCGGCACGATCAATTCGAACGGCGCCGATGCGTACAACAACACCGTTCAGGATGCCGCCGGCGGAGGCGGAGCCGGTGGCAGTGTTCTGATTTGGGCGCTTGCCGGTAGCCTCACCAACCTCACGATAAACTCGAAAGGCGGCCGAGGTGGCGATGCCTGGCACAGCCAGCCGCCGGGCACAAACCCGGGCGAGCGTCACGGGCCCGGCGGAGGAGGTGGCGGCGGATTCGTCAGAACATCCTCGGCAGTCAATGCCGCCTCCAGCGCAACCGGCGGAGCCGCAGGTCAGACTACGACGGCGCTCGACAACTACGGCGCAACCGCGGGTGCCAATGGCACCGTTACTACCGGTTTCACCTCCACCACCATCCCGGGAGCCAAGTCTGGCGCAGAGTGCGCCGCAACAACTGCAGTCACGATGGACTCCTTCGATGCTCTCAACTACGACAAAGGAGTTCTGCTGGAATGGACTACGGGATTCGAGGTGGACAACCTCGGATTCAACGTCTATCGCGAAGAGGACGGAGTGCGAACTCAGCTCAATCAAGGGCTGCTCGCCGGGTCAGCACTGCTCGTAGGGCCTGGAGTGAATCTGAACTCAGGCCGCTCATACTACTGGCTGGACCCCGGAATAAAACCGTCGCAGTTTGTTCAGTATTGGATCGAAGACGTGGACCTGAACGGTCAGACCACGCTGCACGGTCCGGTAACCCCGCACGGAAGTGAGGGGAGTTTGCCGGAATTCGTGCAGGCCCAATCGCTGAGCGAGCAGAACAATCACGGAGTGCCCTCCGCACAGCGTGAGGTGTGGGCTCAGGCGCCAGCAAGTGATGCGTCTTTTCAGTCGAGGTTCTCGACGATGTCGTTGTCCTCGTCGGTTAAGACCACTGGGGTTCAATCCGGCAAGAACCTTGGGAGTCAATGGGCTATTGCCGCAAAACCTGGCGTCAAGTTGTCGGTGAACAAGGACGGCTGGTACCGCGTTATGCAGCCGGACCTTGCCTCAGCGGGTCTCAACGTGTTCGCTGATCCGAAATTCCTGCAGCTTTTCGTAGACGGCAACGAAGTTCCTATCAGAGTGAACGGCAGCACGCACGGACGGCTCGAGCCGCAAGACTCAATCGAGTTCTACGGGACTGCGTTGGATACGGCATCGACAGATCTTCACGTCTATTATCTGATCTCCGGCTCGCAACCCGGGCGGCGGATCAGCACGTTTTCAGGTCAATCGGGGATAGCGTCAGGATCGACGAGTTTCCTGTCTACAGTTGAGCTGCGCGAACGGTTCACTTATTACGTTGCGCTGACCAACGGGGACAAGGAGAACTGGTTTGGCGCGGTGGTAACCTCTACGCCCGTAATCAAGACCTTAAAGGTGACTCACCTTGCCACTGATGTTTCTGGAGGCGCGGATCAAACTGCATTGGATGTCGTGCTTCAGGGTGTCAGCAGCAACGTGGGTGCGCCGGTGGCTCACCTTGTGGGTGTTTCGCTCAACGGGATGCAGCTCGGCAACATGTCGTTTTCCGGTCGAGCAAACTATTCAGTGCGGTTTTCGGTGCCCAGCGGGCTTCTACACGAAGGTGACAACACAGTCACGGTGCAGTCGTTGAATGGCGGTGCTGACGTCTGTGCGATCGACTACATCAGGCTAACCTACAATCATCTCTACACTGCCGACTCGAACGGGCTGAGGTACACGGCATCTGGCGGAGAGTCGATAAAGATCGGCGGTTTCTCATCTAACGACGTCCGTCTTGTAGACGTGACTGATCCTAACGATCCGCGGGAGATTGCGGGTGCCGTAACCCCGGACGCAAGCGGCTACTCGTTTACAGCCGCAGCCCATGATGCGGGCTCGCGGCTGTTGTATGCGTTCACCGGAGGCGGTGTACCGCAGCCGGCAAAGACTGCCGCCAACCAGCCATCAAGCTGGAACCAGGCCGGTCCTGGAGCTGACATCGTTGTGATCAGCAATCAGCTTTTCACAAAGTCTCTGCAACCGCTTGTGGATATGCGCACAAAGCAGAGATACGCGGTGAAGGTGGTGGACGTCGAAGACGTGTACGATGAGTTCAGCTATGGAGCGAAATCGCCGCAGGCCATAAAGGACTTCCTGAGCCGGACGCGAGCGGTTTGGCGGAAAGTGCCGCGGTACGTCTTGCTTGTAGGAGACGCGACCACCGACGGCCGAAACTACCTGGGGTTAGGCAACGTGGACTTCGTGCCTACCAAGATGGTGGCGAGCACCTTCCTCGAGGCTGCAAGCGACGATTGGTTTGCGGACTTCGATGACAGCGGGCTGGCAGCCATGGCTGTCGGTCGGCTTCCGGTGAGAACCGCAGAAGACGCCGATACGGTTGTAGCTAAGATCGTCCGCGTCGAGCAATCGGGCACACGGCTGGATTCGCTGCTGGTCGCAGACCGAAACGACGGGTTTGATTTTGAAGGCACTGAGAAGGCGGTGAAGGATCTCATGCCGTCGGCGTGGCCCGTGCAGGAAGTCTTGAGGAGTCAGACGGACGACGCCTCGGCGAAGGCTCAGATCATTGCGGGGATAAGTCAGGGCAAGCGAATCGTGAACTATAACGGGCATGGTTCGAACACGTTCTGGCGTGGAAACCTGCTGACCAGCGCCGACACAGCGAGTTTGACCAACCTCACGAGTCCATCGCTGGTAGTTAGCATGACCTGCATGACATCCTTGTTCGCCGATCCCTTCACCGACAGCCTCGGTGAGGCATTGATGAAGGCTCGGAACGGCGGCGCTTTTGCGGTGTGGGGATCATCAGGGCTTCGTGAGCCGCTGAGTCAGGCGGTCGCTAACCAGGAACTGTTTAGACAACTACTGGGGTCAGGCGGGACCACGATTGGAGATGCGATTCGCAAGGCGAAGGCTTCGGTGGCCGACATGGATCTTCGGCGGACCTGGATACTGTTTGGAGATCCGGTTTCACGGCTTCAGTAGTTCTGAGTTCTGAGTAGAGGTGCGGACGGTTCGCGGCCTTCCGTAGGAGGACCCAGGGTTGTAGCACCAGCCGCAACCGGCTTGTATTGACATCATTCGAACTAGGAATAGAATAGGCGGCGAGCTTTTTGCTCAAATGGCAATCTATACGAGAACGGCGTCGACCAAGGTCCCTTGGCGTCTGTTCCGTCAGGCGCCATCAGAGTTCATTGACGCAGTGGTAAGCGTAACTGGGAATCGTTGGTAGGCAGTAGCGTGGTTGATCCTTAAAGCAGGTCAGCTCACTGATGAATTAATGAATAAGTAAGCGACTTTTTGCGCCCCTAGAGCGGATTCGACTCAAGACTCCCGGTCACAATCAAGGAGATCAGCATGAACGCAGAAGGCAGAGGTGCATTCCGTCTATCGGGGCGAGCTATCCGGAACTGGTTTTGCACGCCAGGCCGGAGAGCAGCCGTCATCGTGATAGCGATTGCCGCAACCGCATTCGTAGTACCGAGCGCGATTGGGCGAGTAAACGCTGCCTTCGAAAAAGACGCAAAGACTAAACCGCAGCGCAAACGCGCTGCAGCGAGCAGAACGGCCCGACCCGCCGGAGGTACCGCAACAGTTCGTCAAGCCGGTGCTACAAAAATCCTCAGCGAGTCTCACACGAACCCGGACGGCACCATCACCGCCGGCCAGATGCTGACTGATTTGCCGGTTGAGCGAACCAGCAGCGACATAATGACCGAACAGTTCGCCCGGCCTTCTCAGGAAGGGAGACTCAAGCCCGAGAGAGAGCTCGTAGAACCCGATCGGCGGGGCTTGCCTCAGGCTCCCGGCGCCCTCGAAGTCGCCCAATGGCCGCCCGATGAAAGGGGCGGTCAGGAAAAGACACTACGCGACATCCATCCGTCTGCGCCGCAAACTCTCGGTACTGCTTTTGATGGCGCTACAGGACCCTCGGAAACCGGCGCCTTTCCACCGGACACGATGGGCGCGGTAGGCCCGACTCAGGTTTTTGTTTTTCTCAACGGCAGACTTAGAACTTTCAACAAGACGACAGGCGCCGCGGACGGCTTCGTCAACGCTGATCCGGACGTCTTCTTCAGCTCGGTTGAAACCACTCCAGGCGCGGGTGAAGGCGTATTCACCTCAGATCCGCAAGTGAGGTTCGACAGGCTTTCGAATCGATGGTTCCTCGTGATCATCGACGTCATAGTGAACGGCTCTGGTCAAACGACCAAGGCCAATCGTGTGTTGATCGCAGTGAGTGACGCCGCAAGCAATGGTTCGATTACCGCGGGCACCGTCTGGACCTTCTATCAGTTTCAAGGCGACGCAACCTTATTCACCGATTATGAATCACTGGGCATCGACGCCAATGCTCTGTACATCGGGGCGGACATGTTCACGCTGGCCGGCGCGTTCAACAGCACCAAGGGGTTTGTGGTACCAAAGGCTCCATTGCTAACGGGATCAACTGCTACGGTGTGGTCGTTTGCAAATCTGGCCACAACAGGCAACGGACCGTTCGCGCCTCGAGGCGTGGACAACTACGACCCGAACAATACCGGCCCTTCTGCTCTCGGCTATATCATCGGTGTGGATAACGCCGCGTTCGGGGCTCTGTCGCTTCGCCGCATCACAAATCCCGCGAGTCTTAGTCCAGCTCCTACAATGAGCGCCAACATCCTCATCACGGTTTCCGCGACTGCGTTTCCGTTTAAAGTACCGCATTTAGGCAATACTGGCGGCACAAACGGTCAGCTCGACGGACTGGATGACCGGCTGTACGCAGCCCATTTACGCAACGGCCGGTTGTGGACGGCGCACAACATTGGTGTAAACAGTTCGGGAGTGGCGTCAGCCGCTACTCGCAACGGGGTGCGATGGTATGAGCTTCAAAACCTCAGCACCACGCCCGCGGTCGTTCAATCAGGAACGTTGTTCGACACTGCCGCGACGAATCCCCGCTTCTATTGGATTCCTTCGTTTACCGTTTCAGGACAGGGACACGCTGCGATGGGCTGCAGCATCGCGGGAAACAACGAGCGCATAAACGCCTTCACCACGGGCCGATTGGTCGGGGACACCCTCGGAACGCTGCGCGATGGGCCCGGCACGCCGGCTGGTTACACCGCGACCAGCACCGCTTACAACCCGGCGTCGGATCCCGGCGGAACGGGCGGGCGTCGATGGGGTGATTACTCATTCACGAGCCTTGACCCCAAAGACGACATGACAATGTGGACGATCCAGGAATACTGCAACGGCGCCAATTCGTACGGCGCTCGCGCCGTAAAACTGATCGCACCGCCGCCTCCTCCGACTAACAGCGCGAGCCCCGGCTCAGTTCCGCTGAGCAATCCGTCGATCAACATAGTCGTCACCGGCACCGCGCCTGCGGGCCAGGGTTTCTATGATCCGGGCACGAACCCTGCGTCTCCTCATACGCCGTTCAACCACATCAGCGCTTCCGGTCCGGGACTGACGGTCAACAGCGTGACATTTACCGATGCCACTCACGTCACCCTGAACATCTCGACCGTGGGCTCAACGTCGGGGACCAAGACAGTCACCATCACGAATCCGGATGGACAGACCACCACTGTCAACATAACTCTCGGACCGACCGAGGCGAAGGTCGACAAATTCACCGCCAGCGGCTTCGACTCCGGGCAGGTGTTGATCTCGTGGAGAACGAATCATGAGGTGAACAATCTGGGTTACAACGTCTATCGCGAGTCGTTCGGACAGAAGACCAAGATCACTCCTCAAATTATTGCGGGTTCCGCACTGACCGTCGGCAACGGCGTTGGATTCCAGGCCGGCAACTCTTACGTCTGGTCGGACCAGCCAACGACCGGCTTTGGCAGCGTCAAATACTGGCTTGAAAGCGTAGACCTCGGAGGGACTACCGAGCTTACCGGTCCGATCAGCATCACAAAACCTCCGAAGGCGGGCCCAGTGAAGACCGAGCAGTCCGCGCTTCTTGGCCGACTCGGAATGGCCCAGGCGCAGTTGAATCTACAGAGTTCCGCCCCAGTTCAACGAGTCGCACTTCAGGCAGCAGCAACGCCGGCAGAGGTTCAGCAGCAGAACTTCCTCGCAGGCCAGGCGGCGATGAAGCTTTCGGTCAAGCAAGAGGGCTGGTATCGGGTCACGCAATCTGATCTCGTAGCCGCAGGTATGAGCCCGTCGATCGATCCACGATCGCTGCAGATGTTTGTCGGGGGCCGACAGGTGCCGATAATCGTAAACGGCGAGCAGAATGGCCGGTTCGATGCGGCGGATTCGATCGAGTTTTATGGCCTCGGCCTCGGTACCGCTGCAAGCGACACGCGCGTTTACTGGTTGACCACCGGAACTTCGGGAGGGATGCGAATCAAGTCGCTGCGCGCTATGGGCACGCCGGGGACGGCCAGCTTCCAATACGCGGTTGAGCGCAAAGACCGCACGATTTATTTCTCTGCACTGCGAAACGGAGACGAAGAGAACTTCTTCGGACCGGTGGTCACTCCCATCGGAGTCGATCAGGTACTGGCGCTCACAAAGCTTGCGCCTGCGCCGCCGTCGAATGCTTCGCTGGACGTCAGCGTTCAGGGCGTAACGCTCGGCACTCATCAGTTGAAGGTCCAGTTGAACGGCGCGGACATCGGCACGATGACATTCGCCGATCAGAACAAAGGTACGCAGAGCTTTTCGATAGCGCAGTCAAGGCTGCGCGAAGGAAGCAATACCGTCCGGCTGATCTCGCTGATCAGTTCGGGCGATATTTCGTTGGTGGACACCGTGCGAGTGACCTACTGGCACAGCTACGCCGCCGATAACAATCAACTCAATCTGTCGGCAACCGGAGGTCAGGAAGTCAATATCAGCGGGTTCGCGACATCGGACATCCGTGTTGTTGACGTAACGGATCCGTTCACTCCGCTGGAACTGATCGGCGTGGCGACCGGAGGCAAGGGAAACTTCACCCAGAGGGTTGCTCTGACAGGCGTCGGAGTGCGCTCGGTGATGGCGTTCACCGGAGATCGCGCGAAGCGAGTTGCCGACATCTCGCGTAATAACCCCTCCAACTGGCGTCAGCCGACAAACGCCGCTGATCTCGTGTTGATCACTCGCCGCGAGTTCATGTCCTCGGTGAGTCCACTCGTCAACCTGAGGCAGTCGCAAGGACTAAGAGTCGCGTTGGTCGACGTCGAGGATTTATTCGACGAGTTCAACTTCGGCAACAAGTCGCCGCAAGCGATCAAGGATTTCTTGACTCTTGCGACGAGCAGTTGGGCTACTGCGCCGAGATTTGTTTTGATCGTGGGCGATGCCAGCTACGATCCGAAGAACTATCTCGGTGCCGGCAATCTGGATTTCGTGCCTACCAAGCTTATCGACACGGCTTACATGGAAGCTGCATCCGATGACTGGATGGCTGACTTTGACGGAGACGGCATTCCGGAGCTGGCGGTAGGTCGATTGCCCGCGCGAAATGCGGCAGAGGCCGCCGCTCTCGTAGCGAGGGTCGTAGCTTATGAGTCGGCCGCGCCGTCCGCCTCCGTGGTGTTGGCCTCGGACAGCGACAACGACTTCATATCGGGCAGCGCCGCACTAAAAGCGCTCATCCCGGCGAATCTCTCTACAAGCGAGTTTGTGCGGGGGACGGTAGATGATGCGACGCTGAAGGCCCAGTTACTTGCGTCGCTGAATTCCGGTCCGACGCTGGTCAACTACATGGGCCACGGCTCAGTGAACCTGTGGCGAGGGTCGGTGCTGACCAACGATGACGCTCTGGTGTTGACGAATGGCAACAAGACACCGGTGTTCGTCTTGATGACCTGTTTGAACGGTTACTTCGACGATCCTGCGATCGACAGCCTGGGCGAGGCGCTGATGAGGGCGCCCAATGGTGGCGCGATCGCGGTCTGGGCCTCGTCGTCAATGTGCGATGCTGCTGATCAGGGCGTTCTCAACCGGGAGTTTTACAGACAGCTTTTCGGTGGCCAGCAGTTGACCGTTGGACAAGCAGCGCAGCGAGCCAAAGCAGCGGTTCACGACCTCGATGTGCGCCGAACCTGGGTCCTGCTTGGCGACCCAACGGTGAAAGTGAGAATGCAGTAGGCAGTAGGCAGTATGCAGTAGGCAGTTAGCAGTATGCGTATGCAGTATGTGGTATCTGGTAGGCTAGTGAGTTTGTCCAGCACGACTCCTGCGACGATCGCCATCCTGCCTACTGCCTACTGCCTACTGCCTACTGCCCAAGCGTACCCCCTCAACAAATAATCGATTAGCTGAGCGAGGCTAGATGGAAAAGAATGGAATAGAAACGCCGAAGGCTCGGGGTGAGGGTCTGATTGTCCAGCCGCTGATGGACGAATTATTAGTCTACGATCAGCAGCGACATCAGGCGCATTGTCTGAACAGCACTGCGGCTGCTGTCTGGCGACTCTGTGACGGGAGATCGTCGATTGACGAAATCGCCGAGCGCGCAAGTTCGAACCTCGATGCTCCAGTTGACCGGACCATAGTCCTCGCCGCTCTCGAGCAGCTCGGCAAACGACGTCTCCTAGAACATCGAATCACGCTGGACCAGAAAGGCGCTTCAAGGCGAGAAGTCATGAGACGGATAGGTCTGACGGCGGCGGTAGCCTTGCCGCTTGTAACTTCCATTGTCGCGCCGACCGCCGCTCAGGCGGCGACCTGTTTGCCCTCCGGATCAGCTTGCAGCACGAGCGCCCAGTGTTGCTCCAATATATGCAACGGCGCTCCGAGCGGCACGTGCGCGTGAAGCCCCGAGAACTCGCTTTCTGAACTCCAATCATGTCTCAACCGCATGCAAGCAAAGCGCTCGGCCGAATTGTTGCCCGCGTGCTGCAAACTTCCTGGCGCTCAGAGCCTGAAGTGCCGTCGCTTGCCGAGAATGAACTGAATCAGATTGCTCCAGCGTTGCTGAAATGCGGCGCCGGAGCGCTTGCCTGGCGAGTCATTTCAGGATCGGCCCTCGCCGAAACTTCTTCCGGTGCAAAGCTCCAACAGGCCTACCGTGTACATTCATTGCAGGCGGCAATGCACGCGGCCGAAATCGATTACGCGATCGGCGCCCTCAACCGGGCAGGCGTTGAGCCGGTGCTGGTCAAAGGCTGGAGCATCGCGCGTCTTTATCCGGAAGCAGGTCTTCGGCCATACGGTGATCTGGACCTCTGCTTCGCGCCGGAGGAATACCGGGTTGCGCTAAGCGTACTCTCCGAGCTGGACCCCACAAGGTTTGTCGTCGATCTCCACGAGGGATTTGGAAAACTGGACTCGCTGCCGGATCGAGAGCTGTTGGAAAGAACCGAACGTGTGAGGGTTGGTGGTGCAGTGTTGAGAGTTCTGGGCGAAGAAGATCATCTGCGAATTCTCTGTACACACTCGCTGCGTCACGGACTTTGGCGCCCGCTTTGGCTGTCCGACATTTCGGTCGCGATTGAGAGGCGCAAGGCCGACTTCGATTGGACGCGCTGTCTTGGAGAGGATGATCGACAGGCCGATTGGGTGCGGTGCGCGATCGCCCTGGCAGGGGAGTTGTTGGGAGCCGACGTCAGTGGTACGCCCGCTTCGGAGCGTGTTGGCAGCTTGCCGGCGTGGCTGGTCGCGCGAGTGCTAAAGAACTGGAGCCGGCCGTATCCGGAGCTGTATCCGCCCCAAGTGTATAGCCGGCCGATGGCGAGCTACATAAGCAGGCCGTCGGGACTTTTTCAGACGTTGAGCGTGCGTTGGACCGACCCGATTGAGGCAAGTGTTCGAATGCGTGCTCCGTTCAATTGGGTTCCGCGGTTTCCATATCAGTTGGGCTACATGACATTGCGAGTGACGAGGTTTCTACGACGTTAGGTAATTTCAAATTTGAAATTTGAAATGATTTGAAATTTGAAATTCTTTGACAACTTCTGACTGCACAAAGTATTCTGTTCTGGTCACTGCACTTAAAGCCCCGCAGGCCCCGCAGGTCAAAACGCTCCCAAAGCAAACCCCATAACGCCCCTTGATCGGACTGCCTCCGTCTCGGATTCACCAATAATCCCCCTTCAACTTTGACGCCGTTCGCGCGGCTTCCCGCAAGGGTTTATCCAATCGAAGGCGTAGCTCGCTCATTTCCTGGTCTCAATCGGATGGTACTGCGCTTCCACTTTAACAGCATTCTTTCAAGGCTCGCCTTCGCTGCCGGAGTCATTCTGGTAGCGGGATCCATGGCCTTCGTGATCGTCGTCAGATACGCGATCGGGACTCTTACCGATTATCGGATCGCGGTCGATCGAAGCACGCTTCTGGTTCCTGCATGGTACTTCCCCGGGTCGCCGCGTTTGAACGCGAGGCTGGCCGATGCCGAGCTGTTTGAGAGCGATCGCGACCTTCAGCTCGCTGAGCACCACGCAAAGGCTGCCGTTGAGTTGTCGCCCTACGACTTTCATAACTATTTGACACTAGCGTTAGTGAAGGAGGCCGAAGGAGACCGCTTTGCCGCTCAGCAGCAACTCGAGTTGGCGCGCTCGCTCGCGCCTCACGATGCCTCGGTGCGGTGGCGGCTGGCCAATGTACTTCTCAGACAGGGAAAGCTAGCCGAAGCCCTTCCGGAGTTCAGGCTGGGACTGGCAAGCAATGTTTTGTATTTGCGCGGGGCGCTTGACCTGGTCTGGCGCGCGTCGCGCGGCAATGTCGAGGCGGTGAAGTCAATCACCAGCGAAGACTCGAGAGCGCAGCTCACGCTGGCGGAATTCCTCGTGCGGCAGTCGCGATTCTCTGACGCCGCCTCAGTCTTTGCTTTGGTTGATCGCGCGGACCGTATGGCCGCTCCCGAAAGCACTGCGGTGGTGAATTCGTTGATCACCGCTGGACGCTACGATGTTGCTCGCCAGTTGTGGCGCTCGATGGTTCGAGAGAACGAGAAGGACGCAGTGATTTGGAATGGCGGGTTCGACTCGGATGTGCAGAAGAACTTTGCACAATTCGATTGGGCGTTTGCACGGAGTGAATATGCCCGGCCCTCGATTGATTCCGGGGTATCCCACGGAGGAACACGATCGTTGAAGGTGGAGTTTCTCGGCCGGGACACAACGACTCTCGATGGTGAGGTCAAGCAGATGGTCCTGGTGTCGCCGGGCGTGAGATACCGCATCGAATGCTGGGTAAAAACAGCGAGCTTCGTGACGCCGGAAGGTCCGAAACTGGTTGCGGCCGACGTGACTACTGGCGCCTGGCTCGGTTCGTCGGAGCCAATATCGGAAGGGACTAGCGATTGGCATCGGATACAACTGGAATTCATCGCGCCTCAGGCAAACGCGGCTGGTGCTTGTGCAGTCTACGTGTCATTGAAGCGAAAACCGCGCTTTAGCTACGACGACCCGACCAAAGGGACGATATGGCTCGATGATTTTTCGATGTCCGAAGCACGTTGAGTGTCCCGAAGCTGGAACTGTTTTCCCGTTGTTAGCGACAAGCAGAGCTGACTTACTTTTTCGACTGTAACGGGAACAACGCGAGTTCTAACTTTTGTTGACTTTAATGTTGAAATGCCATCTAATTCTTGGGCAAACGTCCCCCGGCCGTATAACGGCAACCCCCAAAAAATTACCGGTGTAGAGATTCAGGAGTAAGAAATGGACTGGAGTAGATCCGCGTCAGTGCGAGTCTTCTTGTTGACTGTTGTGGTGATGATAGGCGTCACTTCCGGTGTTGCCGCGGCGCAAACGCGTCAGCAAACTCAGATGAAGCCGCAGGCATCACCCCCGGCGCCGGAACCCTCCGCAACACCATCCATTCTGGTCGACGCCGAAGAGGACTACCACATCGGCCCGCGCGATGTCATCGAGGTCAAGGTTGCCGACGCCGACGAGCTTTCTCAGAGCTACGAAATACGCGCCGACGGCACGTTCCTGATGACCTACCTGAACCGGGTGAAGGCTCAGGGCAAGACTCCCGACGAGCTGGCGCGAATGATCGAAGATGGTCTCCGCGACAGGTACCTGAAGAACCCTCATGTCACCGTGGTGGTAAGACAGTTCAACAGTCACACGTTCATCATCCAGGGACTGGTGACCAAACCCGGCGTTTATCAGATTGAAGGCAAGCCTTCGCTGCTCAAGCTGATTTCCGTAGCCGGTGGACTTGCCGAGAATCACGGCACAACCGCATTCATCATTCGCGAGCTCAGGAGCAAGCGAATGACTTCCGCGCCGGCTGAAGTCGGTAACAGCTCGTCCAGCTCAGCGCAGTCGTCCGCAGGTTCGACAGCGCGAGTTGCCGCACCGGGTAAGCCGGACGCGACTGACAAAGATGTTGAAGAAGCGGCTGAGTACACGGTCAAGACGGTCAACATCGCAGGTCTTCTGAAAGGCCGGCTGGAACAGAATATCTTTCTCGAGCCCGGTGACACGGTCAGCATCCCGAAGGCGGATGTCTTCTACGTTGCTGGTGAAGTCAACGCGCCCGGCTCTTTTCCGCTGGGAGACGGAGCGACGTTGCGACAGGCGATTGCTTTGTCGCAAGGCACGACTTCCAACGCCAACGGCCCCGGCAGTGTGATCTGGAGAACTGACGACACGGGCAAGCTGCAGGAGATCAAGGTCGACATCGGCGCAGTGATGAAGAACAAGGCCGAAGACGTAACACTGCAGGCCAACGATATGATCATCGTGCCCAACAGCAAGACGAAGACGGTGATGAACACGTTCCTGAAGGCCCTCGGGATGGGAGCCGCGCAACGCGGAATCTACCGATACTAAGTGCTGAGTGCTGAGTGCTGAGTTACGCAATCCATTCGGGTTGACGCTCATTGCTCGCCATTCAGCAATCACTACTCAGCACTAAGCACTCAGCACTCGTTATGTCAGAAGAAAACACTGATCTGGAAAAGGTGCCGGCGGCGGAGTTGGCATCTCGCGAAAACGGCGGGGTGCGGCCTTACTACCCGCAAGGAGCCGGTTACGGCTACGGCTATGGCTACCCGTCGCCGGACCACAAAATTCACGTGCGAGAGCTCTGGCGCACCGTGCGCAAGAGAAAACTGCTTATCGTCTCGATCGTTTTGATCGTCACGACTCTCGTGACAATCGAGGTCTATCGCACCAAGAATTCCTATCAGGCCTCGACGTTGATAGAAATCGGGAAAGACTCGGCGACCCTGGGGCGGCCCGGCGCAAGCATCTTCGGCGATGACTACGATCCTTTTTACATGGTCAACATCAAAACCAAGATGCTTACCGTAAAGAGTCATTCGTTGCTCGCGAAGGTCGTGACCGGACACCATCTCGACAAGACACCCAAGTTCTACGAGTCAAGCGGCAAGCGGTCAATACTCGAGGCGGTGACGTTGATCGGGAAAAAGGTCTCGCTACAAAGCGGAGATGCGGTTCAGACTGAAGAGGACTCTTCAGATCCCAACTTGACCGACCAGCCAGATGCAGCAGAAGAACGTTCGCCAGAAGCCAAAAAGCAGATTGAGCGTTGCATATCACTGCTCGACGGCGGGCTTTCGGTTGAGCCGGTGAAAGAAACTCGCGCGTTGAGGATCTCGTTTACGCACCCGGACCAGGACATTGCCCGAGACGTCACCAATTGGGTTGCCGACGAATTCCTGGCTTTGAACTTCGAAACCAAGACCGAGAAATACACCGGGGCGGCGAAGTGGCTCGATGAATCCACTCGCCGAATGATGGCGCGGGTGCAGGAAGCAGAGCAGAAGCTTGCCGCATACACAAAGGAGCACGGTATCTTCCTGACTGACAAGCAGGGAACGCTGACAACCGCCAAACTCTCGAGCTTGCATGACCAGGTTGTGCGCGCCGAATCCGAGCGGATTCTCAAACAATCTCTGTATGAGGAGGTCAAGCAAGGGAACGTAACCAAAATCCCTGAGGCGTACGGCGATTTGCTCTTTAAGTCGTCGCCGAAAGTGGCCGATCTGCAAAAGGAACTCGGCGTATTGCAGACCCAGGCCGCCGAGCTCGCAGTAAAGTACGGACCTGAAAATCCCAAGGTCCAGGAAGTGCAGCAAAAAATCGCGGCGATTCGCTCGCAGATAGACGACAGCAGCCATTCGCTCGAGGCAAAGCTCAGGACTGAATACGAGAGGGCGGTTCGCGATGAGAGCATGTTGCGGGCGGCTCTTACGGACGCGAAACAGGAGGCCACGCACCAGAACGAGGCCGAGATCCAGTACAACATCCTCAAGCAGGACGTAGACACCAACAAGGCTCTGTATCAGGATTTCTTGCAGAAGACGAATCAGGCGAACGCACAGCGCGCAGAACAGCAGAACAACCTGAGGGTGATTGAGCCGGCGCAGGCGCCTGCTTCTGCAGTCGGTCCACGACGAGCGCTGACAATCAGCATTGCATTGATGTTGAGCGGAGCGTTCGGATTGGGCCTGGCATTCTTCCTCGACTATCTGGACAACACCATAAAGACAGTCGAAGACGTGAGCCGCTATGCTCAATTGCCGGCGCTCAGCGTGATTCCGGCGGTTCAAGGAGCGGTTAGCCATCGGAGTCTTGCCGCGCGGGGACGACGCGCGCTTGGCAGTGGGGGCAAGTCGATGAGTCGCGAGCTGCAACCGCTAGCCACCATTGCGAGCTTTGATGCGGGTTCGTCGGTGGCAGAAGCGTATCGCGTATTGAGGACTTCAGTGTTGCTGTCGTCAGCCGGGCAGGCTCCAAAGAGCATACTGGTCACCAGCGGACAACCGGGCGAAGGAAAGACTACGACAGTTGTGAATACGGCAGTGACGCTTGCTCAAACGGGAGCGTCGGTGCTGATCGTGGACTGCGATTTGCGCAGGCCTGCCACGCATAAGGTGCTGGGAGTGGACTATGAAACGGGGCTGTCGACATATCTGTCGCGGGACTTCCCGCTGGAGTCGGTGATTAGACGGCTGCCCATTCCTAATCTTTCGTTGATTCCGTGCGGGCCTATTCCGCCGAATCCAGCCGAGCTGATCATTTCGGACAAGATGAAGGATTTGCTCAAGCGGCTTGGAGAGAAATACGATCACATTCTGATCGATTCGCCGCCGCTGATAAACGTGACGGACCCGGTAATTCTTTCGACGATGGTTGACGGTGTAATACTGGTAGTTCACGGTGGCAAGAGCACTCGCGAGATTGTGAGGCGGGCGAGGCAGGAGCTTGCGACGGTTGGCGCGAAGATTTTCGGCGTGGTATTGAATAATGTTGATCTGCGCCGCGAGGGGTACGACCGCTACTACTATTCGCGCTACTATTCGGGCTACGCGCGGGAAGGTTAGTGCTGAGTGCTGAGTTTGACAACCCCGAAGGGGTTGACACTCAGAACTCAGCACTCAGCACCCAGGACTCAGCACTCGGGACTTTCACATGCGGCTCTTAGACCTCCCAGTAAGACGCGACCCGCGAGGCAGCCTCTGTTTTGCGGAGTACGGGAAAGAATTGCCGTTCGTGCCGATGCGCTACTTCGTAGTCTTTGATGTGCCGCCGGGACAGGCCCGCGGAGGACACGCGCACCGCCGGGTTCATCAGTTCCTGGTCTGTGTGCGCGGTTCTTGCGTTGTCAGCGCGGACGACGGAGCCGATAAACAGGATTTTCTGCTCGATAGCCCTTCCAGAGGACTACATCTACCGCCCCTGGTCTGGGCGTCTCAACACGACCATTCCCCAGACGCGATCTTGCTTGTTCTCTCATCCGAGGTATATGAAGAAGAGGAGTACATTCGGGATTATCAAGAGTTCAAGAGGATCGTAGACACTGCATGACGCAAGTCCCCTTTTTGGATCTGGGCGAGACCTATCGAGAACTGAAACGCGAGCTCGACGATGCATACCATCGAGTCATGGATTCCGGCTGGTACATTCTCGGCCAGGAAGTCGCTGTGTTCGAACAAGAGTTCTCCACCTATTGTGGTTCGAGGCATTGCATAGGAACCGGCAACGGGCTCGAAGCGCTTGAGCTCATCCTTCGAGGATATGACATCGGCGCCGGTGACGAAGTCATCGTGCCCGCGAACACCTACATCGCGACGTGGCTTGCGGTCTCAAGCGTCGGGGCCACGGTGGTACCGGTCGAACCGGTTGCCGGAACTTACAACATAGATCCGGCGCGAATCGAAGCGGCGATCAGTTCCAGGAGTCGCGCGATACTTGCCGTGCATCTCTACGGACAGCCGGCGAGCATGGATAAGATCAACGAGATCGCTCGGGCTCGCGGGCTGAAGGTTATCGAAGACGCCGCACAGGCGCATGGAGCGCGTTACGGCGACCGGCGGACGGGCAATCTGGGCGATGCGGCCGGTTGGAGTTTTTATCCAACCAAGAATCTCGGGGCATACGGCGACGCGGGTGCGGTCACTACAAATGACGACGAGCTGGCCAGTCGCGTACGGCTGCAACGCAACTACGGGGCGAAGACCAAGTACCTGAATACAGAAAAGGGAATCAACAGCAGGCTGGACGAGCTACAAGCGGCGCTTCTGCGCGTGAGGCTGAATCATCTTGACGAATGGAACCGCCGGCGCGCCGAAGTTGCAGCATTGTATGTCGAAGGTCTGAGGGACGTGCCGATTTCTTTGCCTGAAGTAATTGAGCGGGCCGACCCCGCCTGGCATCTGTTTGTGATACGGTCGGCGCGTCGTGATCGGCTTCAGCAGTATTTGAGAGATAACGGGATCACTACGCTGGTTCATTATCCGGTTCCCCCACATCTGCAGGAAGCTTATGCCGAACTGGGGCTGCGCGAGGGAGCCTTCCCGATAACGGAATCGATTCATCGCGAGGCATTGAGTCTGCCGATGGGACCCCAACTCAGTTTGGACGACGCCAGATTGGTGGTTAGTTCAGTCGGGAGTTTCTTCGACTAGGAGAGTGCTCAGCACTTCGCCGACAGCACTCTGAACTCAGAACTCAGAACTTTGAAATCTCCTACCCTCAAGACTTTCTTTGCTAATTCGAGCATTCTAGCGTTGGGGTTCTTGAACTCAGCGCTGTTGTCCAGATGGCTCGGACCGTCTGGGCGTGGCGAGGTTGCAGCGGCAATGCTCTGGCCGCCACTTCTGGTGTCCCTTGCCGGTGCCGGGCTGATTCCCGCTACGCTGTACTTTTCGGCGAAGCCCGACTCAAAAGGCGAATCGGTCTTCGGTAACGCAGTACTGCTGGCGTGTGCTCAAAGCGTTGTCGTTTTGCCAATCACTTTTCTGGCGCTGCACTGGCTCTTACGCAGTCAGAGCCCGGAGGTCGTCAGCGCCGCAAGAGCGTACCTGTTTGTTATCCCTGCCATCCTAGTCTCGCAGTACGAGCTCAGTTTGTTGCAAGGCAGGATGCATTTTTCAACATACAACGCGCTGAGAAGCGTGATACCTGTTGGCTATGTCGCCGGCGTAGTTCTATTGAAGCTGCTCGGCCATCTGATCGTCTGGAACATCGTTTTTCTGCATCTCGGTTTGAACCTCGCGGTCATGTTCGGCGCAATGTCCGCTCTTCGCAGAAAAGGCATACGCACAAGCCTCCGCGTCGATTTACCTCTGCTCAAAGAAATGCTCAAGTTTGGGGGTAAGGTGCAAGTCGGCGATGTGTCGCAGGGGATGAACCTGCGGCTCGATCAGGCCTTGATGGCCGCCTGGTTGCCGGCGGCGGATCTGGGCCTGTACGTGGTCGCAGTCGGCGCCGCCAGTGCCTCTCAAGTTCTGGCCAACGCGGTCCGGATCGTAACAACCCCGCGAATGACTCGAAAAGATTCGGTCGCCGAACGCACAGACACTCTGCGATTGGTGTTCAAAAAGTTCTGGGTGCTCGCGACACTCGTAACCTTGTTGATCGGGCTGGCTCTGCCCATGCTGATTCCGTTCATATTCGGATCAAGGTTCTCGGGTTCGGTGCTTGCTGCCGAAATCCTGCTCGTAGGAAATCTGTTTGTAGGCGCAAAAGAGGTCCTGACCGGAGGAGCTCATGCGCTCGGGAATCCGTGGCTGGCAAGCCGAGCGGAGCTTGCGGCGTTGGCGGTGACGTTTGGGCTGCTGCCCATCCTTCTCCCGACGCTGGGAATCACCGGCGCAGCGATAGCTTCCGCCGCGTCTTACGCTACGGTGCTGGTACTGATCGTCTACGGCCTTAATCGATCCTATTCAATTGCCCCTCGCGCACTGTTCCGGTTCCGCGCCGAAGACTTGAGAACTCTTCTTCCTCGAACCAGCGATGGTAACTGACGCGGCCAGCCTGCCGTTGGCAAACAGCAAAACAGGATCCAGGAACGCTCCGGTCCTGGTGTGCATTACCAACATCCCGACGCCTTATCGGGCACACTTTTTTGCAAGACTGGCGCGTGCTCTGGACGCCCGCGGCTGGAAGTTCGAAGCATGGTTCATGGCGCGTTCCGAACAAGAGCGCTACTGGACGGTCGATCTGTCCGAGTTGCCATTCGAACATCGTCTGCTGCGGGGCTTCAGTTTCAGAGTGCCCGGAGCGGTGCTTCACACCAACCCCGAAGTGGCGCGATGTCTGGCGGTGACCCGCCCAAGCGTGTTGATCATGGCGGGCTCGTGGGCGCAGCCGACGAATATTCTGGCGGCGATGCTCGCGCGTTGGGTTCATCAGGCGAAAGTTGTTTTCTGGTCCGAATCCCATTTGAAATCGATGGCGCAGACAGGCCCGCTAACTAATTTGATGAGGCGAGGTCTCCTGTCCTTGTATGACTCCTTCGCCGTTCCTGGGAAGCTCGCCCGGGAATACATCGATAAGTTTGCGTCGGGTAGACCAACGCTCCAGCTTGCAAACACGGTCGACGAACTTCTGTTTAGAGACAAAGTCCTGGAGCTTCGCAGGGACCGCCAGTCTCTGAGAAGAGATCTTGCGATTCCAGATCATCGGCGGGTGCTTCTGATGACTGCGCGCCTCAGTCCGGACAAGGGGATCGTGCCGTTCCTGGAGGCTCTGGCGTCCTGTGACCAACAGATTAGTTCTCAAACAGCGGTGCTGATCGCCGGCGAAGGCCGCTTGAAGTCGCAGATAGGCCGCTGGATTAATGAGCACGCGGCGCTGGACGTTCGGCTGATGGGTCATCTTTCGGAGGAAGATTTGTTGCGACTTTATGCGGTGGCTGACACGTTTGTGCTGCCGTCGCTGCGAGATCCGAATCCGCTCGCAGTCGTCGAAGCGCTCTGGGCGGGCTTGCCGCTCATGCTCTCGGACAGAGTGGGAAATTGTTTTGAAGCCTTGATGCCGGGCGAGAACGGCTGGTTGTTCAACACAGAGTCGTCGACGAGTATCAAGGCGTGCCTCGAATCCTGGCGGGCGGCTGACGACAGAGTGCTCAGCACGTTTGGGGAGTCTTCTTCGAAGATCGCCGAAGAACGCTTCGAAACCAGCCGCGTGGTCGAAAGTTTCTTGAATGAAATAATTTCAGTGCTGAGTGCTGAGTGCTGAGCGGTCAACTCCGAAAGGGGTTGAAGAACGAAGCCCAGGGTTGCCGTCCGCGGCTACCCTGGGTGCAGTTCCAAATGATGACGCAACCGCGAAGGGGTTGTAGAGGGGACACTTCATTAGCCGGGTTCGTATATTCTGCAACCCCTTCGGGGTTGGATTCTGCTGGCGAGTTAACCCAGGGTAGCCGCAGACGGCAACCCTGGGCTTTGGTCTGCAACCCCTTCGGGGTTGTCGCTCAGCACCTAGCATTAAGCACTCAGCACTCAGTACTCAGTACTCAGCAATCAGCACTCAGCACTTGATATGACTCTTCCACGGGCGGTGGTAGCGCTTGCAGGCGCTCGGGACCAGTATCAACTTCCGTTGGCTCTGCACGAAGCAGGCTTGCTCGATACGCTGGTCACCGATCTCTATTTCCCAGCAGACCGACTCTGGTTTAGCGGTTCTGTCGGGCGATTGCTTCCCGCTGACCTCGTCCACAAGCGCTACTGTGAGGCTCTGCGTGGAGCGGCCATCCGAGTCTCACTCAAGGCGCTGATGGCGCTTGGAGTCATGCGTGCAAATTCCAGCACAACGTTGAACTGGCAAAAGGGAAGTTCGATAAGCCGCAAAGCCGGTGAAATCGCGCTGGAACACGGTTCAGCTCTTTTTTGCTACACGACCTACGCGGCTGATTGCTTCAAAGCTCGCGAGCCGCGTCCGCGATGGCGCTTCCTCTTCTTGTTGCAGGCAGACCCGCGTGTTCGCCGGCGGATTCTGGAAGAGGAGGCGGAGCTTACTCCAATCGCGAGCAAATCGCTTTTGTCCGAGCACGAATTCGCTCTCACTCCGGCGCAGTTTGAAGAGCTTGCGGGTGAGCCGTCGCGCGCGAATGGCTGGGTTGCAAGCAGCACATTCGCTGCTTCGACGCTTGCCGCGTCGGGCATTGCAACCGAGAGCGTTCACGTTGTGCCCTACGGAGTAGATTTGAATGTGTTTACACCTCGAAAGCGGCGAATGGATTTTAGGCGGCCGTTGAGAGTCATTTATGCCGGGCGAGCTGTTCAGAGCAAGGGTCTATCGTACCTCTTTGACGCTGTGCGAATGATCGGCCCTAAGAACGCGCGGTTGACTCTGTGCGTTCGAGGTGAGATCGATCGTGGATTGATAGCGCTCTATGACGATCTTGATATTGAAATTCGCGAGGGGTACTCGGGCGCGGGCCTTTGCCGGTTGTTCCAGGAGTCTGACGTGTTCGTGTTCCCGTCGCTGGCCGACGGTTTCGGGCACGTAATTCTGGAGGCGATGGCGTCGGGCTTGCCGGTCATTGCTACGCCGAACACCGCTGCGCCGGATCTGATGCAAGATGGAGCGCACGGTTTTATCGTGCCGATTCGGGCAGCGCGAGAAATCGCGGCGAAGTTGGAATGGGCGCTCGAACATCGGACGGCGCTAGAGGAAATGGGAGACGCGGCAGCCGAGCAGGCGAGCCGCTTTACGTGGCAACGCTTCCGCCGAGGCGTGGTGTCGTCTTACGAAAAGATGGTTCAGGGAAAGGAAGTGCTGAGTGCTGAGTACTGAGTGCTGAGTGCTGAGTGAACAACCCCGAAGGGGTTGCGTCGTCGAGCCCAGGGCTGCCGTCCGCGGCTACCCTGGGTAAGTGACGTTTAGTATTGCAACCCTGAAGGGGTTGCGTCGTCGAGCCCAGGGTTGCCGTCCGCGGCTACCCTGGGTAAGTGACGTTTAGTATTGCAACCCCGAAGGGGTTGCGTCGTCGAGCCCAGGGTTGCCGTCCGCGGCTACCCTGGGTAAGTGACGTTTAGTATTGCAACCCTGAAGGGGTTGCGTCGTCGGCTTGCAAGAAAGCGCATTGCCGAGCCAACGGACGCAACCCCTTCAGGGTTGGAAATCTTGTCTCCATTTACCCAGGGTAGCCGCAGACGGCAACCCTGGGCTGGACGACGCAACCCCTTCGGGGTTGTTCACTCAGCACTCAGCACTCAGCAATCAGCACGCAGCACTCAGCACTGAGCACTCAGCACTCAGCACTGAGCACTCAGCAATCAGCAATCAGCACTGATTAGTGATGCTTAAACGCTCAATAGCTAACGCAATCTGTCATCCGCTGATCGGCGGCGCCATCGGCAAAATCGCTCGAGAGCGCATGGTCTTCGATAGGTTTGTTATTGAAACATCAAGCCCTCTCATAACCCCTCGCACAAAGGCGCTGTTGTTTTGGGGACTCTACGAGTCTGCTGAACTGCGGTTCCTGAATCGCTACCTGCGAACAGATCTGGATGTCGTAGAGCTCGGCAGCAGCATCGGAGTCATTTCCTGCGCAATCCGAACCAGAATTCATCCGGAACGCAAGCTGGTCTGCGTCGAAGCCGACCCGCAATTGGCTTCCCTTACTCGGAGCAACCTCGAAGCAAACCGCCTGAGTGCTAATACGTCGATTCTCGCGAATGCAATCGACTATCACGATCAGAATGAGTGGTCGATGTCATTTTGTGCAGGCGCCGATAATCTCACCGGCAGTGTTGGGCGAATGACAACCGGCGTGGCTCGCACCGAGATGACCACGCTCGCCAGCGTGTTGCACGACGAGTCAATTGATGAATTTGCGCTGGTGTCGGACATCGAAGGGGCTGAAGCCGGAATCATCTTACGCGATCCGATCGCGTTGAGGCGTTGCGTGCAAATCATCATCGAGCTTCACCCAACGACTTTCGAGGGTCGCCCCGTGAGCGCCTACCTGATGCGCGACGCGTTGATCTCCGTTCACGGATTCTCGCTGGTCGATGCTCACGGCCCTGTGTTCGTTTTCGAGAAAGCAGGTTAAGTTCTGAGTTCTGAGTGCGCATCGGGCGTGGACGAGTCCATTAACGCACACTCAGAAATCAGTACTTAGTACTCAGAACTCAGAACTCAGAACTACTAATGACAGCGGCAGTCGGATTCCTCCGCTCTTTCGGCTCGGTCCTCAGGAACTCTGTGCGCATTGAGGCGAATCACCTTCGCAGCGAATTGGCGAGAGCCGAATTGCTTTCGCTGTTCAAATCACATGTCGAGTTAATCGAGGTAGAGACTACCTCCTATTGCAATCGGGTTTGTTCGTTTTGTCCAAACAGTTTTCTAGATCGAAGAAGTGAGAAACACTCAATGCCCGAAGCGGCCTGGGATGCGATTCTTAGCGGGTTGAGAGAGCTCGACTACTCGGGTGGCTTTGTTTGGTCTCGCTACTCAGAGCCGCTGTCTGAGCGTCGAATAGTAGAGCGCATCCGTGAAGTACGAAGTGCGTCGCCACGTTGCCGGATATGCATCAACTCGAACGGCGATTATCTTGACTCAAGTTATCTCGAAGAACTCGAGGCGGCCGGGTTGAACCGGCTTTGGATCGACCTCTACTCGCCGGAGGATGAGCAGTACGATCAGGAGCTTGCGCGCAGGCTGGTTCGAAAATTCCTGGAGCGCATCGGCCGGGAAGGACGAGTGATCGCCACGACACCTGAATTGGCTCTCCGAATCGAATCATCGCAGGCAGACATCGAGTGTCAAGTTAGAAACAGGTTCTCGCTGGATGTTCAGGGCATGTCTAATCGTGCGGGGCTCATTCAAGTTGGCAGAAGTAAGAGGAGGTTGTCGCCTTGTTACACGCCCTTCAAGCATCTGGTGATTGATTGGGACGGATCGGTAGTCGCTTGTTGTCAGCTTCGCAGCGATGTCGGAGATCAGCGCGCAGTAGTGGCCGGGAGAATCGGACAGGACGGGGTGGATCTGTTAAACGCCTATCTGCTGTTTTCGAAGTGGAGAGAATCTCTGCGGTACTACGGTGAGAAGCGCGGGCCGTGCGCTGAGTGCAACGTTTTTGTGTATCACGACAATCCAGTCAACAGGGCGATCACTCGACATCTCGGTTCGCCCGAGGACGCGATGGCAGCGCCGTTCAGAGCGGCCCTTCGACCACTGTTCAGGCGGAAGCTTCGGTTTTGAG
>DATFXM010000005.1:0-42684 GCA_035315885.1 Blastocatellia bacterium
CTTTGTGTCTTGGTCTTTCTCGGTCGAGATTGCACTTGTCAAAGCAGGAATTGCACGTTTGTCGCCGAGGTCAGACAGTGCGACCGCAACCGCGAGTTTGACCATCCGGGATTCATCACGCCTATACTCGTCGTCCATTGCCTGCATCAGCGGCTCCACTGCCCTACGGTCTCGAATGTCACCCAAGGCAGTAGCAACAGCGGCGCGCACATCTGGTGCTTCGTTCTTGAGCTCCCGAATCAATGCTGGAAGTCCCCGGCTGTCCTTTAGCGCTCCCAGTCCCATCGCCGCCGAAGCGCAAACGTTAGAGCTCCGATCCTTCAATGCCGCGATCAGCGACTCCACCGCGCGGTTGTCTCCAAGTTGCCCCAGTACTCGCGCCGCCGCTCCTCTCACAAACTCCGCTTCGTCGTTGCTCAAGACTGCCTGCAACGCCTCCAATGCGCGCTTGTCGGCAAGTTGTCCGAGCGCATTTGCGGCTGCTGCCCGCACATCGCCAGCCGGATCCTTCAGTGCAGCAATCAGCGGATCAACCGCTCGTGGATCACCGGTGTCGGCCAGTGCGTCTATCGCCTGTCGTCGCTCGTCGGCTGACTGGCTCTTCAATCGCGAAAGCTGTTTCGAGAATTCATCACCGGCCTTGGCTTGAGGCCCGCCTGCCTGGACCCGAGCCGAAGCTCCAGTCACAACCAGGAGCAAGAACAACGTCTTTGCAATTGTCGCTCGCATAGTAGTCTCAAAGGCGAGGTTCAGTCAGCGTAAAACTCGAGCTGCCACTGTGCCAGCTAGCGGATCGAGTCTCTCAATCCGCCGAGACGATAGGCGGTAATAGCAAAAAATGAGAAGGACTCTCAACCTGAAACAGGTCTCTTACCTGGCACTCAGATCTCAGCCATCAGCGATGCCGCAACTCGCTCAAGAAGCTTCGTCCCGCCTGAAGGGTCACGCCAAAATTCTCGGCGATGGTCTGACCGAGATCCGCCAGCGACTCCCGAGTGCCGAGATTCGTTCCTCCCGCAACGCTCCGGCCCCAGACCAGAACGGGCACGTATTCGCGTGTGTGATCGGTAGAAACGTCACCAGGATCGCAACCGTGGTCCGCGGTGATCATCAGCAAGTCGTCGTCACGCATTGCGCTTTGGATCTCGACCAGTCTTGCGTCAAAACGCTCGAGCGCCCGCGCATAGCCCTCTACGTCATTGCGGTGCCCGTACAGCATGTCAAAGTCAACCAGATTTGAGAAGATCAAACCTCGTGGCGTCGACGAAAGTGCCCGGACGGTCTGATCCACGCTGGCGTCATTGTTACCCGCCTTCAACTCTTCGGTCGTGCCGCGATGACAAAAAATCGAACCGATCTTTCCGACCGCCGCCACTGCGAGCCCTGCCTGCTTCAGGCGATCCAGAAGCGTAAGCTCGGGTGGATCGATCGCATAATCCTGCCGGGCTTCGGTACGACGGAAGCTCCCGGGCTCTCCGACAAAAGGTCTGGCTATCACTCTTGCGATCTGATTCTCACCGGTAAGCTGGGCCCGCGCGATCTTGCACCATTCGTATAGTTGTTCAAGCGGCACCACCTCTTCGTGAGCTGCGATTTGAAATACGCTGTCCGCTGACGTGTAGACGATGGGTCGGCCGGTGCGAACATGCTCCTCGCCCAGCTCTTTGATTATCTCGGTTCCGGATGCCGGCTTGTTGCCCAGCACCTGTCGCCCGATCGCCCGTTCAAAAGGTTCGATGATGCGAGGCGGAAAGCCATTGGCGTAGGTCGGAAACGGAATCGAGGTTACGATGCCGCTCATTTCCCAGTGGCCGGTAGTCGTGTCCTTACCGCGTGAAGCGGTTGCCGCTTTACCGAAGGCTCCTTGAGGTTCATCAACCGGCGAGATCGGCAGCTTTGCAATATTCCCAAGCCCTAATGCGCGAAGCGCCGGTATTCGTACTTCACGTGACCCGAGAGTATGACCCAGCGTGTGCGAGCCTCGATCCCCGTAGTCCTCGGCGTCGGGCATCTCGCCGATACCGACGCTATCGAGAACCATCAGCACAACTCGATTAAAAAATTTTCGGTTCATTGAGGCAGTGCAATGCTGATTCTAAAACCGGCAGGCGGGTGAAGCAACGCGTTTAGCCTCCGTTTCGATTCTCGGCAAGCTGGATCATCGTCAATGTTTTTTTGAGTGGAGTTGACTGGACTAGAGTCATTTGTTTGTGGAACCCGCCAGCCGGCGGTCCACGAGTTCAACAACCGCCGAATAGAGATGTTCAATGAGAACGCGGCGCTCGGCTTCGCTTTCGAAACCCATCGCCAGCAGCGTGAGATCATCCAGCTTCCGGCGATCCGCCAGAAGAACCTCTTCTGAAATGACCAGCACGGGTCTCGCCGAGATTTCACAGACTGCCGCGCCGAGCAGCTGGTTGATGCTCGAAGGAAGAACTCGAGGATCTGGTATCAGGATTTGTTCCGCGACCGCGACATCGATGTCGGCTATCGCTTGCGCTCCGGTCATCTGCCGGCACGTTACTTCTGCGTAGTAGCGGGCCCAGGTTGAATTCAGAAGAGCCGCGAGGGTCGTGACGTCCACACTCTGGTGCGGGAAAACGCCGTAGAGTTTCTTGTCTTCGAAAACTCGCGCTTCGTTGAGTGCGATGAGCCACCGCTCGCCAACTTTAGAAGGAAACAGCAGTGGCGCTGGCGTCATGCCTCGGGCCACCGAATACCATGGGTCGCGCGAGGCGCAGCTCGGACGTAAATGATAACCGGCTCGTTCGCCTGATCGGATGTAATCGAGAGCGCGCGTGCCGCGAAGCTCGACGCTGGGAGCCTGGCAGTTGAAGAAGAGCTTGCGTCCCGGCGGACGATTTATTCGAATGCCTGGCAGCTCCTTGAGTGAAAACACTACCGGGGTGAGGTAGTGCGACTCGATACGGTGTACTCCTCCGGCTGAGCTCTCGATCGAAACTGCTTGAGCGCGGTCGGTCCCGTCAGGTGAGGTCGGTTTTACGTAAAAGAATTCATTGGCGCCGGTGGTCAACCCTCGCCTGACTGTTGCAACTTCTCCGAGCGGCCTTAACCGAATGTCCCGGCCGTCGGAAGGCCGGACGTAGAAGAATTCATTGGCTCCGGTCTTGACTCCAAACCTGACGCGAGCGAGCTCTTTGAGTGGTGTCAAACGAGCGCCGCGCCGCAGGATGTTAAAGAAAAGGTCGTCAGCTCGAAGGTACTTTCCCCAGCCTCCGGAGCATGACTCGAGTTCCGCCTGCTTCACGATTCTTATGCGCAGCGCATCCGAAGACCTCGAATGCCCGAGGGAATCGATTTCAGAAACGAGTTCCGCGGGGTTTGGACCGACGGGCTGAAGCAGCTGCGCGAAGGTGACCGAGTGTTCGTTGCGCGCGTCTGAATCCGTCGCGCGTTCGAGTACAGTGACGATCGTGTTGATCGACGCATCGCCGAAGAATCTTTCAACCGCGGACTCGATCACCGCGAGGATTCGGAAGTTCCGCAGGAGGAATTCGCGTAGCGGGCGGCCGTAACCAACGTCCAGCCAGCTTGCGGAAGTGAGAAACGCCAGTCTCCCCCCTTCTCGAAGGAATCTGGTTGCGTGCGCGAAGAAGAATACGTATGCATCGGATCTCCCTGAGAACCGTGGCCAGGCGATGAGCGGATCGCAGCGCCGGTCCATTTCAAGAAGCTTTGCGACTCGGCTCTTGTCCGACCTGGTCATCACCTCCTGACGGATGTACGGAGGATTGCCGATAATCGCGTCGAAGACCAATGGGAACGGCGCGTGAGGTTGAAAGTGAAAAAAGTCGGACTTGAAAACGCTGGCGCCGGTGATGCGTGCTTTATCGATCGCGTCGGCGGACCGGTCGATTCCGAAGATCTGGGAACTAAGCTTTGGGTGGTGCGCTTGATTGTTTTCTGCAGCGCCGCGCGCGAGCTCGAGTTTGCGTTCGCGGGCGGCGAGCAGGAGCCGTCCGTCGCCGCAACTCGGATCAAACACCAGATCGGTAGCCTGACGAATCGCTAATGCCGCGAGCATTCTGGCGATGTTGTCGGGCGTGTAGTGCTGTCCGTAACGATGACGGTCGTCTCTAGCACAAGCCATGAGCTATCAATGCTGACCGATGATGCCTATCGGGTTCTACTGTTCGTTCTTTTTGTCAGCTTGATAGCAGTCCTGCCTGCTATCTAGAATGGCCGCTCGCGATACGGAGGCGTGAATTCGCGAGCGTGTGGTTAATCTAGCAGCACTGTTGGGAAGATGAAAGAGCAAATTGTGTCCGAATCGCGGCCGAGCATCGAAGTCGCGGATCAATTAGTCGGTCAACGCAGATTCGCGCCGCATCCTGCGCTTCGTAACGCCCATGCGCAGACGATCGCTGGTACGCTTGTGCGTCGTCGGTTCTCAGATAAAGTATTGCGAAGCGAGCCGCGACTGTTTGAGACCGCACCGGGCGTCAAGGTTTTGGCTCATTGTTCGTGGCAGCAGTCTCGAACCAAAAGCCCGGTGCTGATTTTGATTCACGGACTCGAAGGCTCGACCGGATCGAGATACATGCTCGGCACCGCGGACAAGGCGGTCAACGCCGGCTTCAACGTGATTCGGTTGAACATGCGGAACTGCGGGGGCACCGAGCATCTGAGCCCGACTCTGTACCATGCAGGGCTCACCGAAGATCTCGCGTCGATCGTCAACGAGTTGATTGAAGCAGACCGGTTGAGGCGGATCTATTTGGGAGGTTATTCGCTTGGGGGTAACGTCGTGCTCAAGTTTGCCGGCGAGAGAGGCGCGACGGTTCCAGCGGAAGTGCGAGGGGTCGTCGGAGTGTCGCCTTCGATAGACCTTGCGGTTTGCGCGGATGCGATTGAACGACGCTCGAACAGCGTTTATAGCCTCAGATTTGTGTGGAGTCTGCGTTCGCGATTGCGGCGCAAGGCGCGACTCTATCCGAACCGATACGATCTTTCGCGTTTGAGAGGTGCGTGGACGATAAGGAAATACGACGATGCTTATGTGGCTCCTCACTGGGGCTTTCGAGATGTCGCGGACTACTATGAGAGGGCTAGCGCTGTGCGAGTGATTGACCGGATAACCGTTCCGTCGCTGATCGTGCACGCGCAGGATGATCCCTTCATACCGTTTGCGCAGTTCCAGCGATCGGAGGTGGCCGGGAATGCAAATATAACAATGCTGGCTCCACAGCATGGTGGTCACGTTGGTTTTGTATCGGGCGATTGCAACGGTGAAGAGCGGTTCTGGGCGGAACGGATGGCTGTGGAGTTTGTGAGCGCATTGGAGAGGTGCCACTGAGCCGCGCATTCCGGGTTTTCACAATTTCAAACTTCAACTTCTGACCAGAGTACTAATGATAGATTTCGCAACAGAACTCGCGCGGGAGGCAGGCAGCCTCTTGCGTGCTCGTTTCGGCACGGGCTTCGATGTAAGACAAAAGGGAGCCATCAATCTTGTGACCGAAGTAGATCTAGCCAGCGAACAACTGATTCGCAACGCAATCGCGTCGCGTTATCCGCTCCATCAGATGCTTGGAGAAGAGGGCGGGCTGGGCGAATCCGCAAGACCGGAGGGAGCCGAGTCATCGACAAGTTCTGACGTAATAGAGTACGTCCCGGATGGCTCTGCGGAATACAAGTGGATCGTGGATCCGCTGGATGGGACGACGAATTACGCTCACGGGTATCCGTGCTTTTGCGTTTCAATTGCGCTCGAGCGTCGAGGTCGAGTCGAGCTTGGGGTGGTCTACGATCCGATGCGAGATGAGCTGTTCAGGGCGAAACGTGGACTCGGCGCAACATTGAATGGACAAACAATCCGTGTATCCTCCACCCTGCACCTGATGCAGAGTCTGCTATCAACGGGCTTCCCCTATGACATAAAGACCTCGAACCTGACTAACCTGGATCACTGGGCGAATTTCGCGATGAATGCGCAAGCTCTTCGGCGTGACGGTGCTGCAGCCCTCGACCTATGCTACGTTGCATCGGGGCGATACGATGGATTCTGGGAGCTAAGCTTGAGCGCGTGGGACACAGCAGCGGGAGCGCTGATTGTTGAGGAGGCGGGTGGTCGCCTTTCGAACTTCGAAGGTGGAGAGTTCTCACCGTACGTGCCTGAAGTCGTGGCCAGCAACGGGCTCATTCACCAGCGCATGCTCGAAGTCCTCGCGATGGGAAAGAGAGGCGTGTAGGTTCCAGTGCCCAAGACCGAAATCAGAATACCGGGCTCAACCTCAAACCTCGGTGCGAGCTTCGATGCGTGCGGGCTGGCCTTGGGGCTGTATCTCACCGTTAGAGTCGAGCCGCACGACGGCGGCTTTGATATCGAGCTTTCGGGTGAGGTCTCGAATGGGATCCCTCGCGATGAGACAAACCTGATACTGAAGGTGGCCCGGCGCGTTGCTTCTCGTCGAGGAACTGACCTGAAAGGCGCGCGAATGGAAATCGACAGTCAGATTCCGCTTGCGCGCGGGTTGGGGAGCAGTAGTTCGGCTATCATCGCCGGTCTATCGGTTTATGAAACGCTTACTGGCGACCTCCTCACGCAAGACGAAAGTTTTCGCTGCGCGCTCGAATTTGAAGAGCACGGGGACAACCTCGCACCTGGCATGCTGGGTGGCCTGGTAGTGGCTTGCGTGACTGAGAAGGGAGACGAACGGTCGCTGTTGGCGGTCAAGCGGCATTGGCCTGACGAAATCAAAATCGTTTTAGCGATTCCGGACTTCGAGATGAACACGACAGAGATGCGGCGGGCCTTGCCCGAATCGGTCTCAATAGCGGACGCCGTCTTTAATTTGCAGCGCGCTGCGTTGTTTCAGGCGATTGTATCCGAGCGGCGTTTTGACTTGTTTGCCGAAGCTCTGCGAGACCGGCTGCACCAGCCTTACCGGATTCCAAGAGTCCGCGGGCTGGGCGAGGTGTTGAAGCTGAACGATGAGATCGCTCGCTTTCCCGGTCTGCTTGGCGTGGCGATGAGCGGCGCCGGCTCAACGATGATTGCTTTCGCCTTCGAAGGCTTTGACCGGATCGAGGCTGAGATGCGCGACCGCTTGAATAGCGCAGGTGTCTCCGCAAGAACGATGAGAGTCGATGTTGACAACCAGGGGCGTCACGTAACAGAGTTCGGGCGTTAAAGCAGTAGGCAGTAGGCAGGAGGTTTCTGAGCACTGAGTTCTGAGTTCCGGACCGCACTCAGAACTCAGTACTCAGAAGTCAGAACTCACTGTAGTGCGGAGCGAGATCAGGAAGTGAATCGGTCGGCTGAGATCATATCAATGAAGAAACGATACGCAGATGCCGGCACCGCCTTAGTGTTCATGATGATGTTGTGCGTCGTGACCTGCGCTATGGCGCCGGCGGCCGGAAAAGCGATCCCGCAGACTACGTCCAAGGTCGGTGTCAGCGCTGAGTTTCAGCCGGAAGTCACTCGGTTGAATGCGCAAGGACTCAAGCTCGCCGAGGCGCTTGAGATGAGTCTCGAGGGAACTTCCCGTCATCTCGCTGCAATATTTCGCCGGGACAAGCCCAAGGCCCCCAGCGAAACGTGTGAGTTCAGGATAATCGAAAACGAGGGCGCAACGGCTCGAACGATCTTTCGTCGCACCGATTTCTTTTTTACGTTCGATCTGGGTGATGCGAGCAAGTTAAACGGCACCGACATAAATAAGGATGGCGTGAAGGAAGTCATCGTGCAGAGCTCGAGCGGTGGAAACTGTTGGGCCTGCAACCCGACGGAAATCTATCAGCTTAGAAATCACAAGGCCGAGCTGATTGCCGCGGGGCCCATTCTGAAGATCGCAGATCTCGATGCAGACGGCATAGCCGAGCTGGAAATCGCCGACACCAGATGGGAGGTCTATGACGACTTCTCACACGCAGCGTCTCCCGGGGCTTCAATGATCTACGCGTGGAAGAACGGGCATTACGTTTACGCGTCGCGCGATTACGCTGCGTTCTATAAGACGGCGCTGGAAGAGATTCGTCAGGACATCGAAAAAGAGAAGCCGAACATAACACCCCAGTCCGACGACTTCTACGTCGGCAGGATTTTGAGTCTGGCGATCACGTATGCGCATATGGGGGACGCTGCGCGCGGCCTCGCGGAGATGGAGCAGTTGCTGAAACAGAATTCCCGCAACGCCGAACAGACAAAGCACCGTCGCGAGATCCTCGAAGACTTCCGCAATGGCGACAGCGCGAAGAAGCTCAAAGAAATGAAGTATGGAGATCAGATTCCGCTTGGGTGAATGGAAGCGCGGCTCGTCGCGGAGGACTCATTCGATAGACAGAGCCGGCTCTATCTCCCGATTGTCCTCGGACTCTGAGGCAGGCAAGCACTCGGGGTCCAGCGCGCTCGCCACCACATCGTGAGTTTGCTTTGCCAATAGCCTTGCTAGTCGTTTCAACTCGTGCCGGGATGTCTCTTCGGTGACCTGCTCAACCTGAATCGGTGGATGATAAGTGACGCTGATGCGTCCTCTCCGCGGAAACAGTCGGCCCACTGGCCAGACCTTCGACGCTCCTTTGATTGTCACCGGAACGATAGGCACTCCGTATGTCAGTGCGAAACGGAACGCGCCCATCTTGAAGGGCATCAGCCTGCCGGTCTTTGTTCGCCCGCCTTCGGGGAAGATGACCAGGGCCCGCCCTTCTTTCAGCGTTTCGCGCGCCTCCCGCTGTGCGGAACTGTCGACGGCCTCCACGTTGACCGGGAAGGCGCCAAAGCTCTTCATGATCCAACCCAGGACCGGGATTTCAAACGGCTTATCCCATGCCATGTAGTACACCCGGCGGCGGACTGGAATCGTTATCCAGATGGGGTCGGCGTAGGTTACGTGATTGGGAGTGATGATGCACCCGCCGTCGGGCGGAATGTTGTCCACACCGTGGAATTGAATCTTAAACAAGATGCGACACAACCAGTGAGCAAAAGGCCTCAACAAGTTGATCAGTGCACCCACGCAGACAATCCTCTCCAGAGAATCTCTACAGTTTAGTTTGCAATTCCGCGCGCCATTTAACAACGTGGCGAACCGAACCGCAAGGACATGGGTAGTTCTGAGTTCTGAGTACTGAGTTCCGGACCGCACTCAGAACTCAGTGCTCAGAACTCAGAACTCATTGTAGCCGGTTACTCTCTCTGTTAGATTGAGTTTAAGAAGCATGGAATACGAGTACACGTTTGAGTTTCTTGAAACTCTGATAGAGCCCAGGATGGACGCCGGAGATCTGGAGCTCGTGAGGCGCGCCTACGGCGTGGCCGAAGTAGCTCACAGGGGCCAAAAACGCGACGAGGGCCTGCCCTACATCGTTCACCCTGTTCGAGTGGCGGTGACCCTTCCAAGAGAACTGGACATCTACGATTCGACGTTGATCTGTTCAGCATTGCTACACGATGTAATCGAGGACAGCCCGGCGACCAGAGAAGACATTGCGGACGAATTCGGAGAAGAGATCGCACGCATTGTGTGGTTGCTAACCAAGCTGAAAGAAGTGAGCCTCGCGGATTATCTGGCGAACATAGAAGCCGCGAGAGGGACGGGCGCGGCGACGGTCAAGCTTTGCGACCGGCTGGACAACCTTCGTTTTGTCGAATGCTCACCGCGACACGAGAAGAAGCGCCGTTACATCTTGACGACCGAGAAATACTACCTGCCGATGGCTGCGCGAACGAATAAGTACCTTTACGATGAGCTTGAGCGCGCGCTCAACCACTTGCGCAAGTTGGTCGAGTCCTGAGGTGTCCCCTCTATTCGCGGCCGGTCGAGCTCTGCGTGGAACCCGAATTAACCGATCACGCATGACGGGGAAAGGACTCGACAGAAGCCCATTTCTTTTGCGGGAATCGGGCTAATCCGGTAAAATCTTGTTTGCTCAATAATCGCTCAATTCCCTAATAAAACCGGGCAATAAGATCAGGGCTACGGTGGGTTGCATGCAAACCGACTCATGCCTTGGCTATGTCCCGAACGTGAGAGATAAACATGTCTGAAGCTGCCCATAAGATTCCGGTCAATATCGAAGAAGAAATGAAGCGTAGTTATCTGGACTACGCGATGAGCGTCATCATCGGACGGGCGCTACCCGATGCTCGAGACGGGCTGAAGCCGGTCCACAGGCGAATCCTTTACTCGATGCACGAGCTGAATCTTTCGCCGGGACGACCCTTCAAGAAATCGGCCACGGTCGTAGGCGACGTGCTCGGCAAATATCATCCGCACGGGGACACGGCGATCTACGATGCGCTGGTTCGGATGGCGCAGGACTTTTCATTGAGGTACCCGCTGGTCGACGGGCAGGGCAACTTCGGTTCGATTGACGGCGACTCTCCTGCGGCGTACCGCTACACCGAAGCGCGTTTGACCCGAATCGCCACCGAGATGCTCGCGGATATTGATCGAGAGACGGTTGACTTTCAGCCGAACTACGACGAATCGCGCGAAGAGCCGACGGTGCTTCCGACTCGCTTTCCCAATCTTCTGGTGAACGGTTCGGGCGGCATCGCAGTGGGCATGGCGACAAACATTCCTCCTCACAACCTAGGCGAAGTGATCGAGGCCACGATTTATCTGATTCAAAACCCCACGGCGCGATTGAAGACACTAATGGGAATGCTGCCCGGTCCAGACTTTCCAACCGGAGGTTTTATCTACGGTCGCGAAGGAATTCGCCAGGCGTATGAGACGGGCCGCGGCACGATCATCATGCGAGCGAAGGCCTCGATCGATCGCGTTGGAAAGGCCGGCGAACGCATGGCCATTGTCGTGACCGCGATTCCGTATCAAGTCAACAAGGCGAAACTGCTTGAACGCATCGCTGAGCTCATCAACGACAAGAAGATTGAAGGCATCTCCGATCTGCGAGACGAATCTGATCGGGAAGGCATGCGGATTGTTGTCGAGTTGAAACGCGATGCCATTCCGGACATTGTGCTGAATAACCTTTACAAGCTCACGCCGATGCAGCAGAGCTTCGGAGTGATCAACCTTGCGATAGTCAATGGCCAGCCGCGCGAGCTGCCATTGGTAGAGGCACTCAACATCTTCATCGACCACCGGCGCGAAGTGGTCATTCGAAGGACTCAGTTTGAGCTGAGAAAAGCCGAGGCTCGCGCTCACATCCTGGAAGGGCTGCAGAGAGCGCTGGACAATCTGGACGCGGTCATCGAGTTGATACGCAAGTCAAAGAGCACTCCTGATGCTCGCGAAGCGCTGATGACTCGGTTCAAGTTCTCCGAGCCGCAAGCTCGCGCCATTCTGGAGATGCAACTTCAGCGGCTCACCGGTCTTGAACGACAGAAGCTGCTGGACGAATACAAGGAACTGATTCAGCTCATCGCCGAGCTGCAGGAGATTCTTTCGAACGATACGGTTCTGCGCGGAGTCATGGTGAAGGAACTTCGAGAGGTCCAGAAGGACTACGGTGATGCCCGACGCACCGAAATCATTGAGGCCGGAGCTGAGCTTTCTCTTGAAGACCTGATCGCCGACGAGGACATGGCGATCACCGTGACTCACTCCGGGTACATCAAACGCACTCCGGTTTCAGTGTATCGAGCTCAAAGGCGAGGGGGAACGGGACGACGAGGCGCAGCACTGAAGACCGAAGACATCGTCTCGCATATTTTTGTCGCCTCGGCGCACAGCTACGTCATGATCTTCACCGATAAGGGACAGGTCTATAAGCTGAAGGTGCATGAGATTCCCGACGCAGCGGCCGCCGGGCGCGGTAAGGCGATAGTCAACTTGCTGAATATTCCCAGAGAGGAAAAACTGGCGGCGATCGTTCCGGTGCGTGAGTTCGTCGAAGGCAAGTACGTGGCGATGGCCACCCGCAAGGGCACGATCAAGAAGACCGAGCTTTCGGAGTTTGCGAATATCCGGTCGGGTGGAATCATTGCGATGGGAATCGATGATGGCGATGAATTGATTGCCGCGGAGCTCACCGACGGTAAGAAGAAGATATTCCTCGCTACACACGAAGGCATGGCAATCTGCTTTGATGAATCTGACGCTCGTCCGATGGGCCGGCCAGCGTACGGTGTTCGAGGAATCACCCTCGAAAAGACCGACTATGTGATCAGCGTCGCGGCGGTGACCGACGATGCCGAAATGTTGTCGATCTCCGAATTCGGATTTGGCAAGCGCACGCTGCTCGAGGAATACAGGTTCCAGTCTCGCGGAGGCAAGGGCGTAATCAATATGAAGACTAGCGACCGCAACGGGCTGGTGGTTGCGGTGCTGCCGGTCAATGACGAGAGTCAGGTCCTGATCATTACGAATCAGGGCAAGCTCATCCGAGTCGAGGCGAAGGGAATCAGGGTATCGGGGCGGTCCACGCAGGGAGTGAAACTGATCGACACGTCGGACGGAGATCGTGTGGCTTCGGCGTCCCTGATCGAACGCCAGCAGGACGAAAGCGAGATTCCCGAGGCGTAAGGTCCGAAAGCTAGTTGGTAGTGATGCGAGCAGGATTGACAATCAAAGTTGGGGCGATCGTGCTGATGGTGAGCGCGGCCGGGTTGTTGTTCAATTGCGGGAGCCACGGAGCACGTTCGATTCTGGAACAAGCCGAGGACGCGTGGGACTCGGGGGATTACAAGACGTCGGCGCAGCTCTTTGAGAAGTACTTGGAGCAGGAGCCGGCCGGTAGCCGGGCGGCGGATGCCAGGTATCAGCTTGCGAACATCTATTACTTCAACCTTCACCGATTCGATCAGGCGCGGGCACAGTACTTAGCGTTTTTGGAGCAGGACCCTGGCAATCAGAATGCGCAGGTTGCTCGGGAGCGGCTAGCCGAAGTGCTCGGTGAGCTTGGCCGGTCTTACGAGGCGATTGCGGAATATGAGAATTTGAATCCGCAGGACGGGAGTGAACGAAGGAGGATTCGACTTCGGATTGCGGACCTGTACTTCGCTCAAAACAATTACAGTCAGGCGCTGACCGAGTATGAGAAGGTGGTGGAGGGGGTGGCGTACGACGAACTGAGCGAGCAGGCTTATTTGAGAGAGGCATCGATATATCACATTGCGCGTGGTCAGTATCAGCTTGCGTTGCCGGTGTACGAAAAGCTTGCGGCGAGCAGTCCGGATGGGAAGGTGAGGGTTAGGGCGAAGTATGGGTTGGCGGACTGTTATGCGGGGATGTTTCGGTTTGAGGATGCGATAAAGACTTTGCGGTCGATTGGGGAAGGCAGCGAGCAGGCATACATTAGTCAGCGGGTGAGTGAGCTTGAGCAGCGTCGTCGGGAGGCTGGCCAGGCACAGACCAGGCTAAAGAAGCAGTGACGCTCCGAAATCTCAAATTTGAAATTTGAAATAATTTGAAATCTCAAATTTGAAATCTCAAATCTGAAATCTGAAATCTGAAATCTGAAATTTGAAATCTGAAATTCTTCAGATTTGTAATTTCAAAAATTTCGGACTCGAGACCTCCGGCCCTTAAGCGATTCCAAATTAAAGGCCTTTCAAACTCGCAAGCTCTCGTAATCACAACACGCTCTCATCGCAAATCCAACAACCAAATCCCAATCTAGAAGCTTCGCACTCCCGTCCCTGCCAAACTCGCCCATCTCGACTGGCAAGCGAGCCCGCGCCATTGTAGAATTCGGCCCGCTCTACCCTTATATCGAACATTTACAGGTCTAGTCTTGCAATCCCGTAGGGGCGGTTATTTCATGGACTTCGACGAGAACAAGCTCCAGGAGCTGTTGGGAACATTCCTCAACGATTTTGGAGCCACGTTGCACGCAGCGATGGTAGTCATTGGCGACAAACTCGGGTTATACCGAGCGCTCGCCGCAAGTCCGATGAGCCCCCGAGAACTTGCCGAAAGGACCGGTACAACGGAACGCTATGTGCGCGAATGGCTGGCGTCGCAGGCCGCTGGCCGTTACGTGAACTACAATTCATCCGACGGGAAATACTCTCTTTCTCCAGAGCAAGCGTTCGCTCTCACCGACGAGAACGGGCCGGTGTTCTTTCCGGCAGCTTTTGAACTCGCGTTGGCGGCGGTCAAAGCAGAGCCCAAAGTGGCCGAGGCCTTCAAAACGGGGAACGGCGTCGGCTGGCATGAACACGATTCAAACTTGTTTCGCGGCACCGAGCGTTTTTTCAGGCCCGCTTACGCCGCGAATCTGCTCAAAACATGGATTCCGGCGGACAATCTAAATCCCGTTGGCCGAGCGTTCTACAGTGCGTTTACTCTGGTATGCACGCCGGCCTCTTTGTCTCAAGAAGTGGGCCTAGCGCTTGGCGCGCAAGCAGGCGAAGCGCAAATAAGAAAGGTTGTCAGCAGCGGAGGTTTCAGTCACTTCAGACGCGTCGCTCAGACGCCGTTCAATCTGGTTTTCGAAGCAAGGCCCTGATGCACCGCGCTGAAGCGGCTCGTCAACCTGACCGATTCGATCACTGCCCGCCTTCAGGATGAAGGAGCAGGGCACACAAGAAACCCGTTGTTTCGATAGATCAATGCCCCAATTGCGGAATCAAGATTCTCCGCATGAGGCTGGAATGTCACTTGCACCCGCAGCCGTGAGGTATAGTCCGCCAGCGGATCGGATCCGCAAAAATGGCGGAACCAGCGGCCTGCTATAACTGGTCTGCGACCCATCGTGTGGCGTAGCGGTGGGCGACAGGCGAACCGAAGCGTCGTACGGAAAGACACAGTGGAAAGTCGAGCAGAACCTTCCACTGATTCCGAATCAACGCCAAGCGAACCGGATCAGCCAGGCTACCGCAACGAAAACCACTATGAATAAGAAAAAGCTCCTGGTCCTTATCTTTGCAGCGGTGTTCGCGTCCGGCGTGTTGCTTCCGCGACTCTCGGGAGCACAGTCAATCGCCGCAGACGTCGTAGCCGCTGACTCTGAGGTGTTACCCGACAGTCCGGATTTGTGGCGATCGAAACTCGCTCCCGATCTTCTATTCGAGCTCGATAAGCGCGCCAACCCCGGAAACGACCACCTCCAAACCCAAAGTGCTTCTCCAATCAACAGCGAGCCGATTGTCGACGACGACGGTTACCTCGACGTCATTGTAAAGCTCAAAGGGAGATTCAAACGCGCCGGCCTTAGCAATTCACATCGCGAGGCCATAGCCTCAGTCGGGGGAACCCTCAAGAAGCCTCTCAGCCTTATCAACTCAGTCGCCGCCCGGCTGCCCATCGACAGCGTGCGCCAGCTCACGCAGCACCCCGAGGTCGCCTACGTCTCGCCCGACCGCACCGCATTTCGCATGGGCCACCTCGAAATTACTACGGGCGCGGCCCAGGCCAGGACGCTCGTTCCGGGTGTCTCAAACCTCGACGGCAGCGGCTGCTCGATTGCCGTCCTGGATTCCGGCGTCGATAGCACGCACCACGAACTCACTTACAACGGGTCGAGCAGAGTACTCGTCAACGTCCGAGCAGCCCGGTTCTACGACGCCGTCGATTACGACGGACACGGCACCTTTGTAGCTTCTGTTGCCGCAGGTACAAGCCACGTCGGTCCAGGTTTGTACACCGGCATCGCGCCGGGAGCTTCAATAGTGAACGTGAAAGTGCTGGACCACACCGGTAGGGGAAAATCGTCGGATATAATCGACGGTGTTAACTGGTGCGTAAGCAATCGTACAACTTACAATATCAAAGTCATAAACATGAGCCTCGGCTGCCCAGCCGTAGACTCGTACAGAAATGATCCTCTGTGCCAGGCGGTCCGCGCCGCCCACGATGCGGGCATTGTCGTCGTCGTAGCCGCCGGTAATGACGGCAAGGATGCGAACGGCAACAAACTCTACGGAACCTGTCACGCTCCAGGCGACGATCCATCGGTAATCACCGTAGGCGCCGCCAACACTAAAGGCACCGATTCTCGCACCGACGACGGAGTTTGCACCTTCAGTTCACGCGGCCCAACACGTGGCTTCACCACCAATGCCGCCGGTCAGCGAATTTACGATAACCTCGTAAAACCGGATTTGGTCGCGCCGGGCAACAAGATCATTTCGGCCGAAGCCAACAACTGCGACACAATCAAAGATCATCCGGAACTGGATGCAAACCAGTTCGAAACCAACTCCTATCACTACGTTATGTACATGAGCGGCACCTCGGTGGCCGCTCCGGTCGTAGCTGGCGCAGCCGCACTGCTGCTCGAGGCGAATCCCTCGCTGACGCCCAATCTGGTCAAGGCAATTCTGATGTATTCGGCTCAGCAGTTGCACGGATACAATTTGCTTGAACAGGGTGCGGGCCTCCTCAACATAGACGGCGCGGTTCGCATCGCAAAGTCCATTCGCTACCCCGTCACCGGATTGACCAACGGCCAGTCGATGCTGGCAGTTTCATTGCCCGCCGCGCAGTCTACCATTGCCGGACAAACATTCGTTTGGGCGCAGGGAGTCATAACCGATTGGACATTCCTCTACGGCAGCGCCCTGATGAGCTACTGGCAGGGGATGTACGGCAAGACGGTCCTGCTCGCGGACGGCACCTACCTGTCGAACGGAGTAATCGCAAAAAGCTCGACCTACGTTTCGGCGAGCCCGCTCATAGGTCTGGGAGTACTGTTGAGCGAGGGCACGCTTCTGTCCGAAGGAACCCTCATTAGCAATGGCGAAGGATGGCGACTGGCGGATGGCACGCTGCTGAGTGAAGGCACGTTGCTTGGCGAGGGTACCGTAACCTCCGACGGCACTTTGTTGAGCGAAGGCACGCTGTTAACCGAAGCCTATGGCGCATTCGTGTCTGGAGAGGGCTCTTCGTTTATGCTCCCCGGCCGCGATAACACGACTCAGTAAGAAGGACCTGTTCCGAATTAACGGAACGGTTGGCGCCGGCTGGGTGAGCGATCCTTGCCGGCGCCTTCGTCTTCATGGCGGCTCTCCAGTGTGAATCCTCGAACCTGAACACTCGCGGCGACGTTCTCAGAATTAATTGACACTCGTAGCGGCGACGATTTGTATTCATTGCTCTCGGGCTCCTCGATGCTTGTGAGTGCGTTGAAGTCTGATCCAGGAAAGAGGTATGCGACTAATGAGAAGAACGGTTTCAGTGACGTCGTGCTTTCTCGCGCTGGCCTTGTTGATCCAGGCAGCCTTTGCTGATGGACCGGCGTCGGACAAACACCCATCGCGCCAGGGCGAGTGGCAGGCCTACGGACATGACCCGGGAGGAACGCGCTTTTCTCCGCTCGACCAGATCAACCGCTCGAATGTTTCGAAACTAAAGGTTGCGTGGACGTATCGGACCGGGGATTTCAACGACGGTACGAAGACTCGGGCTCAAACAACCTGGCAGCACACGCCGTTGCTGGTCGACGGGACGATGTATCTCGCGACTCCTTTCAACAGGGTCATTGCGCTCGATCCTGAGACCGGCGCCGAGAAATGGACCTACGACCCGAAAATTGATCTGACAATTTCTTATGACAACCAACTGAATTGCCGCGGGCTCGCGACGTGGGCGGATCCGAAACCTGTCGCTGGAGCGCCGTCGAGACGTTTGTTTATGGGAACAAACGATGCGCGGCTGATTTGTCTGGATGCCGCCACCGGCAAGCCTTGCGCCGGCTTTGGCAAAGACGGTCAGGTTGATCTGTCCATAGGTGTCGGCATTACCCGTCGCGGGTGGTATCAGGTGACCTCCCCTCCGGCGGTGGTCAACGGTGTTGTCGTAGTCGGCTCGGCCATCGGCGACAACCAGACTGTGAATGCCCCGAGCGGTGTTGTCAGAGCTTATGATGCGCGAACCGGCGAGTTGAAATGGGCCTGGGATCCTGGTCCCCAGGACGACGCTGCGCAGCGTGCTCGTGTGGTCAAGGGAGGAGCGAAGGAGAAGCCTTCGGCTACAACTGAATACCGGAGAGGCTCAGCAAATGTATGGTCGATCATGACCACCGACGATCGACGCGACCTGGTGTTTGTTCCTACGGGGAATACCAGCCCGGACTACTACGGCGGGGTGCGCAACGGTAGCGACTACTACTCGAGTTCCGTAGTAGCGTTGCGCGGTTCGAGCGGTCAGGTGGTGTGGCACTTTCAAACGGTTCATCACGACATCTGGGATTACGATGTGCCGGCGGCGCCCGCGCTGATCACCGTCAAGCGAGGCGGCCGTGAAATCCCAGCGGTCGCAGTTGCCACAAAAGTAGGCCATCTGTTTATCCTCAACCGTGATACCGGTAAACCGATTTTCCCAGTGGAAGAGCGCGCCGTCCCGCAAAATGCCGTTGAAGGCGAAACCCCTTCGCCGACACAGCCGTTTCCTGTTCTGCCGAAGCCGCTCAGGCCAGAGCGGCTGAATCCCGAAGACGCTTTCGGAATCAATGATGCGGATCGGGAAGACTGCCGCAAGCAGATCGCCGCGTTGCGCAACGATGGCGTGTTTACGCCTCCCAGTCTGAAGGGTACGCTGGTCTATCCGGGAGATGTTGGAGGGATGAACTGGTCGGGCATGTCGTTTGATCCCGTTCATGGCTTACTGATAACCAGCACCAACCGGCTTGCGCGCGCGGTCACGCTGATTCCACGGGCCGGCATCGATGATAAGAAACTCAGGGAGATGCGCGCGGAGTCCCAAGGCCGATACGAGCTCGCGCCTCAAACGGGCACGCCTTACCTTATGAAGCGCGAGTTCATGCTGTCGCCGAATAAGGTTCCGTGCAATCCGCCACCGTGGAGCACTCTTGTCGCAATAGATCTTTCAAATGGATCGGTCAAGTGGGAACGGCCGTTGGGATCGATCGGGCCACTGTCTCTTATTGTTCCTGATTCGGCGAAGTGGGGCTCGCCATCGCTTGGCGGATCGATCGTGACCGCGGGTGGGCTGGTGTTTGTCGCGGCGTCGATGGACGACTACCTGCGGGCATTCGATGTTGAGACTGGCGCGGAGTTGTGGAAGGCGAAGCTGCCCGCGGGCGGTCAGGCTACGCCGATGACCTACATGGTGAAAGAAGGAGGCAAGCAATTCCTGGTGATATGCGCAGGAGGTCATATGCGGCTGGGGACAAAAGCTGGTGATTATGTAGTGGCTTTTGCGCTGCCCTCGGGGGAATGAGAACCGAAGGAGCGAATGGGGGACGCGCCGAAGGGGCGAAGTGGGACGCGGAGACACGGGGACGCGAGGACGCGGAGATTCGAAGAAGCGAAGAGTCGCTGACGCGTCTAGAAATACGACGCCCCGAACGCACGATTAGCCGGTCTCCGCGTCTCGGCCTCTGCGTGTCGCCCCTTCGCCGTTTCTCCCCATACCTCGTCCCCGCGTCTCCTCTCCCCCTCTTTGCGTTACTTCGGAATACTGCGGTATTCTTCTCGCGTCAATTCGGACGCCCGCGTAGCTCAGTGGATAGAGCGCTTGCCTCCGGAGCAAGAGGTCGCAGGTTCGACTCCTGCCGCGGGTACTCTGATTCGAAACCATTCACAACTCTCATCTTTCCGTCAGTCTTATTTATTCGTCAAGCGGGCAATGTCTGGCCTGAGCAAAGGCGACCTTCCAGATGGTCGAACTCGTGTTGAATGACTTGCGCGCGTAAACCTTTGAAGCGCTCTTTCCTCCACTTGCCTTTTCTGTTCTGCCACTTCAGCTCGACTTCGTTGTAGCGCGACACCTTGTAGTCAAACCGGTCCTTGTCGAGGCTGTAGCAGCCTTCTTCGTGAATCGTAGTCCCCGCCTCCTCAATCGGTGTCAGCTCCGGATTGATGTAGACCTCGTCAAGCGCGATGAACACGCGGATGTTTTTCCCAACCTGTGGGGCGGCGAGGCCGACCGGCTTTCCCCACGTCAGGCTCTCTTTAATGAACAAGTACATCTCATCGATGAAGTCCCGGATTTCCTTCGTGATTCTTACGGGTTCGGATTTCCTGAGCAACAATGGGTCTGGATACTTTACGAGTTCCATAGAACGGCGTTCCGCACCGGCTCGAACTGGTGTCTAATATCTCTGCATAGATAAACTGACGTTAGTTGACCGGCTTCGAGTCTTATTCTCCGTGTTATGTCGCCCGTGCGGCGAGTTCTGGGGCCTGTCCGCGAGGAACTCTGTCCGGGAGGGAGAATGCTAACACAAGTCTCAGCGCTGTTATTTTCATGCGTCCTGCTGTGGCCAGGCGATCTCTGGAGCAAAGCCGACTTGCAATCATCGTACGAGGATTCCGACGCGTACGAAGTGTACGCAGCGATTCTGCCCAGTGAATGGACCTTGCGGGTGGCCCACGCGAAGCGGCTTGTTTTCACGCAGGAGACGAGGCCTTATGAAATGTGCCTGCGCCCGGCGGAAGGCGAACAGAGTCTGTATGAGTCAGCAATAGCGGATTACATCAGCGTGAACAAAACCAAATGGCGACTCGGGAATCACTTCATCATCGAGCAGCCATACGAGATAGTCTCCCGCGATAGTCTGACTTCGCTGGCATGGAAAGACTTTTATCGGAAGTATCCTGAGTCGGGCGGTTGGATTGAACTCTCCGCGGTGGGATTCAATCCTGAGAAGACGGTTGCTGTTGTTTATGTGGGTCACCATTGCGGGAACCTGTGTGCCGGCGGCCACTTTCAGGTGCTACTTAAGAAGAATGGTAAGTGGGCTCCGATCGAATGGAAGGGCATTGCTTGTGCCTGGGCTTCGTGATTCAGATTCTTCGACCGCACCGGGAATGCGTTTCAGGCACGATTCACGCACAACACGGAGCTACTTACTTTCCCCGATCCGCTTTCGATCTACGAGGCTGTCGATGACCGCAACGAGCTCCGCGGGCTCGATGGGCTTTGCCAGGTGAGACTGAAAACCGGCCGACAGCGATCGCAGACGGTCCTAGACCCGTGCGTGAGCCGTCAGCGCAATCGCCGGCGTGCGAAACTCTCGCTCCTTATCCATGGACCATCATCAAACGATCGCCACGAGCGTCACCGAAGCCAGTGTCTAACCCCTCAGAGAATGAACAGAGGTCTTTTACGGCGTAGTTCAGTCGAATTTATACGACTGCTTTGGTAGACGATATGCGAGATCGACGATCATCTCTTCTGCCTCCGATCGATCGATTATCCCTCGCAGCACCAGGCCTGCTAGCCAGTCCGCATCCACTCTACGAGCAAGATCGTGCCGCGCCGGTATCGAAGGGAATGCTCTCGTATCGTCATTGAAGCCCACCGTGTTGTAGAGCCCGGCCGTCTCCATCACCAGATCGCGGTACCGCCGCATGCCGTTGAAGCTGTCGTGGAACCACCAGGGCGGGCCGAGCTTGATGGCCGGATAGTGGCCCGCGAGCGGTGCAAGCTCCCGGGAGTAAGTGGATTCATCCAACGTGAACAAGACCAGAGTGAGCCGCGAATCGTTGCCAAACTTGTTCAGCAGCGGCAGCAGATTCCGCGTGAACTCGATCGGGATCGGAATGTCAGCGCCTTTGTCGGTACCGAAACGACGATTGATCACCGCGTTGTGATTGCGGTACGAGCCGGCGTGAAACTGCATGACCAGCCCGTCTTCTGCGCTCATCCTGGCGCTCTGAATTAACATGTGTCCGGTGAACAGTCTCGCGTCCTTCGAAGTTGCCTCGCCCCTGCGCGCACGATTGAAGATCAGGTCAGCTTGTGCCTCCGACAATTCGCCGGTGTAAGGCGTAGGGGCAGCGTGGTCGGTAGCTGCCGCTCCGGCTTTCTTAAAAAAGCCTCGTCGTTCTTCCAATGCCTGGACCAGCCGCGCAGCGCTGCTGATTTCAAAACGCACGATATCGCTCAAGCGCTCGATGTTGTTTCGCCAATCGGGCCGGTCTACGTTGATTACGCCGTCGGGACGGAAGGTGGGGAGAATTCGACCTTTCCAACCCGAACGGCGAATTGCCTCATGGTGCTCGAGAGAATCCGTCGCCGCGTCCGTAGTCGCCAGGACTTCGATGTTGAAGCGCTCGTAGAGCTGTCTGGGTTTGAACTCGGGTCTCGCCAGCCGCTCAGCTATGTGATCGTATACAGCCTGAGCCGTCTGGCTGTTTAGTTTTTCTCTCACGCCGAACACTTCGGCTAACTCGTGCTTCAGCCAAACTCCGGTAGGCGTGCCTCGAAAGAGATAAAAATTGTCGGCGAACAATTGCCAGATCGCGCGATGATCCGTCTCAACAGGAGTGCCGTCGACGGACGGTATGCCGAGCCGCTCGAGGGCAATGCCCTGAGAATAGAGCATTCTGAAAATATAGTGGTCTGGAGTCAGCAGGAGGTCGGTGGGGGTCCCGTATTGATAGTCAAGATCGGCGAACATTCGAGGGTCGACGTGGCCGTGCGGGCAAACCAGGGGCAGGTTCACCACCGTCGAGTAGAGGGACTCGGCCAGCTCCTTTTGTCTCGGATTTGGATCGAAGTACCGATCGTGCGGCAGAACACCCTGTGATCTCTTCACCATTTGTATCTCCAACCCCAGGTTGCGTACCGAGTGCTGAGTGCTGAGTATTGAGTGCTGAGTAAGAACCTCGAAGGGGTGCCCTATGAGTGCGCATTCTTCGGGTTCGCTGGGCCATCTGCAACTCCTTCGGCGTCCGTCTCAGCACTCAGCACTACTCTCTCCCCAGTTCTCGAAGACTGATATATCCCCTCGACTACTTGAAGGCTGCGACGCGCGTCACTTCCATCGCACAGTGGTACTCGGTCATCGCGGATTGAAATCAAGAAGTCCTCGATCACCGCGCGATGACCTCTTGTGTCGGAGACAACGTGTGACGACGCTCGCTCGTCTTGTTGAGGTTCGGCTGCAATCGCGTCCGCACGATTTCGTAAGCGTGAGCTTTCTATCCGGTCGTTCTCAACTACGACTGTGCCTTCGGTCCAAGTAAGTTCGAGTCGCCGGGCGAATCCGGGATAAACGCAAGTTGACGCCTCAAGCGTCCCTATCGCGCCGCTGTCGAATTCCAGGATCGCCACCGCCAAGTCTTCTGCCTCGATTTTGTGTGACGCGGTTCTGGTGATTGCACTGACCGCCCTCACATTCCCCATTAACCAAATCAGCAGGTCAACGGTGTGAATCCCCTGATTAATGAGAGCGCCGCCGCCATCCAGGGCCCATGTCCCTCGCCATCGCGAACCGCTGTAGTATTCGGCAGGCCGGTACCACTTTACGCCGGCCGAAGCCACGATCGCTCTGCCGAGACTACCCGAATCGATCAGTCTTTTGAGCGCGATTAAGTCCGGCGCTGTCCGGTCCTGAAAAAACACACCGAGCTTTACTCGGTGCCTTTCACACTCGGCGATCAATTCATCGGCCCGCCCTGTTGCAACATCTATCGGTTTCTCGACGAGAACATGTTTTCCGCGTCCGGCCGCCTGTATGCCGTGTGCCGCGTGCAGACCTGATGGACTGCCGACGAGAACGACCTCCATAGGTTCGTGTAGCAGAAAGGCGTCAATGTCGTGGTACGGAGTTGCCGAGCATTCCCGGGCTAGCAGATCTACCTTTTCTTTATTCTGGCCGCAAACGGCTACGACTTCGCCGCCTTCGATTTCTCTCGCCGCGCTGGCATGAGTCCGGCTGATGTTGCCGCCGCCCAGAATCCCGAAGTGGGTCGTCATCATCGTCACTTGTTGCCGGCAGCAAACGTCTCGAATTGCGTCTTGATGTCCTGGGCAGACTTTGGACCCGACAGAATGAGCACCCGATACCTGAATGTGACGCTCTGATGCGCTTCGAGGGTGAAGTTCAGTTTCTGCTTTCCTTCGCTGAATACTTTCTGCCCCAGCGGGTTTGCCGCGAACAATCCGTAACCTCGTGCGTGCCAATAGGTGGGATAACCCGGGTTGTCAGGATGATCCAGCACAGCCAACGTGATGGGTTCGTTGCCGATTTGTCCGGAGAGCGCAGTCCATTTGCCGCGCGTCCCCCACACCGCATCGCCGGTTTTGCCTTCGCTGCTCCGATAGATGCCGGTTACAACGGTGTTGTCGAGCTTTGCAATGGCAGTCGCCTTGCCGCTAGCGTCGGTGAACACCTCGGCTTTATCGGCGGGCTGCTCGAGTTGCCTTGCGACTCGAATACCCAGCACGCCTTCTTTGTTGTCGTTGAACACTACTCGTCTGTCTAACGCAGTCAGTCGCGTGATTCGATCGATGACGCGCTCGTTTTCTCCGGCGTGGAAGACGAAGGTGGTGTCTTCGTTGAGCAGAGGTTTGCCGTCCGGGCCCAGCCACACCATCTCAACCTCCAGCTCAGCCTGGTTCCTTCCGCTCTTCGTTCTCTTGATCCTGCTGTGACGTATTGTCCCGTACTTGTCTTTCTCCTCGGGTTTAATGGCCTCTGAATTGTTCCAGAAATCGAGGCCGTTGACGTCGCCGTAGTTGAACCACAAACCGACGTGATGCGGATGGTCGACTCGCTCCCCCGGTCTCGGCTCGAGAGGGTAGCCGCGCGTGACAACCGTTCCACTAGCGGTGCGCAACGGAAAGAGCACCGGCTTCTTTATCGACTCGGGCCAGATGTACGAAGTGAACGGCTTGCCATCCACTAAGACGTCAACCCGACGTCCGGCCTCGTCCGGAACCAGCTTTACGTCCGAACCCGCAGGCTTGGTTTGTGCTGACGCGCTCCAACACAACAGCGCGATGAACAGTGCTGGAAGGCATGCGTCCAACAACCGCCGAGGTGGTTTTGATGCTTTGCTCACGAAGCGACCACCTCCTGCTTCGCTGCATCAAACGTGACCCGCTTGCCGGTCTGAAGCGCGGCGATTGTCATGCACAGCGCCACCGAATGATTGTACGCGGCGTGAATATCTGCATTGGGAGCCTTCCTCGACCGCACGCACTCCATCCAGTTCCGCATATGCGCCAGTGTAGAAGGGTCGGCACCGGTGCTGGCGCTTGTCTCGGCCTTCGCCGCCGTATGGTCCACCAGTGACATCTCCTGAACCTGAAACGGCTCCTTATGCATCGGCTTGGCGTACGTCTCGGTGAGGCCGCCTTCCGCGTTCACCTTGTTCGTGTCCAGATTCATGCTGCCGCCGTTCGAGTAATAGATTTCCTTTACTCCACCGGCGCTGTTTGTTTGACGGGACGAGTAAACGACCTGGAAACCCTTGCCTCCTTTTGCAGCGTCGCCGTAGTCGAACACCGCGGTCATCGTGTCGAAATTCTTACGACCATCGCGCCAGAGGTAGATGCCGCCGTTTGCCACTACGCTTGTAGGATGATTGAACCCCGAGAACCAGTGCACGGTGTCGATCTGATGAACCATCCACTGATCCGGAATTCCGGACGAGTAAGGCCAGAACAGTCGGAACTCGAGGTACTTTCGCGCGTCGAATGGCTCGTTTGGCCGGTTGATCAGGAACCGCTTCCAGTCTGTGTCCTGTTCTTTCAGTTGCGGCACCAGCTCCGGACGCCGCCAACGCCCGGGTTGATTTACATTCCAGGTCATATCGGCCATAACGATGTCGCCGAACTTGCCCGACTTTATGAAATCGTAAGCCCGCATGTAACTCGGAGTTGAACGGCGCTGCGTCCCCACCTGAACGATGCTCTTTGACCCGGTAACCAGCTTCAACGCGTTTCGCGCGTCGCTCATGATGTTTGCAAAAGGTTTTTCGACGTAAACATCCTTACCTGCACGAACCGCTTCAATACAGTGATAGGCGTGCTGGAAATCTGCGGTAGCGATGACCACCGCGTCGATGTTTTTTATCGAGTAAAGCTCTTCGGTGTTACGCGCCTTCGCCAGTTGTTCGCCGCCGATCGGGACCTTGAGTTTGTCAGCGTGAGCGACGATGAAATCGGCGCCTTCTTCTCGCCGCTTGTTCCAGATGTCGCAAACCGCAACGGGCTCGAAATTCAATTCGACGGCTAGATGGAGGAGCGAGGGAATCAACGCATCGCGCGCGCGGTCGCCGGGGCCTACGAATGCAACCCTGACTCTATCGTTTGCGCCCAAGATTCGCGCGTAGCTGGAGGCGCGCGCGCCGATGGCAAGTCCGGCAGCGCCGGCTGCGGTGGTCTTCATGAACGTTCTGCGTGAGCTTGTCTCTTTCTTGATTGTGTCAGCCATTATCTCCCTCCCCAGGAAGCTCTGAGTTCTGAGCACTGAGTGCATCCGGAGTTTAAGCCTATTCGGAACTCAGAACTCAGTACTTTTCAAGGCGCGGCGAAGCAACTCTTTCATTCCAGCCATACTCTGGCGGGTGGATTCTTCCGGGGTCTTTGCGCCACGCCAATGTGTCTCCAGACTCAAGGTGCCGTGATAACCATCCTGCTTCAATGCGCGAAACTGACCGACGTAGTCGATGATACCCTTGCCCATCGCCATCCATTCCGTCTTGCCGTCAGAATTCCGCACTATGTCCTTGCAATGCATGTAGCCAATTCGTTCCTTTGGAAGCCTGGAGTAGCCATCGGGGAACGGTGTTTCTCCCCGCGCGGCCGCGTTGCCCGGATCCCAGTTCAGCTTGAAGGCAGGCGATTGCACCGCTTTCAACGTTCTGGCCGCCTCGACTGCGGTGGCCGTATTGCAAGCGTGCTCGTTTTCGAGCAGCAACGTGACTCCTTTTTTCGCGGCTGCCGCCGCCGCCTCCGAGAGCTTGTGATCGATCGCCTCGCGATAGGCGGTCTGATCTTCAAGCCGCCAGAAGTCAAAGATCCGAACGTTGGTGGTGTTGAACGCCCTCGCAAGCTCGAATCCACGCTCGAGCAATTCGCCTTGCTGTTCGAACGTGTAACTCGCGCCGAACTGATCTCGCTTTGGGCTGAACTTAGAGATCGGTGCGCCAGGCCAGTCTACTTTGAAGATCGGTGAAGCCAGCGATGAAACTCTCAGCTTGTACAGTTCGAGCAGCTTGCGAGCTTCGCCGACTTCCTTGCCGTCAAGGGCCATAATGTTTTTGCCCCAAAGCTCGCGCAGTTCAACGTAGGCCAGACCAAACTCACCAGACGCAACTTCGAGAGCACGGCCGAAGTCGTTCGTGATCTCGTCTGTGATTACCGACAACTTGAAAACCGGCATCAGTTTGAGTCTCTATCGATCATTCCGCGGTTAGGGTTCGGTGTCGAGTACCTTCAATCCTATCTTGTCTTCGAGGTACTCCTTGCTAATCATCGCGCATTCTTTTGGCGACCTAGTTTCGTCGGGTACACGGTCGAGCTCCACTATCGCCCATCCGCGGAATTTGATTTCTCGCAGGGAGTCAAAAACTGCTCGCAGGTTTACTCTGCCGCGCCCCAGCTCCACAAACCGATAAGACTCGGAACCACTGCCGCCGCTCGACGGTCTATTCTCGACATCCTTGATGTGCAGAAACAGAATCCGCTCTCGGTATTTTCTGATCGCCGCCGCGGGATCGCCGCCTCCCTGCGTATAGTGCGCGACGTCCAACAGCAACTTTACGTATCGAGGATCTGATGAATGCATCAACGCATCCACTTCGGCGGCACTCTGTCCAAGACTGCCCATATGATTGTGATACGCCATCGGGATTCCGAGATCTGTCGTGCGCTTGCCCACCTCGGTCAATAACCGTCCAAGTCTTTTTGCGTCCTCGGCGGACGGTGCGCGATCCTTTGGCCGCGTCGAGTCGGTCATTTGCAGATAGAGGCCGCCGGCTTCGCGCAGGAACGTCGCATGTTTTACCTGTGTCGCGATCGCCTCCTGCACGTCATAGTCCGCGCCCTGAGGTCCGCCACCAGAAAGAGCAACGAACGTCAGTTTGCGTCGAGCAAGCAGGTCGCGAAGCGCTCGTGGCTTGTCGCCGAACTCCTTGAGGACATTCGAGCGAAGCTGGATTCCACGAAAGCCCACTTCGGTGATGTCGTCGATTGCCTGCCGGTCCTTGCCGTTCCAGGTGATTGCCGCGTATCCGAAGCGAATCGCGGACGGTGCGGCACTGACGGGTTTATCGAAGTATGAAAGGTCCATTGGCGGATATAGTGGGGGTTCAAACAGCGCAGCCAGATTGCGTGAAGGTAAAGCGGTGGCGGCAGCTAGCGAGCCCAGCCCGATCACAAAACGTCGACGATTCTGTTGCATCAACTGGCCTCCCTGTCTGCGTTCTGCTCCGCGTCCGAAAACACGAGTCTGGAACGGGGAAACGCCGGAGTTGGCCGCCCTGAGCCCACTTATTCTACTGTGAACTTCTCGGTTGCTGAATTTCTCGCGAAGTTGTTATTGATGACAAGCCAAATGTAGCACGGCCTTCGTTGACTCGTAAAAGGCAACTGAGCAGTAGACAGTAGGCAGTATGCAGTATGCAGTAGAACGCGAAACCCTAAACCCTAACTGCCTACTGCCTACTGCTCAGAAGCCTCTGCTATCATCTCGGGGACCGAAAGCCGCATTGGAGATCGAATACCCAAAATGAAAATAGTAGACGCCAGAGTCATTGTCTGCAGTCCTGGTAGAAACTTCGTCACACTCAAGCTCATCACCGAAGATCGTGTCTACGGGCTTGGTGATGCGACGTTGAATGGGCGCGAGATGTCCGTCGCAAGCTACCTCAACGACCACATCATTCCCTTGCTGATCGGACGCGATGCCCGACGCATCGAGGACACGTGGCAGTATCTGTACAAGGGCGCTTATTGGCGGCGCGGACCGGTTACCATGGCGGCAATCAGCGCGGTGGACACCGCGCTTTGGGACATAAAGGGCAAGAGCGTCAATACGCCTGTCTATCAGTTGTTGGGCGGCGCTTCTCGCGAGGCGGTGATGGTCTACGGGCACGCCAATGGTGCGGACATAGATGAGACAGCAAGCGCTGTAGCTCGCTACGTCCAGCTCGGCTATAAGGCGGTGCGGGCGCAGTCCGGGATTCCGGGCCTCGCGAGCACCTATGGCGTCGGACGCGGCCAGTTGCACTACGAACCCGCGGAAAAGGGTCTGCCGCCCGAGAATGTCTGGAGCAGCGAGTACTACCTGAACTTTGTTCCGGACTTGTTCAAGAGGCTTCGGAGCGAGTTTGGTCCACAACTGCATTTGCTTCACGATGTCCATCATAGGCTCACCCCGATACAAGCGGCGCGACTGGGCAAGAGCCTTGAACCCTACAGCCTGTTCTGGATGGAAGACCCGGTGCCTGCAGAACTGCAGGAGAGTTTCAGGCTGATACGTCAGCACACCACGACTCCGCTCGCAGTTGGCGAAGTATTCAACTCGATTTTCGACTGCGAGACGTTGATCCGCGAACAACTGATCGACTACATCCGAACGACTGTTGTGCACGCTGGCGGAATCAGTCACCTGAGGAAAATTGCGAACTTCGCGGAAGTGTTTCACGTGCTTACCGGCTCGCATGGAGCTACGGACCTGAGCCCTGTTTGCATGGCGGCCGCGCTGCACTTCGATCTGAGCGTGCACAACTTTGGAATTCAGGAGTACATGAGGCACACAGAGGAGACCGATCGTGTATTCCCGCATTCATACTACTTCGAGGATGGAATGATGCACCCGGGCGACCGGCCGGGCCTCGGCGTTGATTTGGACGAGGACCTGGCGAAACAATATCCGTACGAGCGTGCGTACCTTCCGGTCAATAGAAAGATGGATGGCACGATGCATAGTTGGTAATGAGATGAATACACAGAACTCCAAGAGGAATGTGAAATGAAAATTGGACTATTATCTCGAATGAGCTGGACGGCGATTGCGCTGATCTGCGTAATGTTCTTGCTCGCACAAGGTGAGAAGAGCATTGTCCGCTCCAACGAAGCGATCGAGCCTGGAGCGCAAGACGTGATGAATCTCGACCGTCGCATCAGCGTTCTCGAGCAACGGCTTTTTACAATCGAGTCTTCAGTCAACAGACTTCAGCAACAAGCCTTTTCGCAGCGATCCACGCCTGCACCGGGGCAAAACGACGTTGAGATGAATCTGCTTCGGACCCAAATCGAACTGCTGATGGGGCGATTGCGGGAGGTCGAGTGCGGCCTCGTGCACCTGGACGAACGCACGCTGCCAGGGACCGCAAAAGCGGCGCGGGACCGGGCAGGCGCACAGGGAAGGGAACCCTGCAGATTGAATCCGGAGACTCCGATTCTGCTGTCTCCGAGGCAGTAGGCAGTAGGCAGTAGGCAGTTTCGCGTTAGCTTAATCTGTGTGTAAAGAAAGATGGTTAGTGAGCCCTTGGCTGCAAGTCATCCTTCACTCAAACGAAACCTAAACCCGAAACCCTAAACCCGAAACTGCCTACTGCCTACTGCCTTTCGCTTCTAGCTTCTTTGACGATCTGAATAAACTGTGTAGTGCGTTCGGTGATGATTTGAGGTTGGCCTTCCGCGAGTGCTTTGGTGTCCACGAGATCGGCCCCTACTCCGAGGGCTGACGCTCCAGCCTTTATGAAATCCGCGGCGGTCTTTAATGAGACGCCTCCGGTCGGCACCAGCTCAACCTGAGGCAGCGGTGCTTTCAGAGACTTTAGGTAGCTTGCTCCGCCAACCGCATTAGCGGGGAAGACTTTTACCAGATCGGCGCCCGCCTTCCACGCGGTGACCACTTCGGTGGGTGTTAAAGCACCGGGCATCACCGGAATGCTGTAGCGCCTGCAGCACGAAATAGTCTCAAGGTCCAGCGACGGACTCACGATGAACTGCGCGCCCGAGAGAATGCACGCCCTCGCCGTCTCGGCATCAAGCACAGTGCCCGCACCTACGATTGCTTCAGTTCCGAAGTGTCGCACGACCTCTTCGATAAGCTTCACCGCGCCGGGCACGGTCATCGTTATCTCCAGAACCGAAAGGCCGCCTTTTTTGATCGCGTCGATGGCCCGCTTTGCAATGTCCGCCGAGTGCGCGCGGATCACAGGGATCACCCCAACATCGACAATGCTGCCGATTATTTCTGATTTGGTCATGCTCGTTAGTCTAAAGCGAGACGGTCTGCTCGGCCCAGAACTGAAATTCGCGGTGCTTCAATTCTTCGGCTCGCGCCGGCACTTCGCCGCTGGCCACCTTGCGGACGTGCTCGAAGACCCTGTTGCCTACCTGTTCAATCGTTTCGGTTCCGTCGATCACTGTGCCCGCTGAGAGATCAAGATCGCGCGACATCCGCTCAAACACCGGCGTATTCGACGCCAGCTTTATTACCGGGGCGATTGCGTTACCAATCGTTGTTCCGCGTCCGGTCGTAAAAACTACGACATTGGCTCCCGCGGCGACCAGTCCGGGCGTCGACTCCTGATCGTATCCCGGTCCCTGCATAAGATTGATTCCGCGGTTCCGAGGAGTCTCGGCATATTCTACAACCCCTTCGACTCGGGTGGTTCCCGCCTTTGAGATCGCGCCAAGCGATTTGATCGTTATGTTCAGCAGCCCACCTGCGATGTTGCCCGGGCTCGGATTCTGGTTTAGCACCGCGCCAAACTTTGAGGCGTATTCTTTATACCAGTCCACCATCCTGAAGATCGCACGGCCCGTATCCGCATCCTTGGCCCGGTAAGCGAGAATGTGCTCGGCGCCGCAAAACTCGGGGACTTCGGTGATCAGAACCGTGCCGCCGCATCTTACGATGCGATCCGCGGTGCGGCCGAGGGACGGGTTTGCCGAGATGCCGGAAAACGCGTCCGAAGCGCCGCACTTCACACCAAGAACCAGCTCACTGACTGGAACGCACGCCCTCGTAGCTAGATTGACCTCCGGCAGCATGCTCTCGACTTCGCGGAGCCCTCGCTCGATTGCAGCCTGGGTGCCGCCCGATTCCTGTATCCCTATTTTTGCAACCGGCTTGTTGAACTGCTTCTCGCGTTTCAGAAGATACTTCTCGACCTGGTTCAAATTCGTTTTCTCGCATCCCAGGTCCATCAGAATCACCCCGCCGACGTTCGGATGGTCGGCGTAGTTTGAAAGCGTTCGCAACATCACTTCGATCGTAGAGCCATCCTGACATCCGCAGCCTTTGTTGTGCGGAATCGCAACTACACCGTCCACGTTCGGAAACTTGTCCCGGTTATAGAGCATGAACTCAGATATCATCGAAATCTGCTGAGCTTCATGGCTGGCGCACATGCTGGTAGGCACGATCAGCAGATAGTTGCGAGTGCCCACACGCCCATCCGGCCGGCGAAATCCAGCAAACGTGTCTCGCTCGTTTTCGGGTATGTAATCCGTTGGCGCATTCTGAAGGTCATCCGGCAGATTGCGAATCGTGGGAACATCGTTGGTCATGTTCTCGGGAGTGATCTGTTGCCCCTCCGCGATTCCAAGCGACGTGCCGATTGGCTGACCAAACTGGAGGACAAACTCACCCGCTGGTATTGCTCTTGTAGCGAAGCGATGCCCGGGCGGCACGCTTTGATTCACGCGGATGATTCGACCATCGGCCAGCGAGACTTCAAGTTCCGGCGGCGTCTTGCTCTTGACCACCGCAACGTTGTCTCGAGGATCCACGATTATCGCGTAGTCCCCCAAAACGGCTCTCAAAACTGGTTCCGTTGTTGACATACCCGCTGGTCCGAACCGCTTCACGCTTGAAGCACATCAGGAAGAATGAGAGACACCGCATTGCGATGCTGGCGAATCCATAGACCCGGGTTGGCGTCCAGTTGCCTCAGGCGCTCATCCGGATCCGATGACAATTTAGCTTCCAGAACCCGCCTGTAACTCTCACGTTTGGCCGGCGCTGTACCAGCGTCGACGATCGATTGTATCAGTCTCCTAGCACCCAGGATTGCCGCCGGTCCCAGAGTCATTATATGGCTTGCCCGCCTGCATTCCAGCTCGTCAGACTGATTTACCGCTGCGCCGCCTGCCCTGAACTTTGAGATGTGGTGTTCAAGGATGCTCTGCGATATTGGGATCACGCCTGCAAGATCCGAGGCGCGCGCGCCCGAGTTCGGTTTTATGTAAGCAAGATGCGACGCTCCGCCGGACTCTGGACCATGGCCCAGAAAGAAGATGTCGATCCCGCCCGCACCCTGAAGGTCCTCAACGTATCGTGCCAGCTCAGCCTCGAGATCGATCGCATCAGTTCGCATCGGGGTAAAACATTTGACCTTGGCGAAGAACTCATTTCCGAGCAGTCGCTCAAAGTCGCGGACGAAACTGAAGGAATTGTCCATCCGCATTGGTGCGAGCGCGTCCTGCGTGAACACCTTCAGACTCGCAAGCATGCGATCTTCAGTGCCTTTGGCGGCAAGCTCGCCAAGTTGCCGGTGAAGTGACTGAGCCCCCCGGCCACCCAGAAGCACTATCACCAAATCCTGCTGCTTCTGTCTCCAGGCGTGCCGAATCTCGTCGAGCATCGCCTGGCCCACCTGTTCCTCGGTTTCAAGTACTCGGTACTCGAGAGGTTGCGTCTCGCCTGTGCGGTCAGCCGAATCCCGCTCAGAACTGCCCGAACTCAGCCAGGTGTTTCCGGCGCTCGAGCGCGCGCGTAGACTCAGGCTGCGGTCTACCAGACCAGAACCTTTCGCGGACTGTTTTGAAAGTGGTTTAACCATTTTTCGAATCGGGCAGCGAGGATTTAACCACAGAGCAACCACTCAGGGCAAGCTTTATAAGAGCTCGAAGCGAACGGCAACGACAAGATGTCGGGTTATTCGATTGAAAACTCAGTTGATTAGTTTGACAATGGTTTAAGCGCGGTGCTAGACATTCTGAACCGACTGGTTGAATTGGTATTACCTTACGCGAATCTAGCTTCGGCCAAGAAGTTTTGGTCTGATATGCGGCGCCTTTGATCCGGCTGCGGGGGCATTTTATCGGTACAGGAGACTGGCAACTATGAGTTATGCGGCGTTCGACTTGAGCGGGAAAACCGCGGTGGTCATTGGCGGCACCTCCGGAATTGGGCGGGCAATTGCCCACGGGCTGGCGGAGGCAGGCGCCGATGTGGTACCGACCTCGCGCAGGCCCGAACAAGTTGACGCGGCGGCTCGTGAAATCGAGACGCTTGGACGCCGTACGCTGCGGATGACCTCCGATGTTTCCGAACGCGAGTCTTTGAAACGCGTGCTTGACGGCGTCCTTGAGCGCTTCGGAAAAGCGGACATTCTGGTGAACTCCGCTGGTCGCACGAAGCGCGCGCCTTCGGTGGGTTTTGCCGAGGAGGATTGGAACCAGATCATCGACACCAATCTCACCGGCACGTTGAGAGCCTGCCAGGTGTTTGGCAAGCACATGCTGGAACGCGGGTACGGCCGCATAATAAACATCGCATCGCTTTCGACTTTTGTGGCGTTGTACGAAGTGGCTGCTTACTCCGCGAGCAAGGCTGCGGTGGCATCGCTCACTAAATCGCTTGCGATCGAGTGGGCTCCACGAGGCGTACTGGTAAACGCGATCGCGCCGGGTGTCTTTCGTACCCCCCTTAACGAGAAGCTCCTGGATGAAACCGAGCGCGGGCGGGAGTTTCTTGTGCGGACGCCCATGAAGAGGTTTGGAAGAGTTGAAGAGCTTGCCGGCGCTGCGGTGTTTCTTGCATCCGACGCCGCAAGCTTCATCACCGGTGAAGTCCTGGTAGTGGATGGCGGAGTACTCGCAAGCGGCGTAAACCAGTGATCATCAGGGAGCGGCTGTCAGGTGCCAATGATCCGCAAGGCATTCAAGATGACCTTGAACCCCGGCGAGGAGTTGGAGTATCGCCGAAGACACAACCCGATTTGGCCGGAGCTTCGCGACGTCCTGGAACAACACGGAGTTCATAACTACTCAATCTTTCTCGACCCCTCCACCGGATCGCTGTTCGCGTACGCCGAACTCGAATCGGAAGTGCTCTGGCAAAAGATTGCGCAGCATCCGGTTTGCCGGCGGTGGTGGGCATGCATGAAAGATTTGATGAGTACCAATGCGGACAACAGTCCCGCGACCATTTCGCTCGAGGAGATGTTTCATCTGGATTGAGCCCACCGTCACCAACGTGGGTTGAAAGGCTGAGAATCATGAGCGGTAGATTTCGAATCGAAGAAGACTTCATCGCTGACCGGAACAGGCGGGCTCAAGCCTGGCTCCGCGAGGACTGTGAGCACCTGGCGAGTCAGTTGCGCAGGCGAAACATCGATATTGAATCTTTGATCGCCAAGGCCCAGTCGTTCAGCGTGGCGATTCCGTCGTGGGGAGTCGGAACCGGAGGAACTCGCTTCGCAAGGTTTCCCGGTAGCGGTGAGCCTCGCGACGTTTATGAAAAGCTGGAAGACTGTGGAACGATTTTTCAGCTAGTGCGCGCGACGCCTGCCGTCTCGCTGCATATTCCCTGGGACAAACCGGAGGACGCCTCGGAGCTCAGGAAGTTCGCCGCAGGCCGCGGATTGCGTTTTGACGCGATGAACTCGAACACGTTTCAGGATCAAGCCGATCAGAAGCTCTCCTACAAATTCGGGAGTCTCACACACCCCGACCGAGCGGTCCGGCAGCAAGCAATCCAGCACAATCTCGAGGTTATAGAGATCGGCAAGACGCTTGGCTCGAATTCACTGACGGTGTGGATCGCCGATGGCGGCAATTTTCCCGGACAGCTCCATTTCAGACGCGCGCTTGAACGGTACCTAGAAAGCACTCGAGAGATCTATGGCCAGCTTCCGGCTGGATGGCGGATGTTTTTGGAGCACAAGATGTACGAGCCGGCTTTTTACTCGACGGTGATCAACGATTGGGGGACTAGCTATTACTGCGCAACACAGCTTGGGTCGAAGGCGTTCTGTTTGGTGGATCTGGGTCATCATGCTCCCAACGTGAACATAGAAATGATCGTGTCTCGGCTGATTCAGTTTGGGAAGCTTGCGGGGTTTCACTTTAACGACAGCAAGTATGGCGACGACGATCTGGACGCGGGCTCGATTAAGCCGTTCCAGATCTTTCTGATTTTCAATGAACTGGTAGATGCGGAGTTGGAGGGTGTCCCGGGGTTCGATCCGGCACATATGCTCGATCAGTCGCACAATGTGACTGATCCGATCGAGTCGCTAATGATGAGCGCCGTCGAGCTGACGCGCGCTTATGTGCAGGCACATGCGGTGGACAGGGCGGCGCTTCGAGACGCGCAAGAGAAATGTGATCCGCTCATGGCGCTTTCGATATTGAAGCAGGCATTCACGCTGGATGTATCTCCGATACTGGCTGCGGCGCGCGAGAGATCAGGAGGTGCGATCGACCCGATCGCTGTGTACCGATCGAGCGGCTATCGCAGTCGCAAGGCCGAGGAACGTCCCTCCCAGAGCACCCTCGCCGCGGGAATCGTGTGAGGTGAAGTGCTGAGCACTCAACACTAACACTCGACTCCTCCGATTGGTCTTACCCTTTTGTCACGTCGATACAAATTGGTATAAAAACAGCTTGACAGTAGTCGGCTGTTGTTAGAGAATGGTGCCCGCTTAAGTCCGTAGCGGCAGGCCAGTGAGAGTTTTTCCAGAAAATGGTTCACCTTCTGAATACAGCCGAGCGGAGCCCTCGCACTGCCGCGAGTCCCTCTCGCTTGATTCCCGCATCAGCTCAGCAAGTGGTATTAAGTCTGCTCAGGGCTCGATTGGTCATACCAATAATATCGATCGGCTATTCGAAAGTACCTGTCGCGTCGACGATGTATAAATCAGCCAGTCTCGGTCTCGATCGCTGATCAACAATGGACGTCCGGCCCCACATGCTCACAGCGAACCGGCTTGCCGGCCGAGAGGCGTCTTGTGTCACTATCGCTCACTTCGGAGGTGGAAAATGAGAGTCAGCAGAACCAAAGCGGTTCAGGCAGTGGTGTCTGCATTTTGTCTTGCGGTCGCCCTGCTCCCAACGCCCGCTTTCGCGCAGGAAACCAGGGGCACCATAACCGGTAGAGTCACCGACGCCAATCAGAGCGTTGTCGCCGATGCGATCGTCAAAGTCATAAACACCGCTCAGGGTACCACGGTCTCGGTCACTACAAACGATTCGGGCGTGTTTCGAGTACCGTACCTCGTCCCCGGCGTGTATCAGGTAACCGTCGAGGTAAGAGGATTCAAAAAATACGTCCGCGATGGACTCCAGGTGAGAATCGGAGACACGGTCGAGATCAACATTCCTCTGGAGATCGGCGGAGCCGAAGAATCGGTCAACATTACCATCGCACCTACGACGCTCGATACCACAAGCGGATCGATGGGACAGGCGGTGGACAATCGTCGAGTTGCCGAGTTGCCGCTGGTGCACGGAGACCCCTATACGCTTATCGGACTTTCGCCCGGTGTCACTTTCGCGCGCGATCAGAGACTCGATCGACCGTTTGAGCCGACCCACATCGTCGGGTTTACGATCGATGGCACTCGTGCAAACCGCAGCGACCTGACAATCGATGGCGCGCCCAGCACTGCCACAGCGAATCCGAGCGAAGTCATCGCATCTTACGTGCCGCCAACCGATGTCATTCAGGAGTTCAAGGTCCAGACCGCCACCTTCGACGCGCAGTTTGGGAATACCGAAGGCGGGGTGACCAGCATCAGCATCAAGTCCGGAACCAACACCCTTCACGGCACCGCCTACTTCTGGGGTGAGCCGGGCTCGCTTGCGGCAAATGACTTCTTCGGCAATTTGCGAGGACAGCCCAGACCCGATACGTTTTCGAATCGTTTCGGAGGAACGGTGTCGGGCCCGGTGTACATTCCGAAGCTGTACAACGGACGCGACAAGACGTTTTTCCTGTTTGGTTTTGAAGGGATTCGAGACTCTCGCCCGCGTTACGACAGCACCAGTCCTACGGTGCCGACTGATGCAATGAAGCGCGGGGACTTCTCGGCGTTACTAGCGTTGGGTCCGCAGTATCAGATCTACAACCCGTTCACGCGGCGGGCTGATCCGGCACGACCGGGTCACTTCATCGAGGATAAGTTTCCCGGAAACATAATCCCGACAAACCTGATCAATCCGGTGTCCAAGATGTTGCTTGCCTATTTCCCGGCACCGCTGACGGCGGGAACTTCGGAGTTCCTGAACAACAACGCTGACTCTACGCTTGCGGAGAGGACGAAGAAATATAACAACTACACTGCACGAATCGACCACGTGATCAGCGACAAGCAGAGGATCTTCGTAAGGGCTAGCCTTTATGACCGGGACAGCTTCTACAACGACTACTTCCACAACATCGCGACCGGGACGTCGTTTCAGTTTATCTCGCGTCAGGGAGTGGTCGACGATGTTTATGCGATCAACGCCACGACAGTGCTGAACGTGAGGTACGGATACAACCGGTTCATCAGGGCTCAGGACATGAACCCTCAGGGGTTTGGCTTCGATCTCACAACCGTCGGTTTTCCCGCATCCTACAACGACGCTATCGAGCCGGCGATTCGGCGTTTCCCGCGCATCGACTTTCCGACCTCGACGTATCAGGGAACCGGTCAGACCGGTGAGTACCGGCCGGTGGATACGCACTCTTTCGGAGCGATCGTGAACAAAGCGCTTGGCACGCATTCTTTCAAGGGCGGCGTCGAATTCCGCTCTTATCGAGAGAATGATTTGTTCTCGAGCAACAACCAGACTGGTCAGTTTGTATTCGACAACACCTACACCAAACAGAAGGACGACTCTACCGCGAGCCAGGTCGGGCTGTCGTTTGCCGCATTTCTGCTCGGGATACCAACGTCTACTAGCGGCATCACGCGAGCCTCCGACTACGCCGAGCAGTCCACTTCGTGGGGGTTCTTCTTCCAGGATGATTGGAAGGTGCATCCTCGACTCACGTTGAATCTCGGCCTCAGATACGAGTTCGAAACGCCGCTCACCGAGCGTTACAACAAGAGCGTCTCAGGTTTTGATTTTGGCTACGTTCAACCGATCGAGCCGGCGGTTAGAGCCAGGTACGCGGCGATAAACGATCCCTTGCTCAAAGCGGCGCGACCCGACATATTCGTCCGCGGCGGTTTGTTGTTCCCCGGCGTAGGCACCGATGGGGATGGTTTGTATGAAACTCCGAAGCATAACTTCATGCCGAGAATCGGTTTTGCGTTTCAAATAAACAGCAAGACCGTGTTGCGGGGAGGCTACGGAATCTTTTATGGATTCCTTGGTGAGCGGCGTGGAGACGTCATACAGACCGGGTTCAGCCAGGTCACGAACTTCGTGCCGACTACGAACAACATCAACTTCAACACGTGGAGCAATCCTTTCCCTAACGGCATCCTGTCGCCGGTTGGGTCCTCAAAAGGGCCGCAGACGAACCTCGGCAACCCGATAGCGTTTTTCAATCAGCACCCGCAGACTCCATACAACCAGCGATGGGAGCTTGGAGTACAGCGGGAGCTGCCCGGCGGATTCATCATAGAAGCCAGCTATGTTGGAAATCGCGGCACGCACATTGAGCTAACGCGTGACTTGAACGCGGTGCCCAACAAGTTCCTCAGCAAGTCTCCGACTCAAGACACGGTCACCCGGGGCTTCCTGACCGGAAGCGTGCCGAACCCGTTTGCAGGGCTCGGCATTCCGGGCGTTGGCGCGAACTCTACGATTCAGCGGCAAAATCTGCTGAAGCCATTCCCGCAGTTCGGAAATGTGATCACGACTAACAACGATGGCTACTCCTGGTATCACGCCGGGCAGTTGCGGATCGAGAAGCGATTCTCGAGGGGTTACACGATTCAGGCGGCCTACACGCATTCAAAATTCATGCAGGCCACTGAGTACTTGAATCCCGGCGATCCGCTGCCAACGCGAACAATTTCGGATCAGGACTATCCTAACCGCTTCTCGGTCAGCTCCATTGTTGAGCTTCCGTTTGGGAAGGGCCACAGATTCCTGTCGAACTCCAACGGAGTGGTCTCGCGTCTGGCAGGAGGATGGCAGGTTCAGGGCGTCTATGCGTACCAGACCGGCGCGCCGCTGACGTTCAACAACAACACCAGCAATTCGCCGTTCTTCAACACGCCTACGGCTACCGCGGGGTACATCTACTTTGGAGACCTCAAGAATTTGAAGATTCCATCGGATCAGCAGTCCCTAGCGCGCTGGTTCAACACGCTGGGCTTTGTAGCGCTTCGAACAGCGACCGGCACAGTGGTGACTCAAAACGGCCAGACGGTGTGGGTCGACTTCAACGATCCCTGCAAGAACGCATACAACGCCACTACTTGTCCCGGCAGTCCGCTGACGACGTTGGCAGGGTTCAATCGCGACACGGCGTTCCAGCTCGCCAACAACGTCCGCACGTTCCCGTTGAGGTTCTCATTCCTCCGGGTACAACCTACGAACAATGTTGACTTCTCAATCATCAAGAACACGAGAATCAACGAAAGGATGAGCGTGCAGTTCCGAGGCGAGATGACGAACGCGTTCAATCACCCGTGGCTTTCGGCCGCGTCAGGCGCGTCTGGCTCGAGCGGCGTAATCACCGTCCCGACAAACGCCGACTTCGGGAAGATCGCCAACATCTCGAATCAGGGCAACTATGCGCGACGCGTACAGTTGGGTATCAAGCTGATTTTCTAGTACGCTGTTTGCTCGCTTCAACAGAGGATCGGACATCCGCTTTCGCGGAGTCCGATCCTTTATTACAGACAGGCGGTTGAACCAGGGTTCAGCATCCCTCCTCTCCAGGCCAGGCCGGTCGAGTTCTCCCGCGTAGAAAAAACGATGGTCGACTCGCGGGTCTCAGCGCGTATACTGTTGGCCATTGGAGCGGATGACGCGAAGGCCGAGCCGGCCAGCGCGCGAATGAGCGACAGCCAACCGTTTTTAAAAGCATGACGATTCAGCAAAAAGCGCTAGCGCGGCGCGATTTTCTCAAGCTTTCTCCAAGGCCAGTCATGCCCGCAGAAGACTACTGGCTTCACGTCAGCCGCTCTGCAATGGCCTGCCGATTCGAAATTACCGTGCCTTCCTCCACAAGAAACGGCTCGCAATTGGCGATCAAGGCACTCGACCTGCTCGAACCCATCGAACAGCAGTTGAGCGTCTTCCGTGATAACAGCGAAATCAGCTTCATCAATCGCAATGCTTCATCTCGCGATGTAGTCGTAGATGATGCGCTGTTTTCGTTCTTGCTCCAGTGCCGCGACCTGAGCCGGCGTACTGCCGGAGCTTTCGACATAACTTCTGCACCATTGACTGAATGTTGGGGTTTTTTGAAGCGTCAGAACAGAATTCCCGCGGACAGTGAATTGGAGAAAGTCAGGGAAAATGTCGGGGCTGAGAGTCTGATTTTTCTGAATGTCGGGACCAGATCAATTCGGTTTCGACGCGAGGGAGTGAAAATCAATCTGGGTAGCATCGGGAAGGGCTATGCGCTCGATAGGATCGCGGGGCTCATAAGAAAAAATATGCCGTCTGCGCTGTTGAACGCCGGGTCCAGCAGTTTATTTGCGATTGGCGGCGGAGGTTTAGGCCATCGCGGGTGGACTGTAGGAATTCGTCATCCGCTAAACGCGCACGCGCGTCTAGCGGTGTTGAAGCTGCGCGATTGTGCTATGTCGACGAGCGGATCCGAGGAGCAGTACTTCGAACACGAAGGGAAACGCTACGGGCACGTGATTGACCCTAGAACCGGGCGTCCGGCGGAAGGCGTGGCAGGCGTGACCGTTGTAGCCCAATCGGCGGCGTTGTCTGACGCGCTGTCCACTGCCTTCTTCGTCGGAGGCCGTCAGTTGGCGCGGGATTACTGCGACGAGAACCCGGGTACGCTTGCGGTGATCTTGGAGAGCGGCTCGAGAAAGCCGCTGGTGATCGGCCGCAACGAGGGCTGTGAGGTTGAAATTCAAGGGTGAGTAGCTCACTAGGAAAATCATTATCCTCGATTCGACAGGCGTCACTGGTCGTCCTGCGCACGATGATCGGGTGGCACTTCGCCTATGAAGGTTATTACAAGCTCGCGCTGCCGGGGTGGAGTAGCGCGGGGGCGCCGCTTGGGCCGTGGACTTCGGCGGGCTATCTCAGATCGGCAACCGGCCCGCTTGCAAGAGTCTTTCAAAGATTGATGGATGCAGGGTGGACGCCTTGGATCGACAACGCGGTCAAGATCGCATTGTTATTGATCGGTCTTTCGCTGATGCTCGGGCTATTCACCAAAACAGGTTGTTGGGGAGCGTTGTTATTTCTGACGCTGATCTACGCCACCTCAGCGCCGCTTCGAGGAGTGCAGCAACCTGGCAGCGAAGGCGCCTACTTGATCGTGAACAAGACAATGATAGAAGCGTGCGCGGTGGTTGTGTTGCTTATGTTCGACACTGGAGCGATGGCCGGCGTTGACTTGTTGTTCAGAACGCGAAAGGCGAAAGCTCCGGTGGAGACTGAAGCGTCCGAAAAGGTTCTGAGTGCTGAGTCCTGAGTCCTGAGTGCTGAGTCCTGAGTGCTGAGTGCTGAGTGATGAGTATTAATCGCGAGGTCACTGAGAACTTCCGTCGCTGCTCAGCACTCAGCACTCATCACTCAGCACTTCTTCTTCAGCATTCGGCACTTCTTTTCAGTCGTCGTTCGGCCAGTTTGTTCATTCGCAAAGCTGCCTGAGGCGCGGTGGTCCGAAGCTTTCCAAATAACGCGCTGATCTTACTCGCCCCGCTCAGCGCGCGATGCATCTTCGCTATGCTCATCGGACCTGTAATCTCCAGATCAACGTTTGAAATAGCGATCTCCGAAAACGCTCCCTTTGCCTTCAGACTCATTCCGCCGAACAAATCGGCAGCCATCTCTATTTCCTTGACTCCCGCCCAGGGAATGAAACGGTGTTCACGTCCCGCACGGGTTTCTCGTATTCCTTGTTCACTCAGTTCGATCGTATGGCCTGCCTCGCGCTTGAAAGCCCAAAGCATCCCCGCGTATCCAAGCCACATCATCAACACCGGAAGAAATGCGA
>DATFXM010000006.1:0-29997 GCA_035315885.1 Blastocatellia bacterium
CTTCTACCAAATTGGAGCAATCCCCATGGCAGCCTTTGAACTTAACGTCAATGGCGTTACCCATCGGTTGGATTTGGATTCCAGCCGGAGCCTCCTCTCGGTGCTGCGCGACGAGCTGGACCTCACCGGCAGCAAGTACGGCTGCGGGGAAGGGCAGTGCGGCGCCTGTACGGTGATTATCGAAGGGCAGCCCACCCGCTCCTGCGTGACTCCAGCGAGCTCCGCCGCCGGCAAAAAAATCGTCACCATCGAAGGTCTCGAAAAGAACGGGCGTCTGCACCCGCTCCAACAGGCATTCATTGATGCGGAAGCGATGCAATGCGCCTATTGCACGTCCGGGATGATCATGAGCGGTGTTGCGTTGCTCAACCGCAACGCAAATCCGGACGTGCGCGAAATCGTCCAGTCGATGGAAGGCAACATGTGCCGGTGCGGAACCTATCCGCGAATCGTCGCGGCCGTACAACGGGCTGCACAGTCGATGAAAGGAGGCGCGCGATGACCAACCAACTGGATTCAGATGCGGCGATTGAGCTGGAGCGATACGAGTTGGCTGAGTCGCCTGCTTACCTTTTCGAGGTTGATAGGCGAGAGTTTTTCAAGTTGTTCGGCTGCGGTGTTCTCGTCGGTTTGGCGTTGAAGCGCGGCGCGGCGCAGGAATCGGGCGGAGGTCGAAGGGGCGGTCGGAATTCGATGCCGCAGGATATCTCAGCCTGGCTGCACATCGGCGAAGACGGAGGAATAACGGTCTTTACCGGCAAGGTCGAGCTTGGTCAGGACATCCGCACTTCGTTGACTCAAGCAGTCGCCGAAGAGCTCTCTGCGCCCATCAGCTCGATAAAACTCGTGATGGGTGACACGGATCTGACACCGTTTGACATCGGGACATTCGGAAGCCGAACAACTCCGGGCATGGCTCCGCAGCTCCATCGAGCGGCGGCGGCAGCCCGCGAAATGCTCTTGGATCTGGCCGCGGCCCAAATGTCGCTCGACAGGCCTCAACTCACGGTGACCGACGGAAAGATCGTAGACAAGAGCGGCAAAAAATCCGTGTCGTTCGGCGCGTTGACCAAAGGACAGAAACTGGTAAAGACAATCCCGGCCGAGATCACTGTGACGCCGGCCCGAGAGTGGAAGACTGCCGGGAAGCCGGTGGCAAAGGTGAACGCGCGCGAACTGGTGACTGGGAAGCATCGCTATCCGTCCGATGTTAAGCGGCCGGGAATGCTCTACGGCAAAGTCTTGCGCGCTCCCGCGTTTGGCGCCTCGCTGGGTTCAGTGGATACGTCCGGAGCCGAGCGAGTGAAGGGCGCGACGGTGGTGAGAGATGGCGACTTTGTCGGTGTTGCGGGGATTACGGAACAGGCTGCCTCTCGCGGCCTCTCCGAGATAAAGGCGGAGTGGAAAACGACTCCGCAGATTTCGCAGTCGGAGTTGTTCCAACACTTCACGCGTAAGACCGATGCATCCGGCGAGCGTTCGTCGCGATTCACGCAGGGCTCGGTGAAGGACCAGATGTCGTCGGCTGAAATAAAGCTGGAAGCGAGTTACACCGTCGCGTACATCGCTCACGCGCCGCTCGAACCGCGGGCGGCCGTTGCAGAATGGGCCAGCGACAAGCTGACGGTGTGGACAGGTACACAACGGCCTTTTGGGGTGCGCGGCGAGCTCGCGCAGGCGTTTCGGATCCCCGAGGAACGGGTACGAGTCATCGTGCCCGATACGGGTTCCGGGTACGGCGGCAAGCACACCGGCGAATGTGCGATCGAAGCTGCCAGGCTCGCCAAGGCTTCGGGAAAACCGGTGCGAGTCGTGTGGACACGCGAAGAGGAATTCACCTGGGCTTACTTCAGGCCCGCCGGTGTCATCAACGTCAGCAGCGCAACGCAGAAGGACGGACGGATCACTGCGTGGGAATTCCACAACTTCAATTCGGGTGGGTCTGCGATCAGGACGCCGTACGACATTGCGAACCAGATAATCGAGTTTCATCCCGCGGATTCGCCGTTGAGGCAGGGCTCATACCGGGGACTTGCGGCAAGCGCTAATCACTTTGCCCGAGAGAGTCATATGGATGAGATCGCTCGTCGCGCGGGTATCGATCCGCTCGAGTTGAGACTTAAGAACCTGAAAGACGCAAGACTGCGAGCGGTGTTCGAGGCCGGGGCGCAGAAGTTCGGCTGGGGCAAACAAAAACGCAGTCAAGGTCGAGGGTTCGGAATGGGCGGGGGCACTGAGAAGGGTTCCTACACTGCGACGTTTGCCGAAGTCGAAGTCGATCGTTCTACGGGTTCGGTTAAGATCCTTCGCGCAGTAACGGCTTTCGAGTGCGGTGCAGTAGTCAATCCTGATCACTTGAAGGATCAAGTGGAAGGCGCGTTGATCATGGGGATCGGCGGAGCGTTATTCGAGTCAATCGACTTTGGGGGAGGCAAGATACTTAACCCGCGCTTTTCGCGTTACCGTGTGCCCCGTTTTTCGGACGTGCCGGTGATGGAGACGGTTCTGCTGGATCGAAAAGACCTGCCTTCGGTTGGAGCGGGTGAGACGCCTATTGTCGGGATGGCTCCGGCGGTTGCGAACGCGCTCTTTGACGCGGCGGGAATACGTGTTCGATCTCTTCCACTTGCGCCCAACGGAATCAAAGACGCAGGGAAATAAATAGGTTTCGGGTTTAGAGTTTCGGGTTCGTCTGAACCTCGGCAAACGAACCTTAACCCCAACCTTCCTTTGTATACCTCACTGAGTAAGTTTCGGGACTAGAGTTTCGGGTTCGTTTGAACCTCGGCAAACGAACCCTAAACCCTAAACCTTCTTCCTGTACCTTACCCAGTACGGCACTCTGAGGGTTTGGCCGTCAGAGCCGGACAGAAGTACGTAACCGGTGTAGTCGCGTTTTTCAGCCGTCTTAAGAGCAACAATCGTAAACGTCACCGTTCCCGTCTGTCCCTTGTTCAACGAAAGCGATGTAGTAGAAAGACTCACGCTGACGCCTGGGTCGGGGTCCAGTTGCTGAACGCTCATCGAATATGTTGACTGACCATCCAATTGACGCGTCACCGAGATGTCCTGATTGATCGTGACGGTCTTCTTCTTCAGCTTGTTCAACCCCAAACTGATACCGGATGGAGCGATGGTTGCGCTGGCCGATGACGCTCGGTCGAGGTCCACGCGTCCGCCGCCCTGTGTCAGGACTCCGGCTACCATAGTCTTGTTAGCGTTCAGGAACGAATCTACTGCCGAGTTCATCAGCACCGATTTTATTTGTTGGGGCGTGAACGAAGGATGTAATTGCCTTACAAGCGCAGCCGAGCCCGCAATGTGAGGCGCTGACTGGCTTGTCCCGCTGACCGCAAGAAAGCCGCTCGGATCGCTTACTCCGTCTGCGTTGGTTGTCTTGATCGCTCCCGAATAAATAATCACACCGGGGGCCGCGATGTCAGGCTTAAGCACAAACTGGCGGGTTGGTCCGCGAGAGCTGAAGTCTGCTACGAGATCTGAAATCGCCGGCGACGATCCTAACGGCGCTATTGAAAGCGTTGCACCCGCATGCGCCTGAACGAAATCACGCAACGCGACCCCCGCCGTGCGTGTAGTGAACACCGCAGGAATTGTCACGCCGGTAACGTCCATGAGGACCAGGTGATCTCCACCGCTGTCGGGATTTTCGGAGATGTCCTGATTGTAGATGATGACGGCGCTGGCGCCTGCCTGTGCCGCGTTGTTGACCTTAGTCGAAAACGAGCAGTTGCCGCGTTCAATCAGGGCTACTTGCCCGGTCAACGAACCCGCGGTCAAAGAACTGCACCCTCGATTTGTCGTGACCTGCGATAACGGAAGCGAAGTGAACGAACCGTCCAGTGGTTTTGTGCTTCCGACGCCCTGTACTGCAGAAATGCTGCTCAATCCCGCGTCTACCGGCGCGGGACCCGTCACTGTCAGGATGGGACCCACAATGTGACCATTCGAAGATGCCGCTACCGTTATCGCCGAAGGCGCAACGCCAGGTGAACCTATTGTCATCGCGTCGCCTGAGCCGCTGTTGCCCGCATTGCCTGCGGAGATAACCACAACCTTGCCGCCGATATTCACCGCAGTCTCGACGGTCTGGTCCAGGAAATTTAATGTTGCATCGGCTGTAGCGCCAAGACTCATGCTCAAAACATCGAAACCATCCGACACGGCTTCTTCCAGAGCCTGGGCGATTCTGTCATCCCGCCCGTTCCCGCCTGCATCCAGCACCCGGTAATTGCCGAGAAAGGCTTGAGGCGCTACGCCGGAAATCGGACCCAGCGGAGAAGGCGTATTAAAGTCGCCGGCAGCAATTCCCGCAACGTTTGTACCGTGCCCGTTCTGATCCGATGCATTCAGGGGCGGCGTGCCTCCAACGAAGGACTTCGCCACTATTACCTTGTTGTTCGTGAGAGCATCGCTGCCGTTGTTAGTCCTCGGAAAACCGGCTGGTGAGGTGAACCCACTATCAGAGAACAGCGGATTCGTTATATCGATTCCCGTGTCCAGAATCGCTATCTTGACTCCCTGGCCGGCGGAGGAGGATCCGCCAAGGCGGTCCCAAAACGCCGGAGCGTTGATCAGCGGCACGCTGGCGTCCAGCGTTGCGTGATACTCCTTGGTGGCCTGGACGCGCTTTACTCCGGGGATCGCGCCGATGGCGGCGATTTCCTGCGGAGAAGCCTCGATGGAGACGGCGTTCGCCAACTTTCGAAGCTCGGCTCGAACCTTCACGCCGGGCGCAATCAAGGCCGCCCGGGTCATGAAATCCTGATGTTCCTGGACGAGGCGGGATTCATAATCTCTGGCGTGAACCGATTTGAAATCAACGCCGTGACTCGTAAGTCCGGCCGGCATTTCGCGTTCTTCGTTTATAGCGACCGGGTCGCTTTCCAGTTCTATTATGGCGCTGGCCGGCTGGCCTGCCTGCTCAGTCGACTGTGGCGAGAGTGCCACCGCGGCGGAATGAAAACCCCTGAAAAGCTGAGGAGCGTTGACTGAAGCGAGCACAACAATCAGCGAGAGTGAGAGCAGAAACTTCCTTCTCATAAGTTACTAACCTTCAAAAAGACCGGCCAGATCGACCGGGAGATTTTGGATTCAGTCGAGGGACGCTTAATCCTAGCACAGCGAAGCCTCTATTGTCGTGACCCAGGGATTTTGGGCGTTCGCTTAGTTTGATTTTGAATCATTGAGTTGACGCTGTCCCGCATATTAGCTGCCAACGAGATAGGTTTCGCGCCAAGGCCGCAAAGGTTCCGGAGCCTTGCGGCCTTTGAGAACCTTTTGCGCTTTTGGCGTGAAATCCGCCTCACCAAATCGCGCATTGCGAGGACCGCGCCAACTCCATTCAGTCGCTCACAATCAAATTAAGTCACCCCGGATTTTGACGTTTCGAGAGTTCGAAGAGATGCATGAAATGTTTTTAGTTCTGGAAGAGCCAGACCAAAGGCTGGTCCGAACCATAAACCACGAACAAAAACCCCAAACACCTGTAACTCTATAACCGAATTACCTTCGATTCGTGCTCGCTCTTGATGAGTTGCCGAGTGACGTTCCTCGTGTCGACCACCAGTGGCGCAAGAGCGGCAATTCGAGCGTAGTCCACGATCGAGTGATCAGTCACGATAACCGCACAATCGCACGCCGCCAGCACATCATCGCTCAGCTCAGTGCTGGTCAAAGTGCCCGAGCCTTCCAACTCCATTCGTGAAATGTGCGGATCGTGATAGCTGACGTCCGCCCCTTTCTTCATCAGTTGCTCCACGATCGCAAGCGCGGGTGATTCGCGGACGTCATTGATGTTCCGCTTGTACGCAACTCCAACCACGAGTACGCGCGCACCTTTCAACGGCTTTTTGTGTTCGTTGAGTCCATCCTGCACGAGCGCGACGACGTGCTGGGGCATTCGTGAGTTCACTTCTTCGGCGAGACTTATGAATCGAGCCTCGAACCCGTGCAGCCTCGCTTTCCATGAGAGGTAGTGCGGGTCAAGTGGTATGCAGTGCCCGCCTATGCCGGGGCCCGGATAAAATGCCATGAAGCCAAATGGCTTAGTCGCCGCCGCTTCTATCACCTCCCACGAATCTATCCCGAGGTGATAACAGAGCTGAGCAATCTCGTTAACAAGCGCGATGTTGACTGAACGGAATGTGTTCTCCAACAGCTTTGCAGTTTCGGCCACTCTCGCGCTCGAGACCTTGTGGACGTTCTTGACGATTGCGAGGTAGAGGTCCGCGGCGACTTCGACTGACGTAGCAGAGACGCCGCCCACGACTTTCGGAATATTGCTTGTCTGGAATTGCTCGTTCCCTGGATCAACGCGCTCCGGGGAGAATGCGAGGAAAAAGTCCTGGTCTAGTTTGAGACCGGTTTCTTCGAGCATCGGCAGGAGCACCTCATCCGTCGTGCCCGGATAGGTTGTCGACTCGAGAACTACGAGTTGCGGCGAGTGCAGATACTTCTTTACCTGCTCGGCCGCCGCCAGAATATAAGAGATGTCAGGCTCTTTGGTCTTCCGCAGTGGCGTTGGAACACAGATGATCACCGCATCTGTTTCGGCCAGCCTCGAAAAATCAGTAGTGGCCGACAGCCGGCCTTCGCTGACAAGGCTGGCTACTACTTCGGTGGGAACATCCGGAATATAAGAGCGGCCCTGATTGATGGTTTCGACCCTTTTGGCGTCCAGATCGAACCCGATCGCGGTGAGAGAGCTTTTGCCGAACTCGACCGCAAGCGGCAGGCCCACGTAACCGAGTCCGATGACTCCCACAACCGCGCGTCGGTCCTTTATCTTGTGTTGCAGTGTTGAACTCATTTCTTTTCATTGCCTCGATTTCGAATCCTAAATTATAAAACCACTAATCCGAGCAAGATCCCACAAAAAACGTCCGGAAGCCGGGCACTCAAAAGTTTTCAGATCTGAAAACTGTCCAGCAATTCAGCACGGCTGACGGTTGCAGTTCCGACCTTGGCTACGACTACACCGGCTGCATGATTCGCTGTAATGGCAGCCTCGGGAAAGGTAGCGCCTGCAGCCAGGGCCAGCGCCATCGTGGCCACCACCGTGTCACCAGCTCCGGTTACGTCATAAACCTCGCGGGCTACGGTGGGGATATGAGTCACCTCGCCGCCGTCGGTAAAGAGGCTCATGCCTTCTTCGCCGCGGGTCACGAGCACCGCTCTACAATCAATCGAGCCAAGCAGCTTGCGCCCCGCAGCTATAAGCGTAGCCTCGTCGACGATCTCGATGCCCGCGGCTTCCGCCGCTTCCTGATTGTTTGGAGTGATCACTGTGACCGGTTGATAGGCGGTGAAGCTCCGGATTTTCGGATCGACACAACTTCTAATCTCTGAGTCACGCGCCGCGGTGAGGACGGACCTCAAGAGGGACGGCGTCAACAAGCCCTTGCTGTAGTCAGAGACAACCAACGCGTCTACATCGGCGATGGTCTCGAGGAAGCGTTCGAGCACGTGTTGTTCGACTGGCGCAGAGATTGGTATTCGGCTTTCTCGGTCAGCGCGCACGACCTGCTGGTTGTGAGCGATTATGCGGGTCTTGACCGTAGTGGGCCGCGATTGATCTACGACAAGTCCGCTCGTGTCCACTTTGAGCTGCTCGAATTTTTCTCTCAGCCGGGCAGCGTCGTTGTCGTCGCCTACGATGCCGAGCGGAATCGCAGAGGCACCAAGGGCTACGAGATTGGAGACGACATTACCCGCTCCGCCAATAGCAGTAGTTTCTCGATCTACTTCTACGACCGGCACTGGTGCTTCGGGAGAAATGCGTTTCACTCGACCCCATATGAACTGGTCGAGCATCATGTCGCCGAGAACAAGTATGCGCTTGCCGCTGAAGGCGGAAGTAAGAGTTCTTGCGCGAGTGCGAGTTATGGTTTTCATGTTAGAGAACGGCAGTAGGCGGTAGGCAGTAGGCAGTAGGCAGTTGCTGTTTTGTTGATTCTAATCATGTCCAAGTGTCAGATCAGCCAATCCAGCCCAACTGTCTACTGCATACTGCCTACTGCTCACTGCCTACTTTTCTCAGTACTTCTTCAACTGCGGCTATCACTTCATTGGTGCTTATGCGTACTATCGAACCTTTTACGTCGGTGTCCTTCTGCAGGCGTTCTCCTCCGAGGACTGAGGTTGGAGAATCAGTCCACGGGTGCCACACGTCGGGGTTCGATGAGCCGAACACTGCAACAATCGGACAACCTACCGCGGCCGCAATGTGCATCAAGCCGCTGTCATTGCCTACGAATACTGCTCCCAACTCGGCGGTCAACGCCACCACTTCGTCCAGCTTCAAATGAGGCAGGACTAACGGGCCGCTCCTGGTTTGCGCAGCTACGTCCTCGGCCAGCTCCTTCTGCCCGGGACCGGTGACAATCAAGCTCCTCAGCGACCAATGTTCGGCCAGATAGTCTATCACCGCTGCGAACCCGCTTGCGCCCCACCGCTTGGACTCGAACGCCGCGCCGGGTGCGATTAGCGCGAAGCGTTCAGCCTTATTATGTGAGTTTCCGTCTGACCTATCGATGTTGATCGTCTTCAACGCCGCCAGCGCTCGCTCAGATGCCGGCCGGGAGACCTCGATGTTGAGTCGGGGCTTCACGGGGAGGGGTACGCCTGCCCAGGTTAGCAACGCTAGTTGCTGTTCGACGCTATGAATCTTTTGACGCCCGAGGACCTTGTCGGGACCCGGGGCTCGGCGGTTGGCCATCCAGGACCCGGGAAGTGAATCGTAGCCTACCGAGTAGCGCGCTCCGCACAACGATGCCATCAACATTGCGGTTGTGCCGCCGTGAAGGTTGAATGCGATTTGCGGCCTCGAATTGCGCAGCGTGCGAATGGCGGCCAGCCTCGATGCCGCATTCTTTTCGACTACTATCATACGGTCCACCAGCGGATGGCCGTCGAGGAGGGGCGCGGCGAGCGGTTCCAGGACGGCGATGATTTGGAGATTCGGCCGCCAGTCCTTTAGTGCTGAGAGGCAAGGTGTCATCAGGACGGTGTCACCAATTGATCGGAGCCTAACCAGTACGACTCGATGAATTTCGGACCAATCAATGGGGGCAACTGAACTCATGGATTGAGCTGCCTGTCCGTCTACTCTTCGATGGTGGCCTGGTTGGCGAGCATGACCGGAAAGTCGTCTTGAATGGGATAGACGCGCTTGCATTGCGGGCACTTCAATCCGGACGAGTCTGGTTTCAGCTCTACTTTGACCATGCAGACTGGGCAAACGAGCATTTCGAGAAGTCGCGGACTAACGGGCACCTCTTCACCTCCGTGATCAAGCGGTTGAGTCTAGCACCGGTGCATGAGGGCGGTCAATTTTTGAACTGCAGTAGGCAGTAGGCAGTTTCAGGTTTCGGGTCTAGAGTTCAGGGTTCGTCTCAGTAAACGCTGACTTGCCCTGAACCCGCTGCTTGCAAACGGCCATCGATGTGCGCAGTTAGGTTGCCGAAACGCTAACCCTAAACCCGAAACCCGAAACTGCCTACTGCCTACTGCCTACCGCTTTCAAAATTGAAAATCTCAGCCGCAGCGTGCTAACCTCCAGACTCGTACCTCGGGTCTCGATCATGAAGCTATCTGCGCCTCGTAGCACCCCCCGAGTCCTTGCTCTGCTGCTGACATTGTCTGCACTGATCGCACCTCAAGCGGCAGGTCAACGCGAGCAGAAAGATCAGATCACGCTAAGAACCGATCTCGTAGTCGTGGACGTGACCGTCACCGATAAGGACGGGAATTTCATTCGCAAGCTCAAGCCCGAAGACTTTGTCGTCTACGATGACGGCGTCGAGCGGAAACACGAATACGACCTCTTTAGCGCAAGTGAAGAGGCAAGCCTTACCAGACCAATCGCGGTGGTCTTCGCACTTGACGTCTCAGGCAGCATCACCAACGAAGAGATCAACAGACAACGGTTCGCCGCGGAAAGTTTCATAAAGCTGCTCACGCCGGATTCGACGTTTGCCGTCCTGGCCTTCAACTACGAGATTCGGCTTCTTCAGGACTTCACCAGCGATCCCAAAAAGATCGGGCAGGCGTTTGAAAAGATCGGTCGGGGCGAAGGCTCTACGCGACTCTTTCAAACAATAGATCGAGCAGTGTCGATGCTGAAGCGCGGTCCGAGATTTCGGTCGGGTCGAAGACTGCGCCGAGTGGTCATCGTGCTCACTGACGGCTTCGACAACGTCGATCCCCCGGAACAAGATCCGCTGATCCAGCATGCCACCAACGCGGAGGTAACGGTCTATTCGATTACGACTCCGTCCTACATCGCGGGCTCAGCGCCACACCAGCGGAGCATGACGCTGCTGGACGTATCTCGGATCGTGCCGATGACCGGGGGCAAAGATTTTTCAGCGGACGACAAGGATTTCACCCCGGCCTTCAAAGCTATCGCCGAAGAGATTCGCTCGAGTTACACAATTGCGTACTACCCACCTGAAAAGAACCGTCACGACGGCCGCACACACCAGATACGAATCGAGTGCAAAAAGAGCGGTGCGATAGTCCGCACAAGCCGAGGGGCTTATAAGTTCTGAGTTCTGAGTTCTGAGTTCCGAGTGCGGACCTCGGCGTCGTGCGCGCGGTGTTTCATCAATGCGTGACTAAGTAAGTCGCGTTTCACGCGAAGGGTCGCAAAGAACGCGAAGGGTCGCAAAGAACGCAAAGTTCAGAACGTTTACGGTCTTTGTGAAACTCTTGCGGCCTTTTCCTGAAACCAATCTCGGTTGGTCGCTAATAACGAGGACACCACGACTCACTCCATCAAAGACTAAACAGGATCGCAGCGTGACTGGAACTTCTTTGCTTCTTTATCCGCAAACGATTAACATTGCAGTTTGCGTTTAACGCGCCTGAATCGTCATGAGCGGTACCACCAGAAAAACCAACGGCAATAATTCCCAAAGGACCCGTCAGAGCTTTGGGTCACCTGGTCCGAACTCCAGCGCCCACGCGAGCGCTGCCCAGCAGAACCTTCGTCAAAAAGTTGGCATGGTGAGCCTGGGATGCCCAAAGAACCTCATAGACAGCGAGGTCATGATGGGCATGCTGGCACGCCAGGGATTCGATATCACTTCCGATCAGACCGCGGCCGACGTCCTCGTAGTCAACACCTGCGGCTTTATTGATTCCGCCAGACAGGAGTCGGTGAACACCATCCTCGAGATGGCCCAGCTTAAACAATTGGGAAAACTCAAGCGGCTCATCGTCGCCGGATGCCTCGTGGAGCGTTATCGCGATGATCTGCAACGCGAAATTCCAGAGATCGATGCGTGCATCGGAGTAAATCAACTCGCCGACATCGGCGAAGTCGTCGAGCAACGCCGCGTGCTTCCGGTCTATAGCAGTACCGCCTCGGCACCCGAGCTTTATCTTTACGACGAGACTACTCCTCGACTCAGGTCGACAGCTCCGTACACGGCTTACGTAAAGATCGCCGAAGGCTGCGATCATACTTGCGCCTTTTGCATTATCCCTCAGCTCCGAGGCAAATTTCGGTCGCGGTCTCCGGAATCGATCATTCGAGAGGTCGAGGTGCTTGCGGCGCAAGGCGTCAAAGAGTTTGTTCTTGTTTCGCAGGACACCACGACTTATGGGAGCGATCTCGCATTGAAGGACGGCCTGGCGAACCTGCTGGATCGGCTCGCATCCATTTCTGGAGTTGAGTGGCTCCGCTTCATGTACTGTTATCCCACCGCGATCACCGATGAGCTGTTGCGCGTGATGGCCGAGCGGGAAAATGTCTGTAACTACTTCGACATTCCGCTGCAACATGTCAGCCGTTCTGTGCTCGCGAGGATGCGTCGAGGTGGCGGGCGCGACTCTTATGAAAGACTTATCGAGCGAATCCGCCGCCGTGTTCCGCAAGTCGGCATCAGAACGACATTCATCGTAGGCTTCCCAGGCGAGACGGAAGATGACTTTGAAGAACTGATGGATTTCGCGCGAACCGTCCAGTTTGACCGCCTTGGAGTGTTCACCTACTCCGATGAAGAGAACTCCGCAGGCTTTCAACTCGACGGCAAAATCGACCAGCCCATGATGAAGCGCCGCGAGCGCTTGTTGATGCAGCAGCAGGCGCGCCTGTCAAAGCGTAAGAACAGGGAGCTGGTTGGGAACCGGTTCAAAGTCCTGCTCGAAGGCAAGTCCAAACAGACCGATCTTTTGCTTGAAGGACGAATGCAGACTCAGGCTCCCGAAATCGATGGGTCGGTCCTGATAAACGACGTCGCGGATGGGCTGAGTGTTCAGCCCGGGGATTTTGTGGACGTCGAAATCACTGAAGCTCACGATTACGATCTGATCGGCCGCGCCGTTTCCGGTTGACCGAGTGAACCAGGACATCCCAGCAGAGCGCCTGAAGCTTTCGGCAGGCGATCGCGTTGCCTATGCGGTTGCTACGGGAGCGGGCGCCGGACTGATACCGTTTGCGCCCGGCACTTTCGGCTCTTTGGAAGGCGTCGCCCTCTTTCTGGTCTTCGGGTATCTCTACGACCGCCTTGGTATAACGTGGCCTACGCCGTTACCTCTTCTTGGCATCGTAAACATCCTCGTCTTCGTGTTGGGCGTCTGGGCAGCGAATCGCCTATGCCGGATAAAATCGCAAAACGATCCGCGGCAGGCAGTCGTAGACGAAATAAGCGGTCAGCTCATTTCAGTGTGGCCCCTGGCGGCAACCCCTTCGGCAAGCGGCGTAGTGCTTGCGTTCATTCTGTTTCGAGTCTTCGACATTCTTAAGCCTTATCCTATTCGCAAACTGGAACGGTTGCCTGGCGGCCTCGGAGTAATGGCCGACGACGTGTTAGCGGGAGGGTTTGCGGCAGCTCTCGTTTGGTTGGGCCGGCATTTCGGAGTGGTGTAATCTCTGACTAATGACGGGTATCGTATCCGATTCCGAAGCACCAAGAATCGAAGTGCTGAGAAGAGCTTCCCGAACGGGGAAGCGGCTGGGAGTCTTCGCAGCGTCGTTCAACCCACCGACGATCGCGCATCTGGAGCTTATGCGAAGGGCGGCCGATCGATTCTCCCTCGGCGAGCTTCTGGCGCTTGCGGGAGTCGCCAATGCGGACAAGTCGGTTTACGAGTCTACGCTCAGCGACCGGCTCGAGATGATGCTGGCCGCCAGTTCTGAGGATCCCCGGATATCAGTGGGGGTTTCTTCGCACGCGTTTTACGTTGACATGGTCGATGCTCTCGACGATGTCTATCCAGACGATACCGATTTGCACTTCATCATCGGCTTCGATACATTCGAGCGCGTGCTTGACCCGCAGGATCGCTATACTGTGCGATACCATCGCCGGTTTGAAAATCGCCGCGAAGCGCTGGACTACCTTTTTTCGCGTGCAAAACTGATCGTTGCCAACAGAGCAGGGTCAAAACAATCGGATATTGAACGACTACTCCAGCATGAACCTGAGGCGGTTCGAAAGGGAGTGTTGTTGCTCGAATTCCCCGAGGAGCTTACATCGTGCTCGGCGACGGAAGTTCGAAAGAGGATTCGAGGCGGTGTGAGCATTTCGGACCTCGTACCACCTGAGGTCGAGTCGTACATAATCGATCGGGGACTTTACAGATAGGATGCTAAAAGCTGAAATCATCGCAATCGGATCGGAGCTGTTGACTCCGTACCGCTCGGACACGAATTCGCTCTGGCTCACGCAGAGGCTCAACTCGGTCGGTATTGATGTACATCAGAAGACGATCGTTGGCGACGACGAGGCGCGAATGGAGGACGCGGTCAAATCGGCGCTCTCGCGCAGCGATGTCGTCATTTCAACCGGAGGTTTAGGCCCGACCGAAGATGACCTCACCAGAAAAGTGTTTGCCCGGGTGACCGGGCGCCAGCTCCTGCTTGATTACGCAGTGCTCGAAGAAATTCGGGAGCGTTTCGCAAGCAGGGGCTACAAGATGACACCCAACAATGAGCGCCAGGCGCTTGTTCCAGCCGGTGCAACCGTCCTGTCCAACCCGAACGGCAGTGCGCCGGGCGTGAAGATGGAGCACGACGGCCGCCTCATCGTTTTGTTGCCGGGGCCGCCTCGCGAAAATCAACCGATGTTTGACACGTTCGTAATGCCGGAGCTCGAGCGTATTTCACGCGGTGTCAGGTTGGCCAGGCGAGTGCTGAAAGTCACCGGACTCGGAGAGTCACACCTCGACGACCTGATCGCACCTATCTACACCGAGTATTCGAACCCGGTGACTACGATTCTGTTTACAGATTCAGAAGTCGAAATCCATTTGACTGCGACATCCGACAGCTATTCACGCGCGGAAGAGTTGGCCACCGAGTTGACCGACAAGCTGGTTGAGAAGCTCGGTTACTACGTTTACACGACGACCGGAGAGTTGCTTGAAGAGGTCATCGGGGCGGGACTTCGGAAACGGGAGATGACGCTTGCTACAGCGGAAAGCTGTACGGGCGGTCTTGTCGCCGAGCGCATAACTCGCGTGCCGGGTTCAAGCGATTACTTTGTAGGCGGGATGGTGACTTATTCCAACGATGCGAAGAACAGCTTGCTGGGTGTTCCCAAAGAAATGATCGAAGAATTGGGACCGGTTAGCGGAGAGGTAGCCGAAGCAATGGCCAGAGGCGTGCGACAGCGCAGCGGCGCTACCGTGGGGATAAGCGTCACCGGCGTTGCGGGGCCGGGAGGTGGAACTGACGCGGTTCCGGTAGGCACGGTCTACGTTGGCCTCGCAGACGATGTCGTAAGCAGCAATCGAAGGCTCGTGCTCGGCGGCGACCGCCATTTGATACGTTCGCGTGCGTCAACTGCGGCGCTCGAGATGGTCAGGAGAAGATATCTCGTTTGACCGGACTTCTGTTCCGGCTCGATCTCAACCAATGCCCTCCAGCTCTTTAGAAAGCCTGCTGTCAGAGCTCGAACACCAGAAGACTCAATTCAGTCCCAATAGCGGTCGTCGAATCGAGCAACTCCTTCGACGACTCGCAGGCCGGTCTTTCCGAGAAGTGGACTCACTGATCCGCTTCCACGAGGCGTTGCTGTTTCTGCTGGCACATCCCCACGACAGCTCTACGCGAAAATTGATTGAAAGACTGATGAACTCGTTCGAGCTGCGCGTACAAGAGCTGCGACAGTCAGGGCAAGACCTCACGCCTTTCGACTACATCGAATACTCCGGAATTGCCGGGACCGAAATCCGAGGGCATTTCAGCTACGACATCGCCAGATGGCTCGTGTCGAGGTTCGGTGCAGCGGTAGAAATCGCATGGGAGATGGTGGAAAGAAAAGAGCGGCTCGGCGCGACCCTGCCTAGATTCCTGCCGCTTCTTGAAGAAGACTCGCTGGTTGAAGCGAACGTTCCTTACCGCGAATGGATGCTGGCGGCTAAGCCGAATAGGAGGGCAGAGCTTGATTGGCTTGTCGAACGGTTTGAGTCGCTCGATTTAAGCGCCCGAGAGAAGGCCGAATTGTACGATGGGCTTGAATTGTGGGTACGGTGGAAACTCTATGGTTCACTGCCTTCGAGAACCAGGAACTTCCGGCACGTCAGGAGAGTCTTTTTTCACAAAGGGGCGCTGATCGCTCGTCGCGACGTCTCACTCAAGCTCGAGATAGCGCGCCCGGTGGTTGCGGAAAAGCTCTCACCGAGGGATGGGCTCGAGATCATCGATATGCTGCGCGCTACGACGACTGTACGCTACCGCGAGCTGTACGGCATCACCCACGGAGATTCACGATCGGTTGTGCGTGTGGATGCAGGGCGCGGCGTCGAAATCTTTCTGTGGGGTTTGCCAAGGGAGAGGCGTTTGCCGATTCGCGCTTATCATCTCGGATTCACGCTCAAGAACGGCGTGCCGGTGAACTACATCGAGGGTCTTACTTTTTGCGGACGGATGGAAGTCGGGTTCAACACTTTTTACACGTTTCGCGAAGGGGAGTCCGCGTGGGTTTATGCGCAAGTGCTTCGTATTCTGCATCAGCTTGTTGGTGCGTCTTGTTTTTCAATAGACCCGTACCAGCTTGGGTTCAACAACGAGGAAGCCATAGAGTCCGGAGCCTACTGGTTCTATCGCAAGCTCGGATTCAGATCCGCGTCGGCAGAGCTGCGCGCCGTGGCTGAGCGAGAAGAGAAGAAAATCTTGCGGCGAAAAGATTACAAGAGCTCGCCGCGCATTCTCAGAAAACTCTCGAGTGGAAATGCTCTGTATGAGGTCGACGAGTGGCGCCGCGGCGAATGGGATCGTTTTTCCGTACGCAATCTCGGACTTGCGGTGCAACGAATGATGTCCAGAGATTTCGATGGGGACAAGGCGAAGCTTCGCGATGCAATGGAACTCAAGATTGAGGAGATCCTGAGAATTGGTATTCGAGATTTGTCATCAACGGAGCGCGAGTCGTTCAAGAACCTTGCTTTGTTGTTGGGGTTGATACCAGGGCTTAAGGAATGGAGCGCTGAAGAGAAACGTCGAATCGAGGAGTTCATCAGATCAAAGATGTCGGATGATGAAGCGTCGTACGTCAGGTTGCTTGAGGAGCATAAGAGATTGAATGATGCTCTACTCCGGCTCGCCAGCAGTGAGCGCTGAAGCTAACGGCGGCAGTGGAAGGGAAGGGGCGAAGGGCGAAAGGGCGAAGGGGCGGAGCATTGATGCAGCGAATCTTGTCGCTTACCCAGCACTCAGAACTCAGCACTCAGCACTAAATATTGTGTTTCTTCTTCAGATTGTGTACGTGCACCTTCGAAACCCCGAGCTTTCGAGCAGCACGAGTAAGACTATTGTTTGTTTGTCGCAGCGCATTCCGCAGCAGGAATCCCTCAAGCGTTCGCTTGGCCTCCTGCCATCTGGGCAACTGATTCCCATCAAACACCAGCCGGTTGTCGTCGGTGAATACGATCTGTTCTTCGTACTTGGCTGACACCCGGTTGAACTCATCGCCGAGCCATGCGTCTTCAAGGTGGTTCAACAGTTCGCTTGCCCGCAGCAGCTCGGCACGCCCCGCACGAGTATCGAGATGGTGAAGAGCTTCGGCCAGGTAGATGACCGCTTCGAGTTCCATGCGGCGATGTTCGGCCGACGCCGAAAGCCCGTGCGCGATTTCGGCTGCTTCTCGCAAAAGCTCGGAAGCTTCCTTGAATTCCCGTTCCGCGAGCTTAACCTGGCCCAGCGCGGCTCGCGCGGCGAGTCTGGATTCGGCCGAGCGGCTCTGATCGGCCAGTTTCAGTGCGTTGTTGGCTCTCGTAGCCGCCTCTTCGGTGTTGGACTGCTGCAGCGCGATTGATGACAAGATTGCAAAAGTGGCGCTCTCGCCGGCCGGATCTCCTCGCCGCAAGGCCAGGCTGTCCTGCGCCAGCCTTTCCCCGCGCTCGTAACGTTTCAATCGCACAAGGGCCTTCGCCGTTTTAAGCTGGCAGTCAGCGGAGTCGCGTTTCAGATCGTATCGCTCGAAGACCGTATTTGCCTCCTTATAAATCTCAAGCGACTCCTGGTATTCCCCTAGCTCGCATCTCAGGTCCGCCTGCCCAAGCAGCGAGTAGGCATAGAACTTCCCTTTCTCAAGCTGTCTGAGCCCCGGCGTAGCTTCAGAGTACAGCTCTGCAGCCAGATCAGTCTCGCCCCGATCAACAGCGAGATGCGCGCGCTCGGTAGTTATTATGAACTTCAGATAATCTGATCTCTTGGTGGTACGTCCGGAAATCAACTCTTCAGCGTTTTCAAGTTGCGTAGCGGCTTCATCGAGATTCCCGCGACGACGCGATAGCGTCGCCAGCGCAAGCAAAGCGCGCGCGATTCCAAACGCATCGTTGTGAAATGAATAAAAGTGGAAAGCTGATTCCAGCGGAGCTTGCGCCTGATCATCGCGGTCCTGCACCAGCGCCAGGCGACCTCGCGTAAGGGAAAATCTCGCAGCGACGTTTATGTCCGATATTCGAGGAGCAACCTGTTCCAGAAGAAGATCGGCGTCTTCGAGCCGGTCGAAGTACATTGCGACTTCCGCTCGTATCACCATTTCAAACGGATCGTCTGTCCTTCGTTCGGAAAAAAGTTCCTCGGCCGCCAGAAATTGCCCACCGTCAATCAGGTCCGAGAGACCCTCGTGCGACATCTTTCGTTCCATGTGCCTTTAACTCTCCAGAGAGGACAGGTGCATGTGGCGCATGTCTGCTACAAGACATTCGCTGGCTATCATCCTTCTAGTACAACCCAGGGCGTAGGTACGGTCTCAGTCTGCTTCTTCTTTTATTCGTTTACCGGTTCCCTTGATCGTGTGGCGATCTTTATCAATCTTCCCCTCTCGCCACATTGAAATCATTCTATCAGTTATTCGAGACACTGCAAGGCCCTCGAGCCACGCCGATGCTCCGCGAAACGCGTCAGGACGCCATGAAATTTTATTTAAAGGTGGGAAGCGGGCAGGTTCAGTCTTTTTGACCGTTTATTCGCCGCCGTACCTGATCTCCATCCTCCGGATCCGGAAGCCGGAGAACATCAAAAGCACGATCGTCAGCACAAGGAGACCCGGAATTGAAAGGTAGGCAGGAGTCGGATCGGCAACAATCGCAAACGGACCCTCCGGTACCGGTATCGGAACCAGCGAGTGCAGATAGTGCACGATGCTGATCTTTTTCAGAACGGGCGGAAGCAGGAAATTGATGAACTCCCACCCCCACGCGATCAGAGCCGGTATCATCGGATTCCGGAAAAACAAACCAATCACCATGAACACCGCGCCGTAACCAAGACACCCAAGCGCGGTCACCCCAACGTACGCCATCGCGTGACTCACTCCGATTTGCGTCGCCTGAGTTGAAGAACCAGAGCGAAGGCTGAAGTAAAGGAAGAACACAGAGCCGGCAGTCGAGAACGAAAACAGCACCACCGACGTAACGAGGCCCGACAGATACTTTCCAGCGACCAGTACTTCTCTACGCAGCGGACACAGAAAGTAGTAGTGCAAGCTTTTGTCGACAACCTCTCCGCGGAAGAGGTTCATGAAAATCCAGGCGCAACCGAAAAAAACTATCGTCCGCAGTATCAGCCCCTCATACAGATTCGCAAAAACAATCCTGGCATCGTCGCTCCTTCCGAGTTCCACCGACATTGCGGCCATCAAAATGACCGGCGCACCAGCCAACAGATAAATCAGAAAAGCTCGCCGGCCGAGAAAATTCTTCTTGACCTCCAATCTGAACACCGCCAGCGCCTGGCGAACCCACAACGACCAACCGCCCTCAGAGCGCGGAACCGGAGATGGGGCTCTCAATGCTGATTCCGTGGATGCACTCATCCGGCTTCACCTCCCGAGCCGATCAGATACTGGTAAACCGCCAGCAGATCATCGTCCACCGGCGACACCGACTCGATCTCCAGATCGTTCTCGACCACTATGCGGTTCAGCAACAGATGAAACGAATCGGCGTCGCGAGTCTTCACGAACAATCCGTGTCTGTCTTTATGAATTCGCGCTTCAACTACCGAGTCGTGCTCGAAGACCTGCGCTGCTAACCTCGTCGGACGATCGCAACGAATCAGGATTTGCATCGGATGCTCCTCCATTTCGCTGCGGACGCCTGAGACCGCGCCTTCCGCAACGATGTACCCGTTGTTCAGAAGGATCACCCGGTCGCTCATCGTATCCACTTCGTGAAGAATGTGACTCGAGATGATCAGGTGCAGGCCTTCCTTCGCCAGTTGCTTGAAGAGGCGGATCGTTTCCGCGCGAGCCATCGGATCAAGGCCGTTGAGCGGCTCGTCCAGAATCATGACCGACGGCGAATGAGCGATGGCCTGCGCGAGCCGAACACGCTGGCGCATTCCCTTGCTGTATCCGGCAACTTTTCGATGCGCCGCTTCCAGCAAATCGACCCGATGCAGCGCGTTCCACGCCATCTCCTGCGCGTCGCCCGACGAGTAACCGTGAATCAGCAGGTACGAACGAATGAATTCGTAACCACTGACGCCCTTTGGGAACGAATCGAATTGTGAACAATAACCGAGCTTTAGGAAGAGCTTCTCGGGATGTGCGGGCGTCGCGCCAAGAATAGTGATGGATCCTCTTGTAGGCTTGATGAGACCGGTCATCAGATTCATCAAGGTTGTCTTGCCCGAACCGTTAGGCCCGACCAGCGCGGTGATGCCCGGCTCGATCTGGAGGTTCACGCGGTTGACTCCCAGAATCTCGCCGTAGAACTTTGATACGTCTTCGAAGACGATCAGTCGATCGTTGCCCACGTCGCTCAACGCACCACCTCGTACGCTCTGACCTTTCGCGAAATCAAAAACAGACAGCTCAGCGAGAGAAGCCCAAGCGAAATCCAGGCCGCCACAACCGGCAGCACCATGAATGCCGGTAGACCCAAAGAATTGTGATTGCGAAACAGGCTGTCTTCGATCGTTCCGAACAGCATAGTCAGATTGAAAAAGCTGCCCCAGTTTGTGCGGAACAACTGATTTATCGTAACTCCCACCGCGTTGGAGATCATGAACACCCCAAACAGCGCTGCGCTGGATGCAAGCCGCCACTTTATCCACGCCGACAGGGCCATCGATAGCAGCGAATAAACTGCTATCAGCAGCAGACTCGCCAAGATGATCGCAAACGCTATCCAGATGTTCGAAGCAAACCAGCCCAGGCCTTCCAGGTATGAGTTGAACAGGAATAACAGCACGCCGGGTATCCAGGTGATCGTGGATATCAATATCGCAAGAACGCTCATCTTGCCGATCACGTACTCAGCGCGAGTGAAAGGTCTGCACAGGTACAGCGGGAGCGCGTTGTTGGTGAGATCCCTCGACACAAGCACCGGCCCGATCATCACCGTCAGCAGAAAGGCAAACACCGTCTGCGTCGAGATGAACGTTTGAAAGAAGCTACCATTGATAGGTACAAGATTTCCAACATTGGTCTGGAATATCGTCAGGGCGGTGATGTTGTGATGCAGGTATATGAGAATCGCCATCACCAGCGGGCAGACAAAGCACAAGGCAAAAAAGGCAGTGAACAGTTTTGATCGGAACACATCGGCGTACGCGTGCCGCGGGATAATCAGGAAGCGGCTCCACTCGCGCGTCAGGGGTCCTTCGTAAGGCTTATAGTTCAGCTCATAGACCGCCATTGCCGCCCTCCATAGCTTTCATGAAGATGTCTTCGAGCGAGTCCCGCTTGTAGTTCAGCCGGCGGATTTGAATCTGTTTGCTTTCCGCTATTCGATACAGATCTCGAATCTGCACCCCTTCCTGCAGCACCAGCTTGATTCGCCTCTCGCTGGTCAGAGCGTACTCACACCCGATCTGGGCCAGTGACTCCGCGAGCGCTTCTGCATCACCTCGAGTTTCAATCTCCAGAAACTTGCGGTTCGAGCGCCGCTCCTCCTCCAAATTGCACTGCTGCACGATCCGACCGTCCTTTATTATCAGAATCTCCTCGCAGCATTCCTCGACGTCGCGCAGCAAGTGCGATGACAACAGTATGTGCGCCTTGCCGCTGTCGCGAATCTGCCGAATAAGCTCCAGCATCCTCTGTCGCGCGGGTGGGTCGAGTCCATTTGTCGGCTCGTCGAGGAAGATCAGCCTTGGACCATGCACAATCGCCTGCGCAAGCTTCGCGAGCTGTTTCATCCCCAGCGAATAAGTTCCCAGCTTGCGATAACGGGCCTCGCCGAGGCCTACGTAGAACAGCGCTTCGTGAGCCCTCTCCAGGGCTGCGCTCGCAGGCAATCCCGATAGCTCGCCCATCAACCTCACAAAGTGCACGCAGGTCATGTTTGCGATGAACGAATCGCGCTCAGGCATGTACCCGATGAGCGTTCGCACCTGTTTCGCGTCGTGGCGAATGTCGCGTCCCAATACGCGAGCAGTGCCGGATTGAGGTGGATGAAAACCAAGCAGCGTGTGGATCAGGGTCGTTTTGCCCGCCCCGTTTGGTCCCAGCAAGCCTATCGCGTGGCCGTGAAGCTCGCATCGCAGGTCGTTGAGAATCGTCCTCCTGCCGAACTCCACCCGCAGATTGTCCAGTTCGACTACCGCCGCGCCGGCCGGAGCACCCGCACTCCCGCTCTCTGAAGGAACCTGCTCCGAAGCAACATCGGTTGTTGCGACCGCGTTCACGAGCACTTCCGGCATGTTTTCCTCTGACGGCGTTGGAATCGCATAGCACTCAAGAGTAGATCATCTCCGACAAATCTGCTTGCAACGTTTTTCGTTCGGCGTTGTGCTTCTCCCCAGCGAGTGAATCTCTCATCGTGCAAGGAGCGAATAATAACTATCGCAAAAAACTTTACGCCAGCCGGCATCACGTTGTTCCCCCGGCTGGCGTAAAAAGATTGAATTGCGTAATGTTACTTGCCCATCGCGCCTCCGATTATACTTTGCAAACCGAACGAGCCCGGCATGCCAAGCAGGTCCGATGGATTCAATCCTACCGGCCCCTTCTCGCCGTTCAACGCAAACGTTATCCGGTCGCCGTACGCGTAAGCGTAAGCGAGCACCGGCGCATTCTCGGTGAGCGACTTGAGCGCCTCCTGGCGATCCTGCGGAAGCGCTTGGGAGAGACCGCCTACTCTGGACAACGGAGCCAGAACCGATCCGAGATTGTGATACACGAGCGCTGAGAAATTCGGATGCTTGTCGCCCGGCAGAGCGGCGATGAACCGATCCGAGTGCAACAGCGTGTAACCGGATTCCTGATATCGCACTGCCCTGTCTACAAGCGCGCGGCTCGCACCCGCCACCAGATAGCCGTTCGTGTACGTATAATTCAACTCGATTCCCAGATCGACAGACTTGAGCGTGTAGAAGGTCTGTCCGCCGGACTGAGTCCGCTCCCACTGCAGGCCTCTCTTGCCCTCTTTGGCCGCCAGCACGTTGATAGCGTCGACCAGTCGCTCGATCGTAGTCTGAAGGTGCGACGGATCATAAACTTCAAACACCAGCTTCCAGGAAGGCGTCGGCAGCACCGGACCGTCTACCGCAAAGGCGAATTCTCCGCCCAACGGAGCCGCGAGGTCGTCGCGTATGTTGAGTCCTGTCTGAGACTGGAATTGAGCCAGGTGCTGCTGAAGGTTCGGATCGACCGCATTGATTGCATTGAGCAGATCGTCCACAAGCGCCGACGGGTTCTTGACTACGAACGCAGCAACGACGTTCGCATCGGGCGAGATGAACTGCAGCGCTCCCATTGGTCCCGGAGCCGCCAGCCACGAAGCGATCCCATGATCGGAAGGGTTGAAGCTGAGCACCGCGCGATTAGACGGCTTGCCCTGCTCGTCCTTTATCTCGACGATGAAGTGCTTCAGGTCCAGAATCCCGAGCTGCTTCATCGCCGCACTCTCCTTACCGTTGCTGCGATGCGCGCCAATTATGTGTTCAAGATCGGCCCCAATCAGGAATCCTGCCCCGTCGTGATAGACCTCCGCGAGCCGCGAGTAGAACGAGGTCTGACTGAAGCCTGCATGCCCCGAAGCCGCGTCCTTCAACAGACTCATCCTCGGCGCAGCCAACAAAAGATCACCGTTGATCCACGCATACAGATCGGACTTTTCAACTTCGCCCGCCGAATTAACATCGTCAACAAATCTTATCGACGGTGCTTTCTTGCCGGACGCAGTGAGCGAGGAAATCTGCTGTTGCGCGTACGCTCTAAACGCGGCCGCGTCTTTGACGGTGGACAACACGAGAGGCCCATCGGGCTCGCCCTTAGAATCCAGACCGGCGGCGACTACGATTTCGTCCCCGAGGTAGTCTCCAAACTCCACTACTTTTGTGATGATCTGGTTCCAGTCGTGTCTGCCGCCGGCCGATTGCTCTTTGAGCCACCAGTCACGCAGCTCGGCATTCTGGGCCAGCCGCTCGTCGATGATCTTTTGCGACTCTCGCAGCGTCGCGCTTATGTTTGGTATCGCGACGTAAATGACCGTGTTCGCCGGAGACATGTCCAGCAGCCTGGTCGAGTAACGCACTTCGGGCATCGGCGCGCGATCGTCGATGTCGCGTTTCATCACCGCGACCTCGGCTAGCATTCGAGTGTACTTCTCGCGATCCCGGCTCCAACTGACCTCTTCGGTGACAGGCACTCGCTCGATTGCGGTGCTGGTAGTCACCTGCGCGCCGGGCTCGAGTACGTCTTCGCGGCCCGCGTGCTCGACGTGGACCTTGCCTTCAATCACCGAAACTCTTGAACCTTTAATACCGCTGTTCACTGAAAAGATCGTGCCCTTGACCGAAACGATGCAGTCACCGGTTTGTACAAACAGGTGGTGGCCGTCACGTTGCTTTGCCGCCTGCACGATTACATTGCCGCGATCGAGGTGAATGGTGGTGTCGCCGGAGTTGCGCGTCACCGAGAACTCGGATCGCTCTCGCATCTCGATCAGAGTGCCGTCAGGGAGTTTCATGACCGCGCCGGCATCTTTGGCACAACGAATCTTCTCGCCGGCCGCCACCTTGTCGCCGATCGTGAGCGTTCTTGTGTCATTAGTACCGACTGACAGGACCGGTCCGTCCATCGCGTAGACGATGGTGTTGAAAGCATCGCTCACGCGGCTGAGCCGTTCATAGATGAACAGCCCCGCGGCGATCACTACTGTGGCAGCGATTGCCCAGCGGACAACCGGCCTCACAAACGGTCTGACGTTCGAAGTCTTTCTGTAAGCCTCTACGCCGGGTCTTGCCCCGTGTCGCGCCTCGATCAGCGCCTTGCGGCAGGACACGCATTCGTGTGTATGATCCTCAAAGAGCATTCGTCGGGCTTCGGAGAGGCTCCCGGTCAAGTACGCCGGGATCAATCCGCGAAAATCATCGCAGCCGCGAATGTGAGTACTCGGCGCGGCGGAGCTTGTCGCTTCCATGCCTTCGCTTGAAAGCTTTGCCCACACGCGATCCGCCGCGCCTCTGACCACCGTAGGATCGGGGTCGCTGCCTCGTATCTGTTCGGCGGTCTTTTGGAATAACTCATCCAGTTCGCTGTTACTCAGCTTCTTACCTTTAGCCTTCATGGCCTTATGCCTCCAACAACTTTCCGATCTCTTTTCTGAGTCGCGTGCGGGCGCGATGGAGCGTGACGGCCACGACCATCTGCGACGTTCCTAAGAGCTGAGCGATCTCGTTGTTGCCGAGACCCTCGAAGTACTTCAAAGCGACCATCTCGGCCGCTGTCGAACCAAGACAGCCCAGGGACTGTCTCACCATCATCTGCGTCTCACTCTGTGCCCTGATGGTCTCCGGATCCGAGCCGGAATCGACCGGGAGAACTGGAGCCACGTCTTCAATCGGGACCGAACGAATTCGGCTTCGGCTCCGCACCAGGTCCAGGGCCGCATTCACCGCCGCCCTGTGCAGGTAACCACCGGGGCTGGGCTCGAGGTTGGGTTCGTCCTCCCTCCGGGCCAGCCTCAAAAACACCGTCTGAAGCACGTCCTCCGCATCCGAGGCGCTTCCTGTAATTCGGTAAGCCGCCCGAAATACGTGCTCATGGTGCTCGCGAAAGAGCAATTCCAGCCGGTTCGGAGGGTCCGGCACTGGTCGAAGGTGCTTTATCGCTTGCACATCGTCCTCCGTTGCTCCTTGCTCCCGGGCCGGCTTGGCTTCGTGTTCCCCAGACCCGAGACGCGCGGCTTTGTTTTGGGCGCTTTGTGCTGCATTCTGCTCTACGGTTAACCTTTCTGTCTTCCCATCCATAGAACGGCCACCGTGCCGGGATATTAACAAGTTGCTGAGTGCTAAGTGTCAGGTTCGTACTGGCTCGGTGCCAAGTGAGACCCTGACTCAGCACTTACTTCGTGAGTTTTCCGTCGAACATCTCGATGACCCGGTCGGCCATCTCGACGAATCTTGGATCGTGGGTGACCAGGCAGATTGTAGTGCCGCTGCCGTGGACCTCGCGCAGGAGATCCATGATTGCCTTCCCGCTTGCTGAATCCAGGTTGCCGGTCGGCTCGTCAGCCAGCAATAGCCTCGGACTGCCGACGAGGGCGCGGGCGATTGCCACGCATTGCTGTTGCCCACCCGAAAGCTGTCCCGGCCGCCTGCGACCGGCGTCAACCATTCCGACTTTCTCGAGCGCGTGCTGTACTCGCTCCTTCCGTTCTCCCGACTTCATCTTCTGATAGGTCAGCGGCTGCTCGACGTTCTCGAAAATGGTCATATCGCCGATCAGATTGAAATTCTGGAAGACAAAGCCTATCTCGTAGCCCCTCAAGCGGGCGCGTTCAGAAAGAGGCATGTTGTGCACCGGCTTTCCGTTCAGAAGATAAACGCCGCTTGTCTGTGAATCCATCAGCCCCATAATGGCCAGCAGCGTAGACTTGCCACAGCCGGAAGGCCCCACGATGAGCACGTATTCGCCGGGGTGGATTTCGAGATCGATGCCGTTCAGGACTCTTGATTCGACATCTTTGCTGCGGAAGATCTTGACCAGATCTTCCATGTAAACCAGAGGCGAGTAAGCCTGATTCATCTCACAGTTTTCTCCCGATCTTAGCGTCCGCCATCGTCAAGATACGCTCGGAAACGCCCAAAGGAAAGCAGTAAGGCAGTAAGCGGAAAGCAGTATGGAGTAGGCGGCAGGCAGTAGGCAGGGTTTAGGGTTTAGGGTTCGGTCGGTCAATGTCGCGATGGAACCTCCACTCTTTCGACCCGAGTCGTGAGGAAAAAATGTTTAACCCTAACTTTCATCGTACGAACCCTAAACCCTAAACCCGAAACTGCCTACTGCATACTGCCTACTGCCTACTGCCTACTGCTATAATCCTCGCCATGGAAAATACTGAGACACAAAAGGCACTGTTTGCGGCGGGTTGTTTCTGGGGCGTAGAAGCCGCATTCCGCGAAGTGCCAGGCGTTGTAGATACCGCCGTTGGTTACTCAGGCGGTCACACATCCGATCCCAGTTATGAGGAAGTCTGCTCAGGCCGCACTGGCCACGCGGAAACGGTAGAGGTCGTATACGATCCGTCGCGCGTCACCTATGAAGAGCTGCTAAACGTGTTCTGGGACAACCACGATCCCACCACTCTCAACCGTCAGGGCCCCGATGTCGGCGAGCAGTATCGCTCTGCAATCTTTTTTCTGAACCCGCAGCAGCAGGCGGCCGCAGTTGCGTCACGCCAGGTGCTACAAGAGAGTGGCCGCTTCAAGCGCGACATCGTCACTGAGATAACGCCCGCTGGAAGATTCTGGAGGGCTGAAGAATACCATCAGAGGTATTTTGAGAAGCGAGGAGTCGCTCATTGCAGGATTTGATGTCCTGGCGGACTACAGCTGCATCGTGATCCTCAAGGGGAAATTCAATCGAGGGTCCAGCGGGTTCAGTCGTTGAAGTCGTACTTCTCTGCTTCCTTGGCAGCCAGTTTGGCCTGATCCGGTATCTTCATCCAGGCGGAGATTGAGAGCAGTTCAGCGTCGTCGACGTCCCTTCCGAGTCCCCGCCGCATCCGCGCCTTCATTCGCCTTCGCAGTCTCCAACTCGATATCGATACGACCCCAATCAGCACCAGCGTAGCAGTGAGCTCGAGATGGTCAGTTATGATGTTGGCATCCTGGAAGACGACCACTGCAAGTGTCACGCAAATGACGATGGCCACCGCCCACGCCAATACGACTCTGGCTGATGCTTTCATGGGTTTGAGTCCTTTGCGAGACTTTGCATTCGTTGCGTGAAGACCAGAGATAACCTTTTATCGGGCATCACGCTGACAACCCCTGCGCCTTGCGACAAGATCAGATTGTCTCAATTAGACGCGTCACGATCGCCGCACGCCTGGGTATGTCGTCCACGATAATATGCTCGTGTTCCGCGTGCGCGCCGGCCCCGTCGACTCCCAAACCATCCAGAACTGGTACGCCCAGCGCCGCAATAAAGTTGCCGTCCGATCCTCCCCCAACGGCGCCTTCCTTGAGGTCGTAGCCCAGCTCAGCCGCCAGGGTGCGGGCATGTTCAAACAAGCTAGCAACTGCCGGAGTCCTGACTAGAGGCGGCCGGTTTATTCCTCCTCTTACCTCGATCCGCGCGCCCTTAAGCGCCGGCTCCAGAGACTGCATCGCATTCACGATCCTCTGGCCCTCGTCTTCGGTTTGATACCGCATATCGATGGACGCCCTTGCTTCTGCGGCGATTACATTCGAGAGCACGCCGCCCTTTACTACACCAACGTTCAGCGTAGTACCTCGCGAATAATCGCAGAGCTTGTTGACCGCGAGGACCTGGTTTGCGAGCTCGGTGATTGCGCTTATGCCGGCCCTCGGGTCATTACCCGCGTGCGCCGGTCTGCCGCGGATGATCAATTCAAATTCGCCGACACCTTTGCGGGCTGTTTTGACCGTGCCACCGGGAATCGGGGGCTCGAGAACCAGCGCCGCCACCGCCGAGCGAGCTTCGTCTTCTATGATCTCGCGAGAAAAGTGCGAACCGGTCTCTTCGTCGCAAGTCATCAGAAAGGTTACCTGACGTTTTGCGCTGCGGCTGAAATCTTTGAGCGCCTTCATTGCAAATGACGAGATGGTGACGCCGGCTTTCATATCGAAGATCCCCGGGCCGTACGCACGTCCATCATCGATTCGGAAAGGGCGCGCGCTGAGTGTACCGATAGGCCACACGGTGTCAAGATGCCCCACCACCAGAAGCTGCCTCGCATCTTCAGCGCCAGTGTCTCCGTTTGATGTATGAGGGGCAAATCGCGCCCGGACCGTGGTGCCAAACTTCGGATCGGTCAGCAGATCGACGCTCGCGCCAAAGTCGACGAGGCGACTCGCATAGCTTTCTCCTATTCGACGGAGCGGCTCGGCTTCACGAGACATCGACTCTTGTTCTACAAGCCACTGAATGAACGCAACTACGTCGAGTTGCGCTTGTTGGAAGTATCTGAATAACTCGAGTCCCGGACTGCTTTCTGACATGCGTGAATTTCTAACAGACTCGCGCGACGGCTTCAACGCAAACTTCTGAGTTGCGATGCAGAGCTCTAGTAATCAAGAGATAGAGCTCAGCGTGGAGTATTCAGAACCAGAGAGCCGATCACTTTTGAGAGAGAAGACTGTCGACCATCTGAGCGATATCGTTCACGAAATCGCTGTTGGGGTTGAAACCAGAGCGTGGCTGACCAAAGGGCTGGCCTTGTTTGTTCAGCACAACGACTGTGGGAAGGGACTGGGACTTTGCAGCAATCCGCTTGAACGCATTTGGATCGGCAAGCCGCAGAACTGGGACCGAGCCAGGGTCGCCGCAAGGTCGTTTGATGCGGTCATTGCTGGCCTCACGATCTGAATTGACGCTGACCCAGTAGACCGACACCGGCCGTCCATTGTAGCGCTCACCGAGGGAGGCCAGCGCCTTGATCTCGTCCCGGCACTGAGGGTCCTGGATTCCGCTGAACATCAACACGACTACTCGACCCTGCATGCTGGAGACGGATACCGGCGCCCCATCCGGGGTGGCAAACGTCAGTTCCTCCGAAAACGCACGATTGAACGTGCCGGCCAGCAGCAAGCAAACTCCAACGATTTGTGCAAATGTTCGTGATTTCATCGATCTGTATGATGCCGAGCGGCCTTCATTGTTTGGCCGGGTAAGAAGCTTAACAGCGGAGGTGCGATCTGGAAAGGCGTGATGCACAGAAGAGCAGGGGCGTGAAGCACTCGGCAGCCTGCGCCTGGCGGTTTTTAGGTTGTGTCGGCGAATTCCCGGTGACCGCAGTCCTGACTACCGAACTCGAAACCCTAAACCCGAAACCCGAAACTGAACCTTCGCGCTCTTGGCGTGAAACCCAGGCTCGGTGAGCGGCTAATGGCGGGCAACATCGAACCAAGACAACGCCCGGCGTTTGAAACAGTACTCAGAACATCTTTTTATATGGTAAATTATAGGTCCCAGACTCAGAGCTCAACATCGGGTGTTCAGACCTTCTTCAAGGGGAGTCTGGAACAATCTGGCATGGCGGGGTGTCTAAGGCTAGCGACAAGTGAGGTGAAGGGCCACCGCCCGTTCCACTTGAAGCTAAAAA
>DATFXM010000007.1:0-79166 GCA_035315885.1 Blastocatellia bacterium
CGATCTGAGTTTCCAACCCCGAAGGGGTTGCGTCGTGTAGCCCAGGGTTGCCGTCCGCGGCTACCCTGGGTAACCGCGATCTGAGTTTCCAACCCCGAAGGGGTTGGACTCAGCACTCAGCACTGAGGATTCAGCACTCTCATTCCACGCGGGCGATCGTGAAGACATTCACTCGCTCAGCACCGGACTTCAAGAGCTCTCGAGCGGCAGCGCTCACGGTGCTCCCAGTCGTGTACAAATCGTCCACCAGCAGCACCGATCTGCCCGAAACAGCCGCCGGACTCTTTACCCTGAACGCTTCATCCACCGATCGAGCGCGCTCCGACGCATCCTGCCCCGCGCGATGTCTTTCGGTATATTTCGTCCTGAGCAATAGCGACCCGCTCATTGGGATTCCGCTTTCGCCCGCTATAACCCCGGCTATGAGTTCGGCTTGATTGAACCCGCGTTCGCGACGACGACCTGGATGAAGCGGCACCGGCGCTATCAAATCCGAAGTCAACACCGCCCTGCTCATTCTGTAAGCCGTGGCAATGATCTGTTTCAATCGGCGGCAGATCCTTGGGTCAACCTTCAGAAGCAGAATGCTCGCCTCAAGCGCGCCCGAGTAAGCTCCGCAACACCTCGCAAAAGAAAACGGAGCCAGGTCGCAACGCCCGCATCGGACTTCGCCATTGGGCGGACCGCCTGAAGAAACGGTCGCTTGCTCGACGGCACCCCGCGGCAGTGCTGAAGAAACCCAGGCGCCGCACTTGTAGCAGCAGGCCTGACGGCCGATTCGCGGCTCTGGCCGTTCGTCTGTGAGCATCTCGTCGAATTGTTGGTTGGCGTCAAAAGGAGAGACTTCAGTTCGGTGCGGATACGCGATGATTCTCGTGACTTCCGGATCGTCCCAGCAGCCCGTGCAGGCAACGCCGTCGTCCAGGCTCTCGATCATCTCGCCGCACAGGCGGCATTGAGCCGGATACGCCAGATTCAGAATGCCATCTCTGATTTTTCGCCAGGCGCCCGTGATCAACGGAGGTCCTCCCCACAGGCGATTGGGAGTTGAGGATTCAAGAGGTGAGGGTCAGCCGGTCGCGCTGACCCGGATTGAGCCTACGCTTCTTTCTCCGCGAGTAAGCCTTGCTCCTGAAGCTCCTGACATCGGATGCAGTAGGGAGCCCACGGAATCGCCTCGAGGCGCTTGGCACTGATGTCTTCACCGCAGTTGACGCATTCGCCGAACTCGCCATCGGTGATGCGATCGAGAGCCTCCTCGATCAGCTTTAGAGTATTGCGTTCGCTGGTGCTCTGCGAGAAGAGCAGCTCTTTTGTGTATGAATTTGAGGCCTTGTCCGCCGGATCCTGGCTGACCTCCCGATCAGCTTCTCTGCCATAGTCCTCTGTCCGCTCAACCATTCCAAGCAACATGTCTCGTTGACCGAGCAGCCTGCCTTCGTACTGTTTAAGTTTCTTCTTTTCCATCTACGACTCCTGGCCGATTTTTTCTAACCAAACGTGACTGTCGTCATATCGGTTATTTCTGATACGGCAAGTCATGAATAATAGCGTGTGCCCTGTAAACCTGTTCGAGCAGGAAAAGCCTCGCCATCTCGTGCGTCAGAGTCATTCTCGAAAGCGCAAGCACCAGCCCTGCCCGTTTTCGCACTGCGTCCGACAAACCGGCGTGCCCTCCCAGTACAAAGCTCATCTGACGCGTACCGTCCATACGATGTTTCTCGAGCAGCTTCGCAAAGCCAATCGAATCGATTTGCTCGCCCCTCTCATCGAGCGCAACTACAAACTGATCCCCCGAAACTCGCTCCAGAATATCGCCGCCTTCCTTCTCAATCACTCTTCGCGCGTCGGTACCTGCGTCGGTCCGGTCGCGAAGCTCACTCACCTCTACCGGAGCAAATTTACCGATCCGCTCCAGGTATTCATTCACCAGCTTCTTGATCTCCGGCTGCCTGGTCTTGCCGATCCAGATGAACCGCATCTTCATGACAGCCAGCCCCTACTTCAAGACGAACGAGAAACGATAAACTAAAAGCCCATTCGTCTCAACCTACCTCGACTGTTCGCGCGCGCACCTTGCCGATCTGGTAGCGCCGCATCTTCTCATAAAGGTTCTTGCGGCTGATCCCAAGAATCTCGGCCGCTCGAGTCTTGTTCCCACGCGTGTGATCCAGCACTTCGCGAATGTAGACCGCCTCAAGTTCGGCTAGCGACGGCTTCTGAGTTCGGGATTGCATCAACCGCGCCGCCGAAGTCAGATAATCCGGCAGTTGAAGCGGCCCAATCGTCTCATCTGTGCTTGTCAACACTGCGTGCTCTATGATGTTTCTCAGCTCCCGAACATTGCCCGGGAAGTCGTAGCCGCCGAGTACCGCGATGGACTCGTCGGTTATCCGCATCCCGGCCCTTCCGTTTCGAGCCGCAAACTGGCTCACAAAGTCCTTCGCCAGTTGAGGCAGATCTTCCATGCGCTCGATCAGCCGAGGCAGCTCAATTGTCACTACCGCAAGTCTGTAGTACAGATCGTCTCGAAACGCCCGCGCACGAACCGCCTCCTTCATATCCACGTTGGCCAGCGCGATAATTCGAACGTCGATCCTGATCGTCTGCTTGCCACCAAGTCTTTCAAAACTCCGCTCCTCGATTGCGCGAAGCAACTTAGCCTGGGAGGGCGGCAGCAGACTGGCGATCTCGTCCAGAACCAGCGTGCCCCCGTCGGCGGCTTCGAACCTGCCCGGCTTTGATTCACCAGCTCCGGTGAATGCGCCTTTCTCGTAACCGAACAGCTCGGACTCCAACAAATCCTGGGGCAACGCCGCGCAGTCTATTTTCACAAAAGGCTGGTCCCGTCGAGGGCTTCGGTCGTGGATGAGCCTGGCGATTGCGTCCTTCCCAGTCCCCGACTCGCCCAACACGAGCACGTTCGCCGCTGTGCCCGCGACGCGATCAATCAGCTCTGATACGCGCTGCATCGCTGGTGAGTTGGTTACAAACTTCATACCAGTAGAGCCAAGATCGCTGTTTCAAAAGCGCCATTGCGCTCCTACTCCGAAACCGTCTGGGCTTCAGCCTTCTCCATCTCCAAGTTCTACGCGACCCGCATCTCGCCAGAGCCGCTCCAAGTCGTAAAACTTGCGCGAAGGACCTGTGAAAACGTGAACTATGAAGTCACCGTAATCCATCAGGACCCACTCTGCGCCGGTCTTTCCCTCGATATGCAGCGGCCGCTTTCCGTTCTCGCGCAGGTTCTCTTCAATTGCATCCGCAATCGCCTGCACCTGCCGCGAGCTCGTCCCGGTCAACAGCAAGAAGTACTCAGTAAAGGACGCCACCTTCCTTAGATCCAGCATCACCCGCTCGGATGCTTTCTTGTCGGCGGCCGCGTGTGCTGCCAGCTTTACAAAATCCTCGGTATCGAGCGTCAACCCGCTGACCACCCGTCTTGCTTGTCTGCTGCCGCGAGCCATCAATTCCCCTGTGCGTACAATCTGTACTTTCTTATGTAATCCGCCACCGCCCGACCGACCAGGCCCTCAATACTTTCGCCGTGACCTACTCGCCGCCGTATCTCGGTAGATGAGACATCAGCGCACACCGAATCGGTCAGGTAGATCCATCCTTTCGTCTCATCATTGCCGGTCTCATCATTCCTGATCTCATCATTCCTGATCTCGTCTCGCCTGCCGCGAAGGTCCCTTATCTTCGTGCCGAACACTCCGGGCAGTGAGGCGGGGACGATGTCATGACCCGGCCTGGTTACGACAATAATGTGCGCGCCTTCCAGCACCCTTTGCGGCTCGCGCCACGTCGCAAGATCCTGGAATGAATCCGCACCCATGACAAAGAACAACGCCGCTTCATCGCCGTAGTACTCTCGGAGACTCGCGATTGTTTCAAATGTGTAAGGCCGATTAGGAGCCGCAAGCTCCAGATTCGAAACTCGCATCGCGGGTTCATCCATCGTAGCTAGAACGGTCATCGCATAGCGGTGATACGAATTTGTAACCTCCCCCGCCTGTTTGTGAGGCGGCACAAATGCCGGCACTATCAGCAAACACTCCAGTCCGAAGTCGCTGACCACTGAACGAGCAACATCCAGATGACCGTTGTGGACCGGATCGAAAGTTCCGCCATAAATACCTATCCTTCGACGCGTCATCTTCGAGTTCTAGTCTCTGGAGACCTTCGCGTTACGCTGCAAAAAATCGCCGCCGGTACCAAACGGCCTCCGGATAGTCTTTTTCGTCTCTACCGCACGCAATAACTAAAACTCGCCAGAGCAAAGCTCCTCAGAGTTCAAGCAAGCTAGGTACCAGCCACTGACTGCGTTCCGGACATCTGCTTAATTGCTTCGACCCTGGAGCCGATGCGATTCACCAATGTATTGATGCCCGATCCGGTCACCGCCGAGATCTCAATCAATTCCAGCTTGCGCTCCTGACAAAATCCACGGAATCGCTCGAGCCGATCGGGCTCGTCCAGTGCATCCATCTTTGATGCGGCGACCATCTGTGGTTTCAGAAGCAAGTCCCGTTTGTATAATTCTAGTTCGCGGCTGATCGTCAGAAAGTCATCTATCGGATCACGCCCGGTTGACGAAACATCCACCACGTGGAGCAGCAGCTTGGTCCTCTCGATATGTCGCAAAAACTCCAGCCCCAGTCCGGTGCCTCGATGCGCGCCTTCAATCAGACCCGGGATGTCTGCTACGACGAAGGTCCCATCGTCGCCGTACGTTACGACGCCCAGATTTGGATGCAGAGTAGTGAACGGATAGTCTGCGATCTTTGGTCGGGCCGCGGAAATCCGGGCGATCAGGGTCGACTTGCCGGCGTTCGGGAACCCTACCAGGCCAACGTCAGCGATCAACTTCAGTTCGAGATCAAGGACGCGGACTACGCCGGGAGTTCCTTCCTCGTGATGGCGCGGCGCCCGATTCGTCGAGGTGGCAAACTGGGCGTTGCCGCGGCCTCCGCGGCCTCCCGGTGCGATGTTGATCCGCTCGCCGACCGTGGAAAAGTCGTGCACCAGCGCTCCGGACTCGTGCTCGGTGACGAGGGTGCCGACCGGAATCAGAATCGTGAGGCCGTCGCCATCTTTGCCGTGGCGGTTGCTCCCTTCGCCGTGGCGTCCGCGCCCCGCCCTGAACTCCGGGTTGAACCTGAACTGCAAAAGCGTGTTGAGCTGGTCGGTCGCTTCCATGTAGACCGAGCCGCCGTGGCCGCCGTCGCCTCCTGACGGACCGCCTCTGGGGACGAATTTTTCACGTCGAAACGCGGTAACGCCGTTGCCGCCATCACCGCCTCGCACCACAATTCTTGCCCGATCCAGAAACTGCATCGTCTGAATGCCAATTGCGGATTGCAGTTGCGATAGACTGGACGTCACCCGCAGACCACAACCCGCAATCCGCAATCACTTACTCCGCCGGATAAACGCTGATGAATTTGCCTCGGCGACCTTTTTCTTCGAACCGGACGACGCCGCCCACCAAAGCGAACAGCGTGTCGTCAGAACCTCGGCCAACGTTGGTGCCGGGCTTGAATCTAGTTCCTCGCTGACGCACGAGAATCTCACCGCCCAGCACGACCTGGCCGCCGAAACGCTTCACGCCAAGTCTTTGTGCGTTTGAGTCTCGTCCGTTTCTGGAACTGCCAACTCCCTTTTTATGTGCCATATCTATGCCTCGTCGAGCGTTGCCGGCTAAGACCTCGCTCAACCAATCGATTCTATTTTCACCGCGGTGAAATTCTGCCGGTGCCCGTGGGTCTTCTTGTATTGCTTCCGACGCTTCTTCTTGAAGACGACTACCTTGGGATCGCGGCCGTGCTCTACGACGGTTGCGGTTACCAGCCGCGCAGAGACGGCTGGCGAGCCGATCTCAATGGTGTCACCATCGCCAGCCAGCAAAGCCTCGAGCTGCACCGATTCGCCGACTTCCGCCGCCACCGAGGGGATCTTGATCACCTCGCCCGGCTGGACGCGGTACTGTTTGCCACCGGCTCGAACAATCGCATACGCCACGGTTAGCTTCCTCCAATAACAAGCTTCCGACGAAAGTCGAAAATTATACCGACCGGCATAAGTTGGTGTCAACGCATGCGAGGGATTCCAGGAGCGCAGTCGGTTTCGGGTTTAGGGTTCGGGTTCGTTTGATTCAGTATGACTCTATCTCTCGTTCGAGTCTCCATCTAGCGAACCCGAAACCCTAAACCTGAAACCCGAAACCATACCGGCTATTTACGTTTTCTAACTGCCTACTGCATACTGCCTACTGCATACTGCTCACGGTTTTTGGATCACATGAAAGTTCTCATCTGCGACGGTCTTGAAAAGGCGGGAGTCGATATCCTGCAGTCCGCGGGAATCTCGGTCGACGAACGCCCCTCGATCACCGAATCCGAGCTCTCCGACCTCTTAAGTACCTACGAGGGATTGATCGTCCGGAGTAAGACGAAGGTCACGTCCGACCTGATCGACGCTGCACAAGCCCTGCGCGTCATTGGCCGCGCAGGGACCGGCGTTGACAATATCGACGTGAAGGCAGCGACTCGGCGCGGCATCGTAGTGATGAACGCCGCGGCAGGTAATACCGTCACAACCGCCGAACATACCTGGGCCATGCTGATGGCGCTCGCGCGCCAGATTCCACAAGCCGCCGCATCTACCAGATCAGGCAAATGGGAGAAATCAAAGTTTCTCGGAACCGAGCTCATGGGGAAGACCCTTGGCATCATCGGACTAGGGAGAATAGGAGCCACCGTGGCCGCTCGCGCTCGGGCATTCGGGATGGAAGTCATAGCCCACGACCCTTACTTCACCGAGGATGCGGCTCGGCAATCTGAGATAGAGATGGTGCCTCTGAACGAGGTTCTTCGGAGGGCCGACTTTGTTTCGCTCCACACTCCTTTGACCGAACAAACTCGTAACCTGATTGACGAACGCTCGATGTCCTTGATGAAGGACGGCGTTCGCATAATCAACTGCGCGCGCGGCGGCCTGATCGATGAACCGGCGCTAGCCTCCGCTGTGCTGAGCGGCAAAGTAGCGGGCGCGGCGCTTGACGTGTTCGCCGACGAGCCTACGTCGCCCGATAATCCGCTGCTCAAACTGCAAAACGTCATAGCTACGCCGCATCTGGGTGCTTCCACCAGCGAAGCTCAGCTAGGCGTTGCTACGCTGATCGCCGAGCAGGTGCGCGATTATCTGCGAAACGGCGAGGTTCGCGGTGCGGTGAATATGCCTTCGGTTAGCGCCGAACTCCTCGCGTCGATCGGCCCATACATAACGCTGGCTGAAAAGATCGGGCTCTTTCAGGGGCAGGCATTCGGTCACGATCTCCAAGAGGTCTCGATTGAATACTCGGGTGAAGTCACCAGCTTCGACGTTAAGCCGATCACTCAGGCGCTTCTTGCCGGTTTGCTGAGCCCGGTTATCGAGCGCGTCAACATGGTGAACTCTTCCATAGTAGCCGAGCAGAGAGGGGTTCGAATCACCGAGTCATTGTCTCGAAGGGCTCGCGACTTCGCCAGCATGATCCGCGTACGGGCGGTCACATCGGAGCGAGAAAGCGAAGTGGCCGGCGCCCTGTTCGGGAAGCGGGACGGGCGCATCGTGGTGATAAACGGATTCCGGCTCGAAGCGATTCCGCGCGGCCATATGATTTTGCTGTTCAATCGCGACATGCCCGGCGTGCTTGGTCGCATTGCGACATTCATTGGTGATAAGAAGGTCAATATCGGGCGACTCTATCTTGGACGGAAGAAGGTAGGAGAGAGCGCGTTGGCGTTGATTCAAATCGACGAGCCCTTGCCGGACAAGGAACTTCGGGGTCTTGCAGAAGTCGAAGGAGTCATCTCGGTAAAACAAATCAACCTGTGAAGGGAGCGCTGAGTGCTGAGTGCTGAGTGCTGAGTGCTGAGTGCTGAGCTGAGTGCTGAGTGCTGAGTCCAACCCCGAAGGGGTTGCGTCGTGTAGCCCAGGGTTGCCGTCCGCGGCTACCCTGGGTAGACGACAACCATGTGACACAACCCCGAAGGGGTTGCGTCGTGTAGCCCAGGGTTGCCGTCCGCGGCTACCCTGGGTAACCAACGATCTGGGTTTCCAACCCTGAAGGGGTTGCGTCGTGTAGCCCAGGGTTGCCGTCCGCGGCTACCCTGGGTAACCAACGATCTGGGTTTCCAACCCTGAAGAGGTTGCGTCGTGTAGCCCAGGGTTGCCGTCCGCGGCTACCCTGGGTAACCGACGATCTGGGTTTCCAACCCTGAAGGGGTTGCGTCGTGTAGCCCAGGGTTGCCGTCCGCGGCTACCCTGGGTAACCGCGGTCTGAGTTTCCAACCCTGAAGGGGTTGCGTCCGTTTCGCGATCAGATGATCCGAATCGATGTCGCAAACCCTTCAGGGTTGGACTCAGCAATCAGCTCTTTTCCCGGGCTACTCTGATCGCAATCCTCCCCGCCTCAATCAGCGTTTCGAGTGCGAGACTCGGAAAATCGTGCCGCTTGGAAATCGCTTGCCGATGCATGTACGGCAGATGAATAAACCCCGCCCGCGTATTCATTCGCTCGACGCTTATCAAATGCATCGTCGAATAGAAAACCCTGTTGCACAGGTAAGTACCCGCCGAACTCGAGATCGCCGCGGGAATGTCTCTCTCGATTAAACTGCTAACAATCTCTTTGATTGGCAGCGTCGAGAAATATGCGGCTGCTCCCCCTTCCACAATCGGCTCACCGCAGGGCTGGTTGCCGGCATTGTCCGGAATACGGTAGTCGTCGACGTTGATTGCGATCCGTTCAGGCGTCACTCGAAACCGGCCGCCGGCTTCGCCAAACATGATGAACAGCTCGGGCTTAATGCTCGTGATCGCTTCACTCGCGATTTGAACCGCGCGGTACCGATCAACCGGCAACTCGATAGCTTTAACAACCGCGCCGTCGAAGTCCGACCCGCTCAAGGCGCGACTTACTTCGAGCGAAGGATTGCTGGGCTCTCCATCGAATGGCTCAAAACCCGACAATAGAATCCTGTTCATCCCTACCTCTTCTTCGATAAGGCCGCCCACATCTGGTCGCGTTCCAATTTTCTCACGATGTCGACCGCTCGCAGCAGGTTCTCCTTAGTCACCGACCAATCGGGATAGGTCTGGGTATCGAGCGCTATCTCGACTTCGACCTTTGCGGCCTCCAAGACCTCTCGCAACTTAACCAGATCCGAATTCTCTGTTGGCATCGCAACCCCCGACACGAGCGGCTAGCGCCCCTCGCGCGATGAAGTAGTCAAATAAATGCCTAGTAGAACCAGCGCCCCACCCACAATCGTCCATACCGGAGGCCGCTGCGCAAAGAATAGAAACGCCAGCGCGCTAGCGACAAGCGGTTCGCCCAGAAACGCCACCGACACCGCAGACGGCCGAACATGCTTGAGCGCCCAGTTGAAAACAGTATGGCCGAGGATAGTCGGTACAATAGCCAGCGCCAGCAGGTACTCCCAGACCGGCAGAGGATAAGGATAGAGGCTTTCCCCACGCAGCAGAAGCCAGACGAGCAGCAGCATCGAGCATACCGCGTACAGCGGCGTAGCGTAGCCCAGCAGGCTAACCCGGCTTCGAACCTTGCGACCGACTATGAAATAACCCACCACCGCAAGAGCACCAACAATCGCCAGACCATCTCCCAAAAAAGCAACGCTCAAGTCTCGAAACGAATCACGGCTTATCACGATCATTCCAACAAGCCCCGCCGCTGTACCGGCGAGGCTTCGCGAATTCGGCCGCTCACCCAGAAACAGATGCGACGCCAGTACGACAAAAACCGGATGACTGTTGACCAATACAACCGAGGTGGAAATGGGAATGTACTTGAGAGACGTTATCCAGGCGCCGAAATGAATTGCTAGACAGCATCCCCCCAGCATCAAGAGCCCCAGCTCCCGCCGCGTCAGCAACACCAACTCCCGCCCCTGCAGACCAAGCGTCCACGGCGCTAACAGGGCAGTCGCAAACAACATTCTATAAAATGCGATCGCGAGCGGCGGCACTCCCTCCAGCTCGAGTCGAGTGATAAAAATCGAGGAGAAAGACAACGCCACGATCGCAAGCAGCATCGCTCCCAACACTCTGGTTCGAGGTGGCGTCAGCGTACGATTGACATTCTCTGTAGCAATCATGGCATCAGCGATGTGATAGGCGAGCAGACTTCGCCGCTCACGCGCAGCTTATAACACTCTTACGACTCATTCAAAATCCCGTTCGTCAGCAATGCATCCGATGTCCTGTGAGGGAACACGACTCGGATGACCACGCCTCCGATTCTCCTTATTGCTTTAATACAATTCGATAATACTGGAACGCCGATTGCGACCTTAATGAATCGACAGTTCGAAATAATACTCGATGTCTGAGTTGCTCGATTGCACTTTGCGAAGGGGCTTTTGCGATGAACGCGACTGAAATACTCAACGCCGACCATGAGCACATGCTGTCACTGATCGATGAAGTTGAGCTTGCAGAGCCGGAATCCGGTGTAGTGTTCCGTGATCCTGCAAAATTCGATCGTCTCACAGAAGCTCTCAGAGTCCATACCGCCATCGAAGAGCGCGTGTTCTATCCCGCTATGCGGACGTTTGATGGGGCGGCGCCGCTTGTATTCGAGGCGTGCCGGGATCACCGGCGGATCGACGCGCTTCTCGCGCACCTGTCTACAATCAGGCGCTCGAGCGGTCGGGCGTTGAACAGGCTCAGAGAGCTGAAAGATCACATTCGCGAACACATCAAAGACGAGCAGGAACAGCTCATTCCCATTGCGCGTGCACTGTTGGGCGATAAGGCGCTTCAGGCATTGGGGCAAAAAATGGAGCGCTTGACCCAGAGTCGCGCCGGGTAGCGGGAGCTTGGTTTAGGCTCAAGCCTTTTTAAGTTCAAGCCAGGCCTCCAGATTAGAAGTTCAAGAAGGAGGTAAGCAATGATAATCAGGAAAAGCAGCAAACTTATTCTTGCAACGCTGTTGTCGTTGACCGTGACCGGAGTTCTTTTGCCGGTCGCCGGTGTTCAGGCACAACAGCGTTGGAACAGAGACTACTACGAAAGCCCCCAGCGGTTGAATATGCTGACGGGCACGTATCGGCTCGACACCTTGCGAAGCGACGACGTTTGGCAACAGGCGCGACGCGCAACGCTCGGAATGCCCGCCGATCAACAGGAACGACTGCGGCAGATAATCACGCGGCGTCTATCGCCACCCGAAGTGCTCGCCCTTGACCGGCACTTCCGTACGATAACTGTCGCGTCCTCTCTCGCGTCGCAAGTGACGTTTGAGGCCGATGGCCGGGACCGACTTGAGCAGACTCCTCGCGGTCATACTGTGCGGATCAACGCGATGATGAGCGGCGATCGTTTGGTTGTCAGCTCGACCGGGGATCGCGGCAACGATTTCACCGTGACGTTCCAGCCGCTGTACAACGGTTCAGCGCTTCGAGTGACGAGGAGACTGGACATCGAATCATTGAACCAGCCGGTTTTGGCGACCAGCATCTACCGGAAGACGTCCAGCCTGCCGACGCTCAACATACCGCTGCAAAGCGTCGACTACCGCTATTCGGGTCCATCGCTCGCACCGTCTTACAGCAGAAATGCGTTCTTTGTCCCGGCGGACACCGAGATTATTGCTACGCTGAATAATTCGCTGACGTCCTTGCGAACCAGGCCCGGCGATCGGTTTACGATGCAGATTCAGTCCCCCACGCGGTTTGACGGTGCGGTGATTGAGGGAACCGTTGCCGCGGTTGTTCGTCCAGGGCGTCTGGCGGGGCGCGCGAATATGACGCTGAATTTCGATCGAATCAGCTTCCCGAATGGTCGTTCGTATGACTTTGATGGCTACATTGAGAGCGTGACGACTCCAAACGGCGAAGACATACGACTCGACCGAGAAGGCACGATCAAGGAAGACACCAGCCAGGGAGAGCGCACGGCTAAGCGTTCAGGCATTGGCGCTGCTCTTGGCGCGGTAATCGGAGCGGTCGCCGGCGGCGGTAAGGGTGCTGCCATCGGCGCGCTGCTTGGTGCGGGGGTCGGCGCAGGATCGGTGCTTGTACAGGACCGGGACGATCTGGAATTGTATAGCGGAACGCGATTCGTGATTCGAGCTGTCAACCCGCAGCCCGAGCCCTAGTGTAAAATGAAGTTGGCAGTCTTGCAGAGGACTCAAAGACCTGGCGGTCAAACACGGACCGCCGGGTCTTTCTCATCTAATCCAGGCAATGGGAAGATTCCTTACAGACGTGTCGATAGTGCAGGGCTCGTAGCAGTCCGGCTGATGTTAACCGGACCGCGCGAGCGAGCTAATGGAAATCGCCTCACAGTGAGGGGCGGGCTTTTGTTGGCCTTTTTAGAAGCCCGCCGCACGATGTGTAAGGCCAGACGACTCCGTGCCCTCTTGGGCGTCGGCAGCCGATTGTTCGATTTCCGATGCTGGCTGGCCATCTAATTCCTGGGGTGGGGCTGCCGCCTGGGACGATGCTGGTGAGGGGGCCAGCTTGTGTTTCTTTATCAGGTTGTACAGTCTGGGACGGTACACGCCCAGAAGGTTCGCGGCGGCCTGCTTGTTTCCGCCCGTGCGCTTAAGGGCGGCGCTGACGACTGCGCGCTCTATCTGACCGAAAACGTCTACAGGCTCGGCACCGTTCTTGGGATCAGGCACGGTCTCGATGATCAGCTTTCCGATCTCATCGAAGCTCATGTCAGTGTGATCCAATTGAGCATCCTTGTTCGGACGCATGTCCTTGCCTCCATCGCGAGAGTCATGCGGAATGGCGATTGAGTGCGACGCCGGCTGCTCCGACGCGGCTGGCGGGGCAGATATCGCGGAACGGCCACCGATATGACCCCTGAGAAGCTCTTCGATTTCGATGGTTTCACCCTTCGAAAGCAACGTCGCGCGCTCGAGCACGTTCTGAAGCTCTCGGACATTCCCGGGCCACGAATACTCGAAGAGACGTTGATAACTCTGCTGTGACAAACTGGCTTTCGGACGCTGGTATTTTTCAGCAAACTGCTGGAGGAAATACTCAGTTAGATGGTGAATATCTTCCATCCGTTCTCTCAATGGCGGTACTACTATCTCGATCGTGCTGATTCGATAGTAGAGATCCTCGCGCAGGTAACCTTCGCGAATTCCGTCCGAGGGATGGCGGTTCGTTGCGCAAATAAGCCTGAAATTGGCTTCCTGAGCCTTTTCGCTGCCCAAGCGGTGATAAACGCGCTCCTGCAGAACCCTCAGGAGCTTCGGCTGAAGCTCGACTGGCATCTCGGTGATTTCGTCCAGCAGCAGACTTCCGCCGTCGGCCCTGCTGATCAAGCCGGGCTTATCCATAGTTGCCCCGGTGAAAGCGCCCTTAACGTGCCCGAACAACTCAGACTCGATGAGCTCCTTTGGAAGCGCCGCGCAGTTGATCTTCACGAATGGTTTTCTGGTTCTCAGGCTCTTATAGTGAATCGCGTTTGCGATCAGCTCCTTGCCGGTGCCGGATTCTCCGATGATCAGCACGTTCGCGTCGGTGTCGGCAACGCTGTCGATCATCTCGTAGACGTTCTGCATCGCCTTGCTGCCGCCAATTATGTTCGAGTACGAAGTGCGATTCGTGAGTCGACCGCGTAGCTGCTTGATTTCTTCCGCCTGCTGCCGATGTTCGATTGCCTTATCGATCAATACGACAAGTTCCTCAAACTCTACCGGCTTCTCAACAAAGTAAAAGGCTCCCGCCTTTGTAGCGTCTACCACCTTGGAAACCGAACCGTATCCTGAAATGATTATGATTTCTGTATCGGAGGAAATCTGTTTGAGCCGCTTCACCAGCTCGATTCCATCGATGTCCGGCAGATGGAGATCCAGCAGAGCGACATCGAATCGGTCGTGCTGTGCCAGTTCAATTCCCTGCGCGCCGGTTTGAGCCCGCGCCGATTCATGACCCTGCGCCTTCAAGTGGAACTCAGCGAGCTCGAGCATGGATACGTCGTCATCGACAACCAGGACCTTCGCATGAGCCATGTTTAACCCCCAATCTCTATCCTTAAGAAAATTACGTTGAATTGTTTCCAGCCCGCGGTCTCTGAGATTTCGGCAAATCTCGAAATCAACCTCGACGCCGCGACGCCGATTTATGGAGCCTTCATCGTTTTATACGTGCCGCCCACCAAACTGGCTACGACTGTTACCAGTTCGGCAGGTTCCACCGGTTTTGGCAGGTGCATCTGAAAACCCGAAGACAATGCTCGAATCCGATCAACAGATCGCCCATAAGCCGTCAGCGCAATCGCGATGATACGTCCGCCGCGATCCTCGGGCAGCATTCTCACCTTGCGAATCAATTGGTAACCATCCTCGTCCGGCATGCTGATATCTGAAATCAGCACGTCCGGCTGGTCGCCGGGTTCGCCTGCGTGCAGCACGGACATCGCCGCCCTCGCGGAGTCTACCGCGGTAACCACAGCCCCGTACTGCTGAAGGAGCGCAGTCACCAGGTCGCGAGCGTCCGCCTCGTCGTCCACCACAAGTACTCTGACGCCTCGCAGCGCCGCCGGGTGGTCCATGATATTCAGGAACGACCGGAATAAGTCGGGTTCCGGCAACGCCGGGCGCACCGCGCGCAAAGGGAGATTTACGGTGAAGGTCGCACCGCGGTCCAATCCTTCGCTTTCGGCGTAGACCGTGCCCCCGTGCAGCTCCACAAGGTCTCGAACCAGCGCGAGCCCAAGTCCCAGCCCGCCGGTTCTGCGGGTGCCCGCTCCGTCGGCCTGCTGAAAGCGGTTGAATATGTATGGAAGCTGTTGGGGCTCTATACCTCGTCCAGTGTCGCTTACGATAATGCGAACGTGCGGATCCGCCCTCAACAGCTTTACATCGACGCGGCCACCGTTTGGTGTGAACTTGATGGCATTCGACATCAAGTTCCAGACAATCTGTTGTAGTCTGTCAGGATCACCGGTGATGACTTCAGTCAACATTCCCAGGGAGAGGTTTATCTGAATTTCCTTCGCCTCCGCTGCGGGTCTGAGAACCTCTGCCGCCGAGTCAATGACCACCGCCAGATTCACCGGCTGCACGTCTATTCGCAGTTTGCCGGATGATATTCTTGCGGTGTCCAGGAGATCCTCGATGAGCTTCGACTGAGTTCGCGCGCTACGTTCGATTATTTCGATTGCGTGGCGAAGCGTAGTTTCGTCTACGCTTGTAGACTTAAGGATCCGGGCCCACCCCAGCATTGCGTTGAGCGGCGCTCGAAGTTCGTGAGACACGACCGCCAGGAACTCGTCCTTAGCGCGATTCGCCGCCTGCGCTTCCTTTCGCGCCTGTTTTTCCTTTCGAAGCAACTCCTCGCGCTCGGCTTCGGAGCGTTTGCGTTCGGTGACATCCTTTGCCATCACCAGCAGCGAGTGGCGGCCGCGATAGATTATTTCGTACCAGACCGCTTCGACTTCCAGAGCGGTCCCGTCCTTCTTCAGGTGACGCCACTGCGCCCCATTCGGAATTCCTCTGGGATTGAGCCGGAGATAGTCTTCCATTCCGGGTACCGAGAGCGCGGGACGGAGTTGCTCGAGCGAGATCGAGAGAAACTCGTCGCGGCCGTAGCCGTACTGCGAAACCGCGGCTTCGTTGACCGCCACGAACTTGAGCGTCTCGACGTCGAAGATCCAGGTCGGAAGCGAGTTGCCCTCGAACAGAAGCTGGTATCTGGCTTCGGACTCTCGATGAGCTTCCTCGGCTTCCTTCATCCTCAGCAGCGCCCTGATGGTCGCTATCAGTTCCTGCGGCTCGACCGGCTTTAGCAGATAAGCATCGGCGCAAGCCCTTAAGCCATCTGAGCGCGTCTCCACCGCGCTTTCGGGTGTAGCGGAGGTTTGAAGAATGGGTATTGACGAAGTTAGCTGGTCGTCCTTTAGCCGTCTGACTACTTCCTGCCCGCTGATGTCCGGCAAATCCACGTTGAGCAGCACGAGCCGAGGCTGAGCCGTTCGGGCAACCCCAAGCGCTTCCAAGCCGTTTTCCGCTTCAACGACACCAAAGCCCTCACGCCGCAGAAGCTCGGTAGTTACCTGCCTGCTGACTTCATCGGAATCTACACTGAGGATCGTCATGTCGATCATTCGACCGCTTGGAAACAGTGTCGACTCTAGTCTCAAGCCATCTAAATTGTTAGTCATCAGAATGCCGGCCTCGATGGCCAGCAAGTATCCTGCGGGCCGTACATCCACACCTGCAGCCGCTTTGGGCTACGCTGCGGGCTCAGTAGATAGAATGCGTCCTTCATCCGGTCAATCAACGCCAGCAATGATTGGACCAATCCGAGACGCCAGCGTTTCCTGAATAATCCGCGCCTTCACAAACCCCCAAAACGCGCTCGCGAGTCCCTTCTGCACCACAACAGTACTCCCACTGTTTCGCATTAATACAGTCATTTTAGCAGGTGAACGCGGATGAACCCGGATGGACTGCGTACGCGAGCGTCGACCAGCGACGCCTAAATCATTCCGCCGCAAATCCGTGGCGCCCTGCGAGCCGTTAGGAACGGCCTTTGCGGTTGAGTCGCGCGGCGGAACTCAGCGTGCGGCGAGCGCAAACAGGGGCGTTTCCGGCGAATGAGTTCTTCGCTAAGCGGAATGCGGTTACTCGATGAGCGTAGGGGCGATCCTTATTGGTTTATGCTTCGGGCGGGAAGTTGCGGCGCATAGGTCACATCGGATCGCTCCTACGGCTCTTTTCGCGAGCTGCACAAGACGTGGATCCGTTGAGGGGGTTGAGCTGTGACCGAAGACGAGAAACTAGCGATTGAAGAGTCCAACCGCGTGGCGCAGCACGAGGCGGTGAAGTCGGACATCCGGCGGGAAATGAACGACGAGGTCGCGCAAAAAGCGCGGCGGCTGAAACCCGAGCATGACTCTGCTACAACCGAGGTTGGCGAAGCACTCCGTGAAAAGGCCCTGACCGATCTGACAAAAACCGAAAGCGAGTTGGAAAAGGCTCGGGTTGCGGCGCGAGTGTCACAGGTGGTGGATTACATTTTTTTCTTGATCTACGGATTAATCGGGCTTGAGATACTTTTGGAGTTGCTGGGCGCTCGAGACGGAAGCGGCTTCAAAGCATTTGTCGATGCGCTGACGCGTCCTCTTCTTGGGCCTTTCAGACAACTCGTGCCCGACGTCACCGCCGGGCGTTTTCAGTTGAAGATCGCGTACCTGGTTGCGCTTCTCGTTTATTTCCTCCTTCATCAGGCCATCAACGGCTTGCTTCGCCTGGCCGTGCACAGAAAACGCGCGGTGTGACGAAGGCAGTAGGCAGTAGGCAGTAGGCAGTAGGCAGTTTAGGGTTTAGGGTTCGCGTAACGCAGTGCCCTCTGCACAGTGATGCACCATGCCAGCCCTCAATCTGACGAACCCGAAACCCGAAACTGCCTACCGCCTACCGCCTACCGCCTACCGCCTACCGCCTACCGCCTACCGCCTACTGCCTACTGCCTACTGCCTACTGCCTACTGCCTACTGCCGAAGCCGAAACTCGGAACCCTTCTTTACCATTTCACTGCTCACCATTTACTATTCACCAATTAGCGAATCGATCGAAAGGAAACCCGCAACACGATGCGATTAAGCTTTGCCCTGGCTCTCATATCCCTGATTGCCTTTAGCGCCTGTAAGCCCTCGAACACAGCGAATTCCAACGCGGCGAACGCAAACGCAAAAACTGTCAACGTAGAACCACCTAAACCGATTGCGCCGACAACTGGTCCGGAACCCGGATTCAAGTCCTGCAACCCCTATTTCCCACTCGTTCCCGGTGGCCGGCTGCGCTACCTGCTGACTTATTCGAGCGGTTTGCTCGCAGATGCCACCGTGGTCATCGATCGACTGGAAGAAAACGGCAAGAAGCTCCTGCTGGAGAGGACTCAGATCGTGGATCGAAGCGGCGGGCTCCAGATCAATCAAGACACTGAACGTCATTTTGAATGCGATGGGGACCGCATTAAGGTGCTCACTGAAACGGTGAAGAGCATCGTCAGCAATAGCGAGTCGTCCAGCCAATCCAATTATCGCGAGAACTCAATCTTCTTCCCGGAGACCAGCGCGTTATCCACCAAAGGGTTCACCTGGACGTACGTATTTCACCCGACGTACGCCAGCCCAGGTAACCCAACTTCCACAAGCGCCGAGCCGATAATTGTCAAACTCGAAATTCAGGGCGAGGCCGACGTAACTGTTCCTGCGGGGACCTTCAAAGCCATAAAAATTCAGCGCAAGGTGAACCAGAATGTGAGCTGGGACTATGTTGTAAAAGGGATCGGCTTGGTGAAACGCGAAGCACAGGAAGGCACGAAATGGGAATTGAGAGAGTACAGTGGGCTGAATCAGTCGAACTGAGCCTAAGGAGTTTGAGGTAGAATGAAGATCGACATAATCAATCCGGAGGGTCTGGCAGAACCGAAGGGCTACAACAACGGGATGCTCGCCGAAGGCGGTAAGCTCTTGTTTGTAGCCGGCCAGATCGGGTGGGACCGCGAGTCCCGCATCGTGAGCGACGACTTCGCCGACCAGTTTGCACAGGCGCTCAGCAACGTTCTAAGCGTAGTCCGGACGGCTGGCGGCGGACCAGAGAATATAACTCGACTCTTGATTTTCGTTTTGGACAAGCGAGAATACCTTTCCAGACTTCCAGACGTCGGAACGGCCTACCGTCAGCTTATGGGCAAACACTATCCCGCAATGTCGCTCGTCGAAGTGAGCGCCCTGGTGGAAGACCTTGCCAAAGTTGAAATCGAGGCTACGGCGGTCATCTGATCGGGTTGTACTCGGCCAATAAAAGTGACCAAAGAACCGAAACCTGTCAGTTTTGATTACGAAGAGCGCGAGTCGATTGCGTTGATTACGCTGAACAGACCCGAGCGTCTCAATTCGCTTACCTTCGAAGTCTACCGTGAGCTGACCGAGCTCTTTGTCGCGCTCAAGCGCCGCGACAATATTCGACTGGTCATTTTAACCGGTCGAGGTCGAGGCTTTTGCTCGGGTGGGGACGTTGAAGACATCATCGGCGAGCTATTCAAGCGGGACATGAGCGGACTGCTTCAGTTTACGCGAATGACTTGTGAGCTGATTCGCAGCATCCGAGGTCTCGACAAGCCGGTGATCGCTTCCTTGAACGGCACAGTTGCCGGCGCGGGCGCGGTGATCGCGCTTGCGTCGGACATCCGAATTGCGTGCGAATCGGCCCGAATTGGATTCTTGTTTGTCAAGGTTGGTCTTGCGGGAGCGGACATGGGCGCGGCTTTTCTGCTGCCGCGGGTGGTGGGACTCGGCAAGGCAACCGAGATGTTGTTTTATGGCGATTTCATAACGGCGGCCGAAGCGGCAAGCGTCGGCCTCTACAACAAAGTCGTGCCGGACGCCGAGCTTGAAGGCGAAACGATGAAGTGGGCGAAGCGACTTGCAGCCGGCCCTGGATTTGCGCTGTCAATGACGAAGGCGGCGCTAAATCGTGAGCTCCACCTGAGCCTCGATGCGGCTCTCGAATCGGAAGCTCAAGCGCAGGCAATCTGTATGTTGAATCCGGATTTCCGCGAGGCGTACGAGGCGTTCAAAGAAAAGCGGCAAGCAAATTTCAACAGCGAAGCGGGCAGGACACAGTAAACACGGCCAGTTTACTGGCTGCGGCCAGTTCTGCGCGCGGTGGGAGCAAGGAATGTCATTTGGTTTACCAGGAGGCGAGCGGCCGAGGCTCACTTACGGCGGCTATTTGAAGATCGCGGACCTAACTTCTCTTCAACAGCTTCACTCGGACCCGCCTCAGCACGACGAAACGCTCTTCATAATTATTCATCAGGTCTACGAACTGTGGTTCAAACAGCTTCTTCATGAGGTCGACACGATCATAGACCGCTTGAACCATGACGAGTCGCTTTCGGCCCATCGTCTTATTCGGCGGTGCATCGAGATTGAGCGAGTGCTGGTCAGTCAGATTGCGATACTGGAGACAATGACCCCGATGGATTTTCTGGCGTTCAGAGATCATCTGATGCCCGCCAGCGGGTTTCAGTCGTCACAATTTCGAGAGCTCGAGTTTGTCTGCGGGCTAAAGGATCAGCGAATGCTTGGGGTGTTTCAGCAGGGCTCGGCCGAGCGGGCGAGACTGGAAGCCAGGCTCGCAGGGCCGACTCTTGGCGACGCGTTTTATGGCTTGCTGAGGCGCCGGGGTTTTGATCTGCCGGAGGGACAAGTCGACGGAGCAAACGAGGAAAGCATTCGCGAGCAGCGGGTCAGTGAGCTGATGCGGATCTACAAGGAATCCGAAAAGCACTACGACTTGTTTTTGCTGGCGGAGAGCTTGATTGAAATGGATGAGGTATTCTCGCTTTGGCGGTTGAGGCATATTAAGATGGTCGAGCGAATGATCGGTGCAAAGACCGGCACCGGCGGGAGCGAAGGAGCGGCATACTTGAAACGCACGGTTGCCCGCCAGTTCTTTCCGGAACTTTGGGAGCTTCGAAGTCATCTGAGTTATTTTGAAGGCAGTAGGCAGTAGGCAGTTTAGGGTTTCGGGTTTAGGGTTTCTGGTTTTGCTTGGACACAATCGTTTCGGCTGATAAAGTCTCTCGACATTCGAAACTCAAAACCTGAAACTCGAACCCCGAGACCCTAAACTCCTAATTTGATCAGACAGGAGAAATAACATGGACCAACTTCTTGAGTGGCGCAAAGAGTTTCCGATTCTAGATAACACCGTCTACATGATCAGCCACTCGCTGGGAGCGATGCCCAACCGAACTCGCGACCGGTTGCAAGAGTACGCCGATATGTGGGCGACTCGCGGCATTCGCGCCTGGGAAGAAGGCTGGTGGATGATGCCTACGTCTGTCGGAGACCTGATCGGGAAAATCATCGGCGCCGGAGACGGCGAAGTCGTCATGCACCCGAATGTCTCCATCTGCCAATCCATCATCACCGGCTGCCTCGACTTCACTCAGAAGCGCAACAAGATCGTCACCGAATCGCTGAACTTTCCCTCAAATTTGTACATCTATCACGCTCTGAGAAACGGCGCGCGTGTTGTCACCGTAGCCTCCGACGACCAGATAACCGTGCCCCTGGAGCGAATGCTGCAAGCCATCGACGAGGAAACGTTGCTGGTGTCGGTCTCCCACGTAATCTTCAAGAGCTCGTTCATCCAGGACATCAAAGCAATTGCCGAACGTTGCCGGCAAGTCGGGGCGCTGATCGTTGCGGATATCTATCAATCGGCAGGAACGGTACCTCTCAACGTCCGTGACATCGGCCTCGACTTCGCTACCGGGGGATCAGTCAAGTGGCTGTGTGGTGGGCCGGGCGCCGGCTATCTTTATGTTCGCCGCGAGCTCTGGGACAAGCTCAAACCCCAGCTCACTGGATGGATGGCCCATCAGGACCCATTTGCGTTTGAAGCAACGCCGATCAGGTACGCCGACAATATCTACAGGTTCTTGAACGGCTCGCCGAACATTCCGGGTATGTACGCGGCAATGTCGGGGTATGAGATCATCAACGAAGTCGGAGTGGACAAGATTCGTGAGAAGTCCGTCCGGCAGACTACGAGGCTCGTTCAAATATCCGAAGATGCCGGATTCAAAGTGAACTGCCCGAAAGATACGAGCAGCCGCGGTGGAACCGTAGTGATCGACGTACCGCACGGCAAGGAAGTCACTACCGAACTGTTGCGTCGCGATTTTCTCGTAGACTACCGTCCCGGCGCAGGTATTCGAGTCGCGCCTCACTTCTATTCGAAGGATGAAGAACTCGACCTCACCGTCCGCGAAATAAGAAAGATCCTCGACACCAAGGCCTACGAACAACATGCCGCGTGAGAGTTCAGGGCTCGGTTTTGATTGACGATTGCTCTCTAACTCAAAGCCACAATGCCGCACGAACCGGCGAACATTCCGGACTGGCGGGCAAGGCGCGTTGCGAGAAAAAGTTGCTGCCGTTCGGTCAAGGTCGAGCAATCGCACTGCTCATACTCGCATTGGTCTTCGCAGCACAAGCAACGACAGCTCAGCAGGCGCCTTCTGTGCTCGCGCCCGATGAACGCTTCAAGACCGACGTCCTCCTGGTAGTCGCACATCCGGACGACGAGACCGCCATCTCGGGCTATCTGGCCCGCATCATTTTCGACCAGCAGCGAAGAGTGGCCGTAGTCTTCGCCACCAGGGGTGATGCCGGCGGCAACTCGGCAGGCTACGAACAGGCGGCAGCTCTCGGTGCGATACGCGAGATTGAAGCGCGACGCGCGCTCGCATCCTTTGGGGTTCTGAGCGTCTGGTTTCTGGGTGCGCCCGACACCGCGGGACAGGATGTTCTAAGATCGCTCGAGACTTGGCGGCACGGCGCGGCCCTCGAGCAGTTGGTACGCCTGGTGAGGCTCACGAGACCCGAGGTCATCCTTACATGGCTGCCGGTTTGTGTGGCGGGTGAGAATCACGGCGATCATCAGGCGGCGGGCGTTATCGCGACCGAGGCGTTTGATCTCGCGGGGAGTCCAGTAGCTTTTCCCTCGCAGGTTTCTCCGCCGCGCGATCGGACGAGCATAAACAACCTCACCGAGGGTCTCCGCCCATGGCAACCGAAGAAGATCTACTTCTTTTCCGATGCTTCACACTTTGAGTTCATGGATGCAAAGGGGCCGATGTACGCGACAACCGACGTCTCGCCGTCGAAGAATGTTCCTTACTATCGACTCTCGGCTGATGAGTGGACCAACCATAGGACCCAGGGGGAAGTTGCTGCGGTGGCAAAGCGCGCGATTGATTCCGGAGATTTCAAGGAGCTCACCCAACCCGAGCGCTTTGTGTTGGGCAAATCACTGGTCAAATCCAGCACAACAGGAGATGTCTTTGACGGTATAAGCGCCGAGCCGCTCGCCTTCGTTCCGGTGAAAGGGTACAAGCCGGAGAGCCGCTCCGGGCTGACGCTGGAGCTCGGCGGGCCGTGGTCTTTCTACCGCGGCTTTTGGAAGGCGCACGACGTCGACCACCTTGCCACGCTGCTTACGCCGGAAATCAGCGTAGGAGTCAGCCAGTCCTTGACCGTACCGCTGGTGATCCGCAACGACAGCGACCAGACGGTGGAGCTGAAGCTCATAACAAGCCACGGCGACGGCTGGAGCGAGCGGGCGAGATTCTCGTCTTTCACCGTTCCAGCGCGATCCAGCTATCCCCTCCAGAGCGTTTTGACGCCGAAGGCGCATGTGGCGAAAGGTTGGCACGAGGTCACCTGGACGCTCGAGACGGCTGGGAAAACGGGAAGTTCGATCACGCTCAGAGTTTTTCTGGTTGCGGGCGGCCTTCCGCAATAGAAATTCTTGTTGAGGCTTTCCGCTTGTGATAGTGTAGCTCGCTCATTAAACGGCCCGCGCTGTTCTTGCGGCACCCCAGAGCGAATTTCGGCCTAGTTTATTTGGGTTTCATACGGTCGCACCGCATTACCGGCGCGCGCAGGCAAGCTATCATCGGAAGCAGGCACGGGGGGACGAGGCACGGGGGACGAGGCACGGGGGAACGAGGCTGGGGGTTTCTCGTAAGTCTCGCACGGAGAGGACGTGAGTTCGAAGAAAATCGGGCGTGCGCTTATAAGCGTTTCGGATAAGACCGGGCTTGTAGATTTCGCCAAGCGGTTGGCCGGGCATTCGGTGGAGATCGTATCCACGGGCGGGACCGCAAGCGCGTTAAGAGCTGCAGGGCTCCAGGTTCGAGACGTCTCGGAGTTGACGGGTTTTCCTGAGATCCTGGGTGGCCGGGTAAAGACGCTCCATCCGAAAGTGCACGGCGGGCTGCTTGCCATACGGGATAACCCGGAGCACGCCAGTCAGGTCGAAACGAACAAGATTCAGTACATCGATCTTGTGGTCGTCAATTTGTATCCGTTTCGTGAGACGATCAGGAAGCCGTCGGTGACCGTCGAAGAAGCGATCGAGAACATCGACATTGGCGGTCCGTCAATGATTCGTTCCGCGGCAAAGAATTTTCATGATGTAGCGGTCGTGACCGACCCCGATCAGTACGCGGCAGTTGCCCAAGAGATGGATTCGTCGGAAGGCGGCCTTTCGCTTGCAACTCGGTTTGGTCTGGCCAGAGAGGCCTTTGCCAAAACGGCGAAGTATGACGCGGCGATATCGGAGTTTCTGAACGACGCTGTTTCGCTGAATGAGGCTTCGGGATCGCTTTTCATTCGAGGCAGCGAGGGACTGCCGCAACAGTTCGCGTTGTTTGCGCGAAAAGAGATGGACCTCCGGTATGGCGAGAACCCTCATCAGCGCGCCGCGCTCTACGCAGCAGGTGACGACCTCGGTGGCGGAGTTGCCGGAGCGGAGAAGATTCAGGGGAAAGAGCTATCTTTCAACAACCTTATCGATCTTGAAGCTGCGTGGTCGGTGGTTTCCGAAATCTCTGAATGCGCGTGTGCCATCATCAAGCATACAAATCCGTGCGGGGCCGCCGTTGGACACGATACGCACGATGCATTCGAGCGGGCAAAGCAGACCGATCCGGTGTCGGCCTTCGGCGGGATCATCGGTTTCAACCGCCCTGTCACCGCTGCTGCGGCGAGGGCGATAGCAGAGACGTTCTTTGAAGCGATAATCGCGCCTGATTACGACGCTGGTGCTCTGGCGGTGCTGCAGACGAAGAAGAATCTGCGCGTGATGCGGGTTCGGCCGGATTCGGCTGGAGCGCAATTTGATATGCGGGTCATTAGCGACAACGGGCTGCTGATTCAGGACATCGATCGCGGCTCTCTGGATTCGGCGGCGCTCCGGGTCGTGACATCGCGCGAACCGTCGGGCGACGAGATGAAGGCGCTGCGCTTCGCGTGGATCGTCTGTAAGCACGTTAAGTCAAACGCAATTGTATTCTCTCGCGCGGACCAACTCGCGGCGGTTGGAGCCGGCCAGATGAGCCGCGTCGATTCGGTTAAGCTCGCGGTGATGAAGGCCCAGCTCCCGCTTGAAGGCTGCGTACTTGCATCGGACGCATTCTTTCCGTTCAGGGACGGTCTTGATGAAGCGGCGAAGGCAGGGATCACAGCCGTAATTCAGCCGGGGGGATCGGTGCGAGACGACGAGGTGATCGCCGCGGCTAACGAGCAAAATATCGCGATGGTCTTTACCGGGATGCGGCATTTCAAACATTGATCAGTTCCAACACTCAAGGAGGAATCCGAATGGACGACGAAAGCAGGTTCGAACACGACGGGGAAGAATCTGGCGCCGAGTCAAACGAGACTTCGGAGTGGGAACCGGTGGAGGCGCCGACTTCTTCAGAAACCCCTACGCCCCGGAGCTCTGATATTGTAGCTGCTGAAGAGCCGCCTCCTGGCGAGCCAGAACCGGCAAAGCCCGAGCCTCGCGCTAAAGCTCGCCCACGGCCGAAGAAAAGCGCAAAGAAGGTCGCAAAGAAGGTCGCCAAGAAATCTGCTGTAAAGAAGGGCGGCGCTAAGAAGGCCGCGGCCAAAGCCGCGAAGAAGGCCGGCAAGAAGGCTGCCAAGGCAGCAAAGAAGGCTGCAAAAAAGGCTGCGAAGAAGTCTGGGAAAAAGTCTGCGGCCAGGAAGTCAGGAAAGAAGTCCGCAGCCAAAAAGGCTCCAGCCAAGAAGGCCGCGAAGAAGTCGGGTGGCAAGTCGAAGAAGAGCCCCAGCCGCGGCAAGAAGTCGGGGAAGAAAAGCGGTCGACGCCGCTAAGCGTGCGGACTACGGGAGGGCGACGCATCAAGCTGGCGTTGCCCTCTCGATCGCGCACGGATCAAAAACCCAGCCCGAGTACCTACGGACCTTCACCGCACTACATTGACTTCCATAAGCCGGCTATTGGGTGGAGTCAACGACCCAATTCAAATACGCAGTCGCGCCCTGCTCGATTCGCAACGCGATTATTTCTGGGTTTGAGTAAGTGTGCAGCTCCCTGATTCGACTTTCGAGCTCTGAGTACCTGGCCCCCGTCGTCTTGATCAGCATCAGGGATTCTGAGTCGCGAGTTATCTCGCCTTCCCATCGATAGATTGATTTGATTTGGCCGACGATGTTGACGCACGCCGCCAGGCGCTCCTGGACAAGAGCGTCTGCGATCCGCTCAGCGAGCTCATTACCGGGTGTAGTGACCAGAACGACCAGCTCTTGAGTCATGCCGGTGTGATTGTATCAGGGTTTGGTGTTTCTGGTCCGCCGCGGTTTCGGGTTTAGGGTTTAGGGTTTCGGGTTTCGGGTTTAGGGTTTCGGGTTCGGTAGCCAATACTGCGGTGACTGGGAGTTGGTCGACACGACCGTAAACCTTTAACTCGAAACCCTAAACCCTAAACGCCGCCAGCCTTACTTCCCTGCCGAAGAGGACCTTGATAACGGTCGCGTGCTCATTCCGTCGTCCTCGACTCCGCTGGTCCGAGCCATGAACTGGCGCACCCATTGAGTGAATAGATAGTTCTGTTCGAAGATTGGAAAATGTGCGCTCTGCTCCATCACGACGAGTTTCGACTTCGGTAACCCGTTGGCAAGGTCGCGAGCCTGCTCCATGGTCGTCACCAGATCGTGTCGTCCGGCAAAGACGATTGTCGGAACCGTCACATCGCCGAGCTGTGACCGAAGGTCCAAGGCTCTCGAATTCGTAGACAGCGCCAGCTTCTTCGCCAGAGAATCGAAGTACGCGGTGTACGCTCCTCGATTGAATTCGTAGGGAACCATCCGATAAAAATAGTGCGGATACAACACCGAATAGCGCTTCCTGACCCTGTCGCAAGGTTGCGCGGCGCCGGTGCCGCCCTCCCCGGATCGGTAGACGGCAAGCTCCGCCGGCGAGAGCGTCTTGACTATCCGCTTCTCCGATTCCCTCGGGTCCTCGACGACTGCGCTCGCGCTGACGAGTATCAACCGCTTAACGTTGGCTGGATACTTCAGCGCGTATTCAAGCGCGATGGCTCCGCCAAAACCTTGTCCCAGCAAGCTGACCCGGTTCAGGTTGAGAGTCTGCCTGAGCGCATCGATATCTTCGGCCATCTCTTCTATGGAAGCCGGTTCGTGAGACCTGCCCGCCGCAAGCATGTCAGCGCGGCGGTCAAAGTACACCAGCTTGGCATAGCGGCTCAGGTTCGAAAGCATCGGGTGATAGAAGTCGTGCGGCATTCCTGGGCCGCCGTGGACTACCAGAATCACCTCCGAGCCTTCGCCCTGCGTTTCGTAAGTGAGGCTCAGACCGTGTGACTTGAAGGTGCCGTACTGCATACCGGTCATCCAGACGTGATGATAAGCGGGGAAACGCGAGGGCTCGCCGGGTACTGCTACAGAGGAACTGTTCGCCAACATGAGGCAATCAAATTCAGCTCGCGTCGCACCGTCCTGCGCGGAGGCTGCCGACGCGGTCACCAACAAAATAGAAGAAATGGTCAGTGCTCTCACAAGATTCTTCATGATCGCAACCCTCATAATGCGTTTGCGGCTGCCTGTTGCCTGGGTACTTTGCCCCGTCAACGGGCATCGAAAAACGAAGCTAAACAACTTGCAAGTAAGAATTCTGGAGGGGCAGGTTCAGGCCTTCGGCCGGGATCTGAAGCCGTTTTCCGGTGATCTGAGCGGACGGCCCTCGTTGTCCACGTGATCAGGACACGGCCCGTATGATATTCCTGAGCCCCAGCTCAGACAATAGTTTATTCGGAGAGCGTTCGGTTGACGGCTAATAGCGGGGACCGCTCCAATTTAGTCAACGTCAAACCAGGACAGCGCTGTTCAAAGCAGATTCTCGAGAGCCTTGGATAGGATCGGATAATAAAACTCATAACCTGTTGAAAGCGCCGCCGCAGGCAAGACTCGCTGACTGTAGAAAAGGACATCGGCCATCTCTCCCATCAACGCTCGCAACGCGAATTCGGGAACGGCGAGAAATGCGGGCTTTCGCAACCTGCGGGCAAGCTCCCGGGTGAACTCCGCGTTGGTCACCGGCTCGGGGCCTACACCGTTTACGGGTCCTTTGAGCTGGCGGGTCCGAATTGCATGCCTGAAGATTCCTGCGATATCGCTGATGTGAATCCACGGGAACCATTGGCGTCCGCTGCCCAGCGGACCGCCCACTCCGAGCTTGAAAGGCGGCAGCATTTTTTGCAGTGCGCCTCCTTTGTTGCTGAGCACTACACCAGTTCTGATCATCACTACTCGAACACCAAATTCGGACGCACGGGCGGCGGAGGCCTCCCAATCCCTGCAGACGTCGGTGAGGAAACCCGTTCCAGGGGCCGAGTTCTCTTCAAGCTGCTCGTCTCCGCGATCACCGTAGTATCCAACCGCTGATCCGCTGACGAAGACCTCGGGCTTCGATGTTGCGATTGAGATGCCCCGTACAAGGTTGGTTGTAGAGAGAACCCGCGAGTCGTGGATCACTTTCTTCTGGGACTCGCTCCAGCGATGCGCAACAATCGGTTCCCCGGCTAGGTGGACAACCGCGTCTGCACCCTCTAAAGCGTCGAGGCTCGGAGGGCCAGCGAGGGGATCCCACGAGCGGACATCGATCCCGGCGAGGTCTGCTCGTTCCGGCGAACGGGACAACGCGATTATTGTATGTCCGTCAGCGGTCAACTGCTCCACAAGAACTCGTCCTATAAGCCCGGTCGCACCTGAAACGACGACTTTCATAACAGCGCCTCCTGCTGAATGATGAAATCGTAAAGCTATTATCGTGAATCGTAAATCGCGAATCGCCGATAATCCACCCAAACCCCGATGCGAATGCGTCGTTCAGCCCAGGGTTGGCATCAGCGGCAACTAGTACCGTAGCCCAAGTTAACTCTTGATCGGTATCGCACACGGAAATAACATAGCGGGAGATTTGTTCGTATCCGGAGAAACCAAAATGAAGCTGTCCAAATTCCTGCTGATCATGCTTGCCGGTGCACAGTTCTCAACCGCCTGCGCTGTGATCTCTTCAACCCAGGCAACGCAATCGAGCAACCCTCAGGCAACGAAATCGAGCGACCCAAAGCCGGCGCCGATGGTGGCCCAGGCTAACGAAACTGCCGCCCAATCCAGAATGCGGATGCTTCTAGCCGCGGAGGCAGCTTGCATGGCCGAAACCACGCAATACGCAACCCTCGACGAGCTGGAGCGCAGGGGCTACGCTTCAGATCCGTCAGAAGGCAAGCTCGCGAACTACAAGTTCGAAATTCGAGTCACCTCTGACGGGTTCGAAATAACCGCCGTACCCCTGAAGTATGGCGTCAGCGGAATTCGGAGCTTTTTTGCGGACCAGACCAACCTGATTCGCGCAGCCGATCGAAACGGATTGCCGGCAACATCGTCGGATCCCGTCGTATGAAACGGCGCGCGAACTGCCTTCCGGCCGGAGTCCGCCTTTGATATATTCTCGGCGCTGCAATGAGCGCCCTCGCCCTCAAGACCGTTTGCCTGATCTTAGCGTACCTGCTGGGTTCAATTCCCTTCGGTTATTTGCTTGTGAAGTACATCTTCACAGAAGGCGAAGACGTTCGGAAGATCGGGTCCGGCGCCACCGGCGCTACAAACGTGACGCGTCGAGCTGGACTCAAAGCCGGCATTCTTACTTACATCCTGGATGTCCTGAAAGGATCGGCGGCGGTTCTACTGATGCGCGCGGTAGCCGAAGACAACTTCGTCTGGATCGGAGCCGCGGCCATCGCAGCCATCGCCGGCCATATATTTCCAGTTTATCTCGGATTCAAGGGTGGAAAAGGCGTTGCAACCGGCGTCGGTGTCTTTCTGGTTATCGCACCATACGCGGTTCTGACCACCCTGGTCCTGTTCACGATCATAGTCTGGCGAACGCGCTATATGTCGCTTGGATCGATCGTAGCCACATCCGCCGTTCCGCTCTGGACGCTGCTGTATTACGGCTGGCTCTGGCCGAGCGAACACCTGTCCGCAATGCTCGTCGTAGCTGTCGCGGGCTGTGGATTGATAGTCGCGAAACATCGCGAAAACATCGTTCGCCTCTTTCGCGGTACCGAAAGCAAGTTTGGCGAGCGCGTCGCACCTCGCGCATCGGCGCCCGGCGGAGGCGGCTGAAGCCCGGCTCTCACAGGATGACCCGAAGCAAACCAATATCGGTGATCGGCGCAGGGAGCTGGGGAACCGCACTTGCGATGGCCGCTGCGCGAGGCAACCGCGAAGTCAGGATCTGGGCACGCGAACCCGAGGTAGCGAAAAGCATAGAGCTGGAACATCGCAATCCTTTGTACCTTTCCGAGTTCGAGCTGCCGGCAAACATTCACTCGACTACCTCGTTTGATGAAGCCCTGGATGAGGCGTTCTTCGTGTTAGTGGTAGTGCCCTCTCACGCCGTCAGAGAAGTCATCGGACGCTTCAGACCCGCAATTCGAGCCGAAACGATACTCGTCAGCGCTACAAAGGGAGTTGAAAACGAAACGCTCATGCGAATGAGCGAGGTGGTTGGGGACGTTCTGGCCTTTGAGCCGCGGTTTGTTGCGCTGTCCGGTCCCAGCTTTGCGCGTGAGGTCGCGAGGGGAGATCCAACCGCCATCGTAGCCGCGAGCCAGGATACTGCCGCAGGCTTGGCTGTGCAACACGCGCTCAGCTCCGCCACGTTCAGGATCTATACGAACGAAGACGTCATCGGCGTCGAACTTGGCGGCGCGGTGAAAAACGTGGTAGCGATCGGCGCGGGAGTCGTCAGAGGGCTCGGCCTTGGAACGAACGCGGTGGCAGCGCTGGTTACTCGAGGGCTCGCGGAGATCACGCGCCTGGCGGTTGCCTGCGGCGCCAGAGCCGAGACGATGGCCGGGCTTGCGGGACTCGGCGACCTGGTGCTGACCTGCACCGGAGACCTTTCGCGAAATCGCCACGTCGGAATCGAGCTTGGAAAGGGCCGTAAGCTCTCAGATATTATCGGCCAGATGAGAGAGGTTGCAGAAGGCGTGAAGACTACGCGCGCAGTTCGAGAGCTGGGCAGACGCATGGGTGTCGAGATGCCCATTACCGAAAGCATCTATGCCCTTCTCTATGAGGACAAGACCGCCCTCGATGCAGCAAACGAGTTGATGGGCCGCCCGTTGAAATCGGAATAATCGAATTTGTTCATCAGAAAGGACCAAAAGAAATGTCGAACTATCCTCCTACACCTCCGACCACACCGATGGGTGGACCGACTGGACAGCCTCCCGGCGGATTTCCTCCGCAACAACAGTGGGGCGCGCCACCGCCGCCGCCGAAATCCGGAGCATTGAAATGGATTCTGATTGGCTGCGGGAGCATCATCATCATCGGCACTATCGTGGTTGTGCTCGGGATGTGGTTCGTCTGGAATAAAGCGAAAGAGGTTGGTATTGACCCTGATCTATGGCAGAGGAAGCCCGCGCTTGCGGCTGCGAAGCTTGTCGTAGCATCAAACCCGGACATCGAGTATGTCTCAATCGACGAAGGCCGCGACCAGATCACTGTACGCGACAAAAAGACTGGCAAGTTGGTCACGGTCAACGTGCGGCAGGCGCAGGACGGAAAGATCTCGTTTCGAGGAGAGAACGGCGAGGAAGTCACGCTGGAAGCGAAACCGAACAACGAGAGTGGCGGCGTGGTCAGCGTAAAGACGAAAGAGGGTACCGCCCAGATCGGCGCAGGTTCGTCTGCTCAGACCCCGAGCTGGGTTCCCGCGTACCCCGGTGCAACGGTCCAGGGAAACTTCTCTGCGCAGAACGCGGAGGGCACCGGCGGAAGCTTCACCTTCGTTACCGGCGACAGCCCTGAACAAGTGTCAAAGTTCTACGATTCCGCGTTGAGGCAAGCGGGTTTTAAGCCGAAGGTGAATTCCATTACCGCGGCGGGTGTCGTCTCATTGACTACGGTGATTGCGGAAGAGGAGGACAAGCGTCGAACAGTGAGCATTACCGCAGTGCCCGGCGATAATAACCAGACCGTGGTAACGGTAGCGTATCAATCGAAATGATTCGGCGCTCCGGTTTAGCGTTTCGAGTTTAGGGTTTCGGGTTCGTTTGATAAAGAGTTTGCCTTGAACCGAGTCCTCCACCGCTCGTAGTTTTTTGGTCCTTTTTTAACTCGAGTCCATCAACAAACGAACCCTAAACCCTTAGACTTTTCTTAGTATCTGTGGTGGCGTCGCCAACTGCGCTTCTTGTGAATGTGATAGAGCGCTCCGCCACCCGCGCCGGCGCCGGCTCCGATCAACGCCCCCTTCCGTCCACCAATCAATCCTCCGGCGCCCGCTCCAATCGCTGCGCCTATGCCGATGCGCTTGGCAGCCTTGCCTTTGCCAGCCTCAGGATTGTGCCTCCTGTGGTGATGATGAATCATTCCCTCCGCCGTCGAGGCACTTATCACCAACATGCCAATAACAATAAGCAGGGACAAAAAACGTACTAGTTTGTTTTTGATCATCCTATATTTCTCCAGGCTGTCGAATTCCTGTCGTAATCTCAAAATGATTCTTCCTTTGAGGCCCCAGCGACTGTCACTTGCGCTGTGACATTTCTTTTAAAGTGAAACGTCTCAGACTTCAACGCTTTTTTTTTGCTCCTCTCTCAACTCATCAAGCGCGTTGCCAAGCCGTTCGAGCCCGCCTGCTAACGTCGCCGCATCTCCTCCTAGCCCTACTCGAAAGTGTTCCGGCATTCCAAAAAACCTGCCCGGCACCACCGTAGTCTCGTGCCTCTCACGCAGGATCCTGCAAAGCTCATCGGCGTTTGCACTCCTCAGGCGGGGGAATAACACCGTTCCAAACGGAGATCTGACACATTCCAAATCGTCTCGAGAATCTAGAAACTGATTCACAAGTGTCCGATTACCATCCAGAATCTCCTTCGCCCGCTTCGCCACTCGATCCATGCGTTCGAGCGCCAGCACACTCAGCCGCTCGGCCGTGTGCGCTGGTATGACCCCAAACAAATCATTCAACTGCCACATCTGCTCAACCAGTCTCTCATCAGCAATCACCGCGCCACATCGGAGACCGGAAAGGCCAAATGCTTTCGTGAGACTAGTTGTGACTACAAAATGATCGCCGAGCCTGAACGCCGTGTTCGGCTTCTGGGCGAATGTCACGTCCAAATACACTTCATCAACCAGCACTCGAGCACCTAAGCTGCGGGCCAGCTCTCCAATTTCCGCAAGCCTCTTTGCGTCTGTCAGAACGCTGGTCGGGTTGTGAAGATTTGTAAGAACTATCAGGCGGGTGCGGCGAGACATGGAACGCTCGACCTCCCCCACTTCGACTTCAAATCCGCGATCGAACGATCGATGAAACCGCTTCACTTTGGCGCCGAGATAATCCGCAAGCGCGATGATCGGCTCATACGCCGGGTGTTCGATAACGACCTCATCACCTCTTTCGAGGATCGCAGCCATCGCAAGATGATTTGCCATGGACGTGCCCGTCGCGGCGAAAATATTCGAAGGCTTGACTCCGTATTTATCGGCGAGCGCTTGCTGGAGAGGTTCATACCCATACAAACTTGGCCCGCTGATTTCAAGATCACCAATTTCAACGCCCAGCTCTTTGAGCGGGAAATTCATCAGGCCGCTCGTCGCGAGATTGAATCGAGACTGCGAGCAAGTCTTGGCCCACACCATGTACTCGGAACTTCTCAGCGTCATCCTCGTTTGCCCCTGTGCCTCCAGAACAAATAAACCGGGATACCCGCGAGCATTATTGCCACGCTGATTGCACTGTTTTGCGGGTACTTGTAAATCGTGTTGAGCCCGACAAAACACTCAATCAACACAAACGATACTATGAACACCGCGGGGACCTTGAAATCGAAACCGGTTTCGCTCGAGCAATCGTTTTCCTCGCCCCGCATCTTTACACGTCTCAGCACCAACAACGCCGCGCCGGTCATCGCAAAGAAGATCGAGTCCACTGAGACGACATAGTTGAGAATCCCTTCGTAGCGGCCGGAGAGCGTGGCAATCACAATAGCAAACACACCCTGAAGGACTATCGCGACTACCGGCACTCGAGTCACCGGATGAAGCCGGGCCACGCTCTTGAAAAACAGCCGGTCGTCGGCCATCGCAAAGTACACTCGCGGAGCGGTCAGGATGCTCTGACTCAGAAAGCCCACAGTCGAGATTGCTATTCCCACTGCGATCAGACGCGCTCCGCGTTCCCCGAGCGCGAGTCTCATCACCGCTGAAGCCGGAGTATCCGTCGCGGCAAGACCTTCGACCCCGAGCCGGCTGAGACAAACGAAACTCACCGAGATGTACAGCACGATTACACCTGCGACACCCAACAGAAGTCCGCGCGGTAGATTCTTTCTCGGTTCCCGGATTTCTCCTGCAACGAACGTCGCGGTCTGCCAACCGCCGTAGGCGAACAGCACCGGCACCAGCGCCGCGCCAAACCCAGATACTTGAGATGCAAATCCGGACTGAGCAGACGCCTGACTGAGGTTCGCGACTGGAGCGGCCTCTCCGACTGTCAGCCCGACGACGATCAACATGAGAATAGCGAGGATCTTCAACACCATCAGAACGCTCTGAACGGTGCTGCCCGCGCGGACGCCGAAACAGTTGATCAGCGTGAGTACCGCAAGCGTGATGACCGCCACGACCCAGTCGCTCACGGGGAGACGCGTCAGTTCGATCAGGTACCGGCCGAAGGTTATGGCTACTGCGGCCATTCCGCCCGTCTGCGACACCAGCAGAAGTGTCCACCCGTAGACGAATGCGATTCCTGGATGAAATGCCTCGCGAATGTACGCGTATTGTCCGCCTACGTGCGGCCTCAACGCCGCCAGCTCCGCATAGATGAAGCTGCCCGCCAAGGCGATCAGCCCGCCCACCGCCCAGGCGCCCAGTATCGCCCCAGGAGTCTTTACCACCTTAGCGACAACTGACGGGTTCACGAAAATGCCTGAACCGATGATGCCGCCCATCACGAGCATCGTCGCGTCAAATAGTCCAAGTCTTCGTGCGAGTCCCGGATTCTCGACTGTTGGAGGAGTTTGAGTGGCAGGCTCCAATATACCTGTTCCTCAGCGACCTGTTTGAGTGGGCAGTGTCAATCTCTCTCGCATTCGCCTTTGCCATCGAGTCTTTGGAATGTCTTCTTCTTCAAATTCTCCAAGCGCTTCGCGAAGGGTTTCTCCGCCCGCCTGCCGGGCCTTCAGGTAAAGCAACGCGCTCAGCACGGCGATGAGCGGCGCAAGAAATACGTTCAACGCCACCGAGATTATCGGGCCCATCGCGATCAGCAGGCGCTCCTTGCTGGACTCATCGACGTGCTTCAGAAAGTTCCTGACTGCCAAAACGAATACCAGACTGAACATTGCCGGTATTAGGTATTGAATGATGATTGTCGCGATTACCGTTTTGCGCACTCGCCGAACAAGGAGCTTCGAGCGCCTCCTCGCGGCAAAGCCCTGAAGTTTCTCCATGATCACAACTGGGGCGGTCAGAGCGGAGTTGATGTAGAAGATCGCACCCGGCACGATGCCCGGACCTAACAGGAGAATCGAGAGACATCCGATCAACATCGTGATCTTCAGCAGAGGCCAAAGCCTCGGTTTGACCGATCGAAATGCGGAGCGTACTCTCAACGGCTTGAGTGGCGCCAGGTTCAACTGGGTGACCAGCCGAATAGTGACCGCAACCACGATGCTCGATGCAACAAAGTTCAACAGAAAGTTGCTCAGACCGAATATTGCTCTCCAGATTTGTCCTCTGACGCTGTCCGCGCTGCCAAAGAGATTGCGTGCGAGAAAAAACTGGATTAGCGAGACCAGCGCGCTCGCAGAATAGACGACAATCGACAGTCGAACGAATTTAGGAAAGTACTCGCTGTACATCGACAACGCGCGGCGAAGCAGCGTGCCGCTTCCCTCCGAGTATGCCCTGAGCGCACTTGCGAATCCCGCCGCGCTCGCTGGTCGATCGTAGGGATTCTTCGCGAGCCCGAGCATAACCAGGCCCGCCATTCTCCGTGGGATCTTTTTTCGCTTTCTGGCAAGAGGCGGCGGAGGCACTTCGATGTGCTGCTTCATCAGCTCAGCCATCGTGCCTCGAAACGGAGGCTCTCCGGCAAGCATCTGATAGGTGATGACCGCCAGGCTGTAGATATCCGATCGAGCATCCAGAGGCATCGCCTGACACTGCTCCGGCGACATGTACACCGGCGTGCCCAGGACCGACCCGACCCTTGTCAATCCATCGGTGGAATCGCTGGAGGAGCCGGAGCCGCTGTCGCGGACGGTTTCTCGCTGAATTATGCGAGTCCGGTCCTCGGCCAACGATGTTGAATCGCTTGGCTCACCGGCGGAGTCGGTGGGCGCCAGCGCGGCCGCAGCCGCAGTCTTCGCGTCTCGCCCGGCCGGTACGACTCGCGTCTCGCGCTTGTCTGCCTCCGGAGCAAGAATTCTAGTGGCGGCATCATCCTCTTTGGACTGCTCTGCCGGCGATTTGTCTTGACGGTTCGTTGGACTCGGGCCGGTCATCGTGCCGGTCGTTACCGATTTCTGTCCGGAGCCCACGGCGTCCGAGTCGCGCCGCGAGGTTGAGGTTTCGTCGCCCTCGGCGACCAAAGGCGCATCCAGCTTTGCCAAACCGAAGTCGAGGACTTTGACGCGGTAGCCACCTCTTCTATTTGGCTCGAGCCACAAATTGTCCGGCTTCAAATCTCGATGAACGACGCCGTGTCGATGAGCCTCGTCCAGCGCGTAACAAGTCTGCTCGATGATATCGACTGTCCACCCTATGGGCAGCGATGTCTCCTCTTCCAGAATGTCGGCGAGCGTGCAGCCGTCAAGGTACTCCATCACGAGGTAAGCCACTTTGCGACCGTCAACCGCCGCGAAACCGAAATCCGTCACGTTCACGACGTTCGGATGGTGAAGGCGGCCGGCCGCTTTGGCCTCTCGCCTGAACCGCTCGACAAACTCATCGTTCATCATGAACTGCGGGGCAATAACCTTTAACGCAACCGGCCGATCCGTTCCGATATGTGTAGCAAGATACACCGCGCCCATGCCGCCCTTGCCCAACTGGCGTTCGATTCGATACTTCTCGTCGAGAATGTGACCTTTTATATGAAGCGTCATTTGAAAACCACTACCGAGTTCTGAGTCCTCTACTCACGGAATCAGCTTTCGGCCTCTCCGTAAAGGGAGTTTATCAACGACCGGTATTTATCTTCGATAACCCTGCGTTTTACTTTGAGCGTAGGTGTCAACTCACCGCCTTCAATCGTGAATTCGTCCGCGAGCAACGCGATGCGTTTGACCTTTTCGTAGTCGGCCAGCTCGCTGGTGAATCTCGAAACTTCCTGCTTGAACAAGTCTAACGTGCCTGCCGTTTCAATCAAGGCAGACTTGCTCGCGGCTGAAATGCCTGCTGTAGTCGCCCACGAGCGGAGCCTCTCAAAGTCAGGTACGATCAACACAGATACGTACTTTCGCTTGTCGCCCACGACAACAGCCTGCTCGACGTACTCGCTTCCTGAAATCAAGCGTTCAATCATCTGCGGAGCGACGTACTTGCCGGCGGAGGTCTTGATCAGATCCTTCTTTCGATCGGTGATGTAAAGGAATCCGTCTTCATCCTGATAGCCGACGTCACCCGTCTTGAACCAGCAATGGCCATCGGAATCCTGAGTAAATGAGCACGCGGTTTCGTCCGGTTTCTTGAAGTAACCCTCGAACACGTGCGGTCCGCGAGTCAGTATCTCTCCGTCCTCCGCTATCTTCACGTCGAGTCCGGACAGAGGGCGACCGACCGCTCCTATGCGATTAGCATCGAGCGTATTGACCGCAATCACCGGCGCCGTTTCGGTGAGCCCGTAGCCCTGGAGCACCGGAATACCGGCTCCAATGAAAACACTCGCGATTTCCGAAGGCAGCGCGGCTCCCCCGGATACGATTCTTCGTATATGTCCGCCCACCGCCTCCCGCAACTTGTGAAACACCAGTCTGTCGGCGATCTCTCTTTGGAACGCAAGAACCGGAGGAATCTCGCCTTTCTCGGTCAGCCACTTTGACGACTTTCGCGCCACGTCCAGCGCCCACTCGAAAATACGCTTCTGGAGAGTCGATCCCTCGCTGGCGGACTTCTGCATCCGAGCGTAGACCTTCTCCAACAGCCGGGGCACAGTGGACATCAGCGTGGGCTGAACGTCTTTCATGTCCCCTGCAACCGTCTCGATCCCACCCGCGAAATTGATCTGCACGCCGAAATACAAACACAAGTACAACACCATGCGTTCGAAGATGTGAGAGAGTGGCAAGTACGAAAGCATCACGCCGCCCTCCTCGATCTCGAGAAATTGTCCCGACGCCAGCGCATTGAAGGTAATGTTCCGATGCGTGAGCATGGCGCCCTTCGGCTCTCCGGTTGTGCCGGAAGTGTAGATAATCGAGGCGAGCGCATCGGGTTCAACACGAGCCGAAATCGTCTCGTACCGATCGGGGTGTTGGTCATAGAGAATTTCGCCGCAGTGCTCCAGCTCTGCATAAGCGGTGACGCCCTCCGACTCAGCGCCCGGTTGAAACATGACCACTCGAAGCTCTGGAAACTTTTTCAACGCGCTCTGAACGCGCTTGAGCTGGCGAATCGAGGAAATGAACAAGAGGCGCGCATCGCTGTCTCGCAAAATATATTCGACCTGATGAACTGGCTGCGTCGGATAGAGCGGAACGTTGACCGCGCCTATCGACAGAATGGCGTAGTCGGTAATTGTCCAAAGCGGCCCACTTTCTGCGAGCATCGCGACGGGGTCGCCTTGTCGTATGCCCATCTCGTCGAGGGCGAGTGCGAGGCTCCGGACTCGACGAAACAGCTCCCGGCCGGTCATTCCCACCCACTGTTTGTTTTGCCTGAAGCGGAGCACTTCGGCGTCAGGTCGCTTGTCGGTGGCACGCCGTAGCAATTCGACAAGCGTCCGCGGCGGATTATCAAGCATTCTGTTCTGTCCTGAGTTTGAATTATTTGAACTCAGCCCAGTCTTGCGCCGGGCGAGTCTAGCCAGGATTTGAGCTTAGGCTAGCCAAGCATCGAGCTTAAGCTGTTCGGCCTGACTTCAGACTTGCGAAGGAGCGCCCATTCTAATGCGAGTGCCCGGGGAAGTAAATTGGCGTTCCGGTTTCGGGTTTGCGGTTTCGGTTTCCAGGAGGTCCGGCGTCCGACGAAAAAAGCGATCTCGATAGTCGGGGTTCACGCAAAGATCGCAAAGATTCGCAAAGACCGCTAAGAAGAGCTAGCAATCTTTCACTCAGCGCTCAGCACTATCCTCAGTCTCCCGCCTTTGGGTCCACCGACTCCGCCGGCTTGCGCCTTAGCGCAGCTGCGCCCAGCTTCTTGAACGGATGCGCAACGGCATATCCGATTGCCGATATGTGACTCCACGCCCGGGTCTCCGCCAGATCATCAAACAGCGAATACGCAACCGGTGTCACAATCAACGTCAGCAGAAGCGACAGCGTCTGACCTCCAATAACCACAACCGCTATTGCGCGCCGCTCATCGGCGCCAGGCCCGGTACCCAACGCCAGAGGCAACATTCCCGCAACCAACGCCAGCGTAGTCATCAGAATCGGTCGTAACCGGTCACGATTGGCGGTCAATATCGCCACCGTCCGCTCCATCCCCGACCGCTTCAGATTGTTCATATGGTCGATCTGAAGAATCGCGTTCTTCTTCACCACGCCAAACAACACCAGAATGCCCAAGGCGGAGTACAGATTCAGCGTATTGTTGGTCGCCCAAAGCGACACAAGCGCAAATGGAACGGACAGCGGTAACGACAGCAGGATCGTAAGAGGATGAATCGTGCTCTCAAACTGAGACGCCAATATCATGTACATGAATATGACCGAGAGCAGAAACGCCCAGATGAATTCTCGGAAAGTCTGTTCCAGCTCTTTGGCGCGTCCCGACACCGCAGTAGTGTACGCGGCAGGCAGATTCATCGACTTCACTTCCCGCCGCAGCGCTTCGAGCCTGTCAGCAAGAGCGTAGCCTGGCGCAACCGACGCACGAAGACTGACCTGTCGCTGACGGTCGAGCCGATCAATCCGCGACGCGGTAGTCGAAGGAACGATCGTCACAAGGTTATCCAGCCTCGCAAGCCCTCCGCCCTGACGAGTGACATACAGCCGCGAGATGGCGTCGGGATCGTTGCGCATTCCATTGGTCAACCTGAGCTGAACGTCATAGTCGTCGTTCACCGCCGCGTCTCTGAATCGTGAAACGCGATCGTCACCGCCAACCATCAGCCTCAGCGCTGTCGCGATATCGTCGGTAGACACTGCCAGATCGGCGGCGCGGGCACGGTCGATCTCGACCCGCAATTCGGGCTTGTCGAGCTTTAGCGTTGTGTCGGCATCAACGATCCCCAGCTCGGCGGATTTCTGACGAAGCTGGTCGGCATACGCCGAGAGGTGCTCGAGATCCGGCCCGCGCAAGACGAAATCTATTTCGAAGCCGCCTCCCCCAATGTTGAACGATTGAGAGTTTCGCACCGATGTTCTAAGGTCCTTGTACTTCCTCAGCCGGCTTCGAATGTCGATCATCACGTCGCGCTGGCTGTAGTTGTCGTGAAAAGCCTCCATCGGCCGGCCGTGAATCAGACCCGCGAAGAACCTCGACAACGAAAACACTCGCTCTTCGATCGGGGCGATTCGTACATAGGCGCTCCCCTGATTCACCGCGCCAATGAAACCTCCCCCGGCCGTTGCGAGCACCAGCCTCACCCCGCGAGTCGAAGACAACTCCTGCTCGATCTGCTTCATGACTTCATTCATCGAAGCTAAGCTGGTACCCTCGCGCGCGGTGATGTTCACATCGAATTCGGACTCGTCCACATCGCTCGGGATGTAGTCCTGACGGCACATTTTGTAGAGCGGTACCGACGAGCCGATAACCAGCAACGCAAGCACCGCGACTACAATCCTGTTCCGAAGAGCAAGGCCCAGCATCCATTCGTAGCTGCGGTCGATCCACGCATAGAAGCCGGTGCGAGACTTTGCTTCATCGCGAGCGTGACCGGTTGCATCTTCGGTCTTCAGCAGCCGCGCGCTCATCATCGGCGTCAGGGTGAACGAAACCAGAAGGCTGACCATGATCGCTACGGCCGCGGTGATGCCGAACTGATACAGGAACCGTCCCGATATGCTCGACATGAATGAAACCGGGATGAAGATCACCACCAAACTGAGCGTTGTCGCCATGACCGCGAGCCCGATTTCCGCAGTCGCTGCGCGCGCAGCCTCAAACGGCCGCATCTTCTTTTCTTCAACAAAGCGAAAGATGTTCTCGAGCACGACTATTGCGTCGTCGATGACCACTCCCACCATCAGCACCAGCGCAAGCATCGTCACGCTGTTCAATGTGAAGTTCAACGCGCGCATCATGCCGAACGACGCGATCACCGACGCGGGTATCGCCACCCCCGCAATGATCGTAGACCGCCAGCTTCGCATAAACGCCAGAACGACCAGGCAGGCCAGTATGCTGCCAAGCACGAGGTGAATGTTGATTTCCTCGAGGGCCGCGTAGATGTAGCGAGACTGATCGCGAATCACATCCATCCTGACGTCGTCCGGGAGCTGACCCTTTACCCGTTGAAGCGACGCTTTGGCTGCGTCTATGACTTCCACGGTGTTGGCGCCGGACTGACGCCTTACCTCCAGCGTGACGGTGGGCACTCCATTCAAGCGCGCGACCGAACGCTGTTCCTTCGTGCCATCCTCGGCCCAACCAAGATCGTGAACCCTGATCGGCGCGCCGTTGACCGTTTTAACCACCAGCGCGTCGAAGACTTTTGGATCTGCAACCCGCCCCATTGTCCTCAGCGAGTGCTCTCGTACGTCCTGGGTCACGTTGCCACCGGGTGCGTCGGCGTTCTGTCGAATGATTGCGGCTCGAACTTCGGTGATCGGAATCTGGTAAGCGGCAAGACGATCGGGATCAACCCAGACGTTGATGGCGCGACCCAACCCTCCGACTATCGCTATCTCACCGACGCCGGTGGAGCGCTCAAGAATCGGCTTTACAACCTTGTCGGCCAGTTCAGTCAGTTCGCGAACCGGCCTGTCTGCCGAGAGTGCAACCGTCATAACCGGAGCAGAATCATTGTTGAATTTGGCGATTATCGGCGGGTCCACGTCGCGCGGCAAATCTCGAACCACCTGTGACACACGGTCGCGTACGTCCTGCGCGGCGATATCGATATTTCGATCGAGGTTGAAGGTTACAAGCACCAGCGACATCCCCTGAACGGAGATTGATCGCAGCTCCTGAATACCTTCGACTGTGTTGACGACTTCTTCGACTTTCTGAGAGACCTCGTTCTCGACTTCTTCAGGAGAACCGCCGGGCAGCATCGTTCGGACACTCACAGTGGGGAGGTCTACGGATGGGAACCGGTCGACGCCAAGGCGGAAGTAACTCGCGGTGCCTACGACGACCAGCGCGAGTATGATCATCGCCGCGAAAACGGGACGCTTAATACAAATCTCAGCGAGTTTCTGCATTGCTGGCTTTCAGATTCTCAATCAGTAGTGCTGAGTGGACGGTTTCGGGTTTAGGGTTTCGGGTTCGTTTGATTCAGTAGCCTTTCGTCGAGCATTGCTCACCATCCGAGTCTCTATCTGACGAACCCTAAACCCGAAACCGTCCACTCAGCACTTTCAATCTGCAACCACCACGGGCTGACCCGATTGAAGGTTGCCGGGATTAGTTATCACCACATCCGCGGCCTTTATTCCGGTAACGACCTCCACCCAATCGCCGAAACGCCTTCCGGTAGTGATCGGCTTTTCAAGGGCCTTTCCTTCCGCGATGGTGAGAATCTTTTCAATCCCGGCAAAAGTCACGATCGCGCTTGAGGGGACAGCCAGTGTAGGCACTCCTGCTTCGGCGACAATGTCCGCGCGAGCAAACGAGCCTGGGCGGAGTTGCCCGTTATTTCTGACTTCCGCTTCGACCACCAGTACCCGGCTTTGCGCGGTAATGCTTGGACTGAGACGCACGATTCGACCTACATAGCTGTTCGGATCTCCTTCGACAGTCACTCGCACTTCGGCGTTTTGCTGTGCGCTGCGCGCAGCTCTCTCAGGAACCTCGGCGCGCAGCCTCAGCGGATCGATTTTCACGATGCTGACCACCGCAGCACCCGACGCTAGGTATTCTCCAACACTGGTCCGCTTTTCTTGAACAACTCCATCGAATGGCGCGTGAATGACGCAATCGGCGAGACGCTGCCGAGCGATCTCGAGCTCGGATTTGCGCTGAACCACCAAAGCTTGTCGATTTCGCACCTCTTCGAGAGCGTCTTGATACTTGCTCAGCGCCACCTTATGGTCTGCTTCGTCGGCATCGAACTGTGCCCGTGAAATGACGCCCCCGGCAAAAAGCTTCTGCGAGCGCTCGTATTTCAATCGGGCCTGATCGAGGAGAGCTCGGGCCTGACGCACGGTGCTGGTGTCTTCTATGTCTACGTGTTCGTCACCCCCCTCAGGGGACAAGCCGACTCGGGCTCGTGCTTGAGAGAGAGAAGCCTCGGCCTGCTTGAGCTGTAGCTGGTAGTCCTGGGAGTCAAGTTCGGCGATGAGCTGGCCCTGTTTGACTACGCTGCCGAGATCTACGGTAATCGAACGAACTCGTCCGGGCACCTTGGCGCCGACCATTGCCTGATCGTACGCTGCAAGAGTTCCGGTGACACTGATTGTGCGATCCATCGGGATCTCACTGGCAACAGTAGTCTTGACTGGCCTCGCTTCGGTTGGCGCGGAGGGAGCTTTCAAGCCGCCACCCGAGCTCGATTTGCACCCAGTGGCCGGGATGAGCAGCCCTGACGTCATGAGAATCACAATCCAGGGCCTTGTGAGGATCGCTGATAGTACACGATTCATTTCAATCCATAGTCCTCAGGAAACAGACCGTACAGTATAGCGGAGTCGGCAGTCAGAAGTCAGGAGAAGGTTTAGGGTTAGGTCTAGGGTTTCTGGTTTCGGGTTTCTGGTTTTGTTTTGGCCACAATCGTTTCGGCTGATAAAGTCTCTCGACATTCGAAACTCAAAACCCGAAACTCGAAACCCGAATCATTAAACAGACACCCCAAAACAGAGTCAAAAGAGGCGGGCAACCGAGAGCTTGATCCTCGACAGGCGAGCGCGCGCCGAACGGAAGAACTGCATCTCCTCGAGATCCGCAAACAACGAATAAGCAACCGGCGTCACAAGCAAAGTCAAAAGCAAACACAGACTCTGCCCGCCGATGATCGTAACCGCTATCGCCGAGCGCTGCGCCGAACCCGCTCCGATGCCGATTGCCGTGGGTATCAGGCCCGCCACGATTGATAGAGTGGTCATCAGAATAGGCCGCAACCGAACGTGATTTGCCTGAACGATTGCCTCACGCAGAGGCACACCTTCACTGCGAAGTTTGTTGGTGTAGTCAACCTGAAGAATACCGTTCTTCTTTACGATACCAAGCAACAGCAGCACCCCGAGCGCGCTCCAGAGATTCAAAGTCCTCCCGGTGATCCACAGAGAGAACAGTGCAAACGGAACCGACAGCGGCAAGCTGAGCATGATCGTGAATGGATGCAGGAAGCTTTCAAACTGGGCAGCCAGCACCATGTACATGAAAATCGAGGCGAGCAGGAACGCGATTATCAGGTTCGTAGTCGTCTCGTCCAGGATCTTGACCGAGCCCAGAAACCGATAAGTGAATCCACTCGGGAGACCGGTTTCGCGAATTTTATCGCTTACCGTTCGTGCGGCCACGTCGAGCGGAAAGTCAGGAGCATTGTTGGCGTTCACCGTGACCTGGAACTGCCGGTTAAAGCGTTCGATGCGCGACGGACCGAGGCCCCGCTCGATTGTTGCCAGACTGTCGAGTCTCACTTGCCCGAGCTTGTTTGAAGGGATCATCAACCTCGAAAGCACTTCACGATCGCGCTGCTGTTCCGGCAGTAACTGGATCGTCACCGGATATTGCTCGTCCCCTTCCTTATAAGTCGAAATCTCGTCCTCGCCCGAAATCATCAGCCGCACCGCGGTGGCTACGTCCGCCGCCCGAACTCCCAGATCGGACGCGCGCTGGCGATCAATTTTTACCTGAAGCTCGGGGTTGTTCAGACTGAGCGTCGCTTCGACGTCCAGCAGGCCGGGCACCTCTCGCATTCGATCCGCCACCTTCTTTGAAGTGTCCGCGGCTTGTTGAAAGTCCGGACCCAGAATGACGGCTCGAATCGGAAAATAAGTCTCCCCGCCTCCAAGCGCCGATGGGATTATCACCTTGCTCCGGAGGTTCCGGTATTCGGCGGTGATCTTTCTGATCTTGGCAGCAACCTGCAGGTTGGAAAGCTTGCGTTCGGACAGATCGACGAGCCGGACGTAGATGTGATTGTGACTCGAAAGACCCTCGTGGATGAAGGGGTTCACAAAATCCACTTCGGGTATTTCGCTTTTGATGCGGTCGGCGATTTCCTTGGCCTGCTTGGAGGTGCCTTCGATCGAAGTGCCCTCCGGCCAGTTCATCGAGACAGTTAGCTCGCCCTGGTCGTCGGGCGGAATCCAGTCTCGGCCCACCCTTGAGTTTAGCGGGAAGGTCAACGCAAAAGTCGCGATGGCCACCAGCACAACCACTGAACGATGATCAAGCGACCACGTCAGCATCCGGCCATAAGCCCGGTCGATCCAGGCGAAGAATCGCGAATCCTTTGAAGTGTGATGTTCCGCGGAGGCGACCGCCGCGACTTCAACCTTGTCCGAGCCATCCGCCGCAGCAGCGTCCTGAGGATCAGTCTCGCCGACCTTATTCGCCCCCCCACGCTTGTCTGCGATACGGCGGAGCATTCGGGAGCTGAGCATCGGTGTCAGCGTAAAGCTGACCAGCATCGAGACCATGACGGAAAACGCCATTGTCCACCCGAACTGATTGACGTAACGGCGAGCGTAGCCAGTCATGAAGGCTATCGGCACAAAGATGATCACCAGCGAAATGGTGGTAGCCAGAACCGCGAGAGTTATTTCCTTGGTGGCTTCGATTGCAGCTTGCTTAGGCTCGAAGTCCTTCTCCTCGATGTATCGGACGATGTTCTCCAGCACAACGATCGCGTCGTCGATCACGATTCCGACCGCCAACGTCAACGCAAGCAGCGTCATATTGTTGAGCGTGAAATCCATCGCCTTCAAAAGCGTGAACGTGGCGATGATCGAAGTCGGTATTGCGAGCGAAGCGATCAGCACCGACCGGAGATTTCGAATGAACAACAGGACTACGAGGCTTGCCAGCAGGCTTCCAAACAGCAGGTGTTCCTGCAAAGACGCGACCGACGCGTTGATGAACACCGACTGATCGCGGATCACGTGGATCGTGACACCCGACGGCAATGTGTTTTGAATCTGTGCGACTTTTGCCTTGATGGAATCGATGATCTTGACGGTGTTCGTGCCCGACTGCCGGCGTATATCCAGGGTCACCGCCAGCTTGCCGTCGATTGAATTCCACGTGTTGGGCTCTGCGAAGCTGTCCTCTACCCTTCCAAGATCGCTTATGCGTACCGGGCTGCCTTTTACGTTGGCTACGATGATATCTCTGAACTGGTCTATCGCGTCGATGCGTCCGAGCGTCCGGACTCCCAGTTCAGACTGGCCTCGAATTATTCGTCCGCCGGGAATCTCTACGTTCTCGTTCTGAACCGCCTGCTGGACTTGATTGATGGTGATGCCGTACGCGTTCAGTTTCTCAGCATCAGAGTAGATTCGGATGGTGCGCTCGCGGCCTCCGGTTATGCTGACTTCGCCGACTCCATCGACTGTTTCCAGCACGCGCTTGATCTGTTTGTCGGCGATTTCGGTCGTTTCGCGAAGGTTTCGGTCGCTCGCAACCACCATCGAGATGACCGGATCGGCATCCGGGTCAGCCTTCTGGATGATCGGCGGCAAGATGTTGGGCGGGAGGTTTCGAATGGCGCCCGCCACTTTTTCTCGCACGTCCTGAGCGGCGCTTTCGACATCGCGTTCGAGCAGAAACTTGCAGGTCATCCGCGCGCTGCCTTCGGTCGCGGTTGAATTCAGCTCATCAAGTCCGCTTATAGTGCTGACCGCATCTTCGAGAGGGAGGATGACCTGAGTCGTGACTTCCTCGGAGGTTGCGCCCGGCAACCGGAGCGTTATGGTGACGGTTGCGGGGTCCGCTTTTGGGAAAAGATCGACCCCGAGATCGCGGAACGAGAACACCCCCAACACCACCAGGAAGGTGATCATCATGACCGCGAAAACCGGCCTTTTAACGCAAACTTCGGCTAACGTCATAGGACTTATTAGTGCTGAGTGCTGAGTGCTGAGTGCTGAGTTCGTCGGCGCGAGCCTCGACTAAAACAATTGGAACCAACGGCGAAAACCCATTTTTCGAAACTCAGCACTCTGCACTCAGCACTCTCTTAGAACTTTTCCTGATTTACAATCTCGACCGTAGCGCCGTCCTTCAGCTCTCGACCTTTTACCGGAAGCGCCAATCGCTCTCCGCGATTCAGACCCTCGACTATTTCCACTTCGTCCCCGGAACGCTCGCCCAGCTTCACTTCGCGCTCCTTCAGAATGTCGCCCTCGATCACGAAAACCTTGTAAGCGCCGTACACGTACAGAAGCGCATCCTGCGGAACCAGCAACGCTTCATCAACCTTCGCCGAAGGTATCGTGGCCTTCACAAAGAACCCCGGCTTAAGCGCATTGTCGTGATTGTCGATCAATGCCTCGACTTCAAAAGTGCGGGTCTGCTGATCGACCGCTGGATTGATTCGCCAGATCTTTCCGGCGAACGTTCGATCCGGAAAGGCTTCCACCGACACGGTGACTTCCTGGCCCGTCTTTGCCCACGCCGCCATTTTCTCCGGAACCTTCAGACGCACTCGCAGCGGGTCTATGTTCACGATCATCATCACCGGTGTTTGAACTTTAAGATACTGACCCTGGGCGACGGTTCGCTCCTTTACTTGTCCGGCGAACGGAGCCCGAATCACCGAGTCGCTCAGTTTCTTCTGCGCCAGCGCCGCCGACGCCTGGGTCTGAGCTAGCTGACCTCGAAGGTTCTGCACCGTTTGGACTGAAAGGTCGTATGCGGCGCGAGCCGCGTTGTAGCGAGATTCGGCTTCGTCGTAGTTTTGCTTGGGCAACAAACCCGAAGCGTAAAGCGTTTTGGAGCGCTCAAACTTCTGTTGAGCATCATCCAGATCGGCGGCGGCACGCTTTACTTCGGCTGCGGCGCGGACATCCTTGAGATCTTCGCCTTCGGAGGCCAGCCCCAGCCGCGCACGCGCCTGATTGACCGCGGCCCGTTGCTGCTCTACGGTCAACTGGAGCTCGGTAGCGACGATCCTTACGATCGGTTGTCCCGCGGAAACGCGATCTCCCACGTCGACCAGCACCTGGTCTACTCGCCCTTCCACCTCGGAACTAACCGCGACTTCTTCATAAGGAAAGAGGGATCCCACGGCTTCTATATTTCGCCGGACCTGTCTCGTGTCGGCGATCAGCATGCGCGCGGGTGTCGGCTTTTGAGGCGAGCCGTCAACCTGTTTGCCAGAGACCCCTCGCGAGCACGATGCGGTCCACATTCCCGCGAGAATAAGGGCACAAATCAGCAACAGCTCTTGAATGGATTTCGGGATCGACCAGGCCCTCGTACGAGGGTGTAGCTTCCCGCCTGCAGGATAAGACATTAAGACCTTCCGAAGACTCTATGAAACTCTGTTCAGAATTCCCGCCGGAGGCTAATACGAAACGCGGCTCAGTTAAGTTACACCGTGCCCGGAGGTTTAGTCGAGTTCCGGACCCGGGTTCCAACTGCCAATTCACAAAGCAGTTGGGTAAAGGTCGAACTAGTGAGGAACTAAGGACCGCTAAATTGACGCGAGGACACTCGAATGAACGACCCGGCGCGTGAAAACCTCGCCGAATTTCTCAGCGGCAACGCCGGCAACCTCCGCTAGCTCGACGGTGCGGTCGAGTAGCCGTTCCAGCGACGTCACCCCTTTATCAGAGATGCCGCACGGCACAATCATTCGGAAGTAATCGAGGTCCGTGTTCACGTTGAGCGCAAACCCGTGACTCGTGATCCACCTCGCGATCCTTACACCGATCGCCGCGATTTTTTCGTTACCTACCCATACTCCAGTCAGTCCCTTGACTCTCTGTCCCGAAACGCCGTAGTGGGCAATCGTTCGGATCAGCACTTCCTCGAGGTCGCGTACGTAGCGGTGTACGTCGCAGCGGTCGGGTTTGAGGTTCACGATTGGATACCCGACCAGTTGACCCGGCCCGTGATAAGTCACGTCGCCGCCTCTGCCGGTTTCAAAGACCTGAATGTGACTCGACTCGAGTTGCGTGGAATCCGCAAGGATGTTTCCCGCGTCCGCGCCGCGGCCCAGGGTGAGAACGCTCGGGTGTTCCAGGAGAATTAACTGCTCGTTTCCCTGTTGATTCCCGAGACTCTCTACTGCGTGTTCCTGCAGCGTCAACGCCTCGGAGTACTCAACTCGACCCAACCATCTCGCTTCACACACTCGCATCGGAAGTGACGACCCTCCGGCCCTCCTCAGAAGGGCGATGTTCTTAGAACCCTAAACTCTGAACCCGAAACCCGAAACCTAAGAGTTGTACTCCGCGCACTCGATCACGTCCCGAACTACCGCAAGAAACTGATCGGCTACCGCGCCGTCCACAACCCGATGATCAAAGCTCAACCCAAGTAATCCGATCTGCCGGATTGCTATCGCGTCGTCGATCACCACGGGACGTTTCTTGATCGTGCCGACTCCGAGTATCGCAACCTGCGGCTGGTTGATTATCGGTGTTCCTATCAAGCTGCCAAACACTCCGGGATTGGTGATGGTGAACGTTCCGCCTTGAACCTCATCCGGTTTGAGCTGCTTGTTTCGCGCGCGCTCGCCCAGATCGTTCACCGAGCGCGCGAGACCAAGCAGCGACTTCTCGTCGGCTCCGCGAATGACCGGCACTATGAGCCCCCAGTCGAGAGCTACGGCGACACCAACATTGATATCTCGCTTGTAGACTATCTGGTCGCCCCACACCGAGGAGTTGACGATGGGCCATTTCTTGATGCCCTCTATTACCGCCTTAATTATAAAGGGCATGAAAGTGAGCTTGACGCCATCGCGGCTGAGGTATTCGCCTTTTAGTCGATCGCGCAGCTTCGCGGTCTCGGTATAGTCAACCTCCATGAACGAGGTGACGTGCGCCGAGATTCTCCGGCTCTCGACCATTCGTTCGGCGATCCGTCGCCGCATCACCGACATCGGTTCGATCTCATAGCGGTCGCCTTCAACAAACGGAGGCGGTCCAACTTCCCCCTCAGCAACGCCAGGTACCTTCAGGGGCTGGGGAGCGCGAGCAGGAGCCGCGGCCGCCGCGGCAGCAGGACGCGCGGGAGTCGCCGCTGCGGGAGCCGCGCCGCGATTCTCGATGAAGCTCAGGATGTCGTTTTTCGTCACTCGTCCGCTGATTCCCGTTCCTTCGATTTGCGAAATGTCTACGCGGTGCTCGGACGCAATCTTTCGAACCAGCGGTGAGGATCTGATTCTTCGCAGCTCATCGATCGACTCCGGCTTTGCCGCCACGGCAGGTGCCTCCTTTGGAGGCGCGGGAGGTGCCGGAGACGGACCCGGTTTGGCCGCGCTGGGAGGGGCTGGTGGTGCAGTAGTCTGCTGCTGCGGTTTTGGAGGCTCCTTGGGAGCGGCCGCCTGAGCCGGTTTCGGGGGCGCCGGCTGTTCGGGCTTTGGTGGTTCGGCGGCCTTGGCCGACTCAGACGCGGGTGCCGGTTTCGCTCCGCCGCCATTTATCACGGCCACCACGGTATTGACTGCGACGGTTTCGCCTTCGTTGACTTTGATCTCGCTCAAGACGCCCGAAGCCGGAGCCGGGATCTCGGCGTCAACCTTATCGGTCGATATTTCAAACAGCGGTTCGTCGCGTTTCACCTGATCTCCGACCTGTTTGAGCCACCGGACGATCGTTCCCTCCGCGATAGATTCTCCCATCTGCGGCATCTTGACTTCTTCGCTCATGGTTCTCCCCTTCGCGTTTCCTTGTCCTCGATTGTCTTATCATCGTGGGGCGATGCAAAACCCGCACGAATGGATACTCAGTTTCAGTAAGCCGCAAGTTGACGGGCAGCTTTCAAGACATCGTCTGCTTGTGGCAAGAAGAATTCCTCGAGAGGCGGCGCATAAGGCACCGGCGTGTCGATTGAAGTAACTCGCAAAACCGGCCCGTCCAGATAGTCGAACGCCTCTTCATTGATGACCGCCGTCAACTCGCCGGCCATGCCGCCGGTTTTTGTGGCCTCGTGAAGAATCATCACCTTGTTGGTCTTCTTCACCGAGTCGAGGATTGTTGCCCGATCGAACGGCAGCAGGGTACGCAAATCGATCACTTCCGCGTCGACGCCTTCCTTTTCGAGGTGCTCGGCTGCTTGAAGTGCGGTATAGACCATCGCACCATAAGTAATGATCGAGAGGTCTCGTCCTTCGCGGCGGATCGACGCCTTGCCAATTGGCACTATGTAGTCTTCGGCCGGAAGCTCTTGTTTGATCTTCGGATTGCGGTACAGGAGCTTGTGCTCGAAGAACAGCACCGGGTCCTCATCGCGGATCGCCGCCTTTATCAGGCCCTTCGCATCGTAAGGCGTCGATGGCTCGACCATCTTCAGGCCGGGCGTATTCAGGAAGAACGATTCCACGTTTTGTGAATGAAACGGACCGCCATGAACTCCTCCTCCGCAGGGTCCGCGCACCACCATTGGGATGCCGATGTTTTGTCGATAACGGCTCTTTGCGGCGTAGTTGGTCAGGATGTCAAAGCAGCAGGAGATGAAGTCTATGAACTGCATCTCGGCTACTGGCCTCATGCCCATCATTGCCGCGCCGCATGCGGCGCCGACGATTGCGCTTTCGGAGATTGGCGTGTCTATCACTCGATCTTCGCCGAAGCGTGCAAGGAATCCTTCGGTCATCTTGAAGGCGCCGCCGTAGGCTCCGATATCTTCACCGAGGAGGAAGACGCTTTCATCGCGCTCCATTTCTTCCCACAGTCCCTGTTTGATTGCCTCCAGCAACGTCACTCCAGCCATTGTTTTTCCTGACTTCAGATTTCAGACTTCAAATTTCAGATTTCTGGTTTGAAATTTCAAATTTGAAATTTGAGATTTCAGACGTCGGATTTTAGAGCGGCCGCGCGGGTCTCGTCCCCAGCATACACGCCTCCCATAGCCTCTTCCGCTATCGGCGGAGGCTGAGCCTCAGTCCACGCAAGCTCCTTCTCGAGATACTCTTCAACTCTCAACCCCACTCGATCAATGTCCCCCTGGGCCGCGAGCTTTCTCGAGATCAGCTCCCGCTCGAGATGCGCAATCGGATCGCGCTTGCGCCATTGCTCCAACTGCTCCTTCACCACGTAAGACTGAGCATCGTGCGCCGCATGCCCTCGCATTCGAAAGGTCTTCGCTTCGATAAAAGTCGGCCCACCGCCCGATCTCGCCCGCTCAACCGCTCTCTTTGACGAAGCGTACACCGCAAGCACATCGTTTCCATCCACAATCTCAGTCGGCATACCGTAACCCCGCGCGCGATCCGCGAGATTCAGCGTTCTCATCTGCCGGGCCGACGGTGTCGAGTACGCGTAGCCGTTGTGCTCCCCGATAATCACCAGCGGTAGATTTTGTACCGCCGCAAAATTAGCTGCCTCGTGAAAGACACCGGTACTAGTGCCGCCGTCCCCGATGTACACCATTCCGACCGAACTCTTCTTCTGCAGCTTGCAAGCCAACATCACGCCGTTCATCACCGCTACGAGCGAGCCAAGCGGGCTGATCGTGCCGATGAACCCGCGCTTCAGGTCGGTGATGTGTATGTTTTGATCGCGGCCACGCGACATCGCCGTAGCCCGCCACAAGTACTGAGAGAAGACCTCTCGCGGCTTCGCGTCCATCACCAACAGAGCGCCCAGATCACGAGTCAGTGGAGACAGAATGTCGCCGTGCTTTTTGTCCAGTGCGTACGCGGAACCTACGGCGGTGCCCTCCTGTCCCAGGCTCCGAAACAAACCACCAACGATCTTTCCCTGCTTGAGCAGATTGTCGAGCCTGTCTTCAAGCGAACGGGTCAGCCGCATGAAGTAGAGCAATTCCAGTTGTTGGTTCCTATTCAGTTCCATTAAGACCTGATTCAAATGTGAATCACCATTCCGTGTGCATCCTCGAACGCCTCGTGCATAGTCTCTGAAACCGTCGGATGCGCGTGAATCATGTTGATCATCTCCTCCACCGTAGCTTCCATCTGCAGCGCGGTGCAACCCTCGATAATCAACTCAGTCGCGTGTGGGCCGATCAAATGCAGCCCCAGCACTTCGTCGTACTTTTTGTCGCTGACCACTTTGACCAGGCCTTCAGTTGCACCGAGGATCTGCGATTTTGCAATCACCGGCATCGGGAACTTGCCGACTCGCACGTCGTAACCGCGCTCGCGCGCCTTGGCCTCGGTCAGGCCTACGCTTGCCACCTCAGGCTGACAGTATGTACAACTGGGGACGTGATCGTAGTTTATCGGCCGCGGGTTCTTGCCGGCGATCATCTCCACCGCCAGGACCCCTTCTGCTGAAGCGACGTGGGCCAGCCATGGCGTCGGAACTACGTCGCCGATCGCATAAATGCCCGGCTCTGCGGTTCTCATATATGGATCGACCTTCAGATAACCTTTCTCCAGTTCGACTCTCGTATTCTCCAGCCCGAGGCCATCCGTGTAAGCGCGGCGGCCGACCGCAACCAGGAACTTCTCGGCGACGATCTCATGAACTTCATCGCCCACACTTGCACGGACCCGTATGTTTTCTCCCTCTACTGACGAAGACTGGTAGCCGGCCGAAGTCAATACCTTGATGCCCTGCTTCTTGAAGGACTTCGCCAGCTCGGCGCTGATCTCTTCGTCCTCGATCGGAAGCAGGCGAGGGAGGAGCTCGATAATAGTGGTTTCAGAACCGAAGCGCTTGAACATCGAGGCAAACTCTACGCCAACGGCTCCAGCTCCCAGGACGATCAGAGACTTTGGAATCTCCTTGAGCTCGAGTATTTCGTCGCTCGTTATGATCTGCCGTCCATCGATCTCCAGGCCTGGAAGCGAGCGCGGCACGGAGCCGGTAGCAATGATCGTGTTGCGAGTGTTCACAACCGAGGCGGATCCATCGCTGGCGCTGACGGTGATCTGGCCGGGTTTGTCGATGTGCGCCGTCCCTTTGAAGACCTGGACCTTGTTCTTCTTCATCAGGAAGTCGACACCTTTGGAGAGCTTCAAAACGGTTTTGTTTTTGTTCTTCTGCGCCTGATCGAAGTCGAGTGAGACGCCGGTTGTGACTACGCCGAACGCCTGAGCATGTTTGAGCTCATCCAAAACGTCGGCGGTGTGAAGTAAAGCTTTTGTGGGAATACACCCGCGGAGGAGGCAAGTCCCCCCGAGGTTCTTGTCTTTTTCGATGATGGCTGTTCGCAATCCGAGTTGTGCTGCTCTGATCGCGGCGACGTAGCCGCCTGGTCCGGCGCCTACGATGGTCACGTCAAACGTATCGTTTGAGCTCAAACCTGGTCTTGCCTCCGTTATTCTTCTACTCTAGCGAGATTTTTACCTCCTCGCCTTCGACGAGCACATCGAATTTCTCGACTCTGGCGAGCGGGTTGACCGGCGACATTGCGGTCGCCAGCTCATAGGTCCAGCCATGCCAAGGGCATTGAACAGTTCGATTGGCGCAATCTACAAAACCTTCACCCAGAGGCCCGCCACGATGCGCACAGACGTTGTCCATCGCAAAGAATTCGCCTTCACAGTTGAAGAGTGCAACCGCACGGCCCTCAACCTCGACTACTTTTCCTTGTCCTGATGCGAGATCAGACGTATTGGCGACCTTCACGAAATCCGCCACGGCTCAAACCTCCAACATTGCATGGTCATGGACGCCCCGATACGGCTCAGGGCGACTGGTCATCTTAGCAACTCGGCTGACTCGCGTTCAAGTTGGGCGACCGTGATGCAACGGGGTGCGCAACGGGTTCGGAATGCGCCGGTGAAATGCGCTTTGCCTGTATCTTGCGATTGCGTGAGGTGTGCTTGCGAAACAACTGTTTTCAATCCTCTGGCCATTGAGTAACCACCAGGGGTCTTATCGTCATAAAGGGTGTGAGGAACGAAATTGCAACCGGAAGGGCTGGACTTATGTCGGCACGTGTGTTCCAGGAGTCGGTTTCGATTGAGACGGTTAGACTGATGGTTCTCGGCTATGGCCTCGATCACCCTTATCGCGTGGTGAGCCTGGATGAAATCGTGCACGGGGCAGGTGTACCGAATCGAGACCTCGCCAAGGCGGCCCTTGAAGTGCTGGCTCAAGAGGGCCTCGTGACACGGTTTTCCGGCCGCTACTGCTTCAACCGGTCCATTCCGGCTGAGCTGCGGCGAATCGTTGAAAAATCAGTGGGCGTCCTCGAATAAGTTTCGGGTGTCGAGTTCAGGATTTCGGGTTGAAAAACTCGACCCGTGAGCCAACCCGAAACCCTACTTACCGCAAACCGGGTTTCGAGTTCAGGGTTTCGCGTTGAGAGAACTAGACGCGTGATCCAACCCGAAACCCTAAACCTGACTTCCCCAAGACTACGCTTCGAGTTCAAGTTTTGGAATTCAACACACTACACGGTTGAGCGAACCAGAAACTAGAAACCAGAAACCCCCAACCCCAAACCCTAAACCGAACTTACCCTAACTGATCGGGCTTACGGCGATCGGCGCAGTCAGCTGCAGGTTTCCCCAACCGATGCGAAGCGTCACATCGTTCGGGTTCGCCTCCGGGTACAGCAGATCGATTGTGAGCTTCTCGCGCTTCTCGCTCGCCATCTCAATTTTCATCGGAGCCTTGTGTGCAATCGGGGCGCGACCTATCTCGGATGCATCCAGATGCATTCCACTGGCCTTCGCCGGATCGATGAACGCCAGGCTCCAGGTGGCGCCGTCTTCTGATCGATGCAATCCCAGGAACCAGTGACCAGCGGGAATGGACACCCCGGCCACGGTGACCGGAATATCGCTGTCAAACGTGGTCCAGAAGTTGGCTCCCAACCTGTAGACCTTCCCCTTGGTCATCGAATCAAACTTCGCTTTGTCCTCGTAGTCGGCCCGCCATACCGGTCTGCCGTAGTCGATCGCGAATTGTCCAGCTCCCTGATTCTTTTCCCTGTTCCAGTAGCCGACGCGAGTCGTACCCCGCTCCGGCGAATCGCTTCCAAATGCAATGATTTTGGGCTTGTTCTTCGCGCTGTCCTGACCTTTGCCTGCTGCAAGCCCGACGACTCCGCTCAAGCTAACGCACAACAGAATCAGCAACAGTGTTCGTCTGGCACTCATCAGCTTTCTCCTCCAGTTATGTTGTCCTCTGGTCTGCCCTTTTTGCCGCTGAATAGCGAGAATCCGCTTCCGTCTAGGATATCGGGCCAAAGGAGACTAATCATCCAGATGCGACAGAAAAACCGTCGCGTTTGACGAGTCCATCACATTTTTTACTTCTTTTTTCAAAGCCTGCTCACTCATACCTCAACGCGACCATCGGATCTACCGAAACCGCCCGCCGTGCAGGAAGCCAGCACGCTACCGCCGACACCGCCGCTAACACCAACGGCACTATCGCAAAAGTTATCGCATCCGTAGCGCTGACTTGATACAGCAAACTGGTCATTAGCCGCGTCGCCGCGTACGCGCCTGCAAGACCAAGCGCCTCGCCCGCCAGAGTCAACAGCATCCCCTGCCTCAACACGAGACCAAATACCTGGCCCGACTGAGCGCCTAGCGCGATCCTCACTCCAATCTCATGCGTCCGGTTCGCAACCGCGTAGCTCATCACCCCGTAAATTCCAATTGCCGCAAGAACCATGCCCACCGTCGCAAGAATCGCAAACAAAGTCATATTCAACCGGCGCTGCGCGGTCATGTCGTGCAGCATCTCATCCATGGTCAGCACATTGGAAATTGGTTGGTCCCTGTCCAGCTCGCGTAGCGTCTCGCGAAGCGTCGCGATCATTGAACCCGGTTCAGGTTCGGTGCGAACCACCAGCGTCATAAAGCCAATAAAGCCTCGCTGGGTATAAGGCAGAAACGTCTCACAACGAACCTTCGCGTCGTAACCGGTTCGGCGCATATCACCAACTACGCCGACGATCGTCCACCACGACGATTGCGGACCCGCCACTCCGTAGGTTATGCGCTTTCCTATCGGGTCCTCGCCGGGCCAGAACTCGTCGGCGAATGTCTTGTTTATCAACAGCACTTGCTGGCGATCGCGCGTATCCTGCTCACTGAGTTCGCGTCCGGCGATCAGTGGAATACCCATTGCACGAAAATAGCCCGGAGTCACAAAGTCGATGGGCGCTTCAATCTGCTCGGAAGGCGCGAAGGGCGGTCTTCCTTCAATGGAAAAGTTGGACGAATTCGGAAGAGTTCCAATGAATATCGCGGTCGTGCCTCCGGCCGAAACGACTCCAGGCAATCCCTCGACACGCTCGATCAGGCGCCTGTAGAACTCCGCGCCTTGAGGCCCCTTGTATCGCGATCGCGTAAGCTGAATGTTCATCGTTAGCAGATGGTCTGATCTGAATCCCAGGTCCACTTTCTGCAGACGCATAAAACTCTTTATCAACAGTCCCGCTCCGATCAGGACTACGAGCGCCAGACCAACCTCTGCGATCACCAGCGCCCCGTGCAACCTCTTTCCGTGCGCGCCGGTTGCGCCGCGACCTCCCTCCTTGAGACTCTCGTTCAAATCGGGCTTCGACGCCTGAAGAGACGGCGCCATCCCAAACAGCACTCCGGTCAAAAGCGAGACTACGAGCGTGAACACCAGCACTCGCCAGTCGATTCGTATCTCATTAAGTCTGGGTATGTCCCTTGGGCTCGCGGCAATCAACAGCCGCAGCCCGGCAAAGGCAAGAACAAGACCCAGCGCGCCGCCACAGATCGCAAGGAGTGAACTCTCCGTCAGGAGTTGTGAGATGAGACGTCGCCGCCCCGCGCCCAGCGCTATTCGGACTGCCATCTCCCTTCGGCGAGATGCTGCTCGCGCCAACAACAGATTTGCCACGTTCGCGCAGGCAATCAGCAAAACAAGACCTACTGCTGCGAGCAGAAGTAGCAACGCGGGTCTTACCGAACCAACGACCTGTTCGTGAATCGGGACGAGATTCACTCCGAAGCCTTCGAGGATGTTCGGGTATTGCTGCTGAAGGCTTTCAGCGATGGCTCCCATGTCCGCCTGCGCCTGCGAAAGACTCACACCGGGTTTCAGGCGGCCGACCGAGTAGTATGCGAAAGCGCCCCGTGACGCTCGCGCCTGAGGGTCGAGAGCGAGGGGCGCCCAGAATTCTCGGGCCCCGTCGTAGTCGTCGAGACGGAACCCCGGGGGCATCACCGCGACTATCGTCCGGACTCGATCGCTCAAGTTTACGGTTGTGCCAATCACATCTTTCGAGCCGCCGAACCTGCGCTGCCATAGCGCGTAGCTCAACACTACAACTGCATCGCGGCCGGGCTGTTCCTCGTCGGCGGTGAACACCTGACCAAGAATCGGATCGACTCGCAAAACGTCAAAGTAATTGGCGGTGCACATCGTTCCGATGATGCGCTCGGGTTCCTCTGTGCCGATCAGGTTGACGCTTGCGCCGGAGTAGGCTGCGAGCTGATCGAATGTCTGGTTGCGATCGCGATAGTCCAGATAGTTTGCATAAGAATGAATGTCTTTTGAGACCTTCATTCTTTGGTTGTCCATCCAGACCATGACTACGCGGTCCGGCTCGCCAAGCGCGAGAGGCCGCAACAGAATCGAGTTCACAACGCTGAAGATCGCTGTGTTCGCTCCAATTCCTATGGCCAGCGTGAGCACTACGATGAAAGAAAACCCGGGCTTGCTAAACAGCAGCCTTAAGCCGTATCGAAGATCGGATATCAGATTGTTCATAGGAAAAAACCTGTTGGTTTCGGGGTTGAGTGCTGAGTGCTGAGTTCGTCGTTGCGAGCCTCGACTAAAAACAATTGGAACCATAAGCGAAAGCCATTTTCCAAAACTCAGCACTCAGCACTCAGCACTCAGCACTCAGCACTCAGCACTCAGCACTCAGCACTCAGCACTCAGCACTCACACTCAGCGAGAACCCGACCCCAATCTCGGAATGGCGAACTTCGAAGCGTCCACCGGAACGTTGGTCTTTAAGTCCGCGATCTTTCGCGTCCCCGAGATGTTGTTGCTCGTATACGACACCTTGATCGAAAACGGCAGCTTGACGCCTTCAACGTCACGATAATCGTCGTAGTCGACCAGCTCGGGATCGGCTCCAACTATCGTGTCCCGCAAAATCAAACGACGCAGCAGCAATCCGCTCTGCGTATCGAAGTAGAAAACGACCCGCTTCTTATCTGGAGTTGTCATCCGCAACCGATATGCCTCGTGCTCTCCTATCTTTTCCTTCCCGCCGTACAGAATTCGCGGCAGCGGCTCCTTTATCTGAATCGGCTCGAGACTGAGCGCGAGAGTCTTCAGCCGGTCCAGCTCGTAAGGATTCAGCGGGCGAGTCTCCCGATCAGTTTTTATCCACCCGGCGGCCCCATCGAACGCCTGCACAGACTCTCCCTGTTTTGTAGTCACCACCGATCGCATACGGTCGGGACCCTCATAGGTAAGCTCCATTGGCAGCGAGGTACCATCGGCAATGACAATCGATCCTTTGATGACCCGGCTCTTGATCTTCTGCGCGGCCTCCCTGCCTCCGACTGCTTGCACGTACTTTGCAACGATCTGTTGAGGCACCGGCATCGGCTGTTGGGGAGCCGGGCCTTCCGCGCGCGTTTCGACGGGTAGCGGCAGAGGCGGGACGGCGACAGGGTGCTCTCCACCGCGATGGCAAGCAAAACAGGACACCTCGTTTCGGCCCTCGAAGTTGGCCTTGTTGATGTCTATGGTCATCTGGATCATCTTGCGCGCGGTCTGTTTTGCTTTTTTGTCGTCTTTGTCGAATTCAAACTTATTATCGGGAGTCCTGACGTGACACGCGTCGCACTTCACTCCGAGCGCAGCGCTGAACAACTGCATAACAGGGATGAGTTGGGAATCGGGCAATCCCTTAAGGGCCTGAATATTCTTATGGGTTTGCTCGACTGGTTTGTCTTCGGGCTGAGCCATCGCGGCGGGCTGAGCATTGGCCTGCTGTTGTTGTTGCGACGGTCCGTCGGCGCGTGCCGTATTGCCGAATCGGCCTGAGATGGTCAAGGCTGCGACAACAAACAGTGCCAGCGCGAGCACGGCTCGCTTTAAGGCGTATCGGTCCATCTGCGATGTTCTCCTTGGATGAGGTCTTTCCACTGAAGAGGAAAACTGATACCTGAGACCACGATTCCGGGTCAACGGGATCTCGGAGTGCTGAGTGCTGAGTTCGTAGCTGCGGCCTCGACTAATAATGGAACCTGACAGCGAAACGCATGTTCCGAAACTCACCGCTCAGCACTCGGTACTCTCACTCCCACCTGAGCGCAACCATTGGATCGACCTTCAGAGCTCGACGGGCAGGTATCAGCGTCGCCAGAAGTGATACCACGATCAATATCGCTGCGCTGCCAAGCAAGGTCAGGGGATCTCGAGGGCTGATGCCGAAAAGGGACCCCGCCGTTATTCCAGTCACAAGCACCGCAGCCACCAGACCTATCGCAACCCCCGCTGACACCATTATCCCTGCCTGTTTGAGCATCAGGCTCATCACCTGACCCTTCCCGGCCCCGAGTGCCATCCTGATCCCGATCTCCCGCGTACGTTGAGCGACCGAATAAGCCATCACTCCGTAAACACCAATCGCCGAAAGGATCAGCGCCAGTACACCCGCCGTCCCAAGTAGCGTAGCCTGCGAGCGCTGGGCCTGCAGCGACTGGGACAGTCGGTCTTCCACCGTCTGCACGTTCAACAGCGAGAGGCTCGCGTCGAGCTGGTGAATCTCGTTTTGAAGGCTGGCTACCATGCCGCTAATCTGCGCGCCGGTCCGAACATGAAGCGTCACTTGCGGCGAATACTCCTGTTGAAGAGGAATATAGACAAGCGGCCGCCGGCTCTCTACAAGGCTGGTCACCTTGCAGTCGCGAGCTATCCCGACTATTTGACGAAAATCAGGATCGCCGAAAAACTTGAATCGCTTTCCAAGCGCGTCGTCGTTGGGAAAGAACCTCTTTGCCATTGCTTCGTTGATGATCACTACATGGGGAGCCATTTCGTTGTCGCTCTCCCAGAAGTCCCGTCCGTTAATCAGCGGGATGCCGAGAGTCTCGAAATAATTCGCTCCGATGTCATTGGTCTGCACCAGCACACCTTTGCCGCCACTCGCAGGGTCTTGACCTTCAATGAAGACACTGCGCATGAAACCAAAACCCACCGGCCGATCCCGCTCTATCGTGGCCGCGACAACGCCGGGCATTGCCCTCACTCGTTCGAGTAACTGCCGATGAAACTGTCTGGCCTGAGGTTCGGTGTAACCCTCCCTGCCAAAGTTGAATCCGATCAGAATCGCATTGCTGGTGATGAACCCCGGGTCGACCTGGCTGGCCTTCTGCAGGCTGCGCACGAACAACCCCGCGGTAACCAGAGCGAACAGCGATAGCGCAACCTGCAAAGTCACAAGGCAGGCTCTCAGATTGATCTTGAGCGCTTGCCTCCCTACCGGAATCGTTACATCTCCCTTCAGCGCCATGACCAGGTCAGGACGTGACGAGTGAAGCGCGGGCACAAGTCCAAAAACGATGCCGCTTGCAGCCGAGATGCCAAGAGCGAACAAGAGCACCCGCCAATCCAGCACATCGGTCTTCTGATTTGGTCCGCCAAACCCGAGCGGCAGGAGCGACGCAATCACGTTTCTGGTAAGATGCGCTGTCAGAACCCCCAGAGCACCTCCGATCAATGAGAGGACTAGACTCTCGCTTATAAGTTGGCGAATCAGCCTTCCGCGCGATGCTCCGATTGCCATGCGGATCGCGATCTCGCGGGTTCTCTTCGTTGCTCGCGCAAGCAGGAGGTTGGTCACGTTTGCGCAAGCGATCAACAAGACAATTCCAACGATCAGCATCAGCACCAGGAAAATCGAGGTGAGTTGGCCGTTGCCCGTCGGGTCGGTCCGCGCCTGCAGCAGCGGAACCAGCATCACGCTTCGGCCTTCATTGTCCTTGGGGTACTCACGTTCCAGATTCGAGGCTAGCGAGCTCATCGAAGCCTGCGCCTGTTGCAGCGTAACTCCCGGCTTTAGCCGGCCGATTACATTGAAGGCGAGGCCGCGACGGCCGTCGTAAAACAGAGCCAGATCGGGTTGCAGTTCGCGATGCATGGACATCGGAACCCATAAATCCGGGGAGCCACCAATATCAGTTCCGCTGAAGTCGCTCGGTGCGATCCCGATCACCGCAAAAGACTGGCGATTCAATGAGCACGTTTGACCGATTAGCGATTTGTCAGCGGCAAAGTCCCGCTGCCAGCAACCGTAGCTCAGAACTGCTATCGGGTTCGCGCCAAGGGTCTTGTCTTCGTCGGGATAAAAAGTCCGTCCGAGGTAGGGCTTCACACCGAGCACGTCGAAATAGTTTGCGGTTACTACTTCGCCGAACAACTGGCGGCTTTCGCCGTCTCCTTTGTTCAGATTCACGGTGGCAAAGTTGTACGCGAGAACGTCGGTGAACACATCGTTGTTGTCGCGATAATCTTTGTAGTTGTAATGAGACGAAGGGAGCGGTCCGGGGTTTTTGACGTCGGTGGTGAACACCGAGACCAGTCGCTTGGCGTCTTCAGCCGGAAGCGGCGAAAACAGTAGTGAGTTGATCATGCTGAATATCGCCGTGTTTGCTCCGACTCCAAGAGCTAGCGAGAGCACTGCTACGGTGGTGAAGCCGATATTCTTTAGAAGAACCCTCAGCGCATATCGAACGTCTCTGAACATAGATTACCCCATTGAGTTTCGGGTTTAGGGTTTCTCGTTTCTGGTTTCTGGTTTTGGATTCTGGTTTCCGGAATATTGCATTCTTTGCGGGCCTTGCGAGATTTACGTCCTTTGCGAAACCCCAGCTTGTTTGTTCAGCTATCGAGGGGACAGCGACCCCTCGTTCCGCGACTAACAACTAGACTGGTAAAAGCCCCCGAAGAAACCAGAATGAGAAACCAGAAACGAGAAACCAGAAACGAGTAACTACAAACCTGCGCTCAGCACTATCAACGTCACGTCATCCCCAAAGGATCCAAAAGTAAACCCCCTCAGCGAGTCGATGATCGCACCCCGAAGGCCCGCCGCATCCATTACGCGATTCTCAACTGCAAGTTTGATCAGTCGCTCCTCACCAAATTCCTCGCCGCCTGGCGCGCACGCCTCCGTCACCCCATCAGTAAACATCAACAGCCGGTCGCCCGAACGAATCACCGTTTCGCATTGCTCGTACGACGCAACTTCAAACGGACCCAACACCGATCCCCCACATTCCAACCGCTCAACTGACCCATTAGCCCTGATCAGAACCGGCGGATTGTGTCCCGCATTTGCGTACGCCAGCCTCCCGCTCCTGCCTTCCAACACACAGTAAAAGAAACTTATGAACCGATCTTGCCGCGTGCTGGATGCAACCGCCGAATTCAGCCGGGCGCAGATTCCCGCAGGCAATTCGTTCCTGGTAGCCAGCGCCCGGAACGCCGCTTGCACGTTCGACATCAAGAGTGCGGCGGGCATCCCCTTGCCCGAAACGTCGCCGATGCACATCGCAATCGTGTCGGAATCGAAACTCAGCACGTCGTAGTAGTCCCCTCCCACGGTTCGTGCCGGCTCCCACGCCGCCGCTATGGTGTAGCCCTCCAACTGTGGGATCGAATCGGGAATGAGCCGCTCCTGAATCGCTCTCGCGTCGGAAAGCTCCTGCTGACGCTGTGCGCTCAGCTTCTGCGAGTCTCTCGCGGCGCGCCCTTTTTTTATATGACGCCGAAGCATCGCGATGAGCTGGTCATTCTCCCAGGGCTTCAGAATAAAATCGGTTACCCCGCCTCGCAGAGCCTCAATGGCGATATCCACGCTGCCCCAGGCGGTCATCACCACGACCGGCAGTTCGCTGTCCAACTCGCGCACCCGCGCCAACAGATTCAAACCTTCATAACCCGAGGTCGTGTCACGCGCGTAGTTCAGATCCATGAGCAACAGGTCAAAGCTCTCGCGCCTCAGCGCGTCAAGCGCTGCGGCAGGCGAAGTCACCGCTTCCGTGGAGAATCCTGCCCCTTTGAGCAGAAGCCTGAGCGCCTCCAGCACATCCGGCTGATCATCCGCTATTAAGGTGCGCGGCCTCGGTTCTGCCGCAATCATAGCCTGCGCTTCCATAGCTTGCGTTCCCATTGCTTGTGCTCCGCCGCGGTCCTGACGGGTGACGGGCTTCAGGGCCGGACCGGTTACTGATGACAAAAATGGCGCTGGATAACTTGTCACGCGTCACCTCACGACGCGGTCTGAGAGCCAATCGGCGTGCCAGACTAAGACCTGCTACTAACGTAAGCGCGGATAGGGCTTTAGCTCGCTCGCAAGCTTAATCGACACGGGAGTCGTGTTCGTTTGCGGGATTGTGCAGTTCAGAATCGGCGATGTTCTGCCCGGCTTAAGTTTCGCTTTTTGGCCAGTCCCGGCTGATGTCTCGCATTATGTGCAAGGCAAAAATTTCCTCATTCCGGCGCGCCAGCGACGCGCGCTGCTCACCTTCGAGTACCGCGTCGTATTCCTCGCGAGTCAGCAGAACCTTGAGCCAGAGCTGCAGGTCCCGGCTGCCCATGGCGAGCCACTCGCCCTTTGGTGAAAAGGCGACCGAGTTGTAGCCGATTTCCGAGAAGCGCAAAGTCTTGATGACCTCGCCGCTTTCCAGTTTCCAGACCTTGACGCTCTGTCCGAGGCTTCCGGCTGCCAAGAGCTTTGCGTCAGGACTGAACGCCAGTGAGCTCACGTCATTTGGGAGTCCGACCAGAGTCTGCACCTCCCGCCCCGACCGCACGCTCCAGATCTTGATCTGCCGATCTTGCCCTCCGGAAGCCAGGAGGTCTCCATTGGGACTGAACTCGAGCGATTGTATCCCTCTCGTATGGCCGCGCAGCTCCATAAACTCTCTGCCCGAACTCGCGTTCCAGAGTTTGATCGACTTGTCGAGGCTGGCGGTGGCGATGAGCCTGCCATCGGGGCAAAATGCGGCTGAGGTTACGTGATGATTGTGCCGGCCGAGGATCTCGACCTGTTTGCCGGTTGCTACGCGCCAAAGCCTTACAGTTCTGTCGTGACTCCCGCTGACCAGCCATTCGCCGTCAGGACTGAATGCTACTGCTCGAACCTCTCCTGCGTGACCTTCGAGGGTCTTCAGCTCTGCGCCGCTCTCGGCGTCCCATAATCGAATCGTTTTGTCTCGGCTGGCGGAGGCAAGGAGCTGCGAATCGGGACTGAACGAAACCGAATTGACGCTGGCCAAATGACCGTCGAGTCTCAACGCATTCACTCCCGAATAAACTTCCCAGATCTTTATCGAACCGTTTAGAAAACCTGCCGCGAGCGTGAGGCCATTTGGACCGAACGCCACACAGCGAATGTAGTCGTTCAAATCAATTCGATACTGCCGGTAGAAAAGATTTCCGATGTCGCGCAGGTGCCGCTGCATACGAGAGAGAGTTTCGAGAAACTCCAGACTGCCGCGATAGGTCTTCACCATCGACATTTGCTCTTCAATATCCCGCAGCGCCGACTTCAGCTCTTCTTCGACTGGACGAGCAATTCTGAGTCCGTCGCGGATCGTTACGCTTTGGCGCACCTCTGCAAGCTGTTCGATGATCGGCTCCATCAACTCTTCGAGCAATCTAACGACTTGCGGCCGGATGCTATCGAATGAGGGGTCGATACGAGCGCGCTCGTAGTAGCGGGCATCACCTGCTATGGCGACCTCCAACGCACCGAGAGAGCCCGCATCGTCTCCTCGAATGGCCGCAACCGCGGCAAGTTGATAGTGGGCCTCAAAGAGCTTGGGATTGAGCCTCGCAGCGTCGCTGAGGTGCTCGATTGCCTCGTCAACCCGGCGCCTGATAAAGCACACAAGACCGGCAAAGTAGTGGGATTCGGCCGCTTGTCGGGCGTCGGAAGGCCGCGCGTACTTTGCAGCCTTTCTGAAATACTCCAGCGCATTGTCGAGATCGGCGAGATGATAGAGATAGATGGACGCGATCGATCTCAGGACGACGAAATCGGGATAGTTTCTGCGTTCGGCTTCGAGAAAATCGGAGAGCGCCTCTTCGTACCAGCCGTTGAGGTACGCGCGTTCGGCACGACTGCGATAGGCTCGGGCCTCGCGTTCAAACTCCGCAAGTCTTATCTCGTCCAGAATCGCATTTAGCGCCTGATCGCGCATTTCGAGCTTCCAGACAAGATCCCCGAGCAACAGATTGAAGTCGGCATTCAGGTTGTCGATGCCTCGAGCCAGGTGTTCTCGATCCAGCTCTAGACGCCGTCGATCATCTGTCTGCGAATTCTGGATGGTGGAATGAACCGCACCCAGTCCCGATTCCACTGCATTGGTGTATTCCTGTTCGTCGAGCAACACGCTCAATGACGACCGTTGGTCCTCACCCAATTGAACCTGGTTGCGAACATAGTCCTCCCAGGTCAATTCGCCGTTGTAGATGTCGAGCAACGACATAAGAGTTCAGAGTTCTGAGTTCTGAGTCTGAGGACTCGGGACTCATTCACTGCGAAGTGCGCTCATCGGCTCGACGCGCGCCGCTCTTCGAGCAGGCAGATAGGCGGCCGCAAGCGCAACGAAACCCAAGAGAGCCGCGACGGTTAAAAACGTCGCGGGATCGATTGGACGCACTTCGAACAGTAGATTGCTCAGAAAACGTGACAGCCACATTGCCGATGCGATCCCGAGGGCCAGACCGGCTCCGGTGACTCTCGACGCCTCTCTCAAGACCATCCATATCACCGTTCGACGGCTCGCCCCGAGCGCTACTCTGACACCGATTTCGCGGGTCCGTCTCGAAACAGAGTACGAGATCACACCAAAGATGCCGATCGCCGCCAGCAAGAGCGCGACCGCCGCAAACACGCCGAGAAGCAGTGTGTAGAACCGCGGCTCGTTCACTGATGCCGCCATTGTCTGCCGCATCGTACGAAGCCTGGTTGGAGGACTCTCGGGATCGACTGACAATACTGCCTCTCGAACTGCTCCAATCAACGAGGCGGGCTCTACTTTGGTGCGTACGGCTACGTGCAACCCGGGAAATGGGCGCTGGCTTAGCGGCACGTAGATCTGGAAGCCCGACGGGGCAGCCAGACCGTCGTACTTCGTATCTCCGACTACACCGATTATTGTCCGTCGAACGCCCGAAACGGTGATTGAGAGTCCGACCACATCTTGATCCCGGAAATAAAAATCTTTCAGAGTGCGGTTGATAATTGCCACGGGCTCCGACGTTGCATTGTCGCTTTCGCGAAAAGTTCTACCGTCCAGCAGCGATAGCCCGACTGACTCAATAAAGTCTGGGCTCGCCGGGAGGAACCACGCCAGTGGACTTGGACTCGACGGGTCGGGATCGCCAACGCTGAATCCGTCACTCTGCTGCACCATGTTTGGCGGAATGCTGGTGCTTGCCCCGGCGGATTCAACCCCGGGAACTCCTCTGATCTTGTCAAGCACTGTTTTGAAATAACGACCTTGCTCGTCGGGCCCCGGATATCGGCTCAGCGAGGCTCCGATATCCAACGTAAGAATGTGATCGGGCGAGAACCCGGGGTCGACTCGAATCAGCCTGATGAAACTCTTGATCATCAGCCCTGCACCGGTCACCAGCAGTACCGCAACTGCCACTTCAAAGATCACCAGCATGTTGCGCGCCCGCCGGCTGCCCAGGCGGTCGAAACCTTCTCGAGAGCCCTCGCGCAGCGCGCCGTACAGGTCAGAACGTCTTGCACGCAACGCCGGAGCAAAGCCGAATAGAATCCCGGTCGCAATCGCGGTCACCATTGCAAACGTCAAAACCGAAGTATCGACTCTTACACTCTCGAGGCGGGGAACACCTGCGGGGCTTAGCTGTAGAAATGATTCGACTCCCCACAAAGCCAACAAGACCCCGAACACCGCACCCAGAAGAGCGATGACAAGGCTTTCGGTCAGTATCTGAGCAACAATTCTGCCGCTCGAAGCGCCGAGCGCACGCCTGATTGCCATCTCCCGCTCCCGCGAAGTAGCGCGTGCGAGCATCAAGTTCGCTACGTTCACGCAGGAAATCAACAACACGAACCCTACCCCCGCCAGCAACACAAGCAGCGGCCGTTCAACACTCCCAACCATTTGTTCTCGAAGCGCAACCATCGAGACGTTGAGGTCAGCATCTTCCCGGTACTGCTCTCCGAGCCGCTTTTCAATTTGGTCAACGTCAGCCTGTGCTTGTTCGAGCGGAACGCCCTTCTTCAGTTTGGCGAATGCCCGATACCCTCGGAGATTTCGGCTGCCGATCCAATTGCCCACCGTGGGATTCGCCGAGAGCTTATGAAGGTCGAACATGCTCACCCAAAGATCGACGTCCGGCGTTGGAAACCGAAACGAAGCGGGCATCACTCCAACGACGGTGTAGTCGTTGTCGTTTAGTCGGATGGATTGTCCCAGAACGTTCTTATCGCCGTGGTAAACAGTCTGCCAAAGACCATGACCGAGGACTGCTACCGGCGAGCGCTCGTCGGATGAATCAAGGGACCTTCCAAGCGTCGGATTGACTCCGAGCAACCTGAAGAAATCGGGCGTCACAATCGCGGCCCTGACCAGCTCGCCGCTATTCGACCGGTCAAGCTTGTAGGCGTTGTAGGCGTATGCGGCGATTCCCTCGAGCGTCGTGTTCTGCGCCTGCCAATCCAGAAGGTCCGGCAAGGAATTGTTGTAGCGGTCTGACTGTTTCTGCGCAGGACGCAGCCATATCATCGCGAGCCTATCTGCGTCCGGGTACGGCAAGGGCCGGAAGAGAATGCCGTAGACCGCGCTGAAGATCGCCGTATTCGCGCCGATTCCGATCGCAAGCGTCAGCACAGCTATCGCGGTGAACCCTCGATTCTTGGCCAGAGTCCTCACCGCGTAGCGCAAATCCTGTAATACGAAGCTCATGGAATCTCCTTCGAGTTTCGCGGTTCGGGCCTTAGGGTTTCGAGTGTCGAGTTTAGGGTTCCGGGCTCCACTTAAGAGGAGTAAATCAGCAATGAGTTCTCGCGTAAGAACTCAATCCATGGTTTGATGAACCCGAAACCCTAAACTCGAAACTCGAAACCTCGCCAGTTCGAACCTCTCACTCATATCTGAGCGCGACCATCGGATCTACCCGCGACGATCTTCTCGCCGGAATGAAGCACGCCACCAGGGCGACTCCAACCAGCATTAACGACACAAACACAAACGTCACCGGGTCCGTGGCGCTTACTCCAAACAGAAGTCTCTCGATCAGGCGAGTCAGCCCGTATGCGGCTACGACGCCTACGGAGACTCCGCTCAACGAAACCTTTAGCCCGCCTCTCACAACCAAACCCACCACGTCGCGTGCCTGGGCCCCTAACGCCATCCGCAAACCCATCTCATGAGTCCGTTGCGCAACCGAATAAGACATGACTCCGTAGATACCGATGGCCGCCAGCAGCAACGCTACGCCGGCAAACAAACTCAGCAGGAACATCGCAAATCGGTCGCCACCAAGCGACGCGTGAATCAGTTGCTCGCCCGTTGCGATCTCACTCAGCGCAAGGTCCGGGTCCAACGCATGAATCTGCTCGTTCATCGCCGGAAGCAGCGACGCAGGAGTGACCGCGGTCCGCACCGCCAGCATCATGTCGCTTTGGGGATTCTGCAGCAGGGGCTGAAAGATTTCCGGCCTCGGCGCTTTCCGCAGACCGTCCTGCTTCGTGTCCTTCACGACCCCTACAATAGTGTTCCACGTATCGTCCTCAGTCGGCTTCGAGAACTTCAACCTTTTGCCGATTGGATCCTCCGACTGGAAATGCATCCGCGCCAGGGCTTCATTGACGATAACCACCGGCACACTGTTCGGGCCGTCTGACTCGTCGAACTTGCGGCCCGCAATCATCGGTATCCCAAGGGTCTCGAAATAGTCTGGTGTGATTTCCTTGTGCCTGACTTCCTTGCCGAACTCTTCGGGCGAACGACCCTCAATTGTAAAGTCACTGGTCCACGGATAACCCTTCAACGGCAGTCTGGTGACCAGCGCAAAGCCTTGAACGCCCGCGAGCGATCGCACTTTCTGCTCGAGACTGTTGAAGAACGCATTCGACTGCGCGGCTTCAGAATACTTCTTACCTCGTAGCGAGATCTTGAACGTCAGCAAATGATCCGGCTGAAATCCGGGATCAACCTGCTGCAGACGGATGAAGCTCTTGACCACCAGACCGGCGCCGATTACCAGAATGCATGACAGCGCCACCTCCGAAGCCACCAGAACGCTCCGCAGCTTCCCTCCGTGCGAGACAGTCCCCTTCTGGCCACCCTCCTTCAGCATGGTCGACAGATCGGGGTTTGAACTTCCGAGTGCGGGAGCCAGCCCGAATATCAGAGAAGTAAGGATGCTGACTACCAAGGCGAACCCCAGCACCGGAGGGTTGATGCTGATTTCACCAAGTCTCGGTATGTTGTCCGGGTTTATGCCGAGCAGGATATCGGTACCCCACGCCGCGAGCATGACGCCAAGCCCACCGCCTATCAGACTCAAAATCACGCTCTCAATCAACAACTGCCGTGCGATCCTGAATCGGCTGGCTCCGAGAGCTACGCGGAGCGCGATCTCTCTGGTGCGCCCTGCGGCACGAACGAGCATCAGGTTCGCCACATTCGCGCAGGCTATTAACAGGAGAAATGCGACCGCTGCCAGAAAGGTCAGCAGAACAGTCCGCGTATCAGAGACTATCCACTCAAGCATCGGACCTAGTCCGACACCCATTTGCGTGTTTGTGCGTGGGTATTGTTGTTCGAGCCGCTCGGCGATGCCGGTCATCTCCGACTGCGCCTGTTCAATGCTAACTCCAGTCTTCAGCCGCCCGATTACTCGGAGAAAATGAGGACGCCGAACTTGCGCGAGCCGAGTCTGGTTCCATCCCATGGGAATCCACAGCTCGGCCTCTTGCGAGGGAAAGTAGAAACCGGCGGGCATTATTCCGACGACCTCTACCGCGGAACCGTCGAGCTGAATCTTTTTCCCGATTATGTCGGGGTCGCTGCCAAACCTGCGCTTCCATATTCCGTTGCTGAGCACCGCGACCTTCTCGTGTCCAGCCCAGGTTTCGTCACTGGTGAGTGTTCTGCCGAGGGCGGCATCTGCACCGAGGACAGAGAAGACATTGCCGGTCACATAGAGCGCCTTGACCAGTACCGGAGGGCCGTTGCCGGTCATCTGCAGTCCGGTGATTCCGGCTGAACGTGTATCAGAACCGATGTAAGCGCCCATTTCTTCGAATGAGCCGCTCTGGGCCTGCCAGTCGAAAAAATTTGCGGGCGCAACAACGGCCTCGGTCCAGCCTTTTGGCGGGTTGGTTTCCCAGAACTGGACCAGACGTTGAGGCTCTCGGTAGGGGAGCGGCTTCAGCAACACGCCATTGACCACGCTGAAAATAGCCGTGCTGGCGCCTATTCCGAGCGCGAGTGTTATGACCGCGACAACGGTGAATCCGGGCTTGCTTAAAAACACGCGCAGACCGTAGCGGACGTCCTGGCTCAAGCTTTCAATCACGACGTACCTCGATCCGGAAGGTTGGCCGGCTTATTCACACAGGGGTGTGCCGCGTTTCGATCAGAGAGGGATAGCCAAACTTCGTGCCAGGAGACTAAGTGATTTGTCTATTCGGTTTCAGTGTGAACGTGAATGAACCGGATGTGCGTTTTTGGGAAACCTTCTGCCCAAAAGCGGAAAGGAGTGGTGTGTGCGGTGCTTTTTTTTAAATCTGAAAATCTCAAATCTCAAATCAAATCTCAAATCAAATCTCAAATGTAGTGCCGAGTCCTGAAGTCGGCACTCAGCACTCAGCACTCCCCTTCCTCTTGATCGCACGCATCGGCTGTCATAGCATGTAACGCACTATGGCAAAATCAAAAACCCCCATTCCAGAAGGTTTCACGTCACTTACCATCCACCTTACAGTGGATGGCGCGTCAAACTACATCGATTTCCTGAAGCGCGCGCTCAACGCCGTTGAAATCGGTCGCGCTCCAGGTCCCGGCGGCAAAATCTTGCACGCCGACGTCAAAATAGGTGATTCGCACCTGATGCTTAACGACTACTTCCCGGAGTTCGGCTTCGGAGAGCTCGCGAAGGGCAACTTGCCTTTCGTCATTGCCCTCTACGTGCCGGACGCCGACGCCGCTTTTGAGCAGGCCTTAGCTGCCGGATGTCAGGTCGCAATGCCACTCGCAGACCAGTTCTGGGGCGACCGCTATGGTCAGGTTGTCGACCCATTTGGATTCAGATGGTCAATCGCGACGCGCGTCGAAGATCTCACGCAGGAAGAAATGAAGGAACGTCAGGAAAAGATGTTTGGCGGCGCCGCCGGAGCCTGAACCGAATAGCTCAGATTCAACACGGTCGCGCGATCGAATCTCGATGTGCGACCCGTCTTGCAACCAATTCACTCGTATCGGAGGGCGACCATGGGATCAACCCTGGTCGCCCTTCGCGCGCGTTGAGAGTGCTGAGTGCTGAGTGCGGAGTCCGTTATTTCCGAGCCTCGACTAATAATAATTGGAACTAAAAAAAGCCCTTTCCGAAAATCAGCACTCAGCACTCAGCACTCAGCACTCAAGAATCGTTTAACTAGAAGCTCTATTCCCATTCCGCTGACCAGCAACCGCTCTTTTGCATTGGAGAGCAGGCGGCGTGTCCAATCGGTAAAGCCGCCATCGGCCAGATTCTTCTCCTCTCCTTCAATGTCTTTCGCGAACAACCCAAAACACAAACCCGAATAGTAACGACGACCCTGTTGCCGTTTGAGATCAATCCCGAAATCGACCGCCGAGAACCGCGCCGACAGTACTTCGGATACTTCCAGCTCCGCCCGTCGCAGGCGTTCCGGGTCTTCAGAAGTATCGCTCACGGCAACTCTGATACTCCGCAAATCATAACCATGCGCAGACAACCGTTCGAGTAGGCCAAGGTACACTTCCAGATGTTCGCGAAGACTCTCCATCTCGAACTCAAGCCCTCCGCGATCACGATCTGCGGTTACAAGCGAGAACAACCCGAAATGCGGAGAGAAGCCCGGCGCATCAAACGGCTGGAGGCGCAATTGTCGCGATCCCGAACAGAGTCTTATCGCGCCGCTCACTCCCGCGCGCCGTCTATGTGCACATTCAAGAGCCTTCAGGGTGGTGGGATCGGCTAGAACTTCAGCGCCGCGTACCGTTGCAAGGCAGTTATTCTGATCGATCTCGCCAAGGACACGATTGAGTCCAAGAGGCGCGATCGGCGACAGTTCTACTGCCTCGAACGCCGCAGCGCATTCGAACGCCGTGCGAAAAACGTCGCTCATGCGACGGGAATCTGCGGTCGAAGGTCTGAGCATGCCGCTTCGCTCGTATTGAGCGAGCAAGTCGGCAGGAGATCGCTCTGCGCTACGGCGTCGATATAGGGACAGCAGAAGCGATTGGAGGTCGGTTGCCGGCAATCGTGCGAGCCGCTCGAGAATGTCCTCAACCCCGATCGCACTCGCGATACGAGCTACAATTTTTTCTTCCATAAGAGAGTAGGCAGTATGCAGTAGGCAGTGCCTGACGTTCAAAGGGTCACGTACAGTTGACCCCTGAAGAAACTAGCGCCCTTCCGCCAAACCAACTGCCTACTGCCTACTGCATACTGCCCTACTCATATCGCAGGGCGACCATCGGGTCTACTTTTGTTGCGCGTCGTGCGGGAATGTAACTTGCGATGAGCGCGACCGCCGCCAGAACAATCGCTACTGAACACAGAACCCACGGGTCCATCGGCTTTACTTCGTACAGAAGGCTCACCAGGAATCGTGTGAGTGGATATGCCCCCGCAAGTCCAAGCACCACTCCGGCGACTACCGAGACCATGCTCTTGCTCACGACCAACCTGAGCACGTTGCTCTTTTGGGCCCCGAGCGCCAGCCGAATTCCGATTTCGCGTGTTCGCATCGTTACCGAGTGACTAACCACTCCTGCAATTCCAACCGCAGCCAGCAAGAGCGCAAGAAATCCGAACGCCATCAGCAAAAGCATGGGAAATCGCCTGGAGCTCACTGAGCCCAGAAGCACCTGATCCATCGTCTCGACGGATGATACCGGACGGTCAGGCTCCACGGTTGCTATTGCTTGTTTAATCGAACCGATCAGCTCGCCGGGGGCGGCCGCCGTCCGCACCACGATCGTCATGAAAGGCCACGCCGCTTGATTGTAAGGGCGGAAGAATTCAGGCCCTACTCGCCGATCCAGACCATACCGTTTGACGTCTCGCGCCACGCCGACAATCGTCAGCCATGGCGCATCTGAATTGAATTTCCCGAGTTTGATCCTGCGGCCTACCGGGTCTTCATCGGGCCAGTAGCGACGGGCCATCGCCTCGTTGATTATCAGCACTCCCGGCGATTTCGCGGTGTCCTCATCGGTGAATTCCCTTCCAGCCACCAGCGGTATACCCATCGTTGCGAAGTAACCGGCCAACGTCACGCTGTACGAGGCTCCAGGCTGGTTTTGATCGCCCGGGTCCGGCTGACCCTCGACCGTGAATCCCCTGCCAGCACCAGCCCCACTCAACGGAAGGTGGCTGATCGCGCTGACCGAAACCACGCCGGGCAGCGAGCCGACGCGCTCCCGCATCTGCGCGCCAAACTGCTCATGGTCGGGCGGACTATAGTAGAGATTCTTCTGCGGCAGAGAGATTTCCATCACCAACACGTTTCTTGTATCGAGCCCAGGGTTCACGCCAAGCAGCCGTGACATACTTTCGATCATCAGGCCCGCTCCAGCGAGAACGATCAGCGCAAGCGCAACCTCCACCGCAATCAGAATCTGGCGCAAGCGCGCGCCTGCCCCGGTAGTAGATCCCCGCGTTCCCTCTTTCAACGCAGTGTTCAGGTCAGGGCGGAACATCGAAACCGCGGGTGCGAGACCGAACAACAGCCCAGTCAAACAAGAAACGACGAATGTGAATGCGAGCACTCTTGCATCAATCGAGACTCCCGACAGTGGACGGAAGGGAACGTAATGGAAGCTGTTTGGAAGAACCTTAACCAGAAGTTCGGTGCTCCAGACCGCGATCAGGATTCCCGCTACACCGCCGGCGATGCCCAGGAGCAGGCTTTCGGTCAGTTGTTGGCGGGCTATTCTGAAGCGGCCTGCGCCGAGCGCGCATCGAATCGCGATCTCGGTCTCGCGCGCCGCGCCTCGAGCCAGCATGAGATTGGCCACGTTGGCGCACGCGATTAGCAACACAAAACCTACCGCAAACAGAAGCGCTACGAGCATAGGTTGATAATTGCCCCTTCCGCTCTCCGCAAAAGGCTCAACGTCGGCGCTTTCGTCCTCACCCGAATCCGGATATTGCTTTGCGATTGCTCGTCCTATTTGATCCATGCGCGCGTCGGCCTGGGCTACGGTGACGCCTGACTTCAGTCGCGCGATGGCTACGAAGGAATTCGAGCCTCGATCATGGTCGCCTTCTGTATAACCGACAGGTACCCACAGTTGCCTGAGGGTGCTCCCAAACTGAAAATCAAACGAGGACGGCATTATGCCGATGACGATGTAGCCTTCGCCGTCGATCTTAACGGTCTTGCCCACCAGGTCGGGATCGGCGCCGTACTGGCTTCGCCACAGGCCGTCGCTCAAAATAACTACGTGATCCCTGCCCGGTTGCTCCTCTTCGATCGAAAAGTTGCGACCAACCCTCGGCGCAACTCCGAGCACCGGGAAGAAGTCCGCCGATACGCGGACGCCAGAGACTTGCTCCGGTTCGGCTACGCCCGACACATTGTAGCCGCGTCCCGCCGAGTCGAAGATCGCCATCTTTTCAAATACATCGTTCTGACTTTGCCACTCCAGGAAAACGGGAGCGGAAGTTATATTGCGACCCTCGGGGGCCGGCCCATACATCCGCCACACCAGCACTAGCCTGTCAGAGTCCGGGTATGGCAGACCACGCAAGAGCACGGCGTTGACTACGCTGAAGATCGTTGCGTTTGCTCCGATTCCGAGCGCCAGTGTCAACAACGCCACCACAGTGAAGCCCGGGCTTTTCTTGAGAGTCCGGACCGCGTACAAAATATCTTTCAACATGCCATCCACAGCGTCACCTCCGAGGGAAGTGCTGAGTGCTGAGTGCTGAGTGCTGAGTTCGTCGTTTCGAGGCTCGACTAATAATAATTGGAGCCAAGAGCAAAAGCCCCTTTCCCGAAACTCAGCACTCAGCACTTCATTCGTACCGCAGCGCGCTCATCGGATCGACTCTTGTCGCCCGAACGCCGGGCACGTAACAGGCTAACCAGGCGACGACAACCAGCAGTATCGAAGTCGCCACAAATGTTACCGTGTCGGTCGCGCTAACTTCATATAGCAGTGACTTCATTACCCGCGTCAGAATATAAGAACCTGCAAGACCGATTCCAACTCCAGACATTGCGAGCGCCATTCCTCGCCGGACGACCAGGACCAACACGTCTTTCTTCTGAGCCCCCAGAGCCATTCTTACGCCAATCTCCTGCGTGCGTTGAGCTACTGCGTAAGCCATCACGCCGTAGATTCCGATTGCCGCCAGCAGCATCGCAAGCCCAGCGAATACGCCCAGCATGATCATGCTGAACCGCGAGCGCGCCACTGATTTACCCACCAGGCTGTCCATCGTCTGGATGTCGGCGATTGGCTGGTCGGGGTCGAGGCGCGAGATCACCTCACGCAACCCGGGGGCCATAGTAGCCGCTGATTTCGACGTCCGGATCACCATATACATCGAACTGTAAACGAGCTCGGGGTGAGGCCAGTAAGCCATAGGCTCCGGCTCCCCTTCGACGCTGAGATGTTTGGTATCCCCTACAACGCCAATGATCTCGCAGGGCGCGTTCTCATCCTTCATGTCAATTGTCACTCGTTTGCCGAGCGGGTCTTCGTCGGGAAAGAGCTTCTCCACGAATTTCTCGTTGACCACTACGACGTGGCGCATGTCGCTGGCTTCTCGATCGGTGAAGAGTCTCCCTCGCTTCAACGGAATCTGCATCGCGGCGAAGTAGCCCGCATCGGTGACACACACACCGGTGGAAGGCTGTTGGCTTGAAGGAAGCTCGGGCGCTCCTTCTATGTGCACACCGGTTCCGGCATGTGGACCGGCGAAGGGCATCCAGTTGATCGCGCCGACTGCCTCGACTCCCGGCAGGTCCCGCAAGCCCTCGACCGTTTGCCGAATAAAATCGATGCACTTCCGATCGTCGGCGTACTTCGTGAGGGGTAATGAGACCTTCATCGTTAGCAAGTTTGTCGAATTGAAGCCGAGATCCACCTGCATCAGGCGGCCGAAGCTCTTGATCAGGAGCCCCGCTCCCACGAGCAGCACAAGCGCGAGCGCGAACTCTGATACTACGAGCCCGCTTCTTATCCGGTGGCTGCGAGCGCTGCCACCGGTATTCTTGCCGCTCTCCTTCATCACACTGTGGATGTCCTGCCGTAATGCATCAAAGGCGGGCGCGAGCCCGAACAAAATGCCAGTCAGTACCGACACTCCGACGGTGAATAGCAAAACCGTGGAATCGATACGTACCGCCGAAAAGCCAATCAGCTCGGCCGGGCTCAAGGCGATTAGCGCATCCGTTCCCCACCACGCGAGCAACACTCCGATTGCGCCGCCGATCGAAGATAGCAGCACGCTTTCGGTCAGCAGTTGCCTCACGATGCGCCAACGTCCGGCGCCGAGTGCGACTCGCACTGCAATCTCTTTTTGCCTTGATGCTGCGCGGGCAAGCAGAAGGTTGGCAACATTCGCACAGGCGATCAGCAGGACGAACCCCACCGCACCAATCAAGACCCAAAGGCCCGTTTTGATCTCGCCGGTGAATTGATCCCGAAGCGGAACCACATTGACGCCCCAGTTGGTGTCGAAGTCGGGATATTGCTGGGAGAGCTGCGCGGCAATCCGATCCATATCGGCCTGAGCCTGCACGCGGGTCACACCGGGTTTGAGGCGAGCCACAGCGCAGGCGAAACGACCCTGTCGCTGTCTCAGGTCGTTGGACACCTGCCAGGGCGACCAGATCTCGGCCTTCTTGCGGGTCATCGATCCTTTCCTGATGTGCCACGAAAAGGATGGAGGGAGTACGCCGACAATAGTGGTGTCCAGGTTATTGAGCCTCACCTTTCTCCCGACGACGGTTTGATCACCGCCGAACCGCCTTTGCCAGAGACTGTAGGAGATCACCGCGACGCGTTCGCGGCCAGGTTTGCCGTCATCCTCGTCGAACGTGCGGCCAATCATCGCATCTACGCCTAATAGAGAAAAAAGATTGGTGGTGGCGATTTGACGCGGTACTTCTTCCGGCTCGCCGTCACCGGTCAGATTAATGGTGTTGTCAAAGTAGGCAGCCATGTCTTCGAAGACGGTATTCTGCTCTTTCCAATCAAAGAAATTGCCGAGGTTGATGGTATTCTGGGATTCGTGGGTACCGGTGAAATGAGATTCCCACACGGTGGCTAGCCGGTCTGCGTTTCGGTAGGGCAGCGAGCCCAGGAGCACCGCATTCGCTACGGTGAAGATTGCTGTGTTTGCTCCGATGCCTAAGGCGAGCGTGACGACAGCAACAATCGTGAACGCGGGTTTCTTGAGCAGCATCCGAGCGCTATAACGAATATCCTGCCAGAGATTTCCCATTTCAAATCACCTCGTAGCGGCGTTCAAACCAAGCTCCGTGCCAATCTCAGAGAATGGCTAAATCGCCGAAAAAGAGAGAACTTGGCATTTGGTCTGAAGTTCGCGGTGGTTTTTCTGTTCGGATGTGGGAATGGAGCTTCCCAGAATTGGGCGAGGAGGGGCGGGGACGCG
>DATFXM010000008.1:0-84502 GCA_035315885.1 Blastocatellia bacterium
AACTCGCGATCCTCGCTTCCCGCCAGTCGAGCTTGGCGAACTCGCCGGCCTGCACTACGGGGTTGATATCCTGAATCCACCGGAACTGGTCAAAGGTCCTGACGAGCTTGATCCTGCGATCTACGGCGTGATTGTCGAGAGTGCGGATTCCTCGAAACGAGGACTGCTGTTGCCTCACATAAGAGGTCTCGAGACAGTTGAACGACAATGGATGGCAGTTCATCAGAAGGCCGGCCTGTCCCTGGGAGAACCGGTCCGCGTATGGCGATTCACCGTGTCGAGATTTGGAAAAGACTAATGCTCGGAAGTTCTGAGTGCTGAGTTTTGTGGATTCAGGTTCTTGACATCAATTGAGCTTGCGTTGAGACAACCCCGAAGGGGTTGGCACTCAGCACTCTTTCAGGGTTCGGCAAGGACGACCACTTCCGCACGCTGACGAGCGCCGTCAAGCCAACGATCTATTTCCTGGTTTACTTTTTCCACCTTCAAAATCGCGCTGATCCTGTCACGCACCTTGTCCAGCGCCGGAGGCACCTGACCGCTTGCACGAAGTTGCGGAACCAGTCGCTCGTCGTAATAACGCTGAATATCCGGCTCGGTCACCAGCACAAACGTCTGAAATCTAAAATCGATGAATCTATCGATCAGAATTCGTTGCCGAAGAAGATCGTCGATTCTTTCAGTAGTTAACCCTACCGCACCCACTCGCTCGCGAAAGGCCGCTTCAGACTTGAACGTCGCAATCAGATCCGATCGCTTCTTCCTGAGCTCTTCTTCCGTCACCTCGACCGAGGGTATGCGCGACGCCTCCTGCGATATCAGCCGCTCATCAATCATCACGTCCAATTTCCGACGCAGAACATCCGAGCTAACCGCGGCAGCAGGATTCGGTGCTTTTGCATCCATCGCAAGGCTCCACAAAAGATCCGTTCGGGTAATCGGATCATCATTCACCAGCACTAGTATCTGGTCGATATTCTTCTGCGCGCGAACTCCGGCGACCAACACAAGCAAGACGACCAGGGATAATGCGGCACGTTTCATCAGAAGCTAGATCCTATGGTGAAGTGCAAATGATGGCTTCGAATGCCTTCAGGCCGATTCCAAACCAGGAACCCGAGATCGAGCCGCACCGGTCCGATCGGCGTCTTTACCCGCAGGCCGACGCCAACGCTCTCCGTAAGATCACCAATCTTGAAGTCCTGTATTCGGCGAAACACGTTACCGGTATCTGAAAAGACTACTCCGCCAAGAATCTTATAGAGAGGAAACCGCAGCTCGTTGTTGAGCACGAACAACGCATTTCCTCCGAGAGGGAATTGCTCCGGCGAGCCGTCAACAATGGCTGTCGTCTGCGGACCGGCCTCTTCAAAACCAAACCCGCGCAAGTCGTGCGCTCCTCCGGCGAAGAACCGCTCGGAAATCGGCAAAGAATCTTTTCCACCAAAAGGCGCGGCCAACCCAATCCGGCCCGACACTGAGAACACCGTGTCGCGGAATCTCTTGACTGCGTAGTAACGGTCATGTTGGGCAAAGAATTTTACGAACTCTTCATTGCCACCCAGCGCAGTCGCCGCTACGTAGAAACTCCCGAGCAATTGATATCCGTGGCTCGGGTCGAATTTGTTGTCGCGCTTATCCAGCAGGAAGCTCGGGCCTATGCGTCCGAGTCGGATGGGCCGCTCGTTTCGCTGCACTTCTTCGATCGGACCCTGAAGGTCGAAGATATTAATGCGCTCGAAGTAGTAACTGATGTACGCGATAAAATTGTTTGAGTATTTCTTTTCGAGTTGCAGCAACGCGGTGTAGCGATCAGAGCGAAAACTCTTGTCTGCGAGACGCTGACCAATTATAGATACGAGGCCCGGATAGTTCGTGCCGAAGGGCCTCGGATTCTGAAACGCGATTTGTCCAAAGAGTTCCGTTTCCGCGACGCGGATTTGCGCTGTTGCCGAATATAATTTGCCAAGCACATTCGTGTAGGTAATCGAGGTCATCCCGCGGAGTCCATGAAGAAACTGGAGCCCAGGCACGTGAACGTTCCCGGGATTCGTTTGGTAACCGATCCCAAAAATCGCGTCCCTTCGCTTGCCCTCAAGCACATTCACCGACACATCGCGGTCTTCTATTCCGCCAGTCGAGACTCCAATCGGCTCCGACGTGATCACCACTGAGTTGAATGCGTTTGTGTCATAGAGCTGCCGCTCGGTCTCCTGCAACTTCGCATTCCGTAACCAATCACCTGTCTTGAACAGGTAGAAATCATTCTCCAGTCGCTGCGAGCTCGTGACTGCATCGCCTCGAGTAATCACGCCGTGGATACGAACGCGGTTCCCTTCAGTTATCGAATAAATCAGCCGAACGTTTTCCTGTCCGTCGGCATTTCCGATGTCCACCTCCGTTGGAGTTACTTCAGCCGACGCGTAGCCGCGGTCCGTATATGCGAACAACAGCCGATCCAAAGTCTTAGTGACCCCCACGGCGGTCATCGGGTCACCGGGATGAATCGCGACCTGTTTCATAAGCTCGTCGGACGTGAACAAACTGTTTCCGCGAAGTCCGATCTCATGGACATACGAGCGCGGGCCCTGTTTGACATCAAATGTTACTAAGAGCCGTTTCCCATCCACCGAAACGGCTCTCCTGACATCAACGTGCGCACGCCGGTAACCAATCTCTCGAAGCCTCTTCAGGATCAGGTTTGAATCCTGTCTCAGCATGTCATCGCTTGTTCGGCCTATTCGGCCCGAGCCAAATCCTATTGCACTCGCCTGGCGGGTCTTCATCTGCTCTTCGAGTGTCTCGTGCGGGATCGCGTTCACGCCCTCGATGTTTATGCTGGACAACTTGTACTTCTGGGCCGCGTCAACCTTATATACGAGCTTGGCGGAGGAAGCCTCCGGATCGGGAGCGGGGGGTGACGTAACCGTGGCGAAGAAATACCCCTTCGTTTGAGCGTACTCCTGCAGCCGGCGCGCACCTTCGTCAAGAGTAAACTCATCGAGCCCTCCGACGGTGTAGAACGGAAACGTCTTTCGCTTGTCTTTGTCGTCGATCTTGATGCCTTCGACATCGATCTGGGTCTTGGGGCCTGATTGCACGCTGATGGTCACCGCTACAGTGTTGGCGTTCGTATCCGGTAAGGTGTTGCCGTTTATCTTGACCGCGAGATAGTTTTGCGCGAGGTACGCATCGCGTACCCGGTCCATTTCGTCCTGCACCGAGGATTGAGCAAACGGCTGCCCCTCTACGATGGCGGTCTGACCTTTCTTGGGTTTTGGGATTGGAACTTTGGCGCCTTTGATGTCCAAAGTGTATTTCGATACTTTAGCCTGCTCTCCTGTGTCTATCGAATAGACGACGACCGCGCTTGTATTCGTCGCATCGAGCCTGACATCCGAAGTAATCTTAGCCTGGTAGTATCCGCGCGCCGAATAATAGGCATTCAGATCTCCCAACCCGCGCGACACCGCGCCGGCGGTGACTCGTTCGCCGACGTCGAGCTGATTTAGCCGTGCGCGGAGCTCAGCGGCGGGAAACAGCGGCTTGCCCTCAAATACTACTCGGCTGATGCGCGCCTGTGGTTTGACAAAGAATTTGAGCGAGACTCCGTTCTGTCCGTCAGCGGCGGCTTCGACTCGGGCGGCGGCGACGAGCCTCGAGTGATAGAGGCGAATGAGCGAATCGTGAATTCTTACCGGCGAGTAATCCTGTCCGGCGCTTACTTCCAAAATCGAGTTCAGCTCTCTTAGCCGCGTGTCCGGTTCGCCTTCCACAAGGACTTCGACACGAGTCACGCGGCGACCCAGAAATTCACCAATGTCGTCAGCGAGGACGCGGGATGAGCACAGCAGCATCGCCGCGACGAGGATCAACCCTCGGACCACGATCGTAAGCGCGCGCGTAGCTCCGCCCTTTTTTTCTCGCTGCATCGTCAAAAGCGCTTTCTCAACCGCACGTCAAACCCAAGCTCGCCGCGTTCATTTCGATAACCGACGACCGAAAAGCGATTCGTTAACCGGTATTCGACTAAGACCACCTGTTCAAGTCCTGAACTCCCCGAACTGAGATTCTGCGAATAAGTAACTGTCAGATCCTTTGTGATGCGCTGGCCTACGGTTATTCGCGCGGTTGGGTCGTTGCCTCTTCCAACCAGCAGCGGATCAATCGAGAAGCGGCTCAGACCAAACAGCCGCTGCGTACCTTTCTGTAGCTGTTCGGAGAGCGATGCAGAGAGGATCGATTGCGCCAGCCCCAGCCCGTTCTGCGCTACCGACGCCGTAGTAGACCTGTCGCTTGAAATACTGCCGGTCAGGACGAGTGAAATTATGTCAGGCTCGGGGATATCCGGATCGGACCGCACCTGCACTTGAAGCTTCGAGACCTCGCCGCTGAACAAAGCGGTGATGTGATACCCGCGAATGTCGGATTCGGTCTGAACATCGATGATTGGATCTGCCCCGCGGCGTCCCGGCAGCGTCACCAGACCGCGAGTCAGATCCCACCTTCCATTCCGAAATTCAACCGTGCCCCGGTTGAGTAGAACTCGGCCGCTTATTGCAGGGTCATCCAGCGAACCTCGCAAACTGAGGTACGCGCTGCCGACAGCGTCTGCCAGATTGTTCTTGATGATCAGCGTATTGTCGGCTACGACGTGAAGATCCAACGTAGTCTTCAAGCCCGATGGTGCGCCGGAGCCGCCCGGACCCGCCTCGAGGAACTCCGACGAGAACGGACCTCCACCGGTGATCAACTCGTCCAGCGTGACATCCTTCGTATAAGACGCGCGTCGAACTTCGAGATTTCCGCTCAACACCTGAAGCCTTCGATTGCCCTGCAGCGTGAGATTGGCATCCACAACCGTTTGCGTGTCGCGAGGATATTCGCCGGAGACCTGGTCCGCTGTGACCTCGAGCCGCCACCGGTCAGGCACCAGTCCTGCAAGTGCCGCACCGCCACCGATGGTAATGCTGCCACCACCGGGCGTGGTCGCGGTGAAGCGCTCCACAAGCGCCTGATTCGCCGTGAAGCGGATCACGCCATTGCCATGCGCTGCAGAAATCGGGAAGTCGACTATCCGAACGCCAACGTCCTTGAGGTCCATCAACCCCGACAGTTGGGGCGACTGCAAAGACCCGGTTATCGACGCCTGAAGCTGTCCGGCTCCGGTCGTGTAGATGATCGGTGTGAACGACGAAAGCAAACGAAGGTTCACTTCGCCGTTGATAGACAGGGTGCTGCGGCCATTGCCCTCTCGATCAAGTCCTCCTTCGAGAGTCACGCTCGTCCCTTCCCCGGTGAACACCGCGTGATCGAGTGTCACTCCTTTCGAACTACCCCTGATCACAAAGTCGCCTTGATTTGTGATCGTGTATTTCCGGCCTTCACTGATCGCTCCGCCTATCTCGAGCTTCTGGAAGGTCGCCACTACCTGTACTTCGTCAGGCCGTTGAAGTGGGCCGGACACCTTTATCGTGCCTGTCGCCCGCCCTGAAATGTCCGATAACTCGGGAGCGACCCACGAGAGGTAAGGTGCAATGTCCTGATCTGTGAACTCGATGCTTGCGTTGACCGGGTAGTTGGCACGATCTCTAAGATCAATCGTAGCGCCAAGGCTCCTCATCTGTTCGGCAACTCGACCCGACGCCTCGATCTTCAGCAAGCCATTTTCGGTCATCGCGGTGATCGATGCGTCCCCAAGGTCTCTCCCATTTATTGCGACCGATTTGCCCTGGATGCTTCCGTTCAAGTGCAATCCCGACCAGTCATCGCTGCTTCCCCACTTGCCCTGACCTACGATTTTCACGTCAGCGGTCCCGGTCATCTTCACGTTCTCGGGCAAGGCTCGAGAGACGACCGCCAGGTCGAGTTGTGTGCCGCCTGCGTCAACTGAATACTCATAAGTATCGAGGTTGAAGGTCCCGCGTCCCGACAGGTCGGTTCCACCGGTGCGCAATCGCACGTCCTTGATTGTTAGAATACTGTTCGCAAAGCTGAGGTCGCCGGTGAACTCCGGCACCTCGACTTTCCCATTCTCTTCTTCGGCAGTAGGGAGGTTGAATTCAGCATCTGATAGCGAAACTTTCGCTGTGCCTTCGATGGTTCTCGGTCCCGGAAGACCCTTGAGGTCTACATCTCCGCTGATGAAACCGCGCGGCACCAGATCGCTGAGTCGAGGAGCCGCAGTCGCTACCAGTGCGGGCAGGCTGAACTGCTTGATGTGACCTTTGATGGCCACGTCATCCTTATTCTCCAGGCCCGCGGAAAGATCAAAGTCAGCTCGCGATCCATCTGATCTGACCAGCGATCCGTTAGTCACAGTTAATCTCGTAGAGTTGTAGGCGACGTCGCCGCTCAGCTCGCCCGCTTCTTCGTCGTGTAACTTGATGCTCTCGATCGAGAGGTGTCCGTTTACCTGTACATCGTCTCTGTCCAGATCAACTTCGGCGCGTCCCTTGAAAGTTCCCTCCCCGGTTATGGCCGGCTCGTAGTCGTCTTTGACGTCCTGAGGAATCAAACCGAATGAGTCCACCGCGTTCTGTACCGCTGCCAGGTCCGTGGATTTGAGATCGACGTCAAAGGCGCCTTTCCCGTTCCAGTCTATTTCGCCCGACACCTGCAGCGTGCTAGACGCGGAATTGATCGTGACATGCTCGATCTTGAAGCCCTTTCCGGTTGCAACCGCTACGAGATCGCCGGTGGTTTTGGTGCCTTCGGAATCTCCGTCGCCGGGGGCAACAGAGCCGTCTATGCTCGCGCTTATACGACCAGTTGCGGACTTGTAATCCAGTTTCGGAAACTCGAGCGTCGCGCTTCCACTTGTGGTGCCATTCACCTTCACTTGCTTCGCGGCTGCGAGAGTAGCAACCTGGGCGAGCTCGATCTGCCTGAAATCGACGTCGACTTTGGAGCTTCCGCTTGACAACGCGATCGTAGCCGAACCGCTCACTCCGCCTCCAAGCACCGCAGCGCTCAGCCCGGAAAGTGTCAGTCGCTTGTTATCCACTTCTAGATTGCTGCGCAGATCGCTTACGGTGACCGCGCCACTGGTGAGCGCTCCAGTCTTTAACCCGGACTTGAAATCAAAATCTCCCTCTCGTCCTTTCAGACGACCACCACTCAACGAGAGGGAATTCACTTTAAGCCCGTTACCCGAAATAGCGCCCGACGCCAACTCGGTGATCGCGTTATACTGCGGGCCGCTTCCTTCAACACTGGTCTTTAAGCGAAGGCCGGCGATGTGCACACCCTTCGCGACAAGAGCACTAGATTCCAGGTTGCCCGACGCGTGATAGTCCGTTCCTGTCCCGGCCACCTTGCCGTCGAACAGCACTCGGCCGTTGAGTCCCGCTTCAGGCGCAAAGACCTTACCAACCTGACCCGTATCTGCTTCGACCCTGAGTTGAGAGGTCTCGTACTTGAGCGGCTCAAAGCTGGCGAGCTTGCCGGCGAGAGTAACGTTCGCAAGATCGGAGTGAAGCTCAAGCTTGTCTATCGCCGCGTCGGTTTCTCCGATATGGCCTTCGAGTTCAAGCTTCACTCCCTGGATCTCGCGGCCTTTGTAAACCGCAGTAGCGCCTTCGAAAGTCAGCTGCGCGCGATGGTTCAGCTCATCTCGAAGAGACGTTGGGTCTTCAGGCGTGAATGAAACGGCAAGGTTCGTGAGATGTGCCACCAGGTCGTGCTGAAGATCGACCAGATCAGCCTCGCCCTGCTCTATGGAGGCGGCGGCGGTCGAAAAGGTTACCGGTCCGGGCTCTTCCTTTTTCTTGGACGGCTGCTCCAGCAACGGATCGAGACTGAGCCGTCCCTGCTGATCGATCTGAAGGAAAAAGTGTGGGTGAACGATTTGAACGTGTGTGATGCGAAATCTCTGGTGAAGGTAAGAAATGACCGAGAAGCGGGCTATGAGGCGGTCGACTGACCCCAGATCTTTTCCGTTTTCTTTGACTATCAGGTGAAGATCTTCGAGAGTGACCCGGTATCCGGCAAGGTCCAGCTTGGCATTGCCGATCTCCGCGCGGATGCCGGCGTCATCGAGAGCAGAGATAAGCTCGCTCTTGAGCAGCAGGTCAAGCCTTCCGCTTCGGATATAAATCACCAGCGCGACGGTCACCAACAGGATCAGCCCAAGTAGAGTGCCCGCAACGATCAATAACTTTTTGCGCATAGCAGCTACGATATAAGCGGATCAAGAGCCGGATCAGTTCGTTAACACGCTAGAGCACACGATGGGAGATGGCAGGCGCTGTCAAACTCGTCGGGGCTGTCGGTCTTTGGCTGACTGCTCAACTCCGTCAAACATATATAGACTTTCAACTCTTCAAAATTTACGGCTCGGTGAGGAGGTGGCCGAAGCGGTCTCTTCGCGACCTGAGCAGTTTTTCATTCGAGTCGGTCGGTTCGATGTCGATCGGGACGCAATCTGTGATTTCAAGCCCAAAGCCCTCAATCGCCGCGCGCTTGACCGGGTGATTCGTTATCAGCCGCATTTTCTTCACGCCCAATTCGTGAAGTATCTGCGCTCCGATACCGTAGTCTCTCGGGTCCATATTCAATGGCGCTGGGGGCTCGAGGCGGCCAGTTTCGATGGACTCCATTTCGTCCGCCGCTTGATACTGCCTGAGCTGATTCACAAGGCCCGTATTCCTCCCCTCGAGTTTTAGATACAACAACACTCCGCGGCCTTCAGCAGAAATCATCTCGAGAGAGCGGTGCAACTGGCATCCAATGTCATCGCGCAATGAGCCGAACACGTCCCCAAGCACCCATTGAGAGTGAACCCTGACCAGAAGGCTCTCATTTGCGTCGATCTCGCCCATCACAAGAGCCAGGTGTGTATCCGCGTTGATGTCATTGGTGAACGCAATAGCCTTGAACTCCCCGTAGATCGTAGGCACTCGCGCTTCGGCGGACCGATGCACCAGGACTTCATTTGAAATGCGATAGCTGACGATGTCCGCTACCGAGATGATTTTAATCCCGTGTTCTTTTGCAAACTCCCTGAGATGCGGCAATCGGGACATCGTTCCGTCGTCGTTCATCACCTCGCAGATGACTCCCGCCGGGGTCATCCCCGCGATTCTGGCGAGGTCAATCACCGCTTCGGTCTGTCCCGGTCTGACGAGAACTCCGCCCTTTCGCGCACGCAACGGGAAAATATGTCCAGGCCTCGCAAGATCCGAAGGCCTTGTCCTCGGGTCCACCGCAACCTGAATAGTAGTCGCCCGGTCGGCCGCCGAGATGCCGGTCGTCACACCACGCCTCGCCTCGATAGAGACGCAAAACGCAGTGCCTCGGGTTGCCGTGTTCTCTGTCTCGGACACCTGAAGCGGGATTTGCAACTCGTCGAGACGCTCTTCGGTCAGCGACAGGCAAATCAGGCCGCGGCCATAGCGCGCCATGAAATTGATGATCTCCGGCGTCACCTTTTCTGCCGCGCAAGCCAGATCGCCCTCGTTTTCACGATCCTCGTCGTCGACGATTATTACCATTCGCCCGGCGCGAAACTCTTCAACAGCCTCTGAGATTGGTGCAAAAGCCATGATCAGTGTTGAGTGCTGAGTGCTGAGTAGTGAGCCGGCAACCGACTCATAACTCAGAACTCAGAACTTCAATACCCTTGCTCCTTCAAATATTCGACCGATAACTTACTCTTTGGATTTTCAGCCTCGTCGCCGTGCACCATCAACCGCTCGACATACTTTGCAAGCACGTCTACCTCTATATTGACACGGCTGCCCTTCTTCAGTTCGCCAAGCGTAGTCTCCCGCAATGTATGCGGAATGATCACCACTTCGAACCAGTTGTCACCCAGACCGGCGACCGTCAGGCTGATCCCGTCAACCGCAATCGAACCCTTCATGGCGATGTATCGCCCGAGCTCCTTTGAAAAGGAGAACCGCATCCTCTGAGAAATGCCTTCAGCCGTCGAGGAGATGAATTCAGCAGTGCCATCGACATGCCCCTGCACCATGTGCCCGCCGAGCCGCTCGCCCACCGCAAGCGCTCGCTCGAGATTTACTCGGCTGCCGCTCTTCAAATTATCAAGAGACGATCGGGCAAGCGTCTCGAGCGACGCATCTGCACTAAACTCTTTGTCGGTCATCTCGATGACCGTCAGGTCGACACCGTTGATCGAAATTGAGTCACCGATGCGAGTGCCTTGCAGAACCACCTTAGCCTCGATGACCAGAAACGCACCGTCCGGTCGCCGATCGATCCGTCGGACGCGACCTGTTTCCATTATCAGTCCGGTGAAGATACCCATGAGGTTCAGGGATGCGAGCGCGCCTGCCTTCGTCCCGAGCCGGAGAGGACGACGATCGCAAGCGAAGTGGCGAGCCTCGATTTAAAAGCATCAGAACATCTGATTCACAAGAGCGATCCGGCCAAACAGCACCGTAGAGTCTATCCACGCGATTTCATTATTTCAAGCACGCGCTGGACTACGCCTTCGATAGACAAGTCCGACGAATCAATCGCTATGGCACCTTCGGCTTTGACCAGCGGCGTAGCGGAACGCTCGCGATCGCGCCGATCTCTGGATTCGATCTCCTCGCGAACGTCCTCGAACGATGCAATTCTGCCCCGCGCCCGCTCTTCTTCGCAGCGCCTCACCGCACGAACATCTACAGAGGCGTCCAGAAACAACTTGATCTGTGCATCGGGAAAGACCCTGGTGCCGATGTCGCGGCCGTCCATCACCACACCGCCGTCGCGAGCCATCTTGCGTAACTTGTCGACAACTGCTTCACGAACTTCAGGAATCGTGGCCACTATGGATGACGCGTTGCTCACCGCCGGCGTCCTTATCTCATCGGTGACTTCAGAGCCATCCAGAAATACCCGAAGATGGTCCGGATCACCTTCGAATCTTATGTCCGCCACTTTGGCTATTTCAGCGACTGAGGACCGGTTGGAGAGATCGACGCCATCGTCGAGCGCCTTTTTTCCAACGGCACGATAAACGGCACCGGAATCGATGTAGAGATATTCGAAGCGTCGAGCTAGCGCTTTTCCAAGCGTGCTCTTTCCAGAGCCTGAAGGACCATCAATGGCTATTACAAATTTCTGCATTGGATCACGAGTTTCTTATTGACTAAACAAGGGTCGACGGTCCGAACCGACAGTTGAGCGAGTCAAGTTTCATCGCCTTTCGAGAATCGTGCGAACGACTTCCACGGCAGTTTCGCAATCGGAGCGTGAGACGTCTTTGTGCGTCACCATCCTCATCTCTCGAAGGCTTATTCCGTTCGCAAGCACTCCGTTCTCTTTCAGCACCGCGGAGAAAAGATTAGTGTCCATACCAGTAGCTGAAATGTCGAAAACAACGATATTAGTATGAACTCGCTCTGGATCGACGCCGACGCCCCTGATTTCGGCCAGACCGCGAGCGAGCCGTTGCGCACTTTCATGATCTTCCACAAGCCTGCCGGTCATCTTTTCCAGCGCGACTATACCTGCCGCGGCAATCACGCCGGCCTGGCGCATCGCACCTCCAAACATCCTTCTAACACCAAGCGCCTTTTCTATGAACGAGGTCGATCCGAGTATCAACGAACCTATAGGCGCGCACAGTCCTTTGGACAGACAAAACATCACTGAATCGAAGGGGCGAGCCAGATCGGCAACTGGTCTTCCGAGCGCTATCGCAGCGTTGAAAATCCTCGCGCCGTCCAAATGCACAGGCAGTCCGGCGGCATGCGCGGCCTCGCAGATCTCTTCCATCATGCTGACAGGTGTGACCACGCCTCCCGCCATATTATGCGTGTTTTCAAGAGCGACGAGGCCTGTCTCAGCAACATAGTAGGAGCTCCGTGGACGAATCTCTGCTTCGATTGAGGGCCAATCCAGGATCCCGTCTTCGGCATGAACCGGGCGAGCAAGAGTGCCGCTCAGTGCCGCCATTGCACTCATCTCGTAGTTGTATATGTGACTGCGCTGTTCGAGAATAACTTCCTGACCTGGTCTGGTGTGCAGGTTCACGCAGACCTGATTGCCCATCGTACCGGACGGAACAAACAGCGCCGCTTCTTTCCCGAGCATTGATGCTGCCAGCTCCTGGAGTTTGTTGACTGTTGGGTCTTCAAGGTAAACATCGTCTCCGACTTCGGCGAGTGCCATGGCCTCGCGCATTTCTTCGGTTGGTCGTGTTACCGTATCGCTGCGCAGGTCGATGTAGTTCATGATCCCCCAAGTGAATCGCAATTGAACCGAGAGAATATAGCATGTGGCGAGTGGCGGCTGACGAGTGCTAAAGTTTTGAAATCTGAGACTCTTGAAATCTTCAAATGCAGCGCAATTGCGAGAGACCGCCCCTAGCGGGCTGGCACTCAGCACTCAGAACTCGGCACTCAACGCTCTTGTGTGTTTGACGGACGTTCTTGCCCTCGCCTATAGTCGCTTCTCTCTTCCAACCCAAAATACTCTGGAGCTGACAATGTCTCGCAGTGTTCACTGTCCCTTTATCTTATGTTTTGCGGTCGCACTGGTGTTCGCCATCGCGAGTACGGCGTGTAACTCCTACACCAAGCCTACGAGCGAGCCTCCACCTGCGTCGACTGGCACCGCGACCGGACCGAGCACGTCCGACATCATGACCCGCTTCTATTCTCTGGATCGCGGACGGGACAGTGTGCTGAGGATGAAAGTCAAGATCGCTGGGAGTGGCGGCGGTGTGGAGACCGGCACACCCGGCCAGGTCGAAGTCAGTCTTTATAACAAGCGCACGGCCGGTGGGGGTCGTCTTATGTTGATTGAATTCTTATCGCCGGCTCAGGAACGTGATCGCGACGCCCTGATCACCATAACCCCAAAAGACGAAGTCGAAGGCATACGCTACGTTCAAAGCAATAATTCGTTCCTGGTAACAAAAGGCGTAACCAACGAAGACGCGCTGTTCGGAATGACCATTCAGGAGCTTGCCGACGGACAGCCCGAAAAGTACGACTACACGCTTATCGGCCAGCAGGAACTTGGCCCATGGGAAGTCTACAAGCTTGAAGGCAAGTTGAAGCCCGATGCGGAATCCAAATTCGCGCGGGTGACGTTATATTTGTCGAAAGACAGTTACGCGGCGGTTGGTGCTGAGTTCTACGACAGTCGCAATGAGCTTTTGAGGCGGTTGACCGTTTCGAAGCTGGAGTTGATCAGCGGTCATTGGACCAGAAAGCAATGGACACTTGAGAACCCCGCGCGGAACAAGCGTTTGGAGTTCGAGACGGTCGATGCCCGCTACGATCAAGGCCTTAGCGATGCTATATTCTCCCGCGATCATCTGAAGAAGCTGGCAACGAAATAGAGGTGATCCGGAATCACTATGCCAACCGACGATGTACTTGCGATCGTTGGACGAGCAGACGAACTTTATCGTAATCGCGCAAGAGCAGGGAGCGTGCGAGAGTCGGTAATGGTCTTATCAGGTGCGCTGCGTAGCGAAGAACGCTACGAAGTGCAGTGGCGGTTATCTCGCGCATTGTTTTTTCTGGGACAAGAAGCGGCGACCCGGGACGATCGCGTGCAGCTTCATCAATCGGGAATTGAGGCGGGGAAGCGAGCTATTGCGCTCAACCAGGAACGCGTCGAAGGCCACTTCTGGGCAGGTGTGAATCTGGCTCTTTTTGCTGAAGCGCGCAGGCGGCTCGCCGCAATCCGCGCGGTGCTGTGGGCGCGCTCAGAGCTTAGACTTGCGATTCGTATTCGAGAAAGTTATCACGAAGCCGGGCCGCTCCGTGCGCTGGCGCGCCTCGAACACCAGGCACCCGCTCTGCTGGGCGGAAGCCGGAAGCTCAGCAAACAGCACTACGACCGAGCGCTGAGGGTAGCGCCCAACAACTCGGTGACCTTGCTGTATGCAGCAGAGCTTGCGGAAGACGCGGGGGATAGTACTCGTGCAGTTGACTTACTGAAGCGGTTGATCGAGCTTCCTGTAGATCCGGATTGGGAGTTCGAGATTCTCAGAGACAAGAAACTTGCCGAGCAAATGCTCGCGCGTTTGGATAAGGACACGGGACTGGCATAGAATCCAGCGGCCAGCGATATCGCACAGGAGGTTCAGGTGCTTAAACGAGTGGTGGTCACCGGAATGGGAGCAGTAAGCCCGAACGGCATCGGTCGCGACGCGTTCTGGCGTGCTACCGCCGACGGTGTCAGCGGGACCGGTCCAATCACGTTGTTTGATGCGTCGAAACTTTCGTGTCGAGTTGCGGCCGAAGTCAAGGACTTCGACTTCGAACGCTTCCTGAACAGGAAAGACAAGGATCGCGTGCAGCGCGCGGTGCCGATGGCCTTTTACGCCGCGGAGGAAGCCGCGGCCGATGCGGGAATAGATTTTGAATCCCTGGACGAATCAACGCGCGAGAGAACAGGTGTAGTTCTTGGTACAGGAGCCGGCGGAATCGAGTTTGCCGAGCGGCAGTACAAACAGTACTACGATCGCGGGGATCACGAAGCCGCCTACAGACGGGTGAGCCCCTACTCAATCGTTGCCTCGTTCGTCGGGATGCTCTCGAGCGAAATAAACATGCGCTACAGGCTGCATGCCATGAGCCACGTAGTGTCGACCGGATGCACGAGCTCGACCGACGCCATGGGTTACGCAATGAATGCGATCAGGCTGGGCCAGGCCGACACGATTGTGACCGGCGGCGTTGAAGCCTGCATCACGTTCGGACTGATGACTGCGTTCTGCCGCATGGGAACCGTCACTACCAAGTGGAACGATGAGCCGGCTCGCGCATCTCGGCCATTCAACGCTGACCGTGACGGGTTTGTTCTTGGCGAAGGGGCGTGGATATTGATCTTCGAGGATCTCGAGCACGCGTTGAAGCGCGGCGCGCACATCTACGCCGAAGTAGTCGGGTACGCTTCGACGTGCGACGCGTACCATCGGGTGCAGATAGCGCCCACGGGTCACGACGCGGCTCGTGCGATGCGGATGGCGGTTGCGGAAGCGGGTCTCAGCCTGGAAGAGATCGATTACCTGAACCTGCACGGGACGGCTACGCGTATCAACGATCGCACGGAATCGGCGGCAGTACGAATAGCCTTTGGGGACCGGGCCCGGACGATCCCGGCGAGTTCCACGAAGTCGATGATTGGCCATCCGCAGGGCGCTTCAGGAGCCGCGGGCGTTGTGGCGACGGTGATGGCTATGAAGCACAGCTTTGCTCCGCCGACAATAAACATAGAGATGCCGGACGCCGAGTGCGACCTGGACTATGTTGCTGTACACGGCAGGGAGAAGCGAATCGACACAGCGCTGTGCAATTGCATTGCGTTTGGCTCTAAGAACTCGGCGCTTGTGTTGAAGAAGAGTGCTGAGTGCTGAGTGCGAACCCCGAAGGGGTTGCGTCGTCCAGCCCAGGGTTGACGTCCGCGGCTACCCTGGGTCAAGTCCGTCAAATCTCTGCAACCCTGAAAGGGTTGCGTGCGGCAACCTGAATTGATCGTCCCTTCCGCAACCCCAGTCGGGGTTGCCACTCAGAACTCAGAACTAATAATTGGGGCTGCGGCAATCGGTGGCGGAAGTGCGGATGGAGGTTACCGGATTCGCCGCAGCCCTTAAAACCGGCGTGACTGCCGGTAAGGTGGAGGACAACAGTTGCTGTGAAAGGTAACTGCTGATTGTGGTTCAAACAGCGACGTTGAACAGCATTACTTCTTTTTAACCCCACCACTCTGCGCTAGCCATTCATCGTCACGGAATTAAGAGTCATCACCGATGACGAAAGTTGGAAAGAATTTGAGGGATGAGGCGAACGGGCGAATGGGCGAAGGGCGACACCCAGACACGGAGACGCGGTGACGCGGGGAGGAGAGACGGGTGACGCGGAGACTCCGAGAGGAGGAGCGAATGTCCGCCCAGGAGATGCGGGATGCGTCTCCCCGCGTCTCCGCGTCGCTCCTCCCCGCGTCGCCCCTTCGCCGCTTCGCCCTTCGCCACTTGACGGGCGCTCGCGAGAACAATATTCTATGCCTCCGCTTAACCCATTTTTAAGATGGCCACTCGGCGAGATAAGAATCAGCTCAAGGCACTGCCGCCCAACCCTTCACCGCAAGATGGAGAGCCCGCGTCCGCACGCGAGGTTCGACGGATCGCATCCGCAGCACGAAGCCCGATTGAGTCAATCGAAGACTTCTTTGAGCTCGCCGCCGCAGAAGTCGCAGCGGTACGCACTCGCGCGGAAGCCGAAGCCATCGAACGCGCTGCTGACCTGATTCAGGATTGCGAATCTCGCGGGGGCCGCGTACACGTCACCGGCATCGGCAAAAGCGAACACGTAGCCCGTTACGCGGCTTCATTGCTGTCGAGCACTGGCACCCCTTCTTATTTTCTTCACGCCACCGAATGCGTTCACGGGTCCGCGGGACAGGTTTGCGAGTCAGACGTTGTTCTGGCGATCTCGAATAGCGGGACCACACCCGAATTGCTTTACGCCGTAGACGTCCTGCAGGACTTCGGTGTGAAGATCGTTGCGATATCCGGCAACCGCGAGGCGGCCCTCGCCCGTCGAGCCGATGTATTGCTCTATGCCGGTGTCGATAACGAAGGCGGAGCGCTGAATCTTGTACCTCGCGCCAGCATTCTGGCTAAGATCGTGGTGGTTTGCGCGTTATCGGTTGCGCTCGAGGCGCACAAGGGTTTGACTCGAGAGCAGTACGCGCGTTGGCATCCCGGGGGGGCGCTGGGTCGCATCGCCCGCGGCGAGTAAGACTTCTGAGTGCTGAGTTCTGAGTCCTGAGTTCTGAGCAAAGGCCGCACGGTTCCCCTCATCCCTCCCCTCACAAAATCTCCCGTTCGTTGCCGATGCGCCGTGTGATACGTTCACGGTCCAGATACTCGAGCAGCGGTATCGCGTGCTTGCGAGTCAACCCGCCGGTGATCTCCTTGAAGACCGCGACATCGATCTTCGCTGCCTTCGACTTCTGCGCGCGGACCTTGGCCTTCAAGTCTTCGATCGAGTCGGCGTGAAAAACCATGTCTCCAATTCGTACGACCTTCTTTTCAATCAACAGCAAGTCGTAAAGCTTTCTCGCCAACGGTAGCGGAATGCCCGCGCCGCCGGCCGATTCTTCCAGCGTGCCGGCCTGCAGCCCCGCAGCCTTGAGTGCATTCTCGAGCTTCGCCTTTGAAACCGCATCGGAGTCCGACAACTCTGGTCGATGCGACCACAGCCGCAGGATATCTCGCTCGGCCGCGATTCTACCTTCTTCCTGAAGACGCGAGATCACCGCTCTAAACACTTCAGGCCTCGCGTGACCGAACACTCGAACGCGCACTTCCTCCCGAGCGAGTCCAAGCGAAAGAGGTTCGCGCTTGTGATGGTTCTCCAGCATTTCTATTACTGAGGCCGCAAGCTTCTGGTAAGCATCCGCCGATAGCAGCAGCAATGGATTGGTGCCGGTCTGCAGCGCCTTCCCCGAAGCGATCAGGGTATTGGCGCGTTGGGCGATCTCCAAGTCGGTAGCTCCGGTGCGCTCGGCGATTTCTTTCGCGCTGAGCCCATGGGCGCCCGACAAACCGACGAACACGTGAAGCTGCGCAGCAGCATCGGCCGCTTCGATGTTCTTCAGCGTAATAGCAACTGCGACGTCCCTTATCCGGTGCTTTGGCGCGAGGCCATCCAGAACGACTCCGCCGCCAATTGTCACCTGCGGCGAGTAACTGCGGATGATGAACCTGTCGCCCGGGATCGCAGTTATCGGCTCCTCCAGCCTGAGTTGCGCAAGACCCGCACCGCCGGGTTGAATGCTTGCTTCACCTCCAAGCACAATCACCCTCGACATCACCTCTGCCGTCCCGTGATGCAGCCGCACTCGCGCACGATGACCCAGAGGGCGCGGCGCGCTGGGCAGCAGTTCGAGACGGACATCGATCATAGAAGTACCGCGAAGTCTCCCGGCGGGTGCAAGAACGCTGCCCCGCTGAACCTGTTCGACATTGATGCCCTGCAGGTTGATGGCCGTGCGCTGGCCCGCTGTAGCCAGATCCGTATCTCTGCCGTGAACCTGAACGTTTCGAGCACGCGTTCGCAGCGCTTCAGGCAGGACTTCAAGTTCATCGCCCGTTCGAATCTCACCGGCGACGAGGGTGCCGGTGACCACGGTGCCAAATCCTTTGATCGAGAAGGCGCGATCAATGGGCAATCGAGCGATGGCGGTCCCTGCCTTCGACTCGATGCGTGACGTAAGCTCTACGAGCGCGGTTTTGAGGTCATGGATTCCCGCGCCTGTTTTGGAGCTCACGGGGATGACTGGAGCTCCTGCAAGAAAGGAGCCTGCAACAAATTCCTCAACTTCGGAGCGGGCAAGCTCGAGCAGGTCTGAGTCGACCATATCCGATTTGGTCAGAGCGATCAGTCCCGATTTCAAGTGCAACAGCTTGCAGATGTCGAAGTGTTCTCGCGTCTGCGGCATCACCGATTCGTCCGCCGCTACGACAAGCATCACCAGGTCCAATCCGTGCGCACCGGCTAGCATGTTCTTTACGAAGCGCTCGTGACCCGGCACGTCAACAAACCCGAACTCGTAGTCTCCGATGGCAAGGTCGGCAAAACCGATGTCGATGGTAATGCCGCGTTGCTTTTCCTCTTTCAATCGGTCTGCGTCGATTCCGGTCAGGGCCTTGACGAGCGCCGTTTTGCCGTGGTCTATGTGTCCGGCAGTTCCTACAATGATGTGCTTCATGGGGAGTTGGGTATTGAGTTCTGAGTACTGAGTTCTGAGTATGAACTCTTAACGCGAAGACGCCAAGACGCCAGAACGCTAGACCGTAGTCAACTCAGTCACAAGACTCTCTGATCCGATTGAGTATCTCGCTTGTCGAGGATCCTTCAACGTAACCCAGCGACATCACCTTCCCGCCCGCGGCTTCGACTTCAGCGCGCCCGATGATCTGCTCGATAGGCCAATCGCCGCCTTTCACCAGAATATCCGGCAGCAAGGCCCGGATCACTTCGCGTGGATTCTCTTCGTCGAAGATCAAAACATAGTCTACGGCGGCGAGGGCCGAAATCACTTCTGCCCGATCCCGCTCTTCGAGAATCGGACGGCCGGCTCCCTTCAGGGCGCGAACTGAGCGGTCGCTGTTTAACGCTACGATCAAAACATCGCCCCGATCCCGCGCATCTTTAAGGTAGCGAACGTGACCTCGATGAAGGAGATCAAAACAACCGTTGGTGAAGACTACACGCTTGCCTTCGTTGCGCAGCCGTTCGCGCTCCTGCTTCATTGTCTCGAGATCCACAACTCGACCCATGGCGAGCCACTCTAGCACATTCGTCGAGAGATAACGCAACCGGCCCACTTACACCGCGTTCGATACCTTGACGGAAATCGCTCGCTGGAGAGGGCCTGCAGACTCGCGGACGTGTTACGCTACACCATCACAATTCTGAAGACGGCGTGGTCGAGTCCCAATGCGATTGTTCGAATCGTCAGAATATTGATTTGCGTAGTTGTTGTTTGCGTGTTGCTGATCATGTCTTTTGAAGACAAGCTTATCTACTTCCCGGAAAAATACCCATCGGGTCTTTGGAATGTAGCCGAGACCTCAGGCAGGAATTCGGCCGGGCTCGCAGACAGAGCCGTAGTCCCGCGAATCGAGGATTGCTCGTTTAGAACTGCCGACGGATTTACGCTTCACGGTTGGTACGCAACACCGGTCATGAAGAATGGCGATAGCTTTGAACCTCTCCAATCGAAGAAGGTGATGATTTGGTTTCACGGCAACGCTGGAAACATTACGCATCGCTACGACATGATGCGAATGCTGATCAGCCTGCCGGTGGAGATTTTCATGCCGGACTATCGAGGCTACGGTCGTAGCGAGGGCTCACCGACCGAATCGGGGCTGTATCTGGACGCAAGCGCTGCGTGGGATTATCTAACAGTCGAGCGAGGCATCGACCCGAAGCGAATCGTGATTTTCGGGAAGTCTCTCGGAGGCGCAGTAGCGGTGGATCTCGCATCGAGGGTCGACTGCGCCGGCTTGATCGTGCAGTCAAGTTTCACATCGGCCTCAGCAGTCGCATCGCACGTACTGCCGCTGTTCCCAACGGTTTTTCTGCACACCAAACTGGATTCTCTTTCAAAAATCCGAAACGTTCGATGTCCCAAATTGTTCATTCACAGTCGCGCGGATGAGGTGATTCCATTCAAGCTGGGTTGGAAGTTGTACGAAGCGGCGCCCGAACCTAAGGAGTTCTATGAAGTACAAGGTGCGCCGCACAACACAACCTACCTGGTTGGCGGTCAGGCCTACCTTGAGGCGTTGCGGAGCTTCATAACTGCAGTAGGCAGTAGGCAGTAGGCAGTTTCGGGTTTAGCGTTTAGGGTTCCGGGTTTCGGGTTCGTTTGATTCAGTAGTCGTCCTCGAGCATTGCCCGCCATTCGAGTCTCTATCTGACGAACCCAAAAACCCTAAACCCGAAACCCGAAACCCGAAACCCTGATGTCCACCATTTACTATTCACTATTCACCAATTACGATTGACCATTTACGATCTCTTTTGAAGACGGAGACGCTCAATGCAAGAGGACCAAACCGGGCCCGCACCTCAGGAACCAGGCGACCAGATTCGAGAACGACAGAATTCGCTCGAGAACATAGCAAAACTCGGCCTCGACCCTTATCCGCACAAGTTTGAACGCACTCATACCATCAGCGACATAGCCCGCGATTACACGTCCAAATCCTTCGACGACCTGCAGACGCTGAACATTCAAGCAAAGGTCGCCGGACGCGTGCACGCGATAAACAAAATGGGCAAAGCGGCATTCATTCGATTCACCGACGGGAAGGAGCTGTTGCAGATCTATCTTCGATCCAACGAAGTCGATGAAGAAACCTGGTCGCTGTTCAAACTCCTGGACCTCGGCGACCTGATCGGCGTGGAAGGCGTCCTGTTCAAAACGAAAACCGGAGAGCTTTCGATCCACGCCAAGTCCGTCACGTTCCTCGCGAAGGCGCTGTTGCCCCCGCCCGACAAGTACTACGGACTTGAGGACGTCGAAATCAGGTATCGACAACGGTATGCGGACCTCATCGCAAACCGGGACGTGCGAGTGGTGTTTGAAAAACGCTCGGAGACGATTCGATTGATCAGGAAGTTCTTCGACGAGCGCTCGTACATCGAAGTCGAGACCCCGATGCTCACACCGCTTCCGACAGGCGCAACGGCGCGCCCCTTCACCACCCATCACAACGCGCTCGATATCGACCTGTATGCGCGAATCGCGCCGGAGCTTTACCTGAAGCGTCTGATCGTCGCCGGCTTCGAACGCGTCTACGAAATCAATCGCAACTTCCGCAATGAGGGCATAGACCGCTCGCACAATCCGGAATTCACGATGCTCGAGTTTTATCAGGCCTACTCGGACTACTCCGAGCTCATTGAAATGACTGAGGAGCTTATTTCGGGACTCGCAGCGCAGATTTGCCAGGCCGATCACGTTCAATACGGAGAAGATAAAATCGAGTTTCGACGACCGTGGCAGCGGCTCACGATGAGAGAGGCAATCCGGACCTACTGGCCGGCGAGCGAGAGTCCACCGGCTCTGGAAGACATCTCGTCGCTCGAGGGGGTGATCGCCGCGTTTGATCGAAGTGAGATTTCCGCCGAGCTTCAGAGTTCTCCGGAGGGAAGAAAGAGACTGCAGGCGATCAGGTCGATGGACTATGGACACGCGCTTGGCGAATTGTTCGCGCAAGTCGTGGAGCCCCGGTTGATCAACCCTACGTTTATAACAGAGTTTCCGACTGAGCTGTCACCGCTCTCAAAACAGAGCGAGAACGATCCGCGATTTGTAGATCGTTTTGAGCTGTTCATAGCGACGATGGAGATCGCAAACGGCTTCTGTGAGATCAACAGCCCGGCCGATCAACGAAGCCGGTTTGAAGCGCAGATGAAGCTGCGCGAGCGCGGCGACGAAGAGGCGATGGTCATCGACGAGGACTACATACGAGCGCTCTCGTACGGTATGCCTCCGACGGCGGGCGAGGGTATTGGCATAGATCGTCTGGTGATGTTGTTAACCGGCCAGCGATCAATTCGGGACGTGATTCTGTTCCCGCATATGAGACCCGAGTAAGTGCTGAGTGCTTAGTGCTGAGTTTTTCTTCTAGCATGTCGATCCCTAAAGTTGTGTGTCGCGCAAGAAAAACTCAGGACTCAGCACTGAGGACTCAGCACTCAGCACTTAATCATGCCTTTTGAACTCTTCATTGCTGTTCGCTATCTCAAGGCGAAGCGCAAGCAGGTGATGATTTCAGTCATCACGGTCATCGCTGTCTGCGCCGTCGCGGCGGGAGTTGCCTCGCTGATAACGGTGCTCGCTATGATGACCGGTTTCAGAGATGACTTTCAGCAAAAAATTCTCGCGGGTACCGCACACTTGAATCTCACGCGGAAGGCCCGCGAGCCCATGCCCGAATACCGTGAGTTAGTGGCGAAGCTGTCGAAGCTCCCCCACATCCGCACCGCGTCCGCTACCGTCTATCAGCGAGTGCTGATCCAGGGCTCGAACGACACAGACGGGGCGATTCTGAAAGGTGTAGATTTGTCTGCGCCTCGTAACGCAAGCGAGGTCTTTCAGTTCAACGTGGAGGGCGACCCCGACAGCATCGGACAGTTGGAGACAGATCCGGATACCGGCTCTCGAATCGATCACATCATCGTAGGTCGAGGTCTTGCGCAGCACGTAGGGCTCAAAGTTGGCGAGCTTGCGACGATCATCTCACCACAGGGACATTTGACTCCGGTTGGAGTTGCGCCACGGTACACCGAGTTTCGAGTCACGGGAATCTTTGAATCGGGACTGGAGGACTACGATCAGACGTGGGCTTATATCTCGCTGGACGCGGCGGAGAAAATCGCCGGAGAGGAAGACGTCGCCGAAGTCATACAGATGAAGGTAGACGATGTCGATAGCGTCAAGGAAATCGGCCGGCAGGTAATGCGGGCCGTGGGCGACAACTACAGCGTTCAGGACTGGCAGGATTTGAATGCGCCGATCTACAGCGCCCTGAGTTACGAAAAATATCTATCGGGTATCGCGCTTCTGATCGTGATAGGCATTGCTGCGCTGAACATCATCACCGTGCTGATAATGATCGTGATGGAGAAGCAGAGGGACATCGCGGTTCTGAAGTCGATGGGTGCCACGAGCCGCAGCGTGATGTATCTGTTCATGCTTCAAGGTGTGATCATCGGCGCGGTTGGAATGGTGCTGGGTACGGTGATTGGTACGTCTTTTTGCTACCTTGCCAACACGCGGCACTGGATCAAGCTGCCGGTCGGGGCTTACGCGCTGGACTACTTGCCATTTCATGCTAATGTGCGCGACGTTGTAATCGTAGCGACGGTGACGCTGGCCATCAGCTTCCTTTCTACGGTATTCCCTTCCTGGACCGCAGCTCGCCTGGACCCGGTGGAGGCGCTTCGATATGAGTAAGAGGAGTGAAGGGGCGAGCCGGAGACGCGGGACGCGGGGAAGAGCGAATGGGCGAAGGGCGAAAAGGAGAGGTCGCATCGACACTCGCTGAGTGAAAGACGACGATAACATCGTGAGCAAAGATGGACAGCAACATCTCTCTGGAGTCTCGAGCACCGAGAGACTGTCGACAGAAGAGGGAACATCGGCGGAGCTGAGCGCGCTGCACGAACGGAGAGCGTCAATCGAAGGCAGCGCCGCAGGAACGGTGGGCACTTCACCGGACCGCCCGGACTCTGGAGACGCCAACGCCGACGTCGCCCCTTCGCCCCTTCGCCCCTTCGCCCCTTCGTCTTCGCCCCTTTCGACTTCGCACTTCCCCGAATCTGCTTCGCGATACGTAATCGCTGAGAATCTCGGCAAGACCTATCAAACGGGCCGCAATCGCGTGGTTGTGTTTGAGGGTCTGGATTTCCAGATAGCTCGCCGCGAGATGGTGGCGATCGTCGGACCCTCCGGTTCTGGAAAATCGACGTTATTACACCTGTTAGGAGGACTAGATCGGCCAACGCGGGGAACCGTGAAAGTCGGCGAATTTGACATCGCAAAACTCGCTGATGTAGACTTGGCTCGGTTTCGCAACAGGGAGATTGGTTTCATCTTCCAATTTCATCACCTGCTGCCCGAGTTCACAGCTATTGAAAACGTTATGATGCCGCTGCTGATCTCACGGACGTCACACCAGGTCGCAAGTCAGCAGGCGGAATCAATGCTCGAAAGGGTTGGTCTAGCCGATCGATCGGTTCATCGACCGGGCGAGCTGTCAGGTGGCGAGCAGGCTCGCGTCGCACTTGCAAGGGCGCTGATCGGGTCACCGGGTTTACTGTTACTTGACGAACCAACCGGCGACCTCGACGCCAAAACGGGCGAGAGCATTCACGCACTGCTGAAGGAGATCCATCAGTCGCGAGGGCTGACCTCGATAGTCGTCACCCACAACGAGCGCCTGGCGGCCATTTGCGACAGAGTGCTCCATCTTGAGGATGGACGGCTGACCTAAGCGGCTGGACTCGTTAAGAGGAGTTTCGGTCCGTCTTTTGCTCTTGCGGATGCACATATGTTCGAAAGGTATACAGAGAAGGCCCGGCGCGTCATATTCTTCGCCAGATACGAAGCCAGCCAGTTCGGCGCCCAAGCGATCGAGGCTGAGCACATCCTGCTCGGGCTGCTGAGAGAAGACAAACAACTCAGCCATAAGTTCTTCAGAACTCCTCATTCCACCGTAGAATCCATTCGCAAAGAAATAGAAGGACGCACCATCCTGCGCGAGAAAGTGTCGGCTTCGGTTGACCTGCCGCTTTCGGCCAGCGCCAAGCGCGTACTGAGCTACGCCGCCGACGAAAGCGAAAGGCTGGGTCACCGGCACATTGGCACCGAACACCTCCTCCTCGGTATTCTCAGAGAAGACAAATCAACCGCCGCCGAGATCCTCTACGAGCGCGGACTGAGACTGAACCAGATCAGAGAGGACCTCCTGAGAGCGCAACAGAACGAACGCGCGCTCGCGCAAAAGAAGGACGCGCCGCACCTCGCAGAATTCAGCCGGGACCTGACCGAGGCTGCCGCTCACGAGCAGCTCGATCCATTGATCGGCCGCGAGGGTGAAATCGAGCGCGTAATTCAGATTCTCTGTCGCAGAACCAAGAACAATCCTGTTCTGATCGGTGAACCCGGCGTCGGCAAGACAGCCATTGTCGAAGGTCTCGCACAACGGATCATCGCCGGCGAAGTGCCTCCCTTCCTGCGCGACAAGCGAATACTCGCGCTGGACCTGTCGCTCGTAGTGGCGGGAACAAAGTACCGCGGTCAATTTGAAGAACGTCTGAAGACGATCATGCGCGAGCTGATCGAGAACCCGCAGTACATAATATTCATCGACGAACTGCACACGCTTGTTGGGGCAGGATCGGCGGAGGGTTCGCTGGACGCCGCCAACATTCTGAAGCCCGCGCTCTCACGCGGCGACATTCAATGCATCGGCGCAACTACTCCTGCCGAGTTTCGCAAGACCATCGAGAAGGATCGGTCGCTCGAGCGGCGCTTCCAGGCCGTCAAAGTACCGCCTCCAACCGAAGCTGAAACAATCAAGATCGTGGAAGGCATCAAGGAGCGTTATGAGACCTTCCACCAGGTGCGCTACACACAGGATGCGGTGGAGTCAGCGGTCTACCAATCGAACCGGTACATCCCGGATCGGTTCCTCCCAGACAAGGCTATCGACATCATTGACGAGGCCGGTGCGCGGGTGAAGTTGCGAGAGGCGCATCTTCCCGCGGAGATCCTTGATTGCCAGAGAAAGCTGCGGCGTCATACCGCGAACTTCGAGCGCGCGCAGCAGGACCGAGACTTCGAGCGCGCAAAGATCTTCAAGCAGAAGGAGCAGGAGGAACTCGATCGGCTCGCAACGCTGCGGCAATCTCATAACCTCGTAGTCGAGCGGTTTCCGATGGTGACTCGCGACGACGTCGAGGAGGTTATCTCGCGCTGGACCGGAATTCCGGTCACCTCGTTGAAGGAAGAAGAGAGCGCCAAGCTGTTGCGCATCGAGGAAGAACTACACAAGCGGATCATCAGTCAGGACCGAGCGATATCCGCGCTGTCACGCGCGATTCGCCGTAGCCGCGCGGGGCTGAAGAACCCGAACCGTCCGGTTGGCTCGTTCCTGTTTCTCGGACCGACTGGTGTAGGAAAGACCGAAGTGGCTCGCTCGCTAGCCGAATTCCTGTTCGGGTCCGAGCGCGCGTTGCTGCGCTTCGACATGTCTGAGTACATGGAGAAGCATTCGGTTTCTAAACTTATCGGAAGCCCGCCAGGTTATGTCGGTCACGAAGAGGGCGGACAACTGACTGAGAAGGTAAAAAGAAATCCGTATTCGGTGCTCCTGCTCGACGAAGTTGAGAAAGCGCATCCCGATCTGTTCAACATCCTGCTTCAGGTGCTCGAAGATGGAACTCTGACTGACGCGTTGGGCAACGTCGTCGATTTCAAGAACACGATACTGATAATGACGTCGAACATCGGGGCGCGTTTCATTCAGAAGCGCGGACACCTCGGCTTCCAGTCCTCGTCTCGAAGCCAGCAGGCGACGGTAGAGGAAGGGGTGATGCAGGCAGTAAAGCAGACTTTCAATCCCGAGTTCATAAACCGGTTGGATGAAATAATAGTATTCGAGCCTCTCACTGACTCTGACCTGTATGAGATAGTCGGACTGCTGGTGAGCGATTTGAATCGCACGCTTATTCGTCGGAAGCTGCAGGTTCAGGTAGCGGACGGTGCCCGCCGGTGGATTGTCGAGAAGACCTGCCTGGATCGTAGTTACGGCGCGAGACCTCTTCGCCGAGCGCTGCAGAAGTATATCGAGGATCCGCTTTCGGAGGCGTTGATCAGCGGACGTTTCAGTGAGACCTCGGTGATCGAGGTTTTCCTTGACGGAGAAGCGCTCGGTTATCGCGCAGTTGAGTTGGAAGAGCTTGGTGAACCGCTCCTTGTGCAGTAAGCTTCGTTCATAATCCGGACAACGGATTTCCCCGTACTAAATTGGCTTGACCCACCATTTTTGTTACAATAGCGCGTCACAAAAACGTTCATTACTTGGCAAGGACGATCTGCCAGCGTGTTCATGCCGATAGTCCCGAGATCGCTGATCCGGCAGACGAGCGGTTTTGCGCGTGGTGAATATTGCGCCGGAGTGAAATGGTCGCGGAGTGAGCGATAGGGGCTGAGTGATAAGGCTATCAACTCACGGTCCGTTCAGGTCAAATAGAGAGGCGCTATTTCAGGGAGATTGCGGATCAACTCTATGAGTAAGCGTGTTGTTTGCATAGTCGCAGTTCTGATCGGAACACTGGCGAGCTGGCCGGTGATTTCGCGCTATATCCTGCAACAACCATTAGCTTGGGCAAGCCAGAATCAGAACGTAACCGTCGAGCAAGTTCTCATACGCGGCAATCGGCGAATACCTGAATCGACGGTGAAAATCTGGATAGGCACCCGCGACGGCGATCCGTACAACCCGGCACAGATCGATCGCGACGTTCGCGCACTCTACGCTCAGGGACACTTTGCCGACGTGAAGGCGTTCTCCGAAGACGGCACCCGAGGCGGCAAGATCGTTACCTTTGAAGTGACCGAACGGCCTCTTCTGCTCGACATCAAATACGAAGGCCTCAAATCACTCCAACAATCAAAAGTCCTGGAAGAGTTCAGAAAGCGATCGGTGGGAATCTCGAAAGAATCGCAATACGATCCGGTCAAGGCTCGCCGGGCCGCCGCGGTCATCAAAGAGATGCTCGCCGACGAAGGCCATCCCGAGGCCAAAGTGGACCCACAGATCGAGCCGATCTCGAAAACCGCAGTCGCGCTCACTTTCAAGATCGACGAGGGGGCCCGGTTCCGCGTCGCCACAATTGAATTCGAAGGCAACAAGGTATTTTCGAGCAGCTACCTGCGTAAGCGCATGAAGCTGGTGAAGGAGGTCGGGCTCTTCACTACGTTCAGCTCGAAAGACATCTACCACAAAGAAAAGCTGCAGGTTGACCTGGACCGTTTGCGAGTTCTTTCGTACGCCGATCACGGTTATTTGAAGGCGCAATTTGGCGAGCCCCGAGTTGAGCCGGCGGGCAAGGTCGGCAACTCGGTGCCGATCGTTGGGCACAAGGGCGAAGGGCTCAAGATCGTGATCCCGGTAACCGAGGGACGGCAGTATAAGGCAGGCGAGGTGAAGGTCGAAGACAACACCGAGTTCACGTCCGACGTGATCAAGCAGGTAATCGGTCTCAAATCCGGCGACGTAGTCAGAGGCTACAGCGTCGTTCAAAAAGGGCTCGACGAGCTAAAGAAACTCTACGGCACTCGAGGCTACATACAGTTCAATTCGGGCTTTGTACCGGACTTCCACGACGACCCCGGGGATCCAACCAAAGGCATCGTAGATATCACTTTTTCAATTGAAGAAGGCAAGCAGTACACGCTGCATCGCTTTGAGCCCATCGGCAACCACTTCACGCGAGACAGCGTCATTCGTCGAGAGGTTCTGCTCAATGAAGGCGATCGCTACAACGAACAGCTTTGGGACCTGAGCGTCCTGCGACTGAACCAGCTTGGTTACTTCGATCAGATCAAGAAGGAAGATGCAACGATCAACACCAACGAAAAAGAAGGACTGGTTGATCTGGTTTTGAAGCTACAGGAAAAAGGCCGTCAACAGATCAGTTTCACCGGGGGTCTTTCGGGTGTCGGCGGCTCGTACATTGGAATTGATTATTCGACCAACAACCTGCTGGGTTACGGCGAATCACTTTCGTTTCAGGTCTCGGGCGGAAATCTTCAGAAGGTCGTAAGCTTCGGGTTCACTGAGCCGTACTTCAGGGGACGCCCGATCAGTCTCGGATTCAACGCTTTTCTGCAGAACTATCAATTCATCGGGCAGGGGTTCTCTTCGGTTACCGACATTAACACCTTCACCGTCCAGAGCGGTGAGTCGTTGTTCACCCAAAAGACTGCCGGCGGGTCGATCACCGCAAGTGCCCCTCTCAGTTATTTCGCAAAGCGCTTCCGGATGGGGCGGTTCATCAGACTGGGACTTTCGTATTCATTCCGGACCAATAACATCGAAGACCCTGCAGTAAACCGCGACAACAACCCCAACAACGACATTCTGATCAGCTATCATCAGAGTGGCATTACACAGTCCACGCTGACCCCGACCATTTCATATAACACGCTCAACGGGTCGCTGGATCCCACCGCCGGGACCGGCATCACATTGGGCTTGTCGTTCTCCGGTGGTCCGCTCGGCGGCAAAGTCAACACGATCGAGCCGACATTCGAGTACAAGCACTTCATGCCGCTTTTCGCCGGCAAGGAAAAGCGCTCTCGCGTTGAGTCCGGCAAGGCGCGTACGCTTGGCGTCAGGTTTTTGTTTGGACACATAGGATCGTTTGGCGACGTGGTGGAAACGAATTCGCTGTCCTTTGTCGGGGGCACCCCGCTTTTCGCGAGGTTCTTCCTCGGCGGAGAGCAGGACATTCGCGGTTATAACGTCAGGGGCATTTCGCCCTATGCGCCGGTGATCAGCACCTTCTCAACTCGAAACGTGGTGGCAAAGGACGCGAGCGGAAAAACCCTAAAGGTCCGCGAACCAGACAACGCAACGAACAACAGCGTCGCGCCTTCGGTGCTCGAGCAGTTCACGTTTACTGATAAAGTGAACTCGCAGTTTCCGACCTTTCCGACGTTCATCGGCGGCGACACCGAGCTTCTGTTAAACATCGAGTACCGGATACCGATTATCGGCCCGGTAGCGTTTGTCCCCTTTGTGGACATTGGGTCGAGCTTCAACCTCAGGGGGCTGGGCGATCAGTTTGAGAGGAGCGAGTTTATTCCCAATCAGACGCTGGGCTCGGTGATACTGAATCCGAAAGGGCTGATCGCTACACCCCGAGAGATCAGGAATGCCACGCCGCCCGAGAATCTTGGCGGGCTGCCGCCGGGTTTCAAATCTGCGCTGATCGTCGGGGATCTGCAGAATACGAGGCAGATTCAACTGTCGCAGACGGTTTCGGGGATTTTCGAGAACTATCGGACCAGCCTCGGCGGGGAATTTCGGGTACAGGTACCAGTGATCAACGTGCCGTTCAGGCTCATTTTTGCGTGGAATCCGAACGCGAAAGTGAATAGTGCGACGAATCCGTTCTTCTTCGAGGAGAAGCGCGCGATTCGATTTTCGATTGGGCGCACTTTCTGATGGCAGCCCTCGAGATCGGCTGTTAGAATTCGTTTTTCAAACCAGAGGGGCGGGCCTCACAATGGCACCGCCCCATCAAGTATTTCAAGGAGTGAGCATGCTAAAAGTGAAGTTTGCTGCGGCCGCAGCGTTTATAGTGGCAGCCTTGGCTGGCGTTGCGTCAGCGCAGCAGCCGGCCCAGGGCGGCGCGCCGGGAGGGAATGTCCCCGACGGTAAGATCGCGGTTATCAATACTCAGGTGTTTCCCGCGCAGATTAACGAGCTGAAACAGAAATACGAGCAGGTTGATGGGCAGTTCAAGGACCGCTATGAAAAGCTGAAACAACTGGACAATCAGCTCAAGCAAATGGAGACCGACATACGGACGAAGGGTCCGAGCTGGCCGGCAGATAAACAGCAGCAGGCTCAGGACGAGTACGCTCGGTTGAAGACACAGGGTACCCGCGAGTTCGAGGATCTCAAGGCTGAGTACGACCGCACGGTCGATACCGCCACCAAGCCGGTTCGCGACAAGTTGTACCAGTTTGTCGAGAAGTATGCCGGTTCGCACGGCATCGTGCTGGTGCTGAACCTTGCGGGCGCGGCCCAGACCGGTTCGCTCGCTTACTGGCACCCCGGCTCTGATATAACTGACGATTTCGTCTCCGAGTACAACAAGGCTAACCCGGTGGCGGGCAAACCCAAATAGATGAGCAGTGGAGTCATTCATGAAACCAATTAGATTTGTACTCGCGACGATAGCAGTTGCCGCCTCGTCGGTTGCAGCAGCGGCGCAACAACAGCAGCCGCCGCCCCGTCCGGCTCAGCCACCCGCGTCTCAGCAGCAGTCTCCCGCACGACCCTCGCCGGTAGCGCCGGGAGGACAGACCGCCACGAAACCCGCGGCAACTACACCCGCCGCGCTTCCAAAAGGAAAAATCGCGGTCATCAATACAGCCGTGTTCCAGGACAAAGTAGCTGAGTTCAAACAGAAGATTGACGCACTCAATCGGCAGTTCGAACCGCGAGTCAAGGAAGTGCAGACCCTTGCCGACAAGATCACCGCTCTTGAAAACACGTTGAAGACCAACGGCAACCTGCTGAGCGCGTCAAAAGTCGCCGAGCAGACCGAGCAGTTGGAAGCGATGAAAAAGGAATACCAGCGTAAAGGCGAAGACCTTCAAGCCGATGCCGGCCGCGCTCGAGACAAGGCGTTTGAACCAATCAGCGCCAAGCTCGGTAAGTTCGCCGAAGACTACACCGCCAAACATGGAATCGTGTTGCTGGTTGATCTGGCCAACGCGATACAGTCCGGAACTGTGCTGTGGTACGATGCGCGCGCTGACGTGACGCAGGATTTCGTCAACGAATACAACAAGGCGAATCCTGTTCCAACCGCAGCGGCGCCTCCCGCAGCAAAGCCTACTGGCCAGAAATAGAATTTCGTATCCTCTGCTTATTACCTGATGCTTCAAGAGCGTGCCGAATCGGCACGCTCTCTTATTGTTCAGCTCTGGTTTTAGTATCAGCCCGGCGTTACTACATCGAGTCCAGCCCGCCAAGGCCGGCGTCTTCTTCGTCCTTGGCGCGTAACAAATCAAGTATCAGCGCGGTATTGCTCGTAGTCTGGATCGTGTGCTCGAAGGCCGCATTCGACTTCTCGAATTCAAAAGTACCTTCCACCACACCCGCAAGTCTCCCGAGCGCTCGCTTGCCAAAGTCCGCTCCCGACTTTGCCCCGACCACCAGACCCTCGTCAAACATGATGTCTCCGACAGCCGTAGGCGAGGTCACGGTGAGCGCTCCGGTCAGTTTGCTGTTTTCGATGATCTGAATGATGTCGAAAAGATTTACATCGGCGAGATTTCCGGCAAGAATCTTTTGTGAACGCTGGGGCTGCGGAGGTTCCACCGACCGCCGCGTGTCCTTTAGTTGGCCGGTCACCGACACACGCGGATCCAACCGCTTTGCCTCTAGGAGTCGCTCATTGGCGCGATCGATGTCGCCCGCCGAAATATGAAGGCTCGCAAGCGCCAGACATTGCTGCGCAGCCTGATCGCGCAACCCAGCGTCAATCAGAATCTCTCGCAGCTTCTCCCGTAGCCCAACGTGCCGCGGAAGACTGTCAATAGCTCGTTCAAGCGTCTCAACCGCGCGATTTATCATTCGGTACTTGACCAGTAATTCGGCGTCGATTATGGCGCTTTCTGGGTCATACTCGTTTGGATTGTTTCTTGTCATTATTACCTGGCGCTGAATTACCTGGCGCTGAATTACTGGGGCTTTGAGCCTCAACTGGCGCTTTTACGCCGGGTCTTAGTGTAACACAGCGAGCTAGACTTTCACGGCTCAGGTATTCGATCAAGAGCCGCCGATTACCGCAATTTCATTTTTGTCGGCAAGCGCTACCAGCTCGTCGCGGTCAAGCACCAGCGTCTTGCCGGAAGTCACGTGCAGCGCGCTCGCCGAAGCCTTCAGCATCCCTTCAATAGTTGCGACGCCGATCACCGGCACGTCGAACCGCATGTCCTGAAACGGCTTGGCCACCTTGATCACAACAAACGGCTTGCCCCGCGTGACCGTCCCTGCCCGCGCGATCACCGCGTCCGTGCCCTCCATAGCCTCAATCGCCACGACCGCTCGATCCTTGACCGCAATCGTCTGCCCCAGATCGAGCCTGGCGATTTCGCGAGCAATCTCCAGGCCATAGTCGATATCCGCGCGTTCTTCGCGAGTTGGGCCGCGCCGTGTGATGACGCCTTCGGGAGCAAGGAGGCTTTCGACAAACAATGTTGAATCGACCAGGGTGATTCCCTCGCGCCCCAACTCGTCGGCTACTGCGCCGATAAGGCTGTCGGTATTGCGAGTCGTGAGCCGGGCCAGCATCCGGACCATTCTCAGATCAGGGAGCGCATTCAGCCGAAAGATCTGGTGATGCTTGACCTGGCCAGCCATGACTGCATGCGTGACGCCCTCCTGCTTGAAGAAGCGAATGAGTTTCCCCAGTTGCCCGACGCCGATCCATTCGACGCGCGCGGCCTTTCCTGCAATCTCCGGGGAGGTCTCTTCCTTGATAGCGGCAACGGTCAATTCAATGCCCTTCGATCTGGCGCCTTCCAGCACCAAGAATGGGAATTGGCCATTGCCCGCGATCAATCCGTACTTGGACATGATTCAGTTCTGAAACAGTAGGCAGTAGGCAGTAGGCAGTAGGTTTAGGGTTTAGGGTTCGTTTGATCCAGGAGTCCTCCTCGAGCATAGCCCGCCATTCGAGTCTCTATCCGACGAACCCGAAACCCTAAACCCGAAACCGACTGCCTACTGCCTACTGTTCAAAAATCCACCCAGCGAAAACCACCCATCTGTTGGGCCTTCCAATACAAGAACTGCGCCGACGCCAGATCCTCCACCGCCAACCCAAGCGACTTGAACAGCGTTATCTCATCGCGAGAAGTACGCCCTTCGCGAGCGCCGATAAGCAACTCCCCAATTTCAGCCTTGATGTGATCCGGCCCTATTAGACCTTCGCGCACCGCAGCCAGATAGTCGCCTCCTTCATTCATCGTGGATTCCCGCCTGTCCACGAACAGACTCGATTCAGCGATCGTGGCTCCATCGATCTCACTCGTAGTCGGTATGCTCGAGCCGACTACATTCAAATGCGTACCCGGTTCGATCCATTCGCGTTTCAATATCGGACGCTCTGCGGTAGTCGCGGTGACGATCAAACCAGCTCGGCGAACAGCTTCTTCGACGCTATCGACCGCATCAATGGGGAACGAGTATTTGTGACGAACCTCGTCCGCAAACTCCTGCGCGTTTTCTTTGCTTCTGCCCGCAACACGCACTCGACTGATGTTGCGAACGCACGCCATCGACTCAAGGTGAGCTCGAGCCTGGATACCGCAACCGATCAGTGCCAACTCGCACTCGCCATCATTCGCCAGCAGCTTTGTAGCGACTCCCGAAACCGCAGCCGTTCTTATCGAAGTAATCGCCGATGCGTCCATCAGGGCCTGCAGCTGTCCGGTCTCCGCGCTGAACAACAACACGCCACCCTGATGTGAGTCCAAGCCTCGTTCGGGGTTGCCGCGAAAGAAGCAAACTGCTTTGAGCCCATAAGCTGCGTTGCTTCCCCCTCGATACGAAGGCATCAGCGCTACGTCACCCGCCGCGCCCGGCGGCATCACAATCATTCTGAGCGGCATGAAAACTTCGCCCTTCGCAAGCGCCGCCAGAGCCTCTTCCATCACTCCGATGCATTCGGGCATCGTGAGGAGCTTCGTGACTTCATCGTGATTAAGCACCAGGATTTTCATTTTATGACACCGCGCTGCGAGGATTCGATGAACTGGATGAGATAGTCAACTTCCGGCGCTCCGCTCAACTCGTTTTTGATCGCCTCGAGAGCCTGCGTAGTATTCAGTCGCGCGGCGAGGAGTAAACGAAACGCGTGAGAAATCCGGGCGATTTGCTCGCTGTCGAAGCCCTGTCTCTTGAGGCCGATCGTATTCTGTCCATAACAACGAGCGTGGTTCCCGACCGTCCGGGCATATGGCAATGCATCCTTTACTACCACTGAAAAAGCGCCGATGAATGCGTACTTCCCGACTCTGCAGAACTGATGGACTCCAGCGTACGCACCCAGCGTAGCGTGGTCCTCTACTATTACGTGACCTGCCAGGGAAGCTCCGTTGGCAAAGATAACGTGATCTCCGATGATGCAATCGTGCGCGATGTGGGCCTGCGCCATAAGCAGGTTGTCAGAGCCGATTCGGGTCAGGTTCCCGCCGCCTTCGGTTCCACGGTGTAGCGTAGTGAACTCCCGATACGTATTTCGCTCGCCGCACCTTAGCCAGCTTCGCTCGCCTCTGTACTTGAGGTCATGCGGAACCTGGCCCGCTGAGACAAACGGGAAAAAGACGCTTCCACTGCCGAATTCCGAGGGTCCTTCGATAACACAGTGGCTCGCGACTCGCACGTCGTCGTGAAGGATGACATCGTCACCGATTACGGAGTAGGGTCCGATTGAAACGTTGCGACCAAGTTCGGCTTTTGTGCTGATGATTGCTGTGGGGTGAATCGACAAGTCGGCAATGGCTCCTAAGAAGACTACTCGAGCGGCGTGAACGCGGCGCTGTTTATCTGATCGCTGCGCTCCACCACGCTGCGATCGACAAGTGACGAGGAGATTTCCGCTTCCGCCACGAGCTGGCCGTCCACGTAGGCCTCACCTCGCAGCCTGATGTAGCGCGGGCGAAGCTTGAGTACGGTTAGTTCGAGCCGGAGTTGATCGCCAGGAACTACCGGCTTGCGGAATTTGGCGCCGTCGATCCCGGTGAAGAACACCAGCTTCGACGCTCGGTCGGGCAGACTCCCAAGCATCAGCACCCCGGCTGTCTGGGCCATCGCTTCTACGATCAGGACTCCGGGCATCACCGGCGCTCCGGGAAAATGTCCGTCAAAGAAAGGCTCGTTGAGCGTGACGTTCTTCAACCCCACGACGCGCTTCCGAGCTTCGTACTCGATTATTCGGTCTACCAGAAGAAAAGGATATCGATGCGGCAGAATCGAGAGGATCTGGGTTATATCCAGTATGGTCTCCATTTTTGTTTTCCGCGCGAACCTCCGTAATCACGACGGGCCCATCAGCCCTTTCCCTTGATCTCCAGTTTCAATTCCTCGATGCTGCGCTCGAGTTCTTTCATTTTGTTCGCTAGCTCCGGGAGCCTCGAGTATATCACCTGCACCTTTCGCCAGGCAGTTAAGTCCCGTGCGGGAATCATACCGCCGATCACCGCGCCATCCGGCACGTCCTTCGTAACTCCGGCCCGAGCGGTCACCACAACCCGCTGGCCGATGGTGACGTGCTGATTTGTACCCACCTGTCCGGCAATCACGCAGTTCGCTCCGACGCGCGTGCCCCCTGAAAAACCGGTGAGCGCGGCAACCACAGTATTCTCGCCCAGCTCGCAGTTGTGTCCGATTTGTATGAGGTTGTCCAGCTTTACGCCGCGACGCAGGATCGTGTCGCCAAAGCCTGCTCGATCGATAGCGCAGTTTGCGCCGATCTCACAATCGTCCTCTACGACTACGCGACCCAGGTGAAGCAGTTTCACCTGATGTCCCTGTTCATCGGGGACGAAGCCGAAGCCGTCTGCCCCGATCACCGTTCCCGCGTGAACGATGCAGCGGCTTCCTACCCTGCAATCATGGTAGATCGTAACGTTGGGGTGAATGATTGTATCGTCTCCAATATGACAATTGTTGCCGATAACCGCGCCGGGGTGAAGAGTCACGCGATCACCAATCACTACGTTGTCGCCAACCGTCACGCGCGGAAGGATCGAGAGGTCCACACCCAGGACACAGTTCCTGCCAACAGCAAAGTCGTCACTCACAACTGTAGGTTCGTAAGCTGCCCCGTGGAGGGCCTGGATTGCGCGCGCAAAGGCGAGCTTTGGGTTTGCAGCGATGAGGAGGTTTTTGCTCACGCCGTCCATCATGGAGGAAACTATGAGGGCGGTAGCGTTCGAGTCGTTGACGCGGTCACGATAGCTCTGGTCCGAAGCGAGGGTTATGTCCCCGTCTTCGGCGAGGTCGAACGAGCGGGCGCGGCGAACGATTGCCGCTGGATCTCCTCGGAGATCTGCTTTGATTAGCTCTGCGAGTTTGCCCAGGGAATGCATAGCAGATTGGCTCAGTCTTGGGGTGCGGAAGCGAAAGTTTCCCATGCGACCGGACTCGAGATCAAACTGAGTTCTGAGTTTTGCGTTCTGAGTGCCACCTCGAAGGGGTTTTCCAACTCAGCACTCTATTGACTCACAAAAATGGCGCATGTTAGCTTGCCTGTTCTCTTTGGCCCGGCTAAGTTAGAAAGGTCTTCCCGCATTACGAGGTGAGTAACCCCGATGGTTAAGCGCACGCCGCTTCATGACGCTCACATCACTTTAGGGGCGCGAATGGTCGATTTTGCCGGGTGGGATATGCCTGTTCAGTACAGCGGCCCAATCCCCGAACACCTCGCCGTCCGCTATACAGCCGGTCTCTTCGACGTCTCTCATATGGGCGAGATCGAAGTACGAGGCATCGGCGCCCAGCGCCTGGTTCAACAAGTAACCACCAATGATGCTTCGAGACTTGAAGACAATCAGGTCCAGTACTCCATCATGACCAACGAACACGGCGGAGTGATCGACGACCTGCTGGTTTACCGACTCAACTTCGAGCATTTTCTCCTCGTGGTCAACGCAGCCGGGTCCGAGCTGGATTTCGAATGGGTAAAGAGCCACGCGGGAGATGACGTCGAGGTTCGCAACGTCGGCGCCGGCCTGGCGTTGCTGGCGCTCCAGGGTCCTCGTTCAGAACGAATTCTCCAGGACCTCTCCGACCGCATGCTCGATCACATTCCCTATTACTGGTCGCAGCGAGTGGACGTCGACGGCGTCAGTTGCCTGGTATCAAGGACCGGCTACACCGGGGAAGATGGCTTCGAAGTCATGTGCAAGGCTGCCGACGCATTGCACCTCTGGAACCGCTTGCTGGTCACCGGCAGCGACAGGGACCTGATACCTTGCGGCCTGGCGGCTCGCAACACCCTTAGACTGGAAGCCGGGTATCGACTTTGCGGCAACGACATGGACCAGACTACGACGCCGTTGGAGGCTGGTTTGGGCTGGGTGGTAAAACTCGGTAAGGGAAACTTTGTCGGGCGCACCGCATTGCAGAAGCAGAAGGAAGAGGGTTTGAAGCGAAAGCTGGTCGGGTTCGAAATGCTCGACAAAGCACCAGCGCGGGACGGATATCCGGTCGCGATTGGTGGAGTTGAAGTCGGCAAGGTCACCTCCGGCAGCCCGGCGCCTTACCTCAAGAAGAATGTCGGGTTTGTTTATTTGCCGATCGAGCACACCGCCGTTGGGACCGAGTTGTCCATAGTGGTTCGCGGCCGCGAGGTGCCGGCTCGAGTGGTCGCGATTCCTTTTTATAAACGCCCGCACTAAAAAGAAGACTCAACCGCGGCGCCCGATTGTTTTGAATAAGCCTCTGGAGATCACGAAATGTCCAACACACCTGAAGACCTCAGCTATACCAAGGACCACGAATGGGTTCGGGTAAAAGGCGGAGATGCAACGGTCGGTATCACCGACCACGCCCAAAACCAGCTGGGAGACGTAGTCTATGTCGAGCTGCCGAAGATCGGCGACAAGTTCGATGCTGCCGATCCGTTTGGCTCGGTGGAGAGCGTCAAGGCGGTCAGCGAGATTTACATGCCGGTGAGCGGTTCGGTGATTGAGGTAAACAGCTCGTTAAACGATGCGCCCGAAAAAGTGAACACTGATCCCTACGGTGAAGGCTGGATGATTCGCATCAAGATAGATAATCCGGCCGAGGTGGATGCCTTGTTGAGCGCTGCGGAGTACGAGGACTACATCAAGGAAGAGTCTTCGGAGTAAGCCCCGATGAGATATATCCCGAACTCGCCCGACGAGCGCCAATCGATGCTCGCGAGCATCGGCCTCGACCGAATCCAACAGTTATTCGAGCAAATTCCCGCTAGTCTCAAGTTGAACGAACCGCTCGGCATCGGACCACCGATGAGCGAGCCCGAGCTGCTGTCGCACTTTCGCGCCCTCGCAGCTCGCAACCATGTAGACTGCCAGTCGTTTCTCGGCGCGGGCGCCTACTCGCACTTCATCCCCACGGTCATCGATCCGCTGATCTCGCGGTCCGAGTTCTTCACCGCCTACACACCGTATCAACCTGAGCAAAGCCAGGGCACTCTGCAATACATATTCGAATTCCAGACAATGATCTGTCAGCTCACCGGTCTGGATGTCGCAAACGCTTCGTTGTACGACGGCTCTACGGCGGTTGCCGAAGCGGTGCTTATGGCCCACCGGTTGACGCGGCGAAACAAGGTCCTGATCGCCGGCTCTCTCCATCCCCAATACCGAGAAGTTGTAGAGACCTACACCCGCAATCTCGGATTCGAAGTTCGGTATTTAGGCTTCGGCAGCCATGGCACTCTTGAACCTGGAGCTCTTGGTATCGACAAAGAAACCGCGGCGATCGTAGTCCAATCTCCTAACTTCTTCGGGTGCATCGAAGACCTGTCCCGAATGGCTGCAATTGCCCACGACGCAGGCGCCCTGCTGATCGTATCCACCGCCGAAGCGATGAGTCTCGGCCTGCTTCGATCGCCGGGCGACTGCGGAGCGGATATCTTTGCGGGAGAGGCGCAGTCATTTGGTATCCCGCTCAGCTTTGGCGGCCCTTACTGCGGTCTGTTTGCTACGCGAGACAAGTACGTAAGACAAATGCCGGGCCGTCTGGTTGGTGAAGCCTTCGATTCGGAGGGCCGGCGAGGTTACGTGCTGACGCTTTCGACTCGTGAGCAGCACATTCGTCGAGAGAAGGCTACGTCTAATATCTGCACGAACCAGGGTCTGTTTGCACTGATGGCCACCGTTTATCTCGCGACGATGGGCAAGCGCGGAGTACAGGAAGTAGCTCGACAGAATTTTCATAAGGCACATTATGCCGCGTCTCAAATTTCGAAGCTGGACGGCTACGACCTGAAATTTGGCGGACGATTCTTCAACGAGTTTGTTGTTCGCACGCCTATCGCAGCGGCAGAGATCAATCGCCGGCTGCTCGAACGAAGAATTGTGGGCGGCGTTTCGCTGGAAGGCTATCACGAGGACTTGCACGACTGCCTCCTCGTTTGCGTCACCGAAACATCGAGCAAGGCGAGTATCGATAAGTTTGTTTCGGCGCTGCGCGAAGTTGCGTGAGCATCAGAGGATTAACGCCTACCAGCGGTGCGACGCCCGACTGACGGACTGCTAACGATCAAGAAATGACCAGTAAGATAAAGAAGGCCACTACCCACGTCGTTCAGAATGAATCGTTATTGTTTGAACACTCCAGCGGTGGTCGGATCGGTTATTCGATTCCCGATCTCGATGTTCCGGAGACCTCGCTTGAAGAATCGATTGGACGTGACCTGCTCCGAACGGATGATCTGGATGGCATGCCCGAGCTGTCGGAGGTCGACGTAGTCCGACACTTTACTCGCCTTTCAAGCTGGAATTACTGCATAGACACAGGGCTGTACCCGCTCGGCTCGTGCACGATGAAGTACAATCCACGAATAAACGAGCGTGTTGCGCGCATCGACGGGTTCGCCAACCTGCATCCGCTTGCACCGGCCGCCATCGCACAGGGTGCTCTGGAGATTGTCTATCAACTCGAGGAGTGCCTACGGAAGATTACCGGGCTTCATGCAGTTACTACCGAGCCTGCGGCTGGTGCACAGGGTGAGACGGTGGGGATAATGATGATCCGCGCGCTGCTTTCGGAGCGCGGCAACCCGAGAAAAAAAGTTCTCATCCCCGATTCAGCTCACGGAACAAATCCCGCCTCGGCAGCAATCTGCGGTTATATGGTCGAGACTGTGCCGTCGGACTCCGAAGGTCTCACTGATCTGAATCAGCTCGCGGTTCATATGGATGAAGACGTAGCCGCATTCATGCTGACCAATCCGAACACCCTCGGAAAGTTTGAGAGGAACATTCGGCAGATTTGCGAGATCGTCCACGAGAAGGGCGGGTTTGTTTATATGGATGGCGCGAACATGAACGCGCTTGTGGGAGTGGCGCGACCGGCGAGTTTCGGCATCGACGTCATGCATCTGAATCTTCACAAGACCTTCTCGACGCCGCACGGCGGAGGCGGACCGGGCGCGGGCCCGGTGGCGGTCACTGCGGAATTAGAACCGTTCCTTCCTTTCCCTCGAATCGTGCGCAAACCAGACGGGAGCCTTGCGGTGGATTTCGATCGTCCGAAGTCGGTAGGGCGCGTTCGGGCGTTCTTTGGAAATTTTGGGGTGCTGGTGCGCGCGTTGTCGTACATCCTGACTCACGGCGATCCGGGTTTGCGCGAGGCGACGGAGACGGCGGTGCTAAATGCAAACTATCTGGCGCATCATCTGAATGACACTTATGAAGTGCCTTATCCTGGTCGCGTAATGCACGAAGTAGTTTTTTCGGATAAGCGACAGGCGAGGCACGGTGTGCGCAATCTGGACATCTCGAAGCGACTGATCGACTATGGGTTTTACCCGCCTACAATGTCATTTCCGCTGATCGTGAACGGGGCGTTGATGGTTGAGCCTACGGAGACCGAGAGTCGTGAGGAACTGGACTTGTTCATCGATGCGATGAAGTCCATCGACGAGGAGGCTGCTGAAGACCCGGAGTTACTGAAGCACGCGCCTCACACCACGAAGGTTGGACGCCTTGACGAGGTAGCTGCCGCGCGGAAACCGGTCTTGCGTTGGACCGGGAAGTAGTACTACAGATTTGCTTCTCGCTTTGTCCATCCGCTACACTTTCAACTTTCGAGTAACCTGATTATCACAAACCTGATTTGGCCCGGGTACTTTTCAACCCGGGTCTCAATTGACAAGGATTATGCGAGGATTTTGCGAGGAGTATGCGAGCGATGAAGAAGGAGAGCATAGAAGCAATGCGCGCGAGGCTTATGCGAGACGACCAGGTGCAAACCATGATACGAATGCGCGCCTTCGAGATCTATCAGGGTCGCGGCGGACAGTCCGGCAATCCGCAACACGATTGGTTGCAAGCTGAAAACGAAATTCTTACTTATCTGATTCAGGAAGAAGCCGCCCTCGGTTCGATGCAGACGAGAAGCTCTGTCAGCAGCTCGCTCGGCTCCGGAAACAGCAAGGCAACTGCTTCCAGCGTGGCGAAGCCCCGCAGCACGACCAGAAAGACATCGTCCAAGAAATCGCTTGCTGCGGCCGAACTCACGGCTGACGGGGAGAAGAAAAAGACTTCTCGAGCGAAGAAGAGCGATAAAGCCAAGGCCTCAAAGCCGAAAGAGTGATCGGTCGCGCACGGATTGCTCTAGTCGCGCGGGGCATAGTAGCTGTCACGGGTCCGACAGGTATATCCCGAACGAGTTAAGAAAACTTTTACGTGGCGTAAGCTGCCGTCTCGGGCTTCGTTCTTCGACACGTAAGTTATGATGTATTGATTCTTCAACTCGTGGGCTACTTGGGCGTAGACGTTCTTAAGGTCCCCGTCTTTGATCGGCGAGAAAAGCTGACCGCCGGTGCGGTTCGACAAATCGGTCATCACCTGCTCTGCCGCTTCCAGGCGAGCCACATACATATCCGCGTTTTGAGAAACCGGACCGCCAAACACGCGAGCGGCTTTGCCGCGATATTTGGCTAGTTCATCGATGAACGCTCGCGCCTTGCTGATGACGTAGACCGTAGCTCCAGACTTGATGATCCGGCTCAGCGCCTGCTGGTAGAGGACTTTGCTGGAGGTGTCGTCGCCGTCCGTCAGGACGATCAACGCCTTTCGACCGTCTACCTTCGAAAGCTGGTCATCCGCCGCCGCATAAAGCGCATCATAGAGCGCGGTAGAGCCGTAGTCGTACCTGCCGTCCTTGTTCATCACCATTCCAGGTTTGAATCTCCACGACAGGGCGTGGCGCACTTCTTCAGCCTGGGACGTCCAGTCCTGCAGAAGTTCTATATTCGTGTGAAACTCGATAACCGAGATCTTGTCCTCGGGCCCAAGCTGATTGACGAACTGCATAGCCGCGTCGCGCAGCGAGTTGATTTCGCTGACGATCGAACCCGAAGCATCCAGCATCAATACCACGTTCGCTGGAACGCTGCTGATGAGAAAGCTGGCCATCTCCTGGCGCTGGCCGTCCTCTGCGAGGATGAACTCATCGCGGCTCAGATCAGTCGCCTGCTTTCCGTAGGGATCAACTACGGTCACGTTGAGCAGGACCTCATCGGCCCGCAGCTTGATGACCTGATCTTGACCTTGCGGTTTGGTGGTGGTGGGAGCCCGACGACCGCTTTGTGCGGGGGTTGATAAACCCACGAACAGGACCGAAACGAGCGTCAAACAGAGGGTGCGACCTGATGCTGAATAAAACTTCACGAATGTCTTTCGCTTTCCGGGCTGAACTAGGAGGAATTATATCAGTAATGAGGGGATGAGGGGATGAGCGAAGGGGCGAACCGGAGAGCGAGACGCGTCTCCCTTCTCCGGTTCGCCCCTTCGCCTTCTCCCGTGGTAGACTCCTCGAAATGTTCAGCCTGCTGGACCGCTATCTCATCCGCGAGATCGTCCCTTATTTCCTTCTCTCGCTCTTGTTGCTGACCGCTATCATCTTTGCTCAAGAGGCGAGTCGTTTCTCCGAGTTGATCGTAGTCGCATCACGCAACGGACTCCCCATGCAGACGGTCTGGCGAGTGATGACCGCACTGCTGCCAGGGATTTTAGTCTTCACACTTCCGGTCTCCCTATTGATGGGCACGCTCGTAGGCCTCGGCCGTCTTTCAGGCGATAGCGAGATCGTAGCCCTCGGCGCCAGCGGAATGAGCCGCTGGCGAATGTTGCGACCCGTAGGAGTGCTCGCGCTGATCGTGGGCGCGTGGATGATTTACACGACCTTCAACATGCTGCCCCGGTCTGTCCGCATCCTAACCGACCTGAAGCAGAATCAGTCACTCGTCTTTCAAGGACTGAACAGTGAAATTAAGCCTCGCGTCTTCGAAGAGAGTATTCCCCAAACCGTGCTCTACATCGAGGACATAGACCGCGCCCGCAACCTCTGGCACAACATCTTTCTCGTCAGCCTCGGCGAGGACCAGTCAGAGATGAAGATTGTGACCGCAACAACTGGCGCCCTGCGTCAGGGTGAGCGCTCCAATGTGCCCGAGTTGTATCTGCAGGGCTGCACTATGCACCAGATAAACACTGCCCAGGCCGAGACCCCTGACCAGCAGGAAACCCGCGAGCCCGCCGCCGACGTCCAGAGTCCCCGGCCCGACTCTCAGTCGGAAGGCAGAGAGAAGAAGAGGAATCGCCAGCAGAGTTATACCGCGGCGCAGATGCTCGACATGACCGTCGGACTCGAAGTGCCCGACGACCGCGCGTCGGACATGACCGGCGACGATCGAGAGGCGCGGGCGGTTGAAGAAATGGGCTGGACCTCGCTTGTGAACTACAAACCCGCCGAGGGCGAAGACCGAGAGTGGCGCTCGGAGATACACAAACGGCTTGCGCTGCCTGCCGCATGCTTCGTGTTTGCACTGCTGGGTGTGGGCTTCGGCATCAGTAACGTGCGAACCGGGCGCTCGTTTGGGTTGATACTCGGGCTGGCAATCACGATCACTTATTATCTTCTGGCGCTTTGGGGACAACACGCGGCGGTTCTGGGCAAGACTCCGGTGTGGCTGGGGATGTGGCTCGCCAACCTGCTGCTGTTTGCGGCTGGAGTAGCAGTACTTCTTGTGCAACGACGGCCGGGCTCAGACCCGTTGTCGGCCGTGTCGAGCATCAGACACGCGTGGCCGTGGCGGCAATGGTCCATTTCAAGAAGCAAGGACGAGGCCGAGAGCGAGACTCGCGGCTTGGAGGCGCGCACAGAACCGCCAAGGCTCACCGGAAAAGCACGCCGGTTTCATCTGCCGCAGTTGCTCGACCGCCTGGTACTTACTGATCTGGTCAGATTCTTTGTCTATATCCTTGGCGGCTTTTCGGTTCTTTTTCTGATCATTACTTTATTTCAGCTTCTTGATTCGATCACCCGGAACAACATCGATTGGATAGTAGTCGCGAGTTACCTCCTGTTCCTTCTGCCGTTCATCATGAACAACGTGACTCCCCTTGCTGCATTGGTGGCGGTGATAGTCACGTTTGGAATCCTTCAGAAAACAAGTCAGGTCGTGGCGTTGAAGGCGTCGGGACAATCGATTTACAGGATGGCGGCTCCGGCCGTTGCGGGCTCGCTGCTGCTGGCCGGCGGAGTCTACTTCAATCAGGACTTCGTCATGCCGTTTACGAATCCCCGACAAAACAATTTGCGTTACCTGATCCGCAAAGGTCAGGAGCCGCCCCAGACTTTTTATCAGACAAAGAATCAATGGATCTTCGGGAGCGATTCTCGGATTTTCAACTACGCGCACTTCGACGTGAAGGGGAACGCGTTCGCCCGTTTTACGGTCCTTGATTTGTCGCGGGAGCCGTTCGGGATAAGCCGCCGGCTCTACGCACGACGCGCGACTTGGAATCCGACTTCTGGGCGATGGGCTCTTGAGAACGGATGGGAGCGAAAGTTTGCGGGCAACCGGCCGGTGTCGTTTGAATCGTTCAAGTCTCGAGAGTTCGAGTTGGCCGAAACACCGGACTACTTCAAGAAGGATTCTCGCGGGTCTTCGTCGATGACGATCGGCGAGCTGCAGCGAAAGATTGCCGATTTATCGCACTCGGGATTTGACGTTCTGGACCTGCGAATAGCGTTGCAAGGCAAGATCGCTTTTCCGCTGACTTGTATGGTCATGGTTCTGGTCGGGTTGCCGTTCTCGTTTTCGGTGGGCAAGCGTGGAGCGCTCTACGGCGTGGCTATTGGGATTGCGATTGGGCTGGCGTATTGGGGGCTCCAAGGGTTATTCGAGCAGATGGGGCGGTATGAGGTATTGCCGCCGATGCTTGCGGCGTGGGGCCCTAATGTGTTGTTCGGCGCCGGGGGATTGTATTTATTTTTGCACTCCCGAACATGAGGAGTGCTGAGTTCCGAGTGCTGAGTGCTGAGTGGCAACCCCGAAGGGGTTGCAGATCACAGCCCAGGGTTGCCGTCCGCGGCTACCCTGGGACGGGCCAGTAAATAAAATCCAACCCCGAAGGGGTTGCAGAAGATGTGCATGATTTCCCGATATAGGAGGCCTTCTGCAACCCCGTTGGGGTTGCGTCATGTTTGGGCGATGCACCCAGGGTAGCCGCGGACGGCAACCCTGGGCTGCGATCTACAATCCCTTCGGGGTTGCCGGTCGGCTGAAAAGACTCAGCACTCAGCACTCAGCACTTTCAACTTCCTCATCGCGCGTTTATTGCTCTCCCAATGCAGCAACCCGAGCGCAGTCTCATAGTCGGCCCAAATGAAAGAATCATGCTCCCGCTCGTCCAACGTGATGTCCCGCTTTTCGACTCGCGCCCAGAAACAGACCTCTTCATTGTGTGTGACTCCGGGTTCGTATTTCGACCGCCAGAGCGGTGAAATCTCAAATCGATTCATCAACTCGAGATCCATCAACTCGTCCGCGTCCAATTCGTAGCCGGTTTCCTCCCTGACTTCACGCACGGCAGCCTCCCGATGAGTTTCCGCGTCTTCGAGCGAACCGGTGATTGATTGCCAGAACCCGCCGTGAGCGGCGATCCTTCGCAGGAGCAGATACTCCACACCGCCAGATCCCTTCGAGAGCAAGATGACCTGAACCGATCTAGGCTGTTTATACCTCACCGTCGTCGATTAAATCAGGCACGAAACTGTCGGACAAGGTTGACGGTGGTTTCCTGGCGGGAACAGACAGGTTGGAACGACTAAAATCCGAGGTCGCGGTGGTCCCGGGAAAAAGACGCTAATAGAATGACCGGGACACCATCAGCGGGACCACCGCGACAAATCCACCGCCTTCGCAACGGCGGCAACTGATTCCTTTTGCCCAAAGAAAGTAGGCGGCTGTTCGGAACAGTTTACTTTTTGGCGGCGCCGATGACTGCATCCTTCGCAGCCTTGGCCACGCGAAAACGCATCACGGTCTTCGCAGGAATCTTGATTTCGGCACCGGTTGCCGGGTTTCGCCCCATGCGAGCCTTGGTCTGCTTCTTCACGAGTTTTCCAATCCCGGGCACCACAAACTCTCCGTTCTTCTTAGCCTCTCGATAGGCGATGGTGCACAGCGAATCCAGAAACTGCGCAGCCGTCTTCTTATTGGTGCCTGTCGACTCGGCCAACTCGGAAGTCAGTGCAGTCTTAGACATCTTCTTACTTGCCATAGTGTTGTTCTATCCTCTTTCTGTGTTTTGATCTCTGTGCCTCGGCACAGGAAACTGAAGCGAATTGCAACGAGCGCCCCGGCGTCCCTCGGGATGCAGGCGCGTTCATCGCTCAAAGAGATCGCTCAAAAAGAGACCCCCTGCTCAGCCGCCCCATTACGAGCCAGCAAAACAGGGGGTGTTTCTGCGACGCAAACTTTACTACACCCCCTTACAACTTGCAACTAAAAACTCGCGAAAAACCCGCATTTTTATTGGTCAAAACGGCACCCGCACACCACCGCAACTCCTCTCCCAACCCCCTCCAACCACCCTTGTTGACTCTTCCCCGGACCGGTGAGACAATGGCGCGGTGTTCGACCGCAGGCCTTTCCGCTGGCTCCCAACGCTTGTCACCGTTTCGTTTCGATCGAAAACGAAGAAACATGAAGATGGATTCATGAAGATGTTGGAGTTTAAACGACCGCAACCGGTGCCAGACAAGAATCAGCCGAGCCAGCCCAGATGGAACATCGGCATCGATCCAAAACACGTGGCAGCGTACATCGGAGCAGCAATCATCGGTGGATTTGTACTGGGATTCATTGCTTCGCGACTCATTGCGAGAACGGACGCCGGGCCGCAAACCGGTCGCGAGCAGGCACTGGCAAACCCTGTGCGGCAGGACTCACCAACGGACTCGTCCATCTCCGACTTCCACCGTGTAACGAACATAGTTCGCGCTGATACTATCGAGGTCGATCAGATCGGCGTCGTCAGACTCATCGGCGTCGAAACTCCGGATGGCAAGCAGCCGCGGGAGAGCTACGAAGTTCATGGAAAGAGCGCTCTCGCGTTCGTGGAGAAGAGCCTGTTGAATCAGGAAGTCCGCCTCGAATTCGATTCGGCGAACGCGTCGAAAGGGAATAAAGATGAGGTGGGACAGACGCTCGCCTATGTGTACACGCGCGATGGGATGATGATCAACTCCGAGCTTGTGAGGCTGGGACTAGCATTTGTAAGGGGGTTCGAGCAGTTCCGGGCAAGCAACGATTTCCGCGGGCTTGAACGCGAAGCAGTACAGAATTCACGCGGCGTGTGGGGCTCCGCGTCCGGGTCGTCGGTAATCTCGCCTTTGGCAAGCACCACGGCTTCCTCTTCAACCTCGAGCTCGTCTTCGTCGACTCGCGACGACAAATCCAAGAAACTGTCGCCTCTGCCGCCGTCGGCATTTGGCGATAACATTCCTGCATTAACCTCGGGCAGCGGATCTACGGCATCGTCGGCGGAAGCTTCGGTATTTGTGTCCTCTGCCGATCATATGTACCACAAGGGGGGTTGCGAGCTATTGGACAAGAAAAAGCGCCCGATGACCCTGTCGGAGGCAAGGGCATCGGGATATACAGCTTGCAGCCGATGCTACGCTTCTACGGTACTGAAAGCACCATGAGGAGTGCTGAGTTCTGAGTCGGCGCGCCGAACGCAACGAACGCTTCTTAAATCAGAATTCATTACTCAGAACTCAGAACTTCCTACTTGACTCGTGGGTTATACTCTTTCGAGGATTGCCGACTAAGGCCAGCGTCCTTCGCAGGCGGGTAACGCTCAAATTACCCGGTAGGCCCCGCGAAAAGAATCCATTCAAGGTTATCTGCATGGCTCCGCGCACCGCTGCTTCACTTCTACTGCTTTCGTTCACTTTTGCCCTGTCTACCTCTTCATCTGGTCTTGCCCTGACGAAGGGTCAGAACTCATCGAGCGGCCTTTCATCGAAGCCCAAAGGCTCCGTTCGTACGTCGAGACAGACGGCGGCAAACGCTGACTCGGGATGTACCCCTTGCGATGCCGCTTCACTCAACGGAGCGTCGTTGCAGCCGGTTTCCCTCTCGACCAGGCCGCCCGCACGACGTACTCGGGGGCGAGCCTCGAGAAAGACGGTGACCGTTCCGTGTCATCCGAAGGGCTACGTTGATCCCAAGATAGCCAGAAACTACCAGACTGCGATGCGCGAGATGAAGCACGCAGGTCTCACTCCGCACGTCACAAGTACCTGGCGTTCGTCCGCAGCTCAAGCTGAGATGCGAAGATGTTCGCTGAACAGGCGCTGCCGGGCGCGGCGTGGGATTTATTCGGCGAATCCATCGGGGCAATCGCTGCACGAGGCCGGTCTGGCGGTGGACATCGCGGGCGTTGCCGGCGGAAGGCGCGGAAGCAAGCGCCTGACGGCTCGCGGCCGCCGCATTGTTCGGATAATGGAGAAGAATGGCTTTGATTGGCGCTATGGGATGGCAGATCCTGCTCACTTCGAGACCGATCCCCGCAAGGTCGGCTATCGGAATCTCTCGCAAGCGATACGGCGCAGCCAGACGACCTGCCAGGTTAAGCTTGCAACCGCTCAAAAGGTACGTAAGAGATCAAGGTCCAACTCCACAAGAGCGGCGGCATGAAGTAGTTCTGAGTCCCGAGTTCTGAGTTTTGTTAGTCTAACCCTCAAGCGGCGATCGACAAGCTCTCGGGAGTTGTGCAGCATTCTTGAGCTGCGTTTGAGAGGGTGTTCCACTAAAAACAATCCAATTTGACTTCGAATTAGGCCAACAATAGAATCCCCGCCGAGATTTTCTAGTCCCCCTAAGTCAGCTAAAGCCTCGAGGAGGCGCATTGAAGCTAACCACTCTCGACTGGTCGATAATTGCAGCTTATTTTCTGTTCAATCTGGGCATCGGTATCTACTACGCACGCCGCGCAAGAGGCAGCACCTCGGAATTCTTCTTGTCCGGACGTGACGTGCCGTGGTGGCTTGCCGGCACTTCAATGGTAGCCACCACCTTCGCCGCGGACACACCGCTGGCGGTGACCGGCTTCGTCGCTAAGGGAGGCATCGCCGGCAACTGGCTGTGGTGGAACCTGGTGATGAGCGGCATACTCACCGTCTTTCTCTATGCCCGCCTTTGGCGCCGAGCCGGTGTTATGACCGATATCGAGTTCACCGAGTTGCGTTATTCGGGAGCTCCCGCGGCATTCTTGCGCGGCTTTCGAGCGTTGTATCTTGGGCTGCCGATCAATTGCATCATCATGGGCTGGGTAAACCTGGCCATGGTGAAAATACTCGAGAACACGCTCGGCTTGGACAAGAAACAGGCCCTCCTGGTCGTAATCGGGATACTCATATTCACGGCGTTCTACACGACGATCTCTGGTCTGTGGGGGGTGCTTGTCACCGATTTGTTCCAGTTTGTGCTTAAGATGGGAATGGTGATCGTCCTGGCCATCCTGGCGGTCAGGGCAGTCGGCGGAATGGATGCTCTCAAGGTAAAGGTTGCGGCGCTGGACCCTTCGGGCGGCGACCAGTCCTGGAGACTCGCTTTTTTTCCGTCATGGGATTCAGCGTGGATGCCTGCGATTACTTTGTTCAGCTACCTGGCGGTGATCTGGTGGGCCTCCTGGTACCCTGGAGCCGAGCCTGGAGGCGGCGGTTATGTCGCTCAGCGAATCTTCTCTTCAAAGGACGAGCGTCACGGGTTGCTGGCTACGCTTTGGTTTAACGTAGCTCATTACGCTTTACGCCCCTGGCCGTGGATCCTCACCGCCCTTGCGTCGCTGGTTCTTTATCCTGAGCTGAAGGACAAAGAGGCGGGATACATTCAGACGCTCATGGATCCCGGGGTCTTCCCGGTCTATCTGCGAGGCTTCATGCTCGCAGCGTTCGCCGCCGCTTATATGTCGACGATAGGGACCCAGCTCAACTGGGGAGCGTCGTACGTCATAAACGACTTTTATCGACGGTTCCTGGTCAGGGACTCGAAGGAGCGCCACTATGTGATCGTTTCTCAGATCGTGACGGTCTGTTTAATGATTATCTCCCTGATCGTGACCTTCTATCTCGAGTCGATAGGCAAGGCGTGGAAGATTCTGCTCGTAACCGGCGCCGGGACTGGCACGGTTCTCCTGTTGAGGTGGTTCTGGTGGCGTATCAACGCGTGGTCCGAGGTATCCGCGATGGTGGCCGCTGCGACGTGCTCCTTATTCCTGCAGCTGAACTTCAAGTGGGACAGCGATGAGCCGCGACAGTTCGCCTATATCCTTCTGATCACGGTCGGGTTCACCACGCTGGTCTGGCTTGTCACGACGTTTCTGACGAGGCCTGAACCGGAGGAAAAGCTCAAGGACTTCTATCGCCGAGTGCACCCTCAAGGTCCCGGTTGGGGACGTATCGCTGGCGCGGCCGCAACCCAGACGAGACCTGAGGGCGGCAGTCTTGGTTTGCAACTGGTCAATTGGGTGCTGGGGTGTGTCTTGATTTATTCACTGCTGTTCGGCATCGGCTACGTCATTTTTGGAAGTCGGGTGAGGGGCATCATCTGGATCGGCGTGGGGGTTTTGGCGGCTGTCCTGATATCCCGAAATCTCGACCGTACTGGATGGCGATCGGCATCGCAGGAAGTCACGCAGTAGAGCTGGAATCGAAAGTCTGGGAGAGGGCCTTGAGAATCCGATCATCATCTTGCCTGCGCGTCTGGGTCTCACTGATTCTTGCCGCGGCATTGACCGTGGCCGCCACGCCTTCAGCTTACACGCAGACGAATCCGATATCTTCCACGAGAGAGGCCAGTCAGTCCTGGTGCGAGAAGACTCTCGCGTCCATGACGCTGGACGAAAAAATCGGGCAGTTGATCGTGCCCGCAGTAGTTGGAATGTTCCTCGGACAGGACAGCGACACTTACAAGCAGATCGCGCGCGACATCATTGAGTTTCACGTCGGCGGCTACCACATGCTGGGCGAGGCGAATTATTTGCACGAGCCGGCAGGCGTCGCGTTGTTGATCAATCATCTGCAGCAGCTTGCAAAGGTGCCGCTTTGGATTACCGCAGATTTTGAGGGTGGCGTTGGAGCGAGGTATCTGGGCGCTACGCGTCTGCCTCGGGCGATGGCGATCGGGGCTACCGGCGATCCGGAGAGTGCGGCAACCGCCGGCCGGATAGCCGGCGAGGAAGCGCGGGCACTCGGGTTTCAGGTCAATTTCTATCCGGTGGTTGACGTGAACAACAATCCGAGGAACCCGATCATAAACATTCGCTCTTTCGGCTCTGATCCGGCGCTGGTATCGCGAATGGCTCAGGCTTATATTCGCGGGTTGCAGTCGGCCAATGTGATGGCAACGGCCAAGCATTTTCCTGGTCACGGCGACACCTCTACCGACTCGCATATGGAGTTACCGGTCGTCGATGTCGATCGTTCACGTCTGGAGTCGGTGGAGCTCCCGCCGTTCAAAGCCGCGGTACAAGCTGGTGTGGGCGGAGTGATGAGCGCGCACATTGCGTTGCCGCAAATCGAGCCGGACCGGGTTCCCGCTACGCTTTCGGCGAGGATGCTGACGGGAGTGCTGAGAGAAGAACTGAACTTTCGAGGAGTGATTTTTACTGACGCGTTGAACATGCGTGGCGTTGCTGCTCACTACAGTGATGGGGATGCGGCGGTGCGAGCGCTCAAGGCAGGAGCGGATGTCCTGCTCTATCCGGCGAATGTAGAGAAGGCCTTTCTTGGAGTCAAACGGGCGGTTCAATCCGGCGAGGTAAGCGAGTCGCGAATAGACGATTCAGTCAGGAGAATACTTGCGGCAAAAGCAAAGCTGGGCCTTGATAAGAACCGATTCTCAGACCTCGACAAACTCGATAGGGTTCTGGGCAGCAGCGAGCATCAGCGTGCGGCTCAGCAGATCATGGACAGCGCTATCACGCTTGTTCGCGACAACCGCGACGTGCTTCCGCTGAAGCTATCGCCCAACTATCGTGTTCTGGCGTTGACGATCACCGATAACAGCGAGGGGTGGCGGGAGAACTCGCCGGGCAAAACGTTTCTCGCAGGTCTCATCAAGCGGCATCCCAGGACTGCAAGCGTCTACGTCACTGACAGGACTCCTGCGGCCGAGCTGGAAGTAATAAACAAGCTTGCGGCGTTTTCAGACGTGGTGATCGTGAACGCGTTCATCAAGGTCGCAGCTTACAAGGGATCGATCGATTTAAGCGAAGCCGAGTTGAACCTGCTGAAGCAATTGTCCGCGCTGAACAAGCCGTTCGCGTTCATCTTGTACGGAAGTCCCTATCTGATTTCTTTTGTTCCCGAGCTGCCTTCCTACATTCTGGTGTACGAATACTATCCGGGTGCAGAAGATGCGGCGTTGCGGTGCGTGCTTGGGGAGACCCCGTTTCGCGGTCGATTGCCGATCGAGTTGCCGGGGTTCTACAGTCTGGGCCACGGCTTGTTGAAATGAGTTCTGAGTTTCGGGTTTCTAGTTCCTGGTTTCGTTCATGGCCTCTTGCCCTTCCTCTGTTCTGAGTCGAACACTCTTGTGACCGGACACTCCACGGTCGAACCAGAAACCAAGAACCAGAAACCCGAAACCCAGAAGTTTAGTAATCAGTACCTCTTGACCGCCTGCATTCGATTCGTGCAGCATAACAATCGGATTCACCAACCGGCTTGATATCCGATTTAGTGCAATGGACGAGCTAGAGGAACAACGAATCTTTACGCTAAGCGAGGCGCGCGGACTCCTTCCGAAACTTCGTATGCTTCTGACGCGGGTTGGCACGGAGCGAGGTGCGCTGCTGGATATGCGCCTCGAAATCGACAAGGCCCGTGAGAAAGCCGACCTGGGCGGTGGGAGCCCGATCGGCCCGCGTTACCTGAAACATATGATTCGCTTCAGCGAGGCGGTACAGGAAATTCAATATCTCGGTGTACTGATCAAGGACTATCGCACCGGTCTGGTGGATTTTCCTTACGAGCGTGACGGCCGAATCGTCTATCTGTGCTGGAAGGCTGACGAAGACGAGATCGGCTGGTGGCACGAGGTCGAATCAGGCTTCGCGGGCAGACAACCGGTTACGGACGAATTCGATTGAGCCTCGGCCGCGTTTGCGACGACTTATTCGTTCGCTGGATAGAGAACCAGATTCCAAGCTTGCTCGATTTTTTGGGACAGCGGGAGGGATAATGGCGCCGGCAATTATCGCGAGCTGCTAACCTTGAGTTCGTTACCTTGAGCCGCCTGGCTGCTCGCGCCGGTCTTCCTCGCGGTACTTCGGCTCGTAGTCGCGATACCGTTTCTCCTCAATTTCCTTCTGCTCATCGCCGCGCATCCCGGCCTTGAAGTTTCGAATTCCTTCGCCGAGTCCCTTCGCCAGTTCGGGAATACGGCGCGCTCCGAACAAAACAATTATTATCAGCGCGATGATTAGTAACTCGGGCATTCCAAGTGGACCCATTGCGATTACTCCTTAAATGTACGACTTCAGACGAACTGGATTGTAGACTTCGCTTCAAACGCTGTCAAACAGCCGCTTGGTTCCAGTCCCTCATTTCTGTTAATATACAGCACGAAAAAGCAGAATTTCCGGGTTTCTGCGGTTCGCCAGCAAAGCGTCGTGTTTGACAATAGCGCCTGATAATGTCGCTCGAGTGTCCGCACTGCAAATCACCCGTCGCGCGAGAAGGCCAGCGCTTTTGCTACCGGTGCGGTCAGGATCTCGGCCCCTACTACAATTCTATGAATATTCGAATCAAAGAGGATTCACCGGAAAACGAACCGAAGGCTAGCGCGGGTTCAACCGAAGCGCTTGGATCACAAACCATCGATGTCGCAGGCTTGGCACCGACCCCCACTTTCTCGGCGGCAACGCTAAGAGTCTTGCTGCCCACCGGAGACGTCTTCGATAAAGAGATCCATTCCCCAGAAGTTCAACTGGGAAAGGGTCCGCGCAATGACATCGTTCTCTCCGATCCTGCCGTCTCAACCGCACACGCAGCGATCAAATACGACGGCAGGACCTACACGATTACCGATCTTGGCAGCCGGAACGGCACCTACGTCAACAGCGAGCGGATCGAAGGATCTCGAGAACTGAAGCACGGCGACGTGATCGGAATGGGCCTTTCCAAGCTCACGTTTCGAATCGGCGGCTACAGCGAGACTGGCACCGTACAGATGGCCAACCTCGCCCTCGATCTCGCGAAGCCGGTACGCGTAGCCCCGTCCGAGAAGGCTCTGGCAGAAGCGCTCGTGGCAGAGGGGCTTCTGGCTAAAGCGGAGGTCGACCAGCTCACCGCTAACAGAACCAACGGCCGACGCCTGACCAGGGCGCTGATCGAGGAAGGTCGACTGAATGAGTTGGCGCTTCAGGACCTGATGAGTCGCAGCTTCGGCTTACCGAAAATCGACCTTCGAACTTCGCCGATTGATGACTCGGTAGCCGTCGGATTCTCATCGGAACTCGCACGTAAGCACCGCGTCTTTGCCTACGGGAAACAAGCGGGTGCTTTGCTTCTGGCAATGGCTGACCCGACCGACACTGCGGTGATCAGTGAGGTTGAACGCGAGTTCAAGAGCCCGGTAATGCCCGGGGTCGCCACCTTCAGCGATGTGGCAGAGTTGATCGAAAAGTATTACGGTCCAAAGCTGATCGGCGTGCTTCCCACAGGCGAAAACCTGAGGTTCCTGATCGACCAGCCTGAAATCGCGATCGGAAAGGCATCGCACAACCACATCGTGTTGAGCGACCCGACGGTGAGCAATACGCACGCAGTCGTCCTTGGACGAGAAGGCGGTTACTGCATCGTCGACCTCGGGAGCCGCAATGGCTCCTTCGTGAACGGCGAACGGCTGGGCACTGAGGCACGGCTTCTCCACCACGGCGATAGCATTCAGCTTGGTCAAACGGTGCTGACCTTCAGAAACTCCTTCGAGATGACTCATAACATGACGCAGGACCTCTCAGCCGAAGCACTCGAGGAGATGAGGGGACGCGCTCATACCATGGGTCACAGCGCACTCGAGCCGGTGGTGGTTCCAGGAGCTGTGGCTCGGGGAGCGGTGGCGGGAGCCGTGGTCGCCGGAGCGGCGCAGCCCGGAGACGTCATCACCGTTGAAGCCGAGACCGAAGAAGACAAGAAGAAAAAGAAAAAGAAAAAGAAAAAAACAGGCAAGGACGAGAGGCTGCGAGCCGCTTATGTCAGCGGCCTGAGTCGCATCCTCGCGCAGGTGCTCGGCGTCGTCCTCGCGGTTGTGCTCGCCCTATACGTCAACAGTTCGCTTCGGTCCGGTTCGGACAAGCCGATCGTGGAACCAAGCGCGAAGGGCAAGGCAAAAATGAAGCTCGCCAAGCCCGGCGAGGGCTCGGAATTCACCGGTGGCGTTTTCGAAGCCTCGGGCGTCGTTCAGGGTCCAGCATCCGATGGTGTCTACTTCATCGACGACAGCAAACCGGGACAGATCCTTTTCCTTCCACTGGATCAATCCGGCCATCAGAACGGTGAAATAAAACCTATCGATTTTGGCGCATCCGCAGCGGACCCTGAAGGTATCACTTACGGCGGGTCATTCTTTTATATAGTCGGCTCACAGTCGCACAAGTCGGCCGGCGAGCGGAATGCGCTGATCCGTTTTGCGCTCGATCCCTCTACCCAGACAGTACAGGGACAGGCCGAGGTGGTTTCGGATTTGCGGAGCTTCCTGCTGGCCAACGTCGCGGAACTGCAGCCTTACGCCGAAACAAAGGGTAACGAGGGCGGAGTCAATATCGAGGGACTGTCATGGGACCCCGAAAATGACCGCCTTCTTCTCGGTATGCGGGCCCCGGTGATTGATGGAAAGGCCCTGGTGATCCCCCTAAAGCTCAAGAACCCTCGAGGAGAGTTCAACGCCGACAATCTTTCCGCCGGACCGGCGATCAAGATCTCGCTTGGCGGGCAAGGAATAAGGGACCTTCAGTACGACGCCCGAGGTGGAACATTTCTTGTCATCTCGGGGGCACAAACGCAGGGCGAAACCAAGAACTTCGCACTGTGGGAGTGGCCCGCGAACGCAAACGGAACCGATGCAGAGCCAAAGGAACTCACCAAACTCGACTCGGGCATGAAACCGGAAGGGGTGACTCGGGTGAAGGCCGGGGGACGCGATTTCTTGTTCGTCGTTGGTGACGGAAGCAGGTACTTGAAGTTGGAGTTGTCCGACCAGTGATTCCGGCTGACGCACCACATTTCGCGTCGCCTGCCAGCCGATGAGTTAAACATTACCTGACTTAGAAAACCATTGAACCCGGGCAGGTTCTGTACTAAGCTTGCCCAGTCCCCCGGTTGTATTTCTCAAGCTTCTTCTGCATTAACCAAGAAACGGAACGGGGCTCCTTTCAGCCGCCCCCCGAGCGGCATCTACCCGATCTTCTTGAAGAGGCTGATCGTCTTTTGAAGGTTGTTGCGCCTGATGTGAGTTGCGTATGGCTGGTATCGCAAATCCTCTCCTGCTTGGATCTGAGCGAACGGCGAAGATTCTGCTCATCGACGACGAACCAAACGTGTTGTCGGTGCTTTATCCGCTGCTGAGCCCTAATCACGAATGCACCATGGCTTCGAGCGCATACGAAGCTCTCGAGTATCTCAAGCAAGACAGCTTTGATCTGGTGCTGTCAGACATCATGATGCCCGGAATGAGCGGACTCGAACTGCTGGAGCATATCCATCGCAGTTGCCGGGACACGGTGGTGGTCATGATCTCGGGAAATCTCAACATTCAAAGCGCGATAGAAGCGATGCGCCGGGGCGCCTTCGATTACATCACCAAACCCTTCAACATCTCAGACGTCGAGACCGCAGTGCAGCGCGCCGTGCGTCATCAGGCCCTTCTGAAGGCGAACCAGCAGTACGAGCAACACCTGGAAGACCTGGTCAGCAAGCGGACAAATGAATTGAGCGTAGTCAACTCGAGTCTGAATTCGACGCTAGAGAAGCTGTATCTGAATTATCGAGCAACGCTCAGGGCGCTGGCAGCCGCACTTGAAGCGCGAGACGTGGAGACAAAAGGCCATTCGGAGAGAGTTGTCGCCTACTGCTTGCGGCTGGGCAAGGCGCTTTCGCTGAACGATCGCGACCTGATAACTCTGGAGCACGGCGCGTTGCTGCATGACATCGGGAAAATCGGGGTACCCGATGCGATATTGCTCAAGCGTGGCGCGCTGACTGAAGAGGAGTGGAATTTCATGCGGCGGCATGTTGACTACGGTGCGCAGATTTTGCGAGGCATAGATTTCCTTCAGGGCGCTACGCAGATCGTAGCTCAGCACCACGAGCGCTATGACGGCAGCGGCTATCCAACGAGGCTTGAGGGGAACCTGATTTGTCTGGGCGCGCGAATCTTTGCGGTGGCTGACGCGGTCGATGCGATAACGTCGGACCGGCCCTATCGGCAGGCCCGAACATTTGCGGACGCGGCCGAGGAGTTGATTCGATGCTCGGGGGCGCATTTTGACCCTGCGATCGTTCAGGCGTTTACTACGGTGCCGCTTGATCAATGGCGTGAGATAAGAGAGATGGCCAACGAGCCGGGACTGCTGGAGAACGATTCGAGGACTGGGCGCGGCGTTCAGTATTCGCTCTTGTCGGTTACTGGTGATCGATTTACGGGACAATGGTCTGGCTGACCCCGGGAATCTCAAATTTCAGATTTCAAATTTGATTTCAGATTTTGAGATTTCAAATTTGAGATTTGAGATTTTCGGCCTGACCCCGACTTAGAAACCGCCAATCGTGAATACTACCTCGCCTAAACAAAAGTCAGGCCCAAAGCGGAACAGCAATCCGGCTAAACGCCTGCCAGCCCCGCAAGCATCGCGCCGTCGCAATCCCACCATCCGACATCAAGCGTTCGAAGCAAAGCTCGCAAGCGCACTCCTCGATTCCTCCGATCAGCAAAACCTTCTCCAAACGATTGTGCGCGAACTAGGCGCGGCTCTCGCAGTGTGCAGGTGCAGAATTCTGCTCCTGGACCATCCACAGCCCGAGTTGTCAGGCGCCGTAGTCGACTACGTCCGCTCATGCTGCAAAAACAAATCTGACTGGATCAAAGGAATTGACGCGCGCAGTCACCTGCTGTTGCGTCGCGTGCTAGCGACAAGTGAGGCGCTCGTAATCAACAACGCAGCATCTTCCAATCGCAGGCCGGCCGGCATTCCAAAATCTTCAGGCGTTAACTCATTCATAGCCGTCGCGCTGCGGCCCGACGGCACGGATGCCACCGCAATACTGACCGCTGAACACTGCGAACTGCAGCACACCTGGAACAATGAGGAAATTGAGCTGGTAAAGACCGTCGCCAAGCACGCGGCCCTCTCAATCCGGCAGGCGCGCCTCCATCACGAAGTGCGCGAGTCGGCCAAACGCGCTGCACTGATCAGCCACATCATCACCTCGATAAGACGCTCACTCGACCTCAATGAAACATTAAAGGCCGCCGTCGAGGAAATCGGACGAGCGCTCGGAGCCGACCGCACCTACTTCAGAAAGTTAGTGGGAGACGAATTCCTGGCTGTAGCCGAGTATCTCAGCGATCCCGCCTACTCGATTTCCGGAATCCGAACCCTCGCGAGTGACTACATCGGCAGATATCTGCTCGAGTCGAGGCGCACGCTGGTAATTGATGATGTGAATTCGTTCAAGGCCGCACACCCGGAGCTGGCGGCAGGAGTCGGAATCTGGCACGTAGACCGCCCCAACCTTTCGCAGATCGTCTGTCCGATCATCGTGAACAACTCTTTCTGGGGTGCGATTTCAATCGCGCAGGTGGATCAGCCAAGAAAGTGGACCGGCGAGGAAGTCGCTCTGATCGAAGTGCTGGCCGCACAAATCGAAGTGGCCGTAAGCCACAGCAGATTGTTCGACGAAGCACGTCAGGCGGCCGACCGCGAAAGCCTGATCAGTCACATCATTCACCGCGTCAATCAATCGAATCAACTCGACGAAATCCTGCCGGTCATCGCCAGCGAGCTGGGTGAGCACCTCGGCGCAGACCAGGTCGTCATGGCCCGTTTGAGCCCCGAAGAACCCGATTGGATGATCGAGTACGACTACAGCAATGGCGGAGTCACGACGTCCGGAATTCGCCGCGCCGCCGCCGTGTTTTCGGCTCTCACCGACATCGCCAAAGACGACGTTATTCGCTGTGACGACGTAGAGCGGGATCCTCGAGCGGCGGGACAGTTTCGGGAATATTATCTGGATCCGCGGAACGTGCGGTCCTTCATGGCTGCCCGTCTCCGTGGCGACAACAGCAAGTCTGAACTGATCATCCTGGCGAATATGCGGTCGGAGCCACGACACTGGTCCGCCGATGACGTTGAAGTCCTTCGCGCGGCGCTCGACCAGGTGTTCATCGCATTGCAGCGTGCTGAGTTGTTTGAACAGGTCCTGCACGTAAAGCACCAGTGGGAATCCACGTTCGACGCGTTGACTGACGGAATCTTGATCTTTGACCGCGAAGGAATCCTCGTCCGAATAAATGAGGCGGGGGCGGCGTTCGAGGGCTCCGATGTGAATTCGTTGCTCGGTCGTCGATGCTGCGAGTTGATGCAAGGGGCCGAGGGCGACCAGTGCCGCGTATCACAGGTCGTTCAGACTGGCCGTCCATTGACGTTCGAGCTTGTCCCGGGAAAGCTGGGCCGTCCGCTTCTGGTCACGATTTCGCCGCTTACCAATCGACAAGGCGGTTCGTTGCGAGACGACGCGGTGACGCCTGCTTCGCCAATTGGCGCGGTTTGCGTAGTGCGTGATCTCTCCGAACTGCGCGCCGCCGAAGCAGTCGCCCGCGAACAGCGGAACTTCCTTGTCAAGCTGATCGAGCACGCCAACGATGCGATCTTCGCGTTTTCTCCCGAGGGGCGGTTTATCTGGTTCAACGAACAGCTCGTGACGCTGTCGGGTTACTCTCGAGTCGAGCTGAGCAGCGCGGACTACCGGATCTTCGTCACCGGCGACGATAAGAAAGTGGCAGTGGAGCGCTTTGCGCGCGCAATGATCGGCGAGCCGCAGACGTTTGAGATCAGAGCCATGCGCAAAGACGGCGACGAGCGCCTTCTGATGATGACCTTCACGCCAATCTATGACGAGGGTGGAGTCAGCAACGTACTCAGCATAGCTCGAGACATAACCGAAGAGCGATTGGCCTCCGAGCGCGCCGCTCAGGCAGACAAACTGCGCGCGCTGGGACAGCTCGCCTCCGGAGTCGCGCATAACTTCAACAACATCCTCGCCGCAATCGTGGGACACGCACAGCTCATCAAACGGGACTTCAAAGATGAAGTCATGGGCCAACGGATGGCGGTGATTGAGCGCGCCGCAATGGACGGGGCCGAAACGGTTAAACGAATTCAAGCCTTCGGTATGCAGCAAAACACACCTGCTGGGGAACTCGTGGATTTCCGGCAGCTCGTCCGCGATTCCACCGAGTTGACTCGAGCCCGTTGGTCCGGCGAAGCCCACGCTCGAGGTTTGAACTACGAAGTCGAACTGAATCTGAAAGAAGCTCCTTCGGTAAGAGGCTCGGCGTCTGAGCTGCGCGAGGTTTTCGTCAACATTATTCTCAATGCGCTTGACGCAATGCCACAGGGCGGAAAAATCCGGATCTCTACCGATACGTACGGTCCAAACGTACGCGCGATTTTCACGGATACCGGCATTGGCATGAGTCGAGAGATCAGCGAGCACATCTTCGAGCCGTTCTTCACTACGAAGGGCGCCAAGGGGATGGGGCTCGGGCTTGCGGTGAGCTACAGCATAATCGAGCGGCACCGAGGACGCATCGAGGTGGCGAGCGCTCCGGGTCGAGGAACTACGTTCACCATCAGCATACAGATGGCCGAGCCTCCCAAATTGAAAGTGGTTCCGCAGCGAATCATCAAACCGAAGATAGCAACAGTACTTGTGATCGATGATGACGACAGAGTGCGTGAAGCGCTCGTGGGGATGTTGAGCTCCGGCGGGCACCAGGTCGAATGGGCGTCGAGCGCCCGGGAGGGTCTGGCGAAGCTGGAGCTTGGACGATTCGATTTGGTGTTCACTGATCTATCAATGCCAGAAATGGACGGCTGGGCACTTGCGACCGAGATACGGAGGGGCTGGCCCAGCGTCAAGATCGTGCTCGTGACGGGCTACGGCGTTCCGCCCGATACTCTCCGGCACTATCGCGAGCTCGTAGACGAGGTAGCGTTCAAGCCTATCAACCTCGAACACATTCAAACTGTACTCAGCCAGATCGTGACCTGACCGGTAGGCGGTAGGCAGTAGGCAGTAGGCAGTAGGCAGTTGTGGGGCGTACCTGCATACTGCCTATTGGGTACTGCACACTGCATACTGCCTACTGCCTACTGCCTACTGAACCAAAAATTGACTGTCAAAACGGCTTTTCGTGGTACTATCCCGCCTGTACGGTCCCCACGGCCCGCAACCTTGAATTCACCCAGCTGGGCTGAATTCTCCATCCAACCCCCGATGCTTCATCAGCGAAAGCCTGGAACTCGTTATGACCTGTCCGAGCTGCAGTCGTGAGGTGATCGAAGGCAAGTCGACCTGCCCGTTCTGTGGCCTGATCTTCGCCAAATGGAAAGGCCCGGCTCAGCGCATAACCGGCGAACGCGTTGCGGCTTTTGTTCAGGCTTCTCCCGTGATTGCCGAACTCGAACCTGAGTCGGCCACTGAAAAATTCAAAGGTCCGGCCTACCTGATAGGAATCCTTGCAGCGCTGGCCGCCGTGCTAGTCGTCGCGCTCGGTGTTCGTTACTTCATAAAAAGTGTCGGCAACGCCGTACAGACAAAAACAATTCCCCGAAACGAAGCGGCCTCCGGGGATGCAAGTGCGCAGAAAGGCGTGCTCGACCCTCATGCAGATTTTGATTTGACTGTCGATTCCGGCATCGAGCCGATCGGGTTGACGTGGGGCGACGGGCAGTTCCTTGTAGGCAGCCGCGAAGGATTAGCGAAATTCAAATTCGACGGCGTGTCCGCTCTTGCTCCGATCTCGGTCGAGCCAAGAGAGCAGTCGCAGGAGGCCCTTCCTGCGAATTCTTTCTCGATTCGCGCGCTCACCTGGAATGGCAGGCAGTTCGTAGGGTACTCGGATGATGCTTCGTCGGACCGGAGTCACAGGAATGTCTTCACGGTTCACGACCCTAAGACTCTGGCGGTGACCGACTACTTTCCCGCACCGGACCATATCGGGGGAATCGCGTGGGACGGATCGGGCTACTGGGCGGCGACGCGGCTTAATTCTCCCGACTCTCGCGACGCTGCGTTTCTCTATCATCTGGACCAGAGGTTTAACGTTCTGACGCGGTACGAGCCACCTGCGATCGGCTGCCAGGGCCTGGCGTGGGATGGCAATCATCTTTGGTGGGTGGACGGGTTTACAAACGATGTTTACGTCGTGAGAGTGGAGGGCGCTCGTCCGGAACGAATTCACGGTTATCACACAAATCTCACAGCGATGAGTGGCGTGACGTACGACGGTGGAAACATATGGGTCAGTGAGTCTTCGGATAAGCGATTGAGGCGACTCAACCCGTTGCTAAAGAGTATGTGGCTGACGGGGGACTATCACATTTCGACCTATGCGCAGGCTATAGCAGCGCTTCAAGCGAACGCCCCGGGTGACAACGCGTACGCCGAGCCGGTTGATGATCTCTTGAAGCAAATCAAGGAGGACCCGGCTCATAGCGGTGATGTCCTGCAAAAACTCGAAAAGATTGGTATGCGCGAGCGAGGGGTCACCGCGCTACAGGAGGCCGCGCGAAGTTCGGACGAAAAGCTGCGAGCTCAGGCACGCGACGCGTTGTTAAAGATGGGGACCATTCCTTCGTTCGACCGATATCAAAACAGTTTCTCGAGAACTTCAGACGACGCGGATGCGATCGAAGCGACGGCAGAAATGATGGGGGACAAGCTTCATCTTACGTGGCGAATCTATTACGGATCGCAGATCTTCGCGGACAAGTCCAAGGAAGGCGAAGGCTCGTCGCCGTTGCTGGCGCGCTACAGTGTCACGGTGCGGGGCGGCAGTCTGCCGACGCCGATCGTCAAGGAATACGAAGCGCAGCCTGGAGACAACGTCAAAACCGAGAATGTGGGCACCGGGCTCGGTGCTGGTCGCTACACGGTCGAGTTTTCGATCAAGGCACAATTCATAGACAGTTCGGGAGCAAAACGAATCCTCAGCCGATCAATCCCGCCACTGGAAGTGGGACGGTAAAGAAGTACTGCGTGCGACCTCGAAGGAGGTAAGGCGCTCAGGACTCAGCACTCAGGACTCCATCCTTTCCCTCAACCCCGTCACATCAGATCCGTTTCTCGATTGATGATTTACGAACTAACCTGCCCGCGTGTAGAGTTTGTCTCTTTGTTCAAAGGAGGAGGTGGTATGGGCTCCGAGGACGATTACGTCGAAGTGTCGCTCACCGGTCACGAACTCCTGGACAACCCGCTGCTCAACAAAGGTACTGCCTTCCCGGAAGACGAGCGCCGCGAGTTCGGCTTGTTTGGACTGCTGCCCCCGCACGTCGCCACTGTCGATGAACAACTCGCCCGCACTTACGGCAACTACAAGATGAAAAACAGCGATCTCGAACGCTTCATCTTTCTTGTAGCGATGCAGGACCGCAACGAAACGCTCTTCTACATGCTCGTTCAGCAGCACATCACAGAGATGATGCCCGTCATCTACACCCCTGTCGTCGGACTCGCCTGCCAGACATACAGCCGAATTTACCGGCGGCCTCGCGGCATTTACGTGTCCTACCAGTACAAAGACGAGATCGACACCGTGCTGGCTAACGCTCCTAACCCCAATACTGAAGTCATCGTGGTCACCGACGGCGAGCGAATACTTGGGTTGGGCGACCTCGGGGTCGGCGGAATAGGAATCCCCGTGGGAAAGCTCGCTCTTTACACGTTGTGCGCTGGGATTCCTCCGGCTTCTACGCTGCCGATAATCCTCGATGTAGGCACCGACAACAAGGACCTGCTCGCCGACCCACTCTACCTCGGCTGGCGACACGAGCGTGTGCGCGGGCAGGACTACGATGACTTCATTGATGCGTTTATTAAGGCGGTGATGCGAAGATTCCCCACGGTGCTCCTTCAATGGGAGGACTTTGCAAAGAGCAACGCCTCACGGCTCCTCAATCGATATCGCGACCGGCTGTGTTCGTTCAATGACGACATACAAGGCACTGGAGCGGTAACGGTTGCCGGCCTAATCGCTGCGTCTCGCGTAATCGGCAAGAGGATGAGCGACCACCGAGTTGTGATGTTTGGCGCTGGTTCGGCCGCTAACGGCATTAGCGATCAAATTGTCGCCGCGATGATGATCGAAGGCACAGCGGAACTTGAAGCCCGATCTCGAATCTGGTTGGTGGACAAGCATGGGCTGGTGACTGCCTCACGCGAAGGATCTGAGGAAACAAAACAGAAGTACGCGAGGCCGCAGGCAGAGCTAACCTCGTGGAAGCTTCAAAACTCAAGTTACTGTGGCCTTGGAGATGTCGTGCACAACGTCTCACCGACCGTGCTGATAGGAACTTCTGCTCAACCAGGCTTGTTCACCGAAGCGGTTGTCCGGGAAATGGCGTCGCGCACTGAACGTCCGATCATTTTCCCGCTTTCAAACCCGACGTCCAAGAGCGAGGCCGTTCCGTCGGACCTCCTGAAGTGGACAGATGGACGGGCGCTGATTGCAACCGGGAGTCCGTTTTTACCGGTCCAGATGGGCAGCGAACAGATCGACATCGGTCAGTGTAACAATGCTTTTATCTTTCCCGGGGTGGGCCTTGGTGTAGTCGCGTCGAAGGCGAGGCGGGTTACCGAATCGATGTTCGTCGCGGCGGCTAAGGCTCTGGCGGAGTTCTCTCCAGCTTTGTCGGACAGCAAGGCGGCGTTATTCCCCGCGCTGGAAACTGTCAGAGAGGTTTCCAAGGCGGTGGCGCTTGCGGTGGCAGCCGAAGCTCGACGAAGCGGATTGACCGAGTTGATCGATGCCGGCCAGCTCGAGCGGGCGATTGAAGCAAAAATGTGGACACCGCGTTACGTGCCTTACCGGCGCAAGCGGACGTTAGCTGAGTACTGAGCTCTGAGTTCTGAGTAATCGTAAACGGCTGCCCGACCTTAACGGCATTCCTTCACTCAGAACTCAGAACTTAACGCCAGCCCCGAGAACTTCCAGGACGAGAACCTCTAGCAGGAGAACTTCTAGAAAGCCATGTCAAGAACTCGGCACGTCGAGAAGCATTTCACAGCAGGTGATTCGGTTCGCGATATCGTCATCGGCATGTCAGACGGCTTGACCGTACCTTTTGCGTTGGCCGCGGGTCTTTCGGGGGCAGTGAGCTCCACGGCGATAGTGGTCACTGCGGGTCTTGCGGAGATAGCGGCAGGCTCGATTGCGATGGGGCTCGGCGGCTATCTCGCGGCGAAGAGTGACGCCGAACACTATGCAAGCGAGCGAAGTCGTGAGAAGCGCGAGGTCGCTTCGATTCCGGAAGAGGAACGCGAAGAGGTGGCGCGAGTGTTCAGAGGCTACGGTCTGACACCCGCTGAGATCGAGCCCATCGTGGATGCGTTGAGTAAACGGCCAAAGCAGTGGATCGATTTCATGATGCGATTTGAGCTTGGGCTGGAGGAACCCGACCCCAAGCGTGCGCTGATCAGCGCGGTGACGATCGCCGGAGCTTACGTTGCGGGCGGGCTGGTACCGCTTGCTCCTTACATCTTGCTGCGGGATCGCTTCGGCGCGCTATGGCTCTCAATTGCAGTCACGCTTCTGGCGCTGTTGATCTTCGGATATGTGAAGGGGAGGTTGACTACAGCGAAGCCTTTTCGGAGCGCTCTTCAGACCGCGCTGACGGGTAGCGTCGCGGCAGGCGCCGCGTTCCTCATCGCAAGGGCGATTTCTTAAGTGCTGAGTGCTGAGTGCCAACCCCAACGGGGTTGCGTAACTCACCACTCAGCACTCAGCACTCTCTGGTGACTGGAAAATACGATTTGTCGCGAGATATCATTCTCGGGTCAAATACAACACTCAAGGAGATTGCACAATGCTGTTCGGCGTTGGAATGTTTTCCACCGATTACGCGATCAGACCCGATGAACTGGCTCGTGAAGCTGAAGACAGGGGATTCGAATCGCTGTGGGTCCCGGAACACACTCACATCCCCGCAAGCAGGCGCAGTCCGTGGCCCGGCGGCGGGGAACTCCCAAAAGAGTACTGGCACACTTATGATCCCTTCGTAGCCCTCACTGCCGCCGCAGCGGTCACCTCCACAATAAAGATCGCTACGGGAATCTGCCTGATCATCGAGCGCGACCCCATTACTACAGCCAAGGAGGTCGCCAGCCTCGATTTCCTTTCCGGCGGGCGGTTCATCTTCGGCATCGGCGGAGGCTGGAACGCCGAAGAAATGGAAAATCACGGCACGGACTTCAAAAAGCGCTGGAGGCTAATGCGCGAGCGCATACTTGCGATGAAGGAGATCTGGACAAAGGAGGAAGCCGAATATCACGGCGAGTTCGTCAACTTCGATCCAATCTGGGCCTATCCCAAGCCGCGCCAGGAACCCCACCCCCCGATCTTGATGGGCGGATACGGTCCCACCACGTTCGACCGCGTGATCGAGTATTGCGACGGTTGGATGCCGATCGGTTTCAGGTTGGAAGGCCTGAAGGAAAAAATCGCCGAGCTGAAAAAAAAGGCTGAAAACGCGGGTCGCAATCCGGAGTCTATCTCGGTAACTGTCTTTGGCCCGAAACCGGATAAGAAGGAGTTGGCCGAGCTGTCGGACCTCGGAATCGAACGAGTGATTCTAATGCTGCCCGCTGCCGCGCGCGACACCGTCCTTCCTTTGCTTGATCAGTATGCCGCGCTGAAAGTTCTATAGGGACGCATCAACTACAAGACGCAGGGTCGCAACGAACTTGCATTGGTTGCGACTCTGCATTCCTGCCTCACGCCTTATTGAGGGTTGAAGACGGATTCAGCTTCTTCGATGCTCGAAATCACTCGGCAACGCGGGATGCTTTCGAGAAAAAACCTGCCGTACGATTTGGTCCGAATTCGAGGGTCCAGAATCGACAGGACGCCGCGATCGGAGCTGGACCGAATCAATCTTCCCAGCCCCTGTTTCAAAGTGATCGCCGCCTGCGGCACCGAGTACTCGTAAAAGGAGCTACCGCCGTTTTCATCGATAAACCGCTGACGGGCTGCGACCACCGGATCGGTCGGGACGGCAAACGGCAACTTGGAAATAATAACGCACGACAAGGCCTCTCCCTGCACATCGACTCCCTGCCAGAAGGATGACGTCGCGAACAAAACTGCGCCGGAGGTTGTGCGAAATCGCTCGAGCAATCCGTTCTTTGACCCTTCACCCTGGATAAAGACCGGGAAATCCACTCGATGCCTCACGCGCTCGTAGGTAGCTCTCATCGACGCTACGCTCGTAAACAGAACGAACGCGCGTCCCCTGGTTGTCTCGAGAATCTTTACGATTTCTTCAACCGACGAATCGAGAAAGGCTCGGTCGCGGGGATCGGGCATCTTTCGGGGCAGGTAAAGCACCGCCTGTTGCTCAAAATCGAAATGCGAATCGACGATCAACTCTCGAGCGTGCGCAATTCCAAGCCGGCTCCGAATGAACTCGAAGTTTTTGCCCGCAGTCAGAGTAGCCGAAGTTAGAACAGCGCTGTGCACTTTGCCAAAAAGCGCATCGTCCAGGATGCAGGAAATGTCGATCGGAGTTGCGTGTAAAAAGACTCCCCGCCCTCGCTTCTCCATCCAGTACACATAATTTGGTTCGGTGCAGCTTACGACGAACTCCAGCTCGAACTTGAGACTCTGCGCGCGTCTCACGATGTTGTCCAACTCCGGAGGCGCATCCGTTACCAGACTAAGAGCCGATATCAATCTCACGATCGAGTTGCTGAGCGCAAGGTATGCCTCTCCGGCCTTCGTAGTGACAGTATTGCCTTCGGCATCCTCGCGGACGAACAACGATTCATCGACCTGGTATCGACCGCCGTCATCCGCCTCCTTAGAGAATCGGTTCTGCGAGCCGCGTCGATAAGCGGAGCCTCCGTGTGTGACCTCTCGTTCATCGGCGTCGAATGCCGGCTGACTGCGAAGCGTCAGCCAGAAAACATCCGAGCGCTGACCTACTCGAGCCAGCGCCCTGGTCACCTCACCGGCCTGACCCGAATCCTCGATGGTTATCTTCAACGCATCCTGCAACAGGTCCGAGACGCGATAGTTTGAAACGCTCGTGCCGAAATACTCAGCAGCAACGTCCTCGATCTCGTGCGCTTCGTCGAATATCACCGTCGAATACTCCGGCAGGACGGATCCGTAGTCTCCGTTTCGCAACGCGAGATCGGCGAAGAACAAGTGATGGTTTATGATGACGACGTCTGCATCCAGGGCTTCGCGACGCATTCGAGTGATAAAACAAACGTCGAAATCCGGACAGCGCTGGCCAAGACAGGTCTCTGCACGCGCGTCAATTTGCGGCCAGAATCCGAGGGTTTCGGGCAAATCGGTGAGCTCCGCCCGGTCACCGGTCTCGCTCTCCGCCGCCCACTTGCGGATTCTCTCGAAGTTGTTGACGTCTTCAAGGCCTTCAAGCATTGGAGTCTCGGTCGACTTCTTCAAGCGATGCAGACACACGTAATTCGACCTGCCTTTCATGCAAACGGCTTTGAAAGGGGTCGGCGCGATCTGTTGAAGAAATGGGATGTCCTTCTTGTAGAGCTGTTCCTGTAGCGCCTTTGTCGCGGTAGCAACCAGCACTCGGCGACCGGCAACCAGCGACGGGATGAGATACGCGAGGGTCTTGCCAGTTCCAGTGCCTGCTTCAACCAGGATGACCCCACCCTCTTGAAGAGTGCGATGCACTTGCTCGGCCATTTCGATCTGGCCGGGGCGATACTCGTAGTTCGGATGATACTGCGCGATCAGTCCATCTGGACCAAAAACTTCTTCCATTAACTTAGCTCGACTGTGCGCGGCTCCGCACCAACCGTTTCTCGTAGATTGGAAATCCCTCGCAGAGCTCCTTTACGCGGGCCCTGACGCTCGTCGCCACCGCTTCGCTCTCCGGATCCGCCAGCACCTCGTTTATGAGCCCTGCGATGAGAGTCATTTCGGCTTCCTTCATCCCCCTGGTAGTCAGCGCCGGCGAACCGATTCGGACTCCCGAAGCCTTCATAGGCGGCTGCGTATCAAACGGTATGGCGTTCTTGTTGACGGTGATCCCCGCGCGTTCGAGCGCTTTCTCCGCAATCGATCCGGTGATTCCCCTGACAAAAACATCAACCAGCATCAGGTGATTATCCGTGCCGCCCGACACGATTCGAAAGCCGAGCGACGTGAGCTCGCTCGCAAGCACCGTTGCGTTTGCGATCACCTGCTGCTGATATGCCTTGAAGCTTGGCTCCATCGCTTCTTTGAGACAGACTGCTTTTGCGGCCACGACGTGCATCAACGGCCCGCCTTGTATGGTGGGGAACACCGCGCGATCGAGCTCCTTTTGAAATCGTTCGCGACACATCACCATGCCGGCGCGAGGCCCGCGAAGTGTTTTGTGTGTGGTGGTGGTGACGAAGTCCATATGCGGAATCGGACTCGGATGAAGGCCAACGGCCACCAGCCCGGAGATATGTGCAATATCCGCCATAGAATAGGCGCCTACATCCTTTGCTATGCGGGCGATGCGCTCGAAATCGATCGTGCGTGAGTAAGCGGAGGCTCCGCAGAGTATCAACTTCGGCTTGTGCTCATGCGCCAGCCGCTCGAGCTCGTCGTAGTCGATGGTCTCGGCATCTTTGGTTACGCCGTATGGGACGATCTTGTAGCTGCGTCCCGAAAAATTCAGTGGATGTCCATGAGTAAGGTGCCCGCCGTGGGCGAGATTCATACCGAGTATTGTGTCCCCGTATCGCAGCACCGCTAGATACACCGCCATATTCGCCTGTGACCCCGAATGCGGCTGCACGTTCACGTGCTCGCAACCAAAGATCTGTTTTGCGCGCTCGATCGCAAGGTTCTCGGCCTGGTCCACAAATTCACAGCCTCCGTAGTAGCGCTTGCCCGGGTAGCCTTCGGCGTATTTGTTTGTCAACACCGAGCCCATCGCTTCCAGGACCGCTTCAGAAACAAAGTTTTCCGAAGCGATCATTTCGAGGTTGTAGGCCAGGCGATTCTCTTCCCTCGCGATCACCTCCGCGATTTCGGAATCGACTTCTTCTAACGTCCTGTTCATCAGTGAGGTCATTAGCTGCCTTTCAATTGGCTGGTATGTAACGCATGGCTTCGCGATTGTGATAGTACCGCAGCAAAATTGGGGGTGCAATGAGGGGGAGTTCTGAGTCCTGAGTTCTGAGTTCCGAGTACTGAGTACGAGACTCAGAACTCAGAACTCGGTACTCAGAACTTCCGTATGTTCACTGCGATTGATCTGTGTGATAGCATCTAGCCCTTCTCATCTCAGAACTCAGAACTCAGAACTTAGATTTGGGGAGGATCGATAATAACGAATGGTGGAGATTGACGGAGGGTCTTTGACCCTGGAGCAGACCGCCGCCGTGGCCGACGGCGCTGAGGTGACCATTGCACCGCTTGCTTTCAAGCGGGTCGACCGCGCGCGAAGATTTGTAGATGACCTCGTGGCTGGTGGTCACGTGGTCTACGGCATCAATACCGGGTTTGGAGCGCTCGCCGACGTCAGCATTCCCGGTGAAAAACTTCGCGAACTTCAACTGAACCTGGTGCGCTCTCACGCCTGCGGCATCGGAGAGGCGCTGCCGGAGCGCGCCGTTCGAGCAATCATGCTGCAGCGGGCGAATGTCCTTGCCAAGGGTTACTCCGGTTGCCGAATGGCGGTGATCGAAAGCCTCGTGAAGATGTTGAACGCGCGGGTGCACCCGGTGATTCCATCACGCGGATCCGTAGGCGCATCCGGTGATCTAGCTCCACTAGCCCACCTCGCGTTGGTTGTGATCGGCGAGGGTGAGGCTCAGTATGCTGGCGAACGAATGGGAGGGGCCGCGGCGCTCGCGCGCGCCGGCATCGAACCTCTCACGCTGGAGGCGAAGGAGGGGCTGGCGCTGCTCAACGGGACGCAAGCCATGACCGGAGTCGGCGGCCTGGCGTTGCTTGGCGCCGAGCGTCTAGCGGATGCCGCCGATATCACCGGCGCGATGTCGCTCGAGGCGCTGAAGGGCACTCCGGTCGCCTTCGATCATAAGATTCAAGCGGTCAGACCGCACCCGGGACAAATGCGCAGCGCCCGCCGCCTGCGCGAGCTGATCGAGGGCAGCGCCATCAGGGAGTCTCATCGTGATCACGCCGTAGATCCTCGAGTGCAGGATGCATACGCACTTCGTTGCATGCCTCAAGTACACGGCGCGGTGCGCGACGCTCTGGCCCACGTGCGAAGGATTCTGGAGATTGAAATCAACAGCGCAACCGATAATCCGCTGATCTTCGCCGATTCAAATGAAGTCTTGTCCGGAGGAAATTTTCATGGCGAGCCGTTGGCGTTGGCATACGACTACGCCGCCGTAGCGGTCGCCGACCTCGGCACAATTTCGGAGCGTCGCGTGGAGAGACTAGTCAATCCGGAACTTTCAGGGCTTCCGGCATTTCTCACGCGGGAGCCTGGCACGAGCTCGGGACTGATGTTGGCGCAAGTCGCTGCGGTTTCGCTCATCGCCGAAAACAACGTGCTCGCTCATCCCGCGTCGGTAACCAACTTGCCCACATCCGGAAACAAGGAAGACCACGTCAGCATGGGCATGACCTCGGCACTCAAGCTCACGCAGGTTGTGAAGAACGTCGAGGTGATCCTCGCGATTGAGTTGCTGTGCGCGGCTCAGGGTCTGGAATTTCTCAAACCATTGAAGCCCGGACCGAAGCTCTCAGAGGTATACAATCGAGTGCGTGAAGTGGTGCCGCCACTCGATCGCGACATGCCGCTCAGCGGATATATCCAGTCGCTCGTGGCGGTGGTCAGAGATCTCGATTGATTTTTGAGTTAGAAAAATTTTGGCCGGCGGAGTGAACGCCGGCCTTGAAGAAAAGAGAGGAAGATAAAAACAGATCAGCCGAAGAGAATAATCGCCAGATGATAGCCGCAAACAAAGCCGTAGAGACCCAGGATGAACCTGATGCCTATTCGAGCGGTCCTCAGGTGTGAATAGTTATAGCAGACCATCAGTCCCATCGCGGTAAGCAACATCTTGACGCCGAAGAACAGAAGAGCGTGCCTTTGAATCAACGTATCCATCAGAGGATTAGCCTCCAAAGCAACGCCGCGACCGATGTGCTGCATTGTGGCAACGGCATCCCACGCGGACATGACGATTGCCGCAAGTACACAGGCAAATGAACGGGAATCCCGGACAGGGAAAACCGCCCGGGCAATTGGGGGCTTTGCCATCATAAAGACCTCTTCTGCTCGATACTCTCAAACGCTAGTACCGGCTGCCGAGCTTAAAAATACTACGCGAAAACCGCCGAATCAATTCCCCGACGGGGTAGGAGCCTCTTGCCGATCTCGGACTCCAAAACCCTGTGCTAGAATCTCCTCACAATTCTCAAATTGCTAATGACCCGTTTCTTTCAAACCTATGCGCAAATCAGAACCGATCAAAGCGCCTCGCGGGACAACCCTGAGCTGCAAGGGATGGCATCAGGAAGCTGCCCTAAGGATGCTGATGAACAACCTCGATCCCGAGGTTGCCGAACGTCCTGATGAGCTGATTGTCTACGGCGGCACCGGAAGAGCTGCACGCAACTGGCAAGCGTTCGAAGCCATCGTGGCTTCGCTTCGCTCGCTTGAAAACGACGAAACGTTGTTAGTTCAATCGGGCAAAGCTGTCGGCATCTTCCGTACACACGAGTACGCGCCTCGAGTGCTCATCGCAAACTCCAATCTCGTAGGTCACTGGTCGAACTGGGATGAGTTTCATCGGCTGGAGAAGCTCGGTCTCACTATGTACGGTCAAATGACTGCGGGGTCGTGGATCTACATCGGAAGTCAGGGCATCGTGCAAGGAACGTTCGAGACGTTCGCGGCGGCGGCGGAGAAGCACTTCGGCGGTTCGCTCGACGGCAAGCTGATCGTGTCGGGCGGACTCGGCGGGATGGGCGGCGCCCAGCCACTTGCGGCGACAATGAACGGCGCCTGTTTTATCGGAGTGGAGGTAGATCAGGCTCGAATCGAGAAAAGAATTCAGACCGGTTACCTGGATCGAATGGCAAACGATCTGGACTCGGCATTGGCGATCGTCAGGGAGGTGCAGGCGAATGGCGAGGCAGTCTCGGTTGGGCTTTTGGGAAATTGCGCCGACGTGATTCCAGAGATGGCGCGGCGAAGTATCGTGCCCGACATTCTCACAGATCAAACCAGTGCGCACGATCCGCTCGGCGGATACGTTCCGAACGGCATGACTCTGGAAGAGGCGCTCGAGTTGCGGCGCACTCGACCTGACGAGTACACCCGCCGCTCGATGGAGTCGATGGCAAGTCACGTTCGCGCGATGCTCGAACTGCAACGAATGGGTGCGACGACTTTCGACTACGGCAACAATATCCGGGCACACGCCAGGCAGGCCGGAGTGGAAAACGCGTTCGACATACCGGGATTCGTGCCCGAGTACATTCGCCCGTTGTTCTGTCACGGGCGAGGCCCGTTTCGCTGGGCGGCACTTTCAGGGAGTGCGGAGGACATTCGCAAGACCGACAACCTGGCGCTTGAGTTGTTTCCCGACGATCAAGTGCTCTCGCGCTGGCTAAAGCTTGCGAGCCGCCGCGTGAAGTTTCAGGGACTGCCGGCGCGGATTTGCTGGCTGGGTTACGGGGAACGCGCGGAGTTCGGTGAAGCGATAAACGATATGGTCCGGACCGGGAAAATCGAAGCGCCAATCGTGATAGGTCGCGATCATCTGGATGCCGGGTCGGTTGCGTCACCATATCGCGAAACCGAAGCGATGTTGGACGGCTCGGATGCAATCGCCGACTGGCCGCTGCTGAACGCTCTGTTGAATACCGCTTCTGGAGCCTCCTGGGTCTCGATTCACAACGGTGGCGGTGTAGGCATCGGTTACTCGTTACACGCCGGACAAGTCACAGTTGCCGACGGCACCGAAGATGGTGCCCGACGTCTGAATAGAGTACTGACCAACGACCCAGGTACAGGTGTCGCCCGCCACGTGGATGCGGGATACGAGGACGCTATCGATACTGCCCGCAGCAAGGGAATCAAGATTCCCGATTTGAGGTGAACGGCCGGACGGCTCTACGTACAGACGCCAAGCCGCAAAACGCCGGGCCCTTGCGTCTTTCCGTCGAAAAGTCAATAATCCCGGCCTGGCCCCGAATCCGCTTCGAGTCGGAGGCGTTCTCCCTTGGACAAATCAAACTGGAGAGACGGACTCTTCGAGGAGTTCGAGCGTCTGGTCGAAATCGAGGTGTGCAGCAGCCGGCAGTTCGTACCCGAGAACAACAAGCTGCTGAGGTGTTTTCAGTTCATCAGCATGGATCGAGTCTCGCTGGGAGACTATTGCTGGAATGGCGATTGTACAAATTGCCAGTTCTGGTATGAGTCTGATGGACAGGTGAAGTCCGCGCTGGCGTGCAGAACCTACGTGAAGCCCGGAATGGTAATAACCGGGTTGAGCGCGTGTCTTCACAACGACCTGAGCGCTCAAGCGACGAAGACTGGGGCGAAGAAGCGCAAACCGGCGCGCTGACCAAGTTCCTGACCTCAGGACGAGGCTCCACGAGAACACATTTCCGCCTCTACGATTCGATCGACCAGCCGTTTCATACCCGCAGGAAGCTCCTCAGCCAGCCGCTTGATCGCATCGTCATATTGATCCAGCTGCTCGCCCTCGAACGTAACCGTCTGGGTTATAGAAGCTCCGCCACCCTCTGAGTCTTCAAATAACAACCTGAAGTTTGCGGAAACACCTGGCAAGCGAATCTCGATAACCGCGGAGCTGCCTTGGACTACGTCGGCCAAAACCCATTCAATGGCGGCGCCGCCGGTCTGATGCGTGACGCCTTTTGAGCCGCTTTCGAATGGCCCGTCGAGCACTACTGACTCGACAGCCGGATCTACGATGGCCCAGTTAGCGACGTTGCTCCAGAAGCGCCACGCAAATTCGCGGGAGACAGGGCATTCGACGGTGTGTTCCATCATCCTCATAACATTCTCCGCGAATGAAATGGAGCGCGGCGCAAAATCATTTTCGTAACTCGGTAGCCAACCCCGAAGAGGTTGCAGATGACAGACTGGGGTTGCCGTCCGCGGCTACCCTGGGACGGGCCAATGAATAGAATCCAACCCCGAATGCGTTGCAGAATGTGCGCATGATTTCCTCGTGTGCGACGCCTTCTGCAACCCCGTTGGGGTTGCGTCATCTTTGGACCATCCACCCAGGGTAGCCGCGGACGGCAACCCTGGGCTTCGATCTACAACCCCTTCGCGGTTGCCACTCAGCACTCAGCACTCAGGACTCAGCACTCAGCACTTCCGCGAATGCGCCTCGAGCAGCTCGCACGGTTTGATCTATCAACTCATCGGTGTGCGCGACGCTGATGAACCCGCACTCGAACTGTGAAGGCGCGAGGTAAATTCCCTCCTCCAGCATCGCACCAAAGAACGCCGCGTAGCGTTTCGTGTCCGATGTTTTAGCGCTATCCCAATTCGTGACCGGTCCGGGGTTAAAGAACGCCGTCAGCATCGAGCCGCATCGGTTGATCGTGGAGGTCACCTCCGCCTCCGCCGCCGCATCCCTGAGTCCCTTTTCCAGTCGTGCTCCGCGCCTTTCCAATTCAGCGTAGGGGTTTTGCTCTTCAAGCAATCTCAGCGTAGCCAGCCCGGCGGCAACCGCCAATGGATTTCCCGAAAGTGTCCCCGCCTGATAGACCGGACCAAGCGGAGCGACGCGCTCCATGACTTCCTTGCGGCCTCCGAATGCGCCTACCGGCAATCCGCCGCCGATGATCTTGCCCAGGCAAGTCAGATCAGCTTCGACACCAAACAACTCCTGCGCTCCCCCAAACGCGACTCGAAAGCCGGTAATAACTTCGTCAAAGATCAACAACGCCCCGTGCCGTTCGGTGATTCTGCGCACCGCCTGCAGATAACCTTCAGCCGGTGTCACGCAACCCATGTTGCCGGCTACCGGCTCCAGAATCACGCAGGCAATATTTGCGGCCTGTTCATCAAAAACTCTCTGGAGCGCGTCTATGTCGTTATACGGCACGACGATCGTGTTGCGAGCGAAATCGGCGGGAACACCCGCACTATCAGGCGTGCCAAATGTCGCGAGTCCTGAGCCGGCTTTAACCAGCAGGCTATCGCTGTGACCGTGATAACAACCTTCGCATTTGACGATTCGATCCCGCCCAGTGAAGCCTCGCGCCAGGCGTAACGCGCTCATCGCCGCTTCTGTCCCGGAGCTGACAAGCCTCACTAGTTCGATGGATGGAAATGCGTCGATGATTCTTTCTGCGAGTTCTATCTCGAGCCCGGTAGGCGCGCCGTAGCTTGTTCCGTGTCCTGCTGCCTCGCGAATCGATTGGATGACCGCCGGGTGCGCGTGTCCGAGAATCATTGGTCCCCACGAGCCTACGTAATCGATGTATTCGTTGCCGTCGGCATCGGTAATGCGGGCTCCTGCGGCTTGCTGAATGAACAACGGGCTTCGGCCTACGGCGCGAAAGGCGCGGACGGGACTATTGACGCCGCCCGGCATCAACTGTTGAGCTCGCTCAAAGAGAGAATCCGATCGTGATGTTTTGATCGTTGTCATCTTCTTGCTTCCTTGGGCCCGGTTTCACTCCGCGAAAGATCGCTTGGTGAGGTGCGCACGAAAATTGAAACCGTGAGTATATCAACGAACGAAAGGGCAGTTAAGCACCCACTGGCAGCGACATGTCCCGGTGAGACCGATACGGGGTTTCTTAGAAGAACTCGGGTTTGATCAGCAGGTCGCGTCGAAATCGTTTTCCTAGACGATAGGTGAAGACGTAGAACCAGGGAGACTGAAACTCGTGATGATGTCGCAAGAGATCGAGAATCAGATGCAACGCGTAGCCGCAGACAAGTCCGATGAGAAAAGAACTGCGCAGGATGAGGGTCAAGGCAAGAAGCACGGCAAGCAGCTCGTAGGAATGAAACACCAGTGGCAACCTAAGCAGCTTTCGCCGCTTTGTGTAGCGCTTGATAACGCTTTCGGACTCACCCACATCATTGATTGGGGCAGCGCGGTCAACGCTCGAGCTACTCATACGGGTTCTGATTCTGTCTGACCACAATTGGTCGATCACGTGGTCGCTGTCGATCAGGAAACCGCCCACCAGTGTTCCGATCAACGCTGTTGCGGAACCGGTCGCATAATAGAGTGCGCCACCCGTTATTGCCGACGAGATGAAATGATGCTTAGCCTTCATTGCTGTCTTAACAACCTGAGTTTAATTGATTGACCGCGAGTAAATCGAGAGAAGGGCGAAAGGGCGAAGGGGCGACGCCGAGACGCGGGGAGGAGTGAAGGGCGCAAAAGAGCGACGAGGCGATGCACGAAGAGGCCCACCGCGTCTGCGCGTCTCCGGGTCCCCCTTCGCCCATGCGCCCTTTCGCTTCATCTCCTCCTCGCGTCCCCGCGTCTCCTCTCCCCCTCACTTTGTGTCAGCGGCAACGCATAACCTATAATCGACCGTCCATCGTGAACACGCGCATTAACAAACGCGACCTGCCCTGGGTCGGCGTCATAGCTGTGTCGTTCGCCATCGGCCTTGCCGTGTCGTGGCAGCGATGGGGAAATCCGCTGGTCGACTGTGGGCGGGAAATGAACCAGCCGCTCCGTCTCGAGCAGGGCGAGATGCTCTATTCAGACGTGCGGCACATTTACGGTCCACTGTCACCTTACCTCAATGCCGCGCTCTATCGTGTCTTCGGCCCATCACTCAATGTCCTCTACGCAAACGGCATTCTGACCGCCGCAGTCATTCTCGCTCTGACCTATTGGCTTGGGCGCAAGCTGATGGGACCCGCAGCAACAACCGCAGCCACCCTCAGCGTAATGTGGCTGTGCGCTTTCAAGCAGTCAGGCAATTACATCCTTCCCTATTCGTATTCAGCGCTCCACGGTTGCACGCTTGGACTGGCGGCGCTGGCACTTCTCGTGAAGTCTATTCGGCTCCCATCGGTAAGCCACGCGGACGACGAAGCCTATACTTCAGCGCCGGACCGTGACGGCGCGCTCACGGCGAACTCCGGCTACTTTGTGGCTGCAGGCATTGCCGCCGGTCTTGCGATGTTGTCAAAAACTGAAATGGGACTGGCGGCGATTATCACGGGGGTACTTGCAGCGGCGTTATCCGGTTATCCAAACATGCGCAAATCGGCAAGCCTTCTTGCGAAGTTTGTGTTTCCGGCCCTTGCGATAATCGTCTCGGTCTATGCGATCATCGCGTTGCGCGTAGGCTGGAGCACTCTTTCGCGGGACAGTTTCTTATTTCTGCGGAGCCTGCCGCCCGAGCTCGTCTATTTCAACAAGCGGATTTCCGGCTTTGATCAGCCTGTTCAGAGTCTGATTCAGATGTCGGTGGCAGCGATTCGTTTAATCCTGCTGGCGATGGTCGCGGCGGCGACGGGGCTGTTGATCGGTGGCGGACGCGGCACGGAAGAAGGCAACGCATTGCCCATCATGGCCGAGGCCGGTGGTCGAGACTCGGGCGCGATAAGCGCCGCCCAGCTCTGGTTCCTGCTTGTCGCCTCTCTGGCGTTGTTCTTTTTGCTTCCGGTGGCCGGGGCGATCGGGTGGGACAAGGGGCCTTACCTGGCGATGCCCTTCATCCTGCTCGCCCTGCTCATTGTAACCGCGAGACAAGCTAAGTCGGAGATCGACCGCTGGGGAACGATGAGCGGCCACACGCTCGTGGTGCTCATCATTTCGTTCTACGCGTTGTCGAGTCTGGCGAGAGTAGTTTTGCGAGTTCGAAGCGGCGGCGCTTACAGCTCGTACCTTTTGCCTGCGTCGGTGGTGATGTTCACCTACGCCTGGGTCCACGGGTTTGGAGATCGTTTTCGTGAGCGGAAGGTCAGGCGTGCGGTGCAGGTTATTGGAATAGGATTGATCCTTGCCGACGTTGCGGCTACCGCTCCGCTGCTGGCAATAAGATTTAGAGAGAAGAACACCTACCCCGTATCGACGGCGCGCGGGACGATCATTGCCGTTCCCGATCTGGGACAAGCGGTTGAGGAGGCGATTCAGTTCATCAATCGAGAAACAAAACCTGGCGACCCGGTAGCGGTGCTGCCTGAAGGGACGTCGCTGAATTTTTTTACGGGCCGCCGCAATCCTCTCCGTGAAGAGATCACAACCCCCGGCTTCCTCGACGAAGCGGGGCAGCAGCGAGCGATTAACCAGCTTATCGAGTCAAACACGAGGTTGATACTGGTCACGAATCGTCCGACGCCTGAGTTTGGAGCGTCGTCGATTGGTAATGACTACTGCGTTGACTTGATGAACTGGGTCGAGTCTAAGTTTGAGCCGATAGCGGTATTCGGTCCTGACAAAACCTCGAATTTGCAGATCGGCGACAAGACTTTTTTCATCAAGGCGTATATGCGGAAGTGAAAGCCGAACCCGAAACCCGAAACCCTCCCTCACAACTTCCTCACGCGCACTTCGACAGTATCTTCGTGGCCGATGATCACCGTGTCGGCAATATCGATGAACAGCCCGCATTCAACGACACCGTGAATCAGCTTGATTCTCGTTTCGGTGCCTGCGGGGTCGGGAATCGATTCGAATTGGCAGTCGACTATGTAGTTGCCGTTATCGGTTATGAATGGCTGACCTCCGCTCTCTCTTCGCTTTGCTCTGCAGCCAAGCTGTTCAATCAGCCACGACGACCGGTTCCAGGCAAACGGAAGCACTTCGACTGGGAGCGGGTGAGTCTTCCCCAGCACCGGGACGATTTTGCTCGCGTCGGCGATGATGACGCGTTGCTTCGACGCGAGCGCCACCAGCTTCTCGCGCGTCAGCGCTCCGCCACCGCCTTTGATCATGTTGAACGACGGATCGATTTCATCCGCGCCGTCAATAGTGATATCGATCGACTCGACATCGGTGAGATCCCTCAGAGGAATGCCGAGGGCGAGCGCCAGGTCTGCGGTGGCGTTGGAGGTTGGTACGCCGCAAAACTCAGCGCCCTCGTGGATGAGTTCTGCCATTCGCTCGATTGCGAATCTGGTCGTAGTCCCAGTCCCGAGCCCCACGATTCGGGCGTCGCCTATAAAATCAACGGCTTTCGATGCGGCCAAGCGTTTTGAGTCGTCGTGCATCTTGAGTACCGTGTTCCGATTGCGCTCAGTTTCCGGGCTGGAAAACATAGCATGAGAAGGTTGCGGTTTAAAGACCGGTTTCGAGGTTAAGTATGCAGTAGGCAGTAGGCAGTAGGCAGTAGGCAGTAGGCAGTTTGGCTTCATGTTTTGTATCTAAAGTTTCGCGTTTTATGGTTTTGAACTTTGTGTCCTGAGTTCCGAGTAACGCAATACTGCATACTGCATACTGCATACTGCATACTGCCTACTGCCTGCTGCCTACTGCCTAACTTGTTTGTGGGCAAGCCGCTTGTTAAACTGCTTTTCCAGGTTACATAAACCGCAAGAAAATGGGAGCAAAACCACGGATGCTGACGATCTATACCAAACCAGGTTGTCCTTACTGCCAGAAGGCACGCGATCACTACGACTCGAAGGGGATCACCTACGATGATCGCAACGCCCAAGACAATCTCGAATACCGTCGCGAGATGCTGGCCTACTCCGCCGGAGATCACACCGTGCCGGTGATTGTTCAAGATGGGAAGCTCCTCCAAATCGGTTGGGAAGGCCGCGGCTGAACCGTGCACTGACTTCGGGCGGTCCGCTCGAAACCCTAAGACAACACAGACACAGACTCGGAGAAACCTGATGGCGGAATCGCAAACTACTCCGGAATTCACCGGACCATATAAGGCGGCCCTCACCGAACTGGCAAGCGTTATCGACTGGCTGTGGAGCGAACACGACAAATCATTTGTCAAAGCCGGAGACGACCAGGTGTACGCGTTCGGAGGCGACGGCTACGTTCTGGTACTCGACGAACGAAGGTGGGGCGGATTGATTGAATTGATCACCCCTCAGGGTGCACTGCAGATCAAGCCCGGCGACGACGGCAAAGTCACAGTCGTCTCCACGGAGACGGATCAGGCAGTGCTCACCCGAATTCTCAAAGAAGGCTCAGCCGGCTTGAAGCGTTATTACGAGAACCGATACTGGAGCACGCCAAAGACCGCGGCCGGTTAAGTCAGGTGGCGCAAAGAATTCGAGTTAAACAGTTCTTGCGCTATTTCAGCTTACCTGTTATTAATTCGTTAGCTCCTTTTGAAGCCAGACTGCTCCTTCATAACTCCAAGTCATCAAACCGGGTTGCACCATGCGATTGCCGCGAGGCTTTGCAGACGAAGTCAGGAATCAAAGTGATATCGTCAGGGTCGTGTCTGATTACGTGGTGCTGAAGAAACGCGGCTCGTCCTACGTCGCGCGCTGTCCCTTTCACTCAGAGAAGACTCCATCTTTCAACGTGAATCCATCGCGAGGAATGTTTCATTGCTTTGGTTGCGGAGCTGGCGGTTCAGTGTTCGACTTCGTGATGAGAATCGACGGCTGCACCTTTCCCGAGGCGGTGCGCGTAGTCGCCGAAAAGAGCGGAATTCCGATCCCAGAAGTGAACGACAGCGAGGACTACAAGAAGCAGGCAGCGGAACGTGACATCATTCTTCGTCTTAATGGGTGGGCAGCCGAGTTCTTTGAACTGCAACTAAGAGATTCTAAGGATGGAGAGCGCGCCCGACAGTACGCAGTTGACCGGGGAATCAGCGAAGCGGCTACGAAGGAGTTTCGGCTCGGATGGGCGCCCGATCGCTGGGATGCGCTTACCGAGCATCTTCGCGAGCGAGGAGCCACGCTTGAAGAAATCAACCTGAGCGGGCTCGCGATAATGAAGGAAGCCGGCGGATTGCACGACCGGTTTCGCAGCCGTCTGATGTTCCCGATTACCGATTCGCAAAACAGGCCCATCGCATTCGGCGGGCGCATCATCGGAGAAGGCGAGCCAAAGTATCTGAACTCTCCCGAAACTGCGATCTATACAAAAGGAAGAAACCTGTACGGACTGGCGCTGGCCAAGAACGATATCCGGACCGCGGGGTTTGCGATTCTGGTAGAGGGATACCTCGACTGCCTGATCCCTTATCAGCACGGCGTGCGTAACATCGTCGCAAGCCTGGGCACCGCATTGACCGACGGACAGGTGCGGTTGTTGCGCCGTTACATGGAGAATCCACAGATCGTAGTGAACTTCGATCCGGACTCCGCGGGACAGCGAGCAACGATGCGATCGATCGAGGTGCTGTTGTCCGAGGGCTTCAAGGTGAACATTCTGAAGCTGCCTTCGGATAAGGATCCCGACGAGTTTGTGCGAGCGCATGGCGTGGATCAGTTCAAGCTTTTGCTAAAGGGCAGTCAGCCTTACATCGAGTATGTGGTAGACACAGCGGTGACTACCTACGATGTGACGCGTCCCAGTGGCAAGGTGGAGGCTATCAATTCTATTCTCCCGCATCTCGCACGGATGCGAGACAAGGTGGCGCGGGCCGACTACGCGGAACAGATTGCTGACCGGCTGAAGCTGGACTCGAGGGTGGTGCGCGAGGAGTTGAAGAAGACGGCCACGAACCGGCGCGATTCGCTTGACCGAAAAGCGTTGCGCGCAGCCGAAGAGGTCACGCTGGCCGAGCGGCAGTTGCTGAGCTTGATCCTGGCGAATGCCGATGTACGCCAGTCGGTGCTTTCGGCGATCAAAGAAGAGGACTACGCGGAACTGGCAAGTGCCGGAATATTCAATGCAATCGTAAGATTGGAGCTGGAGTCTCGCGAGCCGGACTTCGAGAGTATTTGCGAATTGATTGATGGCGAACGCGAGAGGGCGCTGGTATCGGACCTGCTGATAAGCGATCTCGGATGGGTTGGAGGTGAGGAGTTCGAGCTGCATTTGAAGCGGGCGACTGAGGCTCTTTCTTCATTGAGGAGGCGATTGCTCGAGCGCAAGCTGGACGCCATTCAGATTGAGATCAGCAAAGCGGAACGTGAACAGGACTCGGAGCGCGTTCTGAACTTGTATCAGGAGAAGACCGCAATTCAGAGACGTCGCATTGCGCTTAGCGCGAATTGAAATCTCCGTAAAGCTGCTCCCAGAGATCAAAGATGCGCCGAACGACATCTTGACAGATTTTTATAATGAGGGTACGAATTCAGTTGGCCTTGCAGGCTGCCCCATTTTTTTTGAGATCGCACCCCCAACAGGAGAGCCGATCTTGTCAGACCTTAGCGGAAAATATTCGGGCGAAGTGGAAAAACTTCTCGAAGTAGGAAAAGAGAAGGAATACCTCACTTACGACGACATCAATCGCCTACTGCCACCCGAAATGAATTC
>DATFXM010000009.1:0-4573 GCA_035315885.1 Blastocatellia bacterium
ATCGCCCTGGGGTAGCCGGGAACCGAGACGAAGTCGAGGGTATCGCAGCAACCACACTGCACGTATTCCGTAATGGGGCCGTTGGCTTCATCGATTGGTTAGATGCTGAAATGATAATCAGTTTATACGCTCGAATCTGGATTCTGCTCCATCTCTTTGGCGTAACGTGAAGTGATCCTGATCGTGCATCGCAAGGGAAAATTCGAGGTGCTTTGCATTCTGCAAATCCTCTTCTCCGCGGACGTCCAAGACCAGTTTGTCGCCGCGCACATGCCAATTTCCCACAGTCGATCGAGAATTGGTAGTATCCCACTCATGTTCTGTGAAGGTGTGATCGCTCGCGAACCGCACTTCCCCAGCAATCTCCAGAAGGCCGTCGGCATTCATCACGCCGCCTCGCCAATAACCCACAAGCGCTGAATCGACCGAACGCTTGCAACTAGTGGATAGTAAAAGCGCACAAATAGCGGCGGAGAGGACGCGCCTTAGCATCTAACTAGAAGTGGAGCGCTCGACACACACAAGGCTATGGGCGCGGTGCCGGAGTTGGACGAGGCCTGTGCGTAGGCGCTGATCTCGGCGTTGGCGTGGGCCTCGGTGTCGAGGTCGGCGTAGCTGTAGGTGTCGCCGTAGGCGTTGAAGTAGGAGTTACACTTGGGGTTGGTGTTGGACCTCCAGTCACATCCAGGAACGCCGCACTGATCGGCCCCCAGGTCTGGAAGCCCTGGAAGTCGCTCACGCCGCGTCCCTGCACGAAGATAATGTGGCGACCTATCGAGAGGCTGGCAGTGTCTACGGTTGCGTCGACGGCCACGGTAGACGAGTTGAACGCGCCGTTCATTTGGATGGCCGTGCCGCCAGCCCAGGGAGGCGTGTCAACGTAATATTCTGCTGCGCCCACGTTTTGGCTGAATGCGTTGTTTGACCAGGCGAAGTTAATGCTGGCGGTTAGCTGTGATGAGACGCCTTGCGGCACTGATGCCGGGTTGGTGACAACGGTATTGGTATCTGGTCCGTGCGAAGTCAGATAAGGCGTGCGGGCTATCTTCGCCAGGTAAAGAAGCATTCCCCGATTCTCAGGCCAGAGACCCTGCGACGAGCCGCAACCTGGATTATCTATGCACGAGTAGGAGACGAGGAAGTCGTCGCCGCCCAACTCGGTGGAGTAGGCCGCCAGGCCCAGCTCACCGTACGCCCAATCAATCGAGCCTCCATCTACCGGATACAGCTCGTCGATGATCGAGCCATAGGCGTAACCGTTACCGCCCGCGTTCGGCGCGGTCATGTGCGCGGCGATGTTGTTCGTCTCAGCGAAGTTAGGCATCTGCGTGTTAGTCCAGCCCCAACTAAAGAGGTTGACGCGCGCATTTGTGTGGATGTTCTGGTAAACGCCTGTCGCAGTGAGAGGCGCTGGGTCGGTGTCGCCGGGGCCGCGCTGGTCAGGCACGAGGGTACGAATCATGTTGACGATGGCCATATCCTCTGGGTCCGATCCCGCCGACATGCCTCGATAGGTCTGGTCGCATACAAAATCGCTCGAGCCGCCGCAGCAGCCCCACTTGAAGGGGAAGTTGCGGTTGTTGTCTACGCCGAAGTGGTCAAACGCTGTTGGAGGCCAGGAGCACCCGTCGCCTCCGACGTTGTCGCCGTTCTTGCGGTAGTAGTACGGGCTGTTACCGTCGCCTCCCGCCTCGACGATGTGATGACCGTCGGGATTGACTTCGGGCATGAGCCAGATGTCGTGATAGTCCACGAGCCAGTGAACGTCGGGATCGCTATCGTAGTTATTGAGCAGGTAGTCAATCATGCGCATGACGACTTCCGGCGTCGCAATCTCGCGGGCGTGTATACCGCCGTCCGCCCAGAAGACCGGTTTGGGGCCTGGTATGTTGCGATTCGTGATGTGTAACACAAACAAGTCGTAGCCGCTCCAGGGACTGGGTAGGACGCACGAGCCTGGATTGGCCTTACACCAGGAATCGCCGATGTCGATTTTCTCGACCAGATCGGGGAACTGCGCCACCTTCTGGTCGAGGAAGGCGTATATTTCTTCCACCGACTTGTAACCACCGTAGAAAGTTTCGCGCATTATTTGAGGGTCGCTAAGTCTACGACTGTTGTTCTCATCTATCTCCACACGGAGGCCGCGCGCCGTCAGGTCGTAGTAGAGGTCGCGATTGCGGATTATGGTGAGATAGCCTCCTGTTGTGGGTACTTCCTCGGCGCTGAGTTCTTGGGCGAGCTGGTCGCGCTCGGCGCGGTCGCGGAAGTAGACGCGCATTACCAGCGTATGATACTTCTCGGCTATTGGATTCTTGCCGCCACTCATCGTGATACCGTGATTGTTTGAAGGGTGAAGATTCTCCGGAACAATCTGCGATTTGCTGCTTCGGACACTCAAGTGCTCGGGGCCGGCCGCCAAAGCAACACGCAAAGCGACACCGGCCAGAGTGACTGCCGCGACTACGCCGAAGGCGCGAAAGACGGGCCTCGCTCGCGCCGATGATTTCTTCGTCGTATTTCCTGTGTGAAGATAGTTGTTTTTCATTTTGAATTCTGTTCAGGGAGTCATCTGTGTCATTTTCGCACGCGGATTCTTTCTACTTCCTAGATTTTGGCAATACGAAAATTGCATAGAGCACCGCAAAAACGAGCAGCAGCAAACGACGAAAGAGCAGGCAGGGCAAATTCAAAAGATTGAGCGCACAGCCTGAAGCGAGCCGGTCCGCAACGCAAGTGGCAGACAGCAATCACTAAGGCAGCTTTAGCATCTAACGAGACTGAGATAAATGCCCAGTGGCTCTATTGGGCCACGCAGCGCAGAGAAACGTTACCGTTGCCGTCACAGCCTGAGTCGATTCCGCCGAATTCGCCGTCGAATCCATAAGAAAAACCTCCGCTCGCCGATTCGGACGAAGAAACGAACCACTTGTTCGCGAGCCCGGAAACAACCTGGCGAATTCCGTCATCTTCCAAGATAACAAAATCGCTATTGTGGTTCGGGAACCCCTTTTTGCCATTCAGGCTACGCGGATATCCTGAGGGCAGCCGCCAGGTCACGGACGTCAGATTGCCTCTTTGGTTCGAATATTCAGGTGACTGGCACAAGTTCTGGCTCACTGCCGAGTCGTGCGGGTGCTTCCCCATATCGTCGCTGACGTAAAGACCGCTCTTGAGATCCTTCACCACTCGGAACGTTCTGCTTTCCGTAGATATTACCGCCTCAACCCTCCAAGTCACGGGCCCGGTCTTAGTTTTTACCACGCAGGTGTAACCCTTCGCCGCTTTCACGACTGTTTGAGGGTCGCAGGTTTCCGTCGTAATGGTACCCACATCGCCAGAACTTGGCTCTGCGGCTGATCCCGATCGATGAGCTTCTCTATTTGGACTCAGAGCCTGAGCCAAGAGAAACGCGGCGGTAGCAATTAGAATTCCAATCAGAATGGATGTTATCTTGATCTTCATAGGGTGTCCAAGGTCTAACGAGAAAGAGATAAGCCACGGCTATCGTTGAAAAACAATACGCAAGAGTGTGTGAGCGCGAAGACGCAAAATCGCACCAGGGTACCTGGGAACCGAGACGAAGTCGAAGGTATAGAGGCAAACACGCGGAACGCATTTCGCAAAGGGACCGTTGGCTTAATCAATCGGTTAGACATCATTTCGGGGTCCACGTCGTTTTCGAACTGTGCGTTGACTGCTTTGATCGAACCCAGCGAATGATAATCACCACTGAACCGGCCGATGCGAGCAAAAAAACGCCGAAAGACAGCAAAAACTCATTCTCCACAGTATTCACGCGCGCATACGAAAGAGAGGTAGTAGTCAACCATAGGCAATAGCCGGCCTTAATGAGCGCAACGACGCCGAGCAATCCGACGGCCAGCAGCCAGACAAGATATTTCACAACTACAAACGGTTCTGTCTAAGGAGAAGGAAATAAGCCACGGCAATCGTTGAAAAACAATACGGCGGGAGGGCGTGAGCGTCGCGAATGGTGAGGCGTCTTGAGGTTGTCGTTTTCATCGTTGTTTCTTTGGCTTTAGCCTAACGAGCAAGAGATAAGCCACCGCGAGCGTTGCTGTGAAGTTTAATGTTGATGTCATCTGAAAGCTTCATCGACGCGGTCAGCGGTTGGCTGGAGCGCATGGTTTGGTGTCTTTCCCATCATGACCGGGTATGAACATCATATGAGGTGCCAACTGTGTCCACCACTCGCCCCGCTCAAAACAACTGTTAGATTGAAGGCTCAAGATGAACGATGAACAAAAGAAGGAGCAGAATTCTGGAGTGCGAGATCAAGAGATTCGCGCGGCTCTGAATCAGCATTGGGCGGCGTCCGATGCCAACGATTTTGAAACGGAGCACCTCATCTATCGCGAGGACGCGGTGCTGGAATATCCGCAGTCAGGCGAGCGAACCCGCGGTCGAAGCAACATACAAAACCAACGCGCCAGTCAGCCGAGCAAAAAACGGTTTGCTGTCCGACGAATTATTGGCAGCGGTGATCTTTGGGTCACCGAATTCATCCTGACATATGACGGCAAGCCGTCCTACACCGTGAGCATCATGG
>DATFXM010000010.1:0-30053 GCA_035315885.1 Blastocatellia bacterium
CGGTCTCTGAAACCGGGATAGCGCGTATCCAAAGTTTCGATCAGTTCTCTTACGGTGCCCGCCTGCACTTCGACAATCTCAGCGTCGGCGGTCAGTTTTCGAAACGGCGTGGGAACAATTATCTTCAGCGACATAAGTGACCTCCTTCGTGGGTCTAAGAATTTACAGCGCGCGCGATCACCGCGCGCTCGAAGCTCTCGAGTCGCGGCTCGATCACTACTGGAGCCGTAACAGACAAGGCTTCCTGGGTCTTAAGACCGTTTCCGGTGATCGCAAGAACGGTCAGATCGTCAGGTGTAAGTCTGCCCTGCTCGATCAGCTTCCGGGTGACCGCGATGGTCACTCCTCCGGCGGTCTCGGTGAATATCCCTTCGGTCTCTGCGAGCAACTTGATGCCGTCTCTGATCTGATCGTCGCTCACGTCCTCGGCCCAGCCACCGGTTTTGGCGATGATGCCGGCGGCGTGATAACCGTCGGCTGGATTGCCGATGGCAAGGGACTTGGCAATCGTGTTGGGCTTGACCGGCCGAACATCGGTCGAACGACGTTTCACGGCGTCGGCGATGGGGTTGCATCCGCTTGCTTGAGCTCCGAAAACTCTGGTCGGAGTCTCGCCATCAAGAAGTCCAAGTCGATTGAGCTCCGACAGTGCCTTGTGAATCTTGCTGATCAATGAGCCTCCAGCCATCGGGACTACGACGGCATCGGGTGCGCGCCAGCCGAGCTGCTCCGCGATCTCGTAGCCGAAAGTCTTCGAGCCCTCGCCGTAGAATGGTCGAAGGTTTACATTCACGAAGCCCCAGGGGTAACGATCGGCCAACTGGCTGGACAGTCTGTTGACGTCGTCGTAGTTCCCGTGCACCGCGATGACTCTGGCGCCAAAAACCGCGCTGGCGGTGATCTTGGACTGTTCGAGGTTGTCGGGAATGAGAACAAAAGCGGGGAGGCCAGCCGCCGCCGCTCCCGCGGCAACTGCGTTGGCAAGGTTGCCGGTAGATGCGCAGCCTACGGCTTTGAGGCCGAACTCCACGGCCTTGGTTATCGCGACGGCGGTGACCCGGTCTTTGAACGAGAGTGTAGGGCAATTGACGCTGTCGTTCTTAATATAGAGCTTGGGGAGACCGAGGACGCGGCCCAGCCTTTCGCCCTTCAGTAGCGGGGTAGCGCCCGTCGCTTTTCCAACGACCGGCTCGCCGTTGATCGGAAGGAGCTCTCTATAGCGCCAAAGGTTTTTCTCACGCGATTCGATGGAGCGTCGTGTGAGTTTTTTTGCGATCGACTCGTAGTCGTATTCGACTTCGAGCGGGGCGAAACAATCCTCGCAGCCTGAGAGGAGTTTCGGCTCGTACAATCGGCCGCACTCTCTGCATTTGAGTCCGACAACAAAGCTCATGGTATTGCCTCCTGACAGCAAGCTGGCAGAAAGTGGGTGCACGTGATCCGCAGCTTGCGAAAAAAGAAAAGGCCTCGCGCCAAACAAGCGCGAGGCCTTTTCTGGATTTCCCCGGCTGTTTAGCAGTTTTTTTCGTGGAGCAAGTAGCCCTAAATCGCCACGTTCAGTTTTGAAAGAACAACAAGACAGCGCTGAGTGATTCTCTACTCAGAACTCGCTACTACAGAACTCAAAAAGCCCCGCGCCAAACAGCGTGGGGCTTTTTTTGAAACCCGCTTCCGAAGATTGCTTCGGGCTGTTTAGCACTTTTTAACGTGGAGCAATTTGCCTAAATCGCCACGATTAATTTTGAATTTCCAACATACCCCAACGCTCGGAGGGAAGTCAACAAAATTCGAAGAGTAGTAGGACGGTTTCGAGTTTCGGGTTTTTGGGTTTCGGGTTCGTCTTGATTCAGTAGTCTTTCGTCGCGCATTGCGCGCCATCCGAGTCTCTATCTAACGAACCCGAAACCCTAAAGCGGAAACCCTAAACCCGAAACTCAAAACCGTCCTGCTCTTTGAAACAAAATTTTGTTTGACTTCGTACAGCCCAGCGTAGTATTAGTATCACGTAATCATGAAGCTGATGGATAACTGCTACTGTTGCATGTGTTGTTGCGCGCTAGAAGCGCGCGGCGCAATGCCATTAGTGGGTATCCATTGCATACACATGTAAGCGAAATAATATTTTAGGCATTGGAAAACCCGCTATCGGCATTGCGCCGATAGCGGGTTTTTCTTTTTCCCAATTCCAGGATTACGTCGAGCGATGAAACCTGACACGCACCAAGTAGGCCGAGTGGCTATCGTAGGCGCGGGACCCGGCGACCCCGGACTCCTTACCCTCAAAGCCGCTCACGCAATCGCTTCCGCCGACGTGATCGTCTATGACTTCCTCGTTAATCCCGAAACCCTCGCTCACGCAAGACAGGGCGTCGAACTCATCTACGCCGGCAAACAGGCCGGCAATCACTCACTGTCGCAGCTCGAAATAAATCGCACTCTCGTAGAACACGCGCGACGCGGCCTATCCGTCGTCCGCCTCAAGGGCGGTGACCCCTTCGTCTTTGGCCGCGGCGGCGAAGAAGCAGAAGCGCTTGCTTCGGCCGGCATTCCGTGGGAGGTCATACCAGGCGTGTCCTCAGGACTCGCAGCCGCAGCCTACGCCGGAATCCCCCTGACTCATCGCCAAACATCATCAAGCGTAGCGTTTATCACAGGACACGAGAGTTCCGACAAGGCTCGCGGCGTTGATTGGATCGCCGCGGCAAGGGGAGCGGACACCCTGGTGATCTTCATGTGCGCGGCGACCCTGGCGCCAGTTGCGCGCGAGTTGGTGGCCGGTGGCCGCCCCCCTTCGACCCCCATCGCAATCGTTCGATGGGGCACCTATGAGCACCAGGAAGTTCATCGAGGCGTCCTGGCAGATATTGCGTCCCTTGACTCGATCGATGCCGCTGAAATCTTGCGGCCGCCGCTTATAGCTATAGTCGGCGAAGTGGTCCGCTTTTCCGAAACACTGCACTGGTTTGGCAGTCCGGCAATGGCATTTCCGCGAGGCGAGCTATCAGAAAATTCTCAGGAGGAGCAGTATGTCGCAATCGGCTGTCGCGCTTAGAAGTGCCGGCTGGATAGAAGACGCAGCAGAAGAACTGGAAGAAGCTCATGCCGAAGAAATAATTCGCTGGGCCCTGAATGAGTTTGACGACGGTCTGACTGTGGCTACCGGGTTTGGCGTCGAAGGCATGGTTCTGGTGGATCTTGCTGCAAGGGTGGGCTCGAATCTCGATGTGTTTTTCCTGGACACCGGATTTCTATTCCCCGAGACGTATGAGCTGCGCCGCAGAATCGAACAGCGATACGGAATCGTCGTGCGCTCCTATCAGCCGGACCTGACCCCCGAGGATCAGGCGAGAATTCACGGCGAGTCTCTCTGGCTGAAAGACCCCGATCTCTGCTGCCGCCTAAGAAAACTTGATCCACTCGAACGGGCGCTTGCAGGGCGGACCGCCTGGATGACCGCGATCAGGCGTGATCAAACCGCGGCAAGAAAGAGCGCGCGAGTTGTCGAATGGGATCACCGATGGGGGCTCATAAAGGTCAACCCGCTCGCTGCGTGGACGCGCGAACAGATATGGCGTCACGTATACGAGAATGATGTTCCTTACAATCCACTGCACGACCAGGGTTATCCAAGCATTGGATGCACTCACTGCACCCGCGCAGTACGCCCTGGCGAAGACGAACGTTCAGGGCGTTGGGCGGGAACAGTCAAGACCGAATGCGGGCTTCACGCTCCTGCGGTGGCTCCTTTGAGACTGGTGTCGCTCAGCGGGGGGTTGAGACAAGAGGATCAGGCGTCGCTTACATCAAGCACGCTGCTGGGAGACTAAGTATCAGTTTCACCGCGCGGCCGGGGCACCGATGGCAAATGAAGATGCTCGCCTCAGCCATTAAACCGCTGCCGGTCGCGCGGTGATGACCTCTTCAACGAAAGACTCGAAAGGCTACGATGAGCAACATCGAAGAACTCAAACGCCGGAAGGACGGCCTCGATGCGGTTGCCGATATCTACAAGTATGCCGAGGCGCGCCAGGGTACGATCTCTCCCGATGACGAAGCGCTGTTCAAGTGGTACGGGGTTTACACGCAAAGACCTGTCGAGGACGGCTACTTCATGGTACGTATTCGCATACCCGGGGGGCAGCTCACTTCCTATCAACTTCTCACGATTGCCGAATTGTCCGAAGCTTACGGTCAGGGGCTCGCCGATGTAACGGTCCGACAAAACATTCAGCTTCACTGGGTCAGAATTGAAAACATCCCGGCCATTTTTGAAGCGCTCGCGCGCGTTGGCCTGACGACCACCGAGGCGTGCGGAGACACCGTGAGAAACATCATCGGCTGCCCGGTCGCCGGCGTCGATTCGGAAGAGCTTTACGACGCGACCCACTTGATTCACCAGGTGAACGAATTCTTCGTCGGCAATCGAGAGTTCTCAAATCTTCCTCGCAAGTTCAAGATCGCAATAACCGGGTGCCACGTTCGCTGCGTTTATCCAGAGATCAACGACATCGGACTCTTTGCAGTTCGCGATGGTCACCAAATTCGATTCAGAGCGAGAGTCGGCGGAGGTTTGTCCACTTCCCCTCGTTTCTCCAAAGACCTCGGAGTCCTGATCGAACCCGAGGACGCAGTCGATTTGTGCGCGGCGATCGCTTCGGTCTTCCGCGACGAGGGCAATCGAAGCAACCGAAAGAAAGCGAGGCTGAAATTCCTGGTGGAGCAGTGGGAGATCCCCCGGTTTCGAGGAGCCGTTGAAGATCGGCTCGGACGCCGTCTGGAACGCGCGACGAGTCCGGATGCCGAGCCGGTCACCACCCGCGATCGGACGCATCTGGGTGTGCATTCGCAGCGAGGCGGGGAGCTTTATTACGCCGGCATACCGCTAGTCGGCGGCAGAACATCCAGCGACAGGCTGAAGCTGCTGGCAGAGCTCTCGCACCGCCACGGAAGCGGCAGGCTGAGGGCTACGAACACGCAGAACTTCATCCTACTCGACATCGACCGTGAGAACATCGGCGCGCTGGAGCGCGATTTGAAACCGGCGGGCATCGATCTGCGGCCTTCGTGGGCGAGCAGATCTATCATCGCTTGCACTGGCGTGCAGTTTTGCAAGCTGGCGATAGCCGAGACGAAGAACCGGGCGAGCCAGTTGGAAAGGTATCTGGCAGAGAACGTCCAGATGGACGACTTGCCTAAGATCAGCGTAACCGGCTGTCCCAACTCGTGTGGTCAGCACCACATTTGCGATGTGGGGCTGGAGGGGGCGCTGACTACAATCGACGGCGTAAAGCACGAAACGTTTCAAGTTTTTCTTGGTGGCGGTGTGGGCTTGCACGAGACATTTGGCCGGAGGATCGGGGTTCGGATTCCGTCCGATGTATTGCCCGAACGGTTAGCGCAGATGTTCAACTATTACAACGAACATCGCACTACAGGGGAGACCTTCCAGGAGTTTTGTTTGAGGCACACCGACCAGGAGCTTGCGGATCTCTTGAGCGATCATCCAGCATTCCTGGTAGGAACGGATTCGAGTTTCGGGTTCAGGGTAAGAACGGCTTAGGGTTCAGGGTAAGAACGGTTTCGGGTTTAGGGTTCGTCGGATCGAGTTTAGTGTTTCGGGTCAGATGTCATCGTGGACTCCAAACCCGAAACCCGAAACCCTAAACTGTTCTTACCCGAAACCGTTCTTATCCTAAACCGTTCCTTATCAATCTCGCTTATGAGTCGATAAACATTCTGTATTTGCGTTGGTGCTCGGTTTCGTGGTATCACCTCCACATCGATAAGGCATATCCGGTTTGTAGTGCAGAGATGAACACTTCGCGTCTCCATTCTTCGGTTCCCGGTTCGCCACTCGCCGCACGCGCGGTGGCGAACCGGTTACCACTTGCAATGAGTGAGTTAGTTCTCCTCCTTGAGCTTAGTGCCATTACCCTGATTGTCGCGGTCGTCGTTATTCTCGTCCCGCGTACCGGGTGATGGCTCAGTAAACGCGATAAGCGAAAGGCCATCACCCGGAAACGGTTGATGGCCTTTTTTGATTTTTCTGCCCCCGGGAATAAGAGATTCAGTCGTTGAATACGTGCTGAGGTGAAAAACTCAATGTCCGCAAGCGTCAAAGAGATGACTCTCTCCGCGTCCCCTACGCAAAACTCAGAATCCATGCGCGGCGCGCGCATCCTCTGCGAAGCGCTGGTTCGCGAAGGGGTCGACACTATTTTTGGTTATCCCGGCGGAGCGGTCCTGCACATCTACGATGAACTGACCGCCTACGCCGACCGGCTCCAACACGTTCTGGTGCGCCACGAACAGGGTGCGATTCACATGGCCGAAGGCTATGCCAAGGCCACGGGCAAAGTTGGTGTAGCCCTGGTCACCTCGGGCCCGGGCGCTACAAACGCGGTCACCGGTATAGCCGACGCTTACATGGATTCAGTGCCGCTGGTAGTAATCACCGGACAGGTCCCGCGCAAGATGATCGGCACTGATGCCTTTCAGGAAATCGATACCGTAGGAATAACGCGGCCCTGCACCAAGTACAACTACCTCGTGCAAAACGCGAAAGAGTTGGGACCAATAGTCAACGAAGCCTTTTACATCGCAAGGACCGGCCGGCCGGGACCAGTTGTCATCGACATACCCAAAGACGTGACCGCCGAATATGCGGCATTCGACTACCCGTCGCAGCCAACTCTGCGCGGCTACCGGCCTCACCCGGCGGTCGATCCGAAATCCATCGGGCGAGCCGTAGAGCGGATGATGTCCGCTCGCCGCCCCATACTCTACGTCGGCGGAGGAATAATCCACGCCAATGGCTCAGAGGAACTGCTCGAGCTGGCCGAACAAACAGGTTTTCCTGTCACGCCGACGTTGATGGGACTCGGCGGCTTTCCAGCAGGGCACCCGCAGTGTCTCGGGATGCTCGGCATGCACGGCACCTACTGGGCGAACATGGCCATATCGGAAGCCGATCTTATCGTCGCGCTCGGGGTGAGGTTTGACGATCGCGTCACCGGAGCGTTGGACAAGTTTGCTCCCCACGCTGAAATCATTCACGTAGACGTGGACACAAGCTCGCTGAACAAGAATGTGCGCGCGCATCTTGGAATCCTCGGCGATGCGCGAGCAGTGATGCAACAAATGGTCGAGATCTTTCCTGCCGAACGGTCGGAGAAGGATCAACAGCAGCTTGACGCGTGGTGGGAGCAGATTCGCGCTTGGCAGAAGCATGCTCCACTGACCTACGAACAATCGGACGAAGCAATAATGCCGCAGTACTTGATCGAGCAGCTTTACGAGCTTACCGATGGTAACGCGATCATCGCCACCGACGTGGGACAGCATCAGATGTGGCTGGCGCAGTATTACCCGTTCAACGGCCCCAGACAATCGCTCACTTCCGGGGGACTGGGCACGATGGGCTTTGGATTTCCCGCAGCCCTAGGAGCGCAGATGGCGTTTCCCGAACGGCAGGTCATCGCCTTTGTGGGAGACGGAGGTTTTCAAATGACCGCGCAGGAGCTGGCCACGGCGGTGCAATACGAGACAAACATAAAGATCGTAGTGATGAACAACAGTTATTTGGGAATGGTGCGTCAATGGCAGGAGATCTTCTACGGCCGGAACTATTCGTCGGTGAAGATGACTGGGTTTCCAGATTTCGTGAAGCTTGCCGAGGCGTATGGCGCAACCGGCCTCAGAGCAACGACACCAGGCGAGCTTAGAGGCGTTCTTGAGCGCGGGCTGCGAACCCCGGGACCGGTGGTGCTGGACATTGTCGTCTCGCAGGAAGAGAACGTGTTCCCGATGGTTCCCGCAGGCGCAGGACTTAAAGAAATGAGGTTGAGGTGAGATGGGTTTCGGGTTTCTGGGTTTCGGGTTCCTGGTTTGTGGTCTCCAGGAATCCGCCATTGAAACCGATTAACGAACCAGAAAGCAGAAACCAAAAGGAATCCGAAACCCTTAAACCCGAAACCCTAAACTCAATCTTATGAGGCACACGCTTTCAATTCTGGTCGAGAATCGTTTCGGTGAGTTGTCTCGAATTGTAGGCCTGTTCAGCGCTCGCGGCTTCAACATCGAAAGCCTGAGCGTGGCCGAAAGTATGGAGCCAGACGTTTCGCGAGTGACCCTGGTCACCACCGGAAACGAGCACGCAATCGAGCAAATCGCGCGGCAGCTCGATAAGCAGGTGCGAGTCCTGGTCGTAGAACAGGTGACCGAGGTCAAGCACGTAGAGCGCGAGTTGATGTTGATCAAGCTACGAGCGGACTCGGGCGAACAGAGACACAAAGCGTTGAGCCTTGCGCTTCTGTTTGGCGCACGCGCCGTCGATCTGTCGGCCGACGGCCTGATCATCGAAGCGACCGGCGAATGGGAACAAGTTAATGCCCTGGGCGAGATGCTCAAGCCGCTCGGCGTCGTTGAAATCGTTCGAAGCGGCCGCGTAGCGATGAGCAAAGTCTCAAGGGAAAGTTCTGAGTCAGGAGGGCAGTAGGCAGCTGAGTGCTGAGTGCTGAGTCCGTTGTTTCGAGCATCGGCTTATTAATAATTGGAACTAAGAGCAAACCCCTTTTCCGGAACTCAGCACTCAGCACTCAGCAGCCTACTGCCTCAGCACTAAACATAGGAGAAGACGATGAAGGTCTACTACGAATCACACGCCGAGCCCCAGAAGCTCCAAGGCAAGACCATTGCGATTATTGGCTACGGCGCTCAGGGATACGCGCACGCCAACAACCTTCGAGAGTCCGGATACGAGGTGATAGTCGGTCTCAAGAAAGACAGCCCGTCCCGCCCCAAGGCCGAGACGGCCGGGTTGAAGGTCCAGGATACCGCGGAGGCGGCGTTCAACGGCGACGTGGTAATGATGCTGGTGCCCGACGAGGTGGCCCCGGCAATCTACAAGAACGAGATTGCGCCCAACCTGTTTCCAGGGAACTACCTCGCCTTTGCTCATGGCTTCTCGATTCACTTCGGAAAGATCGTGCCCACCGAAAACGTAAACGTGTTCATGGTTGCGCCAAAAGGTCCGGGACATCTTGTGCGGCACGAGTACACGCAGGGTCGCGGAGTGCCGTGTCTCCTCGCGGTCCATCAGGATCCTTCCGGGGACACTACTCGAGTTGGGCTCGCTTATGCCGCTGGAATTGGCGGCGGGCGCGCGGGAATTCTGGAGACTACGTTTCGCGAAGAGACCGAGACTGATCTGTTCGGCGAACAGGCGGTGTTGTGCGGTGGCCTCACGTCTCTCATACAGGCGGGATTCGAAACCCTCGTGGAAGCCGGATACTCGCCGGAGATGGCTTACTTCGAGTGCCTGCACGAAGTGAAACTCATAGTGGATCTGATCTACGAGGGCGGCATTGCGAACATGCGCTACTCGGTGTCCAACACCGCCGAATACGGGGACCTTACGAGAGGTCCTCGAGTGATAAACGAATCCGTGCGCGATGAGATGAGGCGTCTGCTGAAAGACATTCAATCGGGTGCATTCGCGGACGAATGGATGGCCGAGCACGAAGGCGGAAAAGCGCATTTCAAGGAGTTAGAGGGCCGCGCATTGGAGCACCCGCTCGAGTCAGTGGGGAGTCGGTTGCGATCAATGATGCCGTGGCTCGCAGAGAGACGCTTGGTCGATCGCGCAAAGAACTGAAAGGCAGTAGCAGTAGCCAGTAGGCAGATGAGGAGATGAGGACTACTGCCTACTATAAGTTTCAAAAGGAGTCGATATGGGTATTTACGATTGGAACAAAATGATGCCTGAAGAAATCTCGGAGTTGTACACCCGCAAGGTGGCTCTGGGTGAAAATCTTACGGTGGCCATGGTGAATGTCAAACAATGGGCAGTCACTCAGCCACACAGCCACGATAACGAAGAAGTGGTGATCGTCCTGAAAGGTGCATGGAAATTTCATCTGCCGGACGGCGAAGTCGTTCTCACAGCCAATCAAATGCTTCACATTCCACCGGGAACACTACATTCGTCCGAAGCGCTCGAGGACACTACCGCACTCGACATCTGCACTCCAACACGTGTCGATTGGATAACCGGCGAAGACCGTTTCCTGCACCAGAATCCCGACGACTTCCTATGGGCGGTTTGAAAATGAGAAGCGATCAGATAAAAAGAGGTTCAGAACGCGCGCCACACCGCAGCCTGCTAAAAGCGTGCGGCCTTACAGACGTCGATATGGACAAACCGTTCATCGCGGTTTGCAACTCATATATCGACATCATTCCTGGTCATCGTCACCTGCAGCACTTCGGCAAAATTGCAAAGGACGCCATTCGCGAGGCCGGTGCCATTCCGTTCGAGTTCAACACCATCGGCGTGGACGACGGGATCGCCATGGGGCACATCGGCATGAAGTACAGCCTGCCCTCCCGCGAGATAATCGCCGATTCGGTTGAGACCGTGCTCGAGGCGCACAGGTTCGACGGGGTGCTGTGCATTCCAAACTGCGACAAGATCGTCCCGGGCATGTTGATGGCTGCGATGAGGGTGAACATCCCTGCCATCTTCGTAAGCGGAGGTGCGATGCGCGCCGGCCGTCTTCCCGATGGAAGCCCCGTAGACCTGATGCATGTTTTTGAAGGCGTGGGTGCGCTAAAAGCAGGACGCCTCACCGTGCTGGATTTGCAGACGATCGAGGACAACGCTTGCCCGACTTGCGGTTCCTGCTCCGGAATGTTCACCGCCAACTCGATGAACTGCCTGATGGAAGCGCTCGGGTTTGCGCTGCCCGGGAATGGAACCTTTCTCGCTGACTCTGAAAACCGCCGCGAGTTGGTGCGCAAAGCCGGGCATCAAATCGTTGCCCTGGTAAACGCCGGAATTAAACCTCGCGATTTCATCACCAGCGATTCGTTTGATAACGCGTTTGCTCTCGATATGGCGATGGGCGGCTCCACGAACACCGTTCTGCATACGCTGGCCCTCGCCCGAGAAGCGGGAATCCAATATCCGCTCGAACGGCTCAACCAGATTTCGGCGCGCGTTCCTACGCTGTGCAAGGTCAGCCCCGCGAGGCCGGACGTACACATCGAAGACGTAGACCGAATCGGAGGTATCGGCGCCATTCTGAAAGAGCTCAGCCGCTGCGAAGGCGCTCTCAACCTCGAAGCGCAGACGGTCACGATGCAGACTCTGGGTCAGAACATTAGCGCCGCTCCGGAGCCGGACGGCGATGTACTTCGAACAGTGAATGAGCCCTTTTCTCCGACCGGCGCTCTGGCAGTCCTATTCGGAAATCTCGCGCCTGACGGCGCGGTCATCAAGAAAAGCGCCGCCGACCTGGATTACTTCTCCGGCCCTGCCCTTGTGTTCGATTCGATGGAAGAAGCTTGTGAAGCCATTCTTGACGGTCGCGTGGAACGAGGCTCGGTCGTGGTGATCAGGTACGAAGGACCTCGTGGCGGACCGGGCATGCAGGAGATGCTGGCTCCAACCGCGAACATTTCGGGGATGGGGCTTGGCCGCGAGGTTGCGCTGATCACCGATGGACGTTTCTCGGGTGCCACGCGTGGTCTGTCAGTCGGGCATATCTCGCCCGAAGCGGCAGCAGGTGGCCCTATCGCCGCAGTCAGAAATGGCGATCGCATCACGATAGATCTTCGCAAGAATGTGCTCGAAGTAGACCTCGATCGTGACGAGATCGCATCCAGACTAAAAGCGCTGCCGAGATTTGAAACGACAATCTCCGGGCCTTATCTCAGGCGATACGCTGCGCTGGTTACTTCGGCAAACACCGGCGCAGTGCTTAAGAAGTTCTGAGTTCTGAGTGGGGACCTCGAAGGGGTTATCGATTAGTACTCAGAACTCCGACTCAGAACTCAGAACTCAGGACTTCCTATGAAAGTCTCAATCTACGATACAACATTGCGGGACGGCACCCAGGGCGAAGGCGTGGCCTTTTCGGTCGAGGATAAACTCGCAGTTGCGCGCAAACTTGATGAGCTTGGTGTCGACTACATCGAAGGCGGTTGGCCCGGTTCGAATCCGCGCGATGCTGAATTCTTCACACGCGCTCGCGGCCTGCACTTGAAGCATGCACGCTTCGCAGCATTCGGGAGCACTTGTCACCCGCGCAACCGCGTAGAGGATGATCCAAACCTCCGCGCGTTGGTAGACGCGGGCACTCCGGTGGTGACGATCTTCGGCAAGACCTGGGATCTGCACGTTGAAAAGGCCCTCGGAAGCACCCTCGAGGACAACCTCGACAAAATCTCAGCTTCGGTGTCGTGGCTCCGCTCGAAAGGACTCGAAGTCGTCTACGACGCCGAACATTTCTTCGACGGCTTCGCCGCAAATCCTGAATACGCGCTTCGCACACTCAAGGCCGCACAGCAGGCGGGCGCCGACTGGATCGTATTATGCGATACCAATGGTGGTACGCTGACCAGCCGTCTGAGCGTGGTAGTGAAGCTGGTTAGCGGCGAGGTGAAGGCTCCTCTCGGAATACACGCACATAACGATTCAGAGCTGGCGGTCGCGAACACACTGGCGGCTGTCGAGGGTGGAGTTACGCAGGTTCAGGGGACGATCAACGGTTACGGCGAGCGTTGTGGAAACGCCAACCTTTGCTCGGTAATTCCATCGCTCGAGTTGAAGCTGGGCCGCGACACGATTGGCAGCGAGCGATTGTCGATGCTCACCTTCGCTTCGCGGTTTGTCGCAGAGTTGGCGAATCTCCCGCACGCAAACCATCTGCCATTTGTAGGCCGTAGCGCATTCGCCCATAAAGGAGGAATTCACGTAAGCGCGGTTATGCGCGATCCCTCCACGTACGAACACGTCGATCCCGAACTCACCGGCAACCGACGGCGTGTGCTCGTATCCGATCTGTCGGGTAAGAGTAATGTGCTCTACAAAGCCGCCGAGATGGGCGTTGACGTGACTGGAAACGAGACCGAGCTGAAGTCGCTTGTGCGCCGGGTAAAGGAGCTGGAGCATCAGGGCTTTGAATTCGAAGCCGCCGAAGGCTCTTTTCGATTGTTGCTCGAGCAGGCGCTTGGCAATTATCGCTCCCCCTTCTTGCTCGACTCATACCGGGTCTCTGCCGAGAAAGACTCAAGCGGTGCGGAATGTTCCAGGGCAACCGTCCGCGTGAACCTCGAGGGACAGATACAGGAGGCAAGTGCCGATGCTCGCGGGCCGGTGAACGCGTTGGACCACGCTCTGCGAAAGGTTCTGACGCGCTCGTTCAAGTCTCTGTCCGGCATCCACCTCACTGACTACAAAGTCCGAGTACTGAATCCTCGCAACGCAACCGCCGCGAGAGTCCGGGTGTTGATCGACACCACGGACGGCGTGCAAACGTGGAGGACGGTCGGAGTATCGGACAACATCCTGGATGCCAGTTTCCAGGCGTTGCAGGACGCGATCAACTACCGGTTGTTGTGTGAAGGCGCGGAGCAAACTGATGCTAGAGAGGAGGCGGCGCGAAATGTCGTTTGATCGGTCCAAATGGATTTGGATGAACGGTCGCCCCGTGCGATGGGACGACGCGCAGGTTCACATTTCTGCGCATGCGCTTCACTACGGCACGGGAGTATTCGAAGGCATCCGTTGTTACGAAACCGAAGAGGGGCCTGCGGTGTTTCGCCTCGAAGAACACATCGCGAGGTTGTTTGACTCGGCCGTCATACACGGGATTGATATCCCGTATACCGCGGTTCAACTGGAGGAGGCGGTTTGCGAAACGATCGCGTTGAACGAATTTGAAGCGTGCTACGTGCGTCCCATTTGTTTTTTCGGAAGTGGAGTGCTTGGCCTTGATCCACGCGCTTGCCGGCTGGAAGTGGCGATTCTGACCTGGCCCTGGTCTCCGCTGCTGGGGAATGAAAGTGTGGTGACCGGGGTGCGTGTCACGATCTCGCCTTGGGTAAAACTGCATTCGAGTATGCTGCCCACTACGGCCAAGGCGTGCGGGCAATATTTGAATTCGATTCTCGCAGTGCGCGACGCGTTGAGGCGGGGCTACGACGAGGCATTGCTGCTCGATGCGGCCGGAAATCTGGCCGAAGGCTCCGGCGAGAATCTATTCGTTGTAAAAGGTGGCCGGCTCCTGACAAACGATCAAGACTCGTCGATTCTGATGGGGATCACGCGAGATTCGGTGATCGAGATAGCTCGAGATCTGGGTTATCCGGTGGAGATCGGATCGGTGACTCTTGAAGAGCTGCTGAATGCGGATGAGGCTTTTTTGACGGGGACTGCGGCGGAGGTGACTCCGATTCGCGAGGTGGACGAACAACCGGTTGGTGGCGGAAAGCGAGGATCGATCACCGAACAGATCCAGAACGTGTTTGCCGATGTCACGTCGGGTCGAGACCGGCGCTACTGTCGATGGCTGCGTCACGTGGAAACGGTGAGTAGGGAATATGCAGTAGGCAGTAGGCAGTAGCTTGTGAACGTGAGTATTCAGCCCGCCTGAGAACTTAATCAATCGTTCATTACTCCCGGGTGCAATCCGCTCACACCCAGCGCCTTACTGTCTACTGCCTACTGCCTACTGCCTACTGTTTTGCGACATTGCCTGCTAGAATAGCCGTCGCATCCGGCGTATGAATAAAAAGGACCTCCTCTTCGCGGCAATGGCGCTGTCTGTCATCGGGCTTTTCGTCGTCCTTTCAGTGTTCAGCCGCCATCCAAAGCCCATGACCGATCGGCCCGAACACGCCGGGGTCAGTCGAGACACAACCCGCGAGTCCTGTTGGGTATGCCACGCGCCGGATTCAGGAGTTGCTCCGATGCCCGCGCATCATCCAAAAAAGGGTAGGCCACCGGACCAGACAACTCCCTGCTATGCATGTCATAAATATCCTCCTTCTTCTACGAACGCCTTTCTCATGCCGCGCGCGGCTGAACAGAAAGGAGATACGCAGCAATGGCTAAGCCAGCTTCAAAGGTAAGCACTACTTATCGGAATTTCATCGACGGAGTGTGGGTCGCCCCTTCGTCAAACGACTACATTGAAAATCGCAATCCCGCAGACACCCGCGAACTGATCGGACGATTCCCGGCCTCGACAGCGCAGGACGTGGACAACGCCGTGCAAGCCGCTTCTGAGGCGTTCAAGACGTGGCGCAAAGTGCCCGCTCCAAGAAGAGCTGAAATACTCTTCAAGGCGGGCGAAATCCTCATCCAACGAAAAGAGGCTTTCGCGGCCGACATGACGCGCGAGATGGGTAAGGTACTCGCGGAGACTCGCGGAGACGTTCAGGAAGCGATCGATATGACGTACTTCATCGCCGGCGAGGGGCGGCGACTCCACGGCTACACCACCAAGGCCGAGCTGCCTAACAAGTACGCGATGTGCGTTCGTGAGCCCATCGGTGTTTGCGCACTCATTACACCGTGGAATTTTCCGATGGCTATACCTTCCTGGAAGATTCTGCCGGCACTTGTTTGCGGGAACACCGTGGTGATCAAGCCCGCGGAAGACACGCCGCTTTCAACTTACAACTTTGTGCAGGCATTGACCGATGCAGGAGTCCCGGCTGGGGTTCTCAACATCGTAGGCGGACATGGCGAAGTAGCGGGCGCCGGGCTTGTAAACCACCCTCTTGTCAGATTGATTTCCTTCACCGGCTCGACCGATGTCGGGCGAATCGTTGGGCAAGCAGCTGCGGCAAACGACAAGCTCTGCTCGCTCGAAATGGGCGGAAAAAACGTCGTGATGATAATGGATGACGCCGACCTCGATCTCGCCCTCGAGGGTGTGCTGTGGGGAGCGTTTGGAACTACGGGGCAGCGCTGCACCGCAGCGTCGAGAGTGGTGGTCCACAAGAAGGTCTCTCGCAAGTTCGCGAGCATGCTGGTTGACGGGGCGAAGGGCTTGAAGCTTGGGCCTGGTTTGAATGACAAGTCCGACGTCGGGCCGGTCATCAATCAGGACGCGGCAGAGAAAGTCCTGGGCTACGTCGAAATAGGAACAAACGAAGACCGCGCCAGGCTTCTATGCGGCGGCAAGCGGGTGGAAAAGGGCGATCTCAAACATGGCTTTTTTATCGAACCGACCGTCTTTGCCGGAGTCGACGCCAAAATGCGGATTGCGCAGGAAGAGATATTCGGTCCGGTGGTTTCGCTGATCGAGTGCCGCGATCTGGATCATGCGATCGAGATAGCGAACGGTGTACGATATGGGTTGTCGGCGTCGATCTACACTCGCGACACCAACCGTGCGTTTCGCGCGATGGAGGATGTTCAGACCGGGATCTTCTACGTGAACGCGTCGACGATTGGAGCTGAGGTTCATTTGCCGTTTGGCGGGACCAAAGCTACCGGGAACGGCCATCGCGAAGGTGGGACTCAAGTGCTGGACATATTCTCCGAATGGAAGGCAGTGTACGTAGATTACTCTGGAAAACTGCAGCGAGCACAAATAGATTAGTTCTGAGTACTGAGTTCTGTCAGAACAGAATTCACAATAGGTACTCAGAACTTCAATCACAATACTACTCAGAACTCGGTACTCAGAACTTCCTATGAACGTCGGATTACCAAAAGAAGTTAAAGACAACGAGTTTCGGGTCGGGCTTGTTCCGGCCGGAGTCAAAGCATTAACCACCGCGGGTCACAAAGTGCTGGTCGAACAAAAGGCCGGCGAAGGATCCGGGACTACCGATGACGAATTCATCGAAGCCGGCGCCGAGATCGTTAAGACCGCGGATGAAGTCTGGTCGCGAGCTAACATGGTGGTTAAGGTCAAGGAACCGATTGCACAGGAGTACCGGTTTCTTCGAGAAGACCTGATCCTTTTTACCTATCTTCACCTGGCGCCGGCTCGTGAACTCACGAAAGCTATGCTCGATAGCGGCGTGATTGGCGTTGCGTACGAGACGATCACCAACGATCAGGGTCATCTGCCGCTCCTGACGCCGATGAGCGAAGTTGCCGGCCGCATGTCGATTCAAATCGGCGCGTTCTACCTCGAACAGATAAACGGCGGTCGTGGAGTACTGCTTGGGGGTGTCCCCGGTGTAGCGCCAGGTCGGGTGACGATAATCGGTGGCGGAGTGGTGGGCACCAACGCGGCAAAGATGGCGGTCGGAATGGGAGCCGCAGTGACAATTATCGATCGTGATCTTGAACGGCTACGATACCTGGACGACATCTTTGGCAGTCGAATAAAAACGCTGGCGTCAAACCCGTACACGATTGCAGATTCGGTCGCAAAATCGGATCTGGTGGTGGGAGCTGTTCTGGTACCCGGAGCGGCCGCGCCCAAACTGGTAACGCGCGGGATGTTGAAGGCGATGCCGCGAGGCTCGGTAATAGTCGATGTAGCGGTTGATCAGGGCGGCTGCATCGAAACTACAAAGCCGACGACTCACAGCCAGCCGACTTACTACGTCGAGAACGTACTTCACTACGGCGTCACGAACATGCCGGGTGCAGTTCCTCGCACGTCGACGTTTGCGCTCACCAACGCGACGTTACCCTTCGCCCTGCAACTGGCGAAGTATGGAGCCGCCGAAGGGTTCAAACGTAACCCTCATTTGAAACGCGGGGCTAATACCTACAGGGGAAGAGTTGTCTACGAGGCAATAGCAACTGATCAAGGTCTGACGTATCACCCGATTGACTCGCTGCTTTAAAGGGGTTCTGGCCCGAGCGAGCCGACTGAGTTCAGCGCAAAGATGCCCATCAACCTTCGGTTCTACACGGAAAGGTGATGGGCCTTTTGCTATAATCCAGCTTTTATGTACACCGAGCTTTTCGAAACCTTATATCCGATCAACTCCCCCACCAAAGAGCGTGGAGTAGTAGTAACCGCCGTAGATCCCTTAACCCTTGGCGAACGGGCCGCCATCTCACCTGGCGACCGAATATTGAAGGTCAACGATCACCCAATCCGCGACTTCATCGATTTTCAGTTTTACACTGGTTCCGAAGACAGGGTGTCTTTGGCGATTGTCGACAACGCAGGTGAAACGCGCGAGGTACAGGTTGAAATCTCCGAGGGCGAGGTCTGGGGTTTAGACTTTAAATACTTTTCGCCCAGACAGTGCGCCAACGACTGCATCTTTTGTTTCTGCAATCAGAACCCGCAAGGGGCTCGCGAATCTCTCTTTTTCAAAGACGAGGACATTCGCCTCTCCTTCCTTCACGGCAACTACACCACAATGTCGTCGATCTCCAGGATGGAATTGGAACGCATAGTGGAGCAGCGGTTGTCGCCGCAGTACGTGTCCGTGCACGCAACCGATCCGCAGGTCAGACAGTACTTGCTCGGAAGAAAACGACCCGATGACGTGATTGCAAAGATGCGCTTCCTGGCCGAACACGGGATAGACCTGCACGCTCAGATAGTGCTCTGTCCCACGATTAATGACGGCGAAGTTCTGTTCAAGACAATAGCCGACCTGGCGGAATTGCATCCCCACCTTTCCAGCGTCGCGATCGTGCCGGTGGTGTTTACGAGTTTGCACAACTATCGCGACCGCATGACTCCGGTGACTCCGGAGTTCTCTCGCTCGCTGATCGAGTCGATAACTCCGCTTCAACGTAACTTCCGGCGCCGTTTTCAACAGACGTTTGTTTTTCTGGCGGACGAATTCTACCTGCGCGCAGGGATTCCGCTTCCCGCTCGCGGTCATTACGGCCGCTATCCACAGATTGAAGACGGGGTGGGGATGGTCAGGCGATTCGTCAGTGCCGCGCGCTCGGTGCTAAGAGGCAACCTGGCGAAGAGATTCGATTTGAAACCAGGCTCTTTGCGAGGAACGGTTGCAACTGGCGAGTTGTTCTTTCCGATCTTGTCTGAGTTCATAGAGCAGGTCAACTCGCAATTGAAGACCAGGCTCAAGACGATTGCATTAAAGAACAGGTTTTTTGGAGAAGAGATTACGGTGGCTGGACTCGTGGCCGGCGGAGATGTAGTCGCAGCTCGCAAACAGATCGAAGGTGAGTTTCTGATCGTCCCCGAGCAGGCTTGTCTGAAGTCCGGGAACACTTTCCTGGATGACATGACCTTGTCTGATTTGGAATCCCAACTGAGCCTTCGCGTCAGACACGGAGGCGGTTCGCTTTTGAGCATGCTCACCGCGTGTTCAGAGTGAGTGGCGGCGGCGCGAAGGGGAGACGCGGGGAGGAGCGACGCGGGGACGCCGGATCGAAGGGGCGAAGGGGCGATCCGGAAAACTCCATGACTGTAGCGTTGGGCCAGTTGCCGCTCTCTCCGCGTCTTTCCTCTCCGCGTCCCCGCTACGCAACTCACCCCTGATCCCTAACCGGCTTCAGATGTGAGTCGAACCACTCAAGCACGGTGTTGTACCACAATTCCGAGTTCTGCGGTTTCAACACCCAGTGTCCTTCATCGGGATAGACAAGCAGCTTCGAGTCCACTCCTTGTCTCTGCAGGGCGGTGAACAACTGCAGTCCCTCCCCTACCGGAACTCGGTAGTCGCGCTCTCCGTGAATCACCAGACATGGAGTCTTGAATTCCTTCACAAAATTGTGAGGCGACCATCTCGCATACATCTCGAGATTGGTCCACGGCATGCCTTTGAACTCCCATTCGGGAAACCAAATCTCTTCGGTAGCGCCGTACATGCTGACGAGATTGAATACGCCGGCGTGTGACACCAGCGCCTTGAACTTGAATCTCGAGTCGCTGTTGTGACCCTCGAGCCAGTTCACCATGTAGCCGCCATAGCTGCCGCCGGCGGCTCCGATCCTCTCGCGGTCTACATAGGGCAGCGAGGTCACGTACGCAACACCATTCATGATGTCCGTGTAAACCTTGCCTCCCCAGTCCCCCGAAATCTCGTCTACAAACTTCTGCCCGTAGCCAAATGAGCCTCGCGGATTCGGCGTAAACACCACATAACCGGCCGCCGCAAAGACCTGAGGGTTCCAACGGTAACTCCACGAGTCATTCCACGAACCCTGCGGCCCGCCGTGTATCAATACCAGCAAAGGATATTTTCTGGATGCTGAAAAGTTCGCGGGCTTCGTGATGAACCCGTGCACCTTTGCTCCCGCTGCACCTTCCCACGTCACATCCTCGAGCGGTCGCAACGCGAACTCCGTCAAGAATCCATCGTTTGTCTTAGTCAACTGAGTCACGCCGGCCGAACCTGGAGTTGCCTTGTATATCTCGATCGGCCGCGTGGCGCTCTGCCGCGTGAACACCATCGTCTTGCCGTCGGAGGTCAACTGCAGGTCATCGTTGAAGCCGTCAGTTATCACTTTCCTGACCGCGCCTCCGCTCAAAGGTATTTCAAAGACCGGCTGTCGTCCTCGCTCAACCGCGGTGAAAAAAATCGTTTGGCTGTCGGGTGAAAACTCAAAGCCTTCCACCGACGAATCGAATTGCTCGGTGAGCGAACGAATCTGACCGGTGTGGCGGTCATAGAGCACCAGCCGCCATCGATCTGATTCAAACCCCGGCTGCGCTTGTGCCCGGTAAGCCAGATATCGGCCGTCGGGCGAATACTGCGGCGATAAATCCCCAGCGGGGTTCTCGCTTGTTATCCTCCGCGAGTCACCTCCGGTCACCGGCACGACAAAGATATCGCTGTTCGTAGATCGCGCTTCGAATTTGTCCGTGTTGCGCGCAAACGCAAGCTCCTTCGAATCGGGGGAGAATGCATAGTCGACCGGCCCGCCAAGCGAAAACGGCGGCGCATCCCAGTCACCCGGTGTCAGGTCCTTCGTTTCGCCGGTATCATTCGATACAACAAAGACGTGAGTCCTCTTGCCGTCCTTCCATGAATTCCAGTGCCGGAACAACAACCGATCTACAATCTTGGCCTTGACCTTGCTCGCTTCCTCCTGATCCGCGCGCTTCTTGTTACACTCGTCATTCGAGCATTCGGGATAGACTTCTGACACAAACGCCACCAACTTCCCATCAGGAGACCAGACAGGTGCATCGGCACCGGTAGAGATGCTGGTGAGTTTCTTCGTCTCGCGACTTGCGATGTCGAGCGTCCAGACTTGCGATTGACCGTCGCGAGCAGACACGAATGCCAGTCGCTTTCCATCGGGTGACCATCGCGGCGAGGCAGAAGAAGCCTTCTCCGTAGTCAACGGCCGCGAATCGCTGCCGTCGACCGACATAAGGTAGATCTGCGTAGACCTATTGTTAGCTGACTTGTCAGTATCGGTAATCGTGTAAGCAATCCAGCGCCCGTCAGGTGAGAGTTGTGGGTCGGCGACGCGGCGCACTTTCAGGAGTTCTTCAATCGTGAACGGCTTTACTACCTGTTGGCCTTCCTTGGCGAATAGTGGAGTCGCCGTAACGGCGAAAATAACGAGCAGTGAAATGACCTTCTTCATCGGATCCTCCTCCGGCAGGCCTGCCAACTTCGTGGGTACTCAGTTTCAACTGCCGATGAATTGTCTTTTCGAGGAACAGTCAAGTCGCGGCCGTGGCGTGTCACCGGACTGCGCTACGAGGGGGCTCGCAACTGCGTAAGCTACCAAGCCGCGTCCCGAGCAGTCAAACCGCTCGCGCAAGATTGTGCGGATTTGCCCGTTTTCTTACGGGTCTTAGGCTACAGAAAAGTCCACTTTATGTCTGGCCCGATCCACTCGGTCCACTAACACTTCTACCACGTCACCCAGCCTGAACACTTTTCCAGAGCGTTGGCCAACCAGCCGATGTTTGCGCTCTTCGTACAGGTACAAGTCATCAGTGAGCGTAGCAACGTGGACCAGTCCTTCGACGAACACGTCGATCAGCTCCACAAAAAACCCATATTCGTGCACCGAGCTGATTACCCCGCCGAAGCGCTGTCCCACTTGGCCGGCCATGAATTCGGCGCGGCGCCAATCCATCAGCTCCCGCTCGGCCTCGTCGGCATCGCGTTCACGCTCGCTCGAATGCTCGCCTATGAACTCCAACGTGCGCCGAAGCTGTGTCTCACGCTCCTCTGAAAGCAGCGCAGCGGAAATGCGATTCAACGCCTGCTTCTTTCCGGGATCGATACCGAGCTCAGTTACAGAATCAGATTGCTCGAGCACTTCGCGAAGGATTCGATGCACCACGAGATCAGGGTAACGTCGAATGGGAGAGGTGAAATGCGTGTAGGTAGTCATTGCGAGACCAAAGTGGCCTTCGTTTCGAGGCGTGTAGCGCGCCCGTTGCATCGAGCGCAGCATCAAGTACGACAGCATTCTCTCCTGCGGTGTGCCCGCGATTTGTTTGGCCAGGTGCTGGAAGCCTCGCTGGGGCACCGGTCCGTGCATTGAGAATTTGTGACCGAATGAGGCAGCGATCTCGGCGAATTCCTCGACCTTCAAAATGTTCGGCTCCTCGTGAATACGATAGAGCAGCGGCACTCCAAGTGAATCAAGATGAGTGGCGACCGTCTCGTTAGCCAGGAGCATGAATTCCTCGATGAGCCGATGAGCAATATTCCTCTCGGACCTGACGATTCCGCCGATTTGGCCTTCGTCGTTGAACAACAACTCAGCCTCGGGCAGATTGAAGTCAATTGCCCCGCGCTTCTCTCGACGCTCGATCAACACAAGCGCCAGCTTGTGCATCTCAACGAGCATGTCCTTCACTTGGCTGTATTGTTCGCTCTCGGGCCCCTGAGGATTCTGTAGGATCTCGTTCACAGCCGTGTAAGTCATGCGTTCGTTGCTTCGAATGACAGTCGGCGCGAGGCGATAATCTACTATGCGGCCAGTGAGGTCCAGTTCGGCCAGGACGGACATGGTGAGACGATCGACTCGGGGATTCAGAGAGCAGATGCCATTTGACAGGCGTTCCGGGAGCATCGGAATGGCGTGCTCCGGAAAATAAACCGAAGTGCCGCGTCGAAATGCCTCTTCATCCAGCCTGCTGCCCTCGCTTACGTAGTACCCGACGTCGGCGATGTGCACGCCGAGTTGCAGTCGCCCGTTTGGCAGCGTCTTTAGTGACACCGCATCGTCGAAATCGCGCGCGGTTTCGCCGTCGATTGTGACGGTTATTTCGTTGCGCAAATCGATTCTGCCTTCGAGCTGAACTGCATCGACGTGATCTTCGATTGCATTTCCTTCCTGCAGAACGTCGTCTGGAAACTCGAGCGGAAGATTGTGCTGGCGAATGATGACTTGAAGATCGATTCCCGGTGTATCGTAAGTGCCGAGCACCTCCACCACGCGACCCCAGGGTGAGCGACCCGCATCAGCCGGGACTGTGATTTCTACCACGACGATGTCGCCGTCTTCTGCGTACCCACGATTTGCCGGAGTGACGTTTATCTCGTGCAGAAAACGCTCGTCCATTGGTGAGACGAAACATTGCGGTCCTGCTCGGAACAAGCGCCCCACAACTGTACGGTGAGTTGACCACAACACCGCCTCGATTTTTCCAGCCAAACCGCGTCGCGTTCTTCCGACTACTCGGGCAATCACTCGATCGCCGTGAAGCGCCGCTCCCATTCTGCGCCGGTTGATGTGGAGATCGCCCTGTTCACGTTTGACCGGATCATCGGGAACAACAAACGCGTGGCCTGATTTCGTTCCACTCAGAGTTCCGATGACCAGGTTCGTTGTTTTGACTCGCCAGTAGCGATTGCCTCTCGATTGAATCAAGCGGACTCGCGCGAATTCGGAAAGATACTCTTTGAGCGTGGGCTCGAGTGACGGGTTAACCCCGGCTGAGCGAGCGATCTCTGCAAGATCGACAGCGTGGTCGGCAGAGTCGGGAATCGCTTCGAGTACACGTTGTGGCGAGATGGTTAAACGGAGCACGAGGGAAGTTCTGAGGTCAATAGTTTGAGTTGGTCTGAGGCACTCAGTACTGAGAGATCGAACTTTCTTGGTGCGGATGAGAGGACTTGAACCTCCACAGGATTGCTCCTACAGCGTCCTGAGCGCTGCGCGTCTGCCATTCCGCCACATCCGCAAACAAGTTCGGCCTCAATGAAGCGCGTTTTATACTAGCGACGTCGCTCGGATTGTGTCAATCGAGGGACGAACGCGCGCTTCTTTGCGTATGGTGTCCCCGAGACAGGCCACGCGGGCCGTAAACGACGTACAATACTCTTGACGCAAATACGTCCCGATTTTACCCTTAGGCATTTTCTGCCCCTATAGTCTGCGCGCCCCTCTTCCCGAAAGATCATCATGCGAATGCCACTATTGATCACGCTCATGGCAGGACTTCTCTGCATGCAGACGCAAGCAGTCGGCGGACGGGTGCAGGAATCAGAAGGGTTGAGAGCTCCGCGAATGACAACCGACGATGTGATGCCACCCAAGAGTGCCAGGGTGCATATGCTGGCTTCCGATGAAGAAGGTGGCAAGTCGAGATCGGACTTCACGGCAGCAACGATTCCGAATGCGCGAGGTGTACTCTACGCCGCATTGAATCAGCTTGCCTCGGCAAATTCGCTCCGCTTGCGAATGCAGCTCAGCAGTGGAAACAGAATGCGGGAGATTTTGATAGAGACGATAAAGCCGAATCGTCGGATGCGTATTCTGGCGGACGATGTTGAAGTGATAATGATCGGGCGCGACTTTTATGTAAAAGAGCGCAGCGGTCCGTGGCAGGCCAGCTCGATTGCGCCGACGATCAACAGCATCAGTGTCGACAACATGGATCCACGGGTACTATTCAGGGATGTGTTGTCGCTAAGAGCGCCGTCGATAACCGGAAGGATGGTAGCTCATGAACTGATCGATGGTTTTGATACGGTGGTGTATCAGTTTACGGTAAGCGACCGGAAGGAAACCGGCAAAATAGAGGCTTGCATCGCAAAAGAAGATAGTTTCGTGCGCCGGCTGATGCTTCATGCGCCGTGGGGTGAGGCTACGATGTGGTTCACCTCGATCAACGATGAAATAAACATCGAAAGACCAGAGTGGTAAGCGAGTGCTGAGTGCTGAGTAAGGACTTCTGAATTTCTCCCTTCCCTTCTCCGCGTCACCGCGCCCCTTCGCCCTCCTCCTCTTCATCGTTCGCATTGGGCGCGCCTACGTGTTAGATTACCCTGTTCTTCCACGTCAACTTCAACTGACCAGCAACTAAGACTTCGATGAGCGATTCAATCGACAGAGTGCGGGCGGAAGGCGCCATGCTGACCGGGTTCTGGTATCCCGCTATGCTCAGCAAGAAGTTGCGACGCCTACAGCTCAAGGGAACAACCTTGCTGGGCAAACCGCTGGTGATCGGACGCGACCAGTCAGGACGAGCGTTCGCGCTTCTTGATAGCTGCCCTCATCGCGGAATACCTCTGAGGTTCGGAAGGGTGGAAGGATCTACGGTCGAGTGTTGCTATCACGGCTGGCGCTTCGACACCGCGACCGGTCAATGCCGCGAGATTCCCTCCTTAATTGATGACGACACGCTTAAGCTGGATCGCATTCGAGCCGGCTGGTTCAAGAGTGAGGACCGCGACGGGTACATCTGGGTGTTCATTGAGGATCGCGACTCACCGCAGCGCGAAGCACCACCGGTGCCGGAGCTGCCGGTATTCAGCAGTCGTTACCAGCTCACCCACCTGACTGCCGAGCTTCCGTGCAATATCGATCACGCCATCATTGGTTTGATGGATCCAGCTCACGGACCTTTCGTACACCGGGCATGGTGGTGGCGCAATCAAAAGAGCATTCACGCGAAGCAGAAGATCTTCGAACCGATACCAGATGGTTTTCGGATTTGTGCTCACGCGCCTTCGAGCAACAGCGCGCCGTACAAACTGCTTCGGGTATACGGCGAGCCAATCACGTCCACCATTGAATTCACCCTACCCAGCACGAGAGTGGAGATGGTGCGTTGCGGGCGATATTGGTTCACCAGCCGGGCAATCGTGACGCCGATCGCATCGGACCGGAGCCGACTCGACTTTTGCGCAGCCTGGAACATATTCGGAACCAGCCTTGTAGTCCCATTGTTCAGATTCTTCGCTCGCAAGTTTATTCGCCAGGATCAACGCACAATGGAGAAGCAGGCTCTGGGTCTAGCGCATCATCCGGCGATGATGTTGATAGATGATGCGGATCGTCCGGCTCGCTGGTACTTCCAACTCAAATCTCGTTACCTCGAAAGCAGGAAGACCGGGATCTCAGCCGTTCATCCGATTTCCGGACCCGTAACCCTGCGCTGGCGAAGCTAAGGGGGAGATGAGGGGAAGCGGAGGCGAAGGGGCGAAGGGGCGACCGGGAGAAACTCCATGATCGTAGCGCGTACCTTTCGCTGCTCTCCGCGTAGCCCCGTCAACGCATCCCCGCATCTCCGCCCGCCACGTCGCCGTATCCCCGCATCTCCGCCCGCCACGTCGCCGCATCTCCGCGCCCCCACGTCGCCGCGCCCCCGCGTCCCCGCGTCCCCGCTTCGCCCATTCGCCCCTTCTTCTCCTCATCCCTCATCTCCTCATCGAATCGACACCCTCGGTTGCGATGTGCAAGAATCTCAATCTGATCAAAGCTGACCGGCTGCAATTATGCTACGTACCAGGTTGTTATCCGCGAGCAGGTATTTGGCGCTTGCCCTCTTCCTTTCAGTCGCTGCAGCTCTCGCTGTATACCTGCTAATAAAAAACAAACGTGCGGATCAGCAACAGCAATCTCCTAAGCTCAAAGGATCGGTCGTAGCCGTGTTCAACAACACACGCTACGCCCACGAAGTCCACGGTCAGGTCCGCTTCATCCTTACTTCGCAGACCGATCGCTCGTACTCCGACGGAACTCACGAGCTCGAAGGGGTAACCCTCGAGTCGTTCGGAACCGACAACAAACGTCACGACTTCGTCACCGCCGAACGCGCCAAGGTCAGCAACCCCTCGGACCTCGATAAGCTCGATGCCGAGTTCATAACCAACGTAGTCGTAAAGACGTCAGACGGATTGACCGTCAAAACCGAATATCTTCATTACAAACAAAACGCCAACACCGTCGAGACCGATAAGCCTGTCGAGTTTGAAGGAAGAAACTTCTCAGGCAAAGCGACAGGCTTGTTTCTCGAGGCGGACGCCGAACGCGTGAGGCTCCTTCAAGATGTTGATGTGACCATCAAAGACAATCAGTCGGAGAAGTCTGACTCAGATGGCGAGCACCAGCATGCCTCGAATGACGCGGCTACGAAGAGCAACAAGCCCGAAAGGACCGCCGAGGAGCGGGCCGCGAGAAAAGCGGAGAAGCGTCAACGCAAGAAGGCGCGCCGCGAGGCAGCGCTCGCCCGAGGCGAAGCCCAGGATTCGAGGTCGCGCGGATCCAGGAGGACCGGACCGTCGACGACGCCTGTCTCCAAGAAGCCGACTCGCATTCAGGGGGTAACTGCGCTTCTGGAGAAGAAGGAGCACCGCGTAACCGTCGAACAAAACGTGCGGGTGACCCAGGGGGAGGACGAGGCTCGCGCAGACAGAATGATCGCTTACACCGATGCGTCCAATCACATCGAGCGCATCGAGGCGCGCGGTAGTTCTTATCTCGAGCAGAAGGACCGTGGGGAGCTTCGTTCGCCCGACATGGACTTTTTCTTTGGTCCCTCGCATCAACTCGTGCGAGGTGTGGCGATGGGCGGCTCGAGTTCGCGCTCGTTGGGAGAGGGTGCGCCGCGCGAGGCTTCTGCCGACCAGATGGAAGCGAATTTTGAAGAAAGCGTCACTGGAAGCGTTCTGCAGACGTTGACCGCTACCGGCCACGCTGTTGTAAAAGCGCATCCCCCCGCCGTGGCTGCGACCAAGAATCCAGCCGAGCGCCAGTTGAACGCCGATACCATTGTCCTTCAGTTCCAGCCTGACGGAAAAAACATAAAGACGGCCGATGCCGTAGGCAGCGCGCTGTTGACCGTGACGCCGGTGAGAGCTGATCCCAAGGCCGACAAAAAAACCATCGCCGCGCCGCGAATGAATGCGGTGTTCTTCGATCACGACAACAAGATGAAGACCTACACCGCGAGCGGCGGAGTGCGCACGCAGGCCGACAGCATGGTTCCGAACCGTCATCCTCCGCGCATCACCACGAGTAAGCGCCTCACTGCCGATTTCCTGGAAGACACTCAAGACATAGAACGCGCGGCGCAGGAGGGCGACTTCAAGTATGAAGAAGGCGATCGCCACGGAACGGCAGACCGGGCTCTGTACGACGGGCAGAAGGAATACCTGCAGTTGAGAGGCGGCCGGCCGATGGGCTGGGATGAAAAGGCTCGAACGCAGGCTGATGAAATTGACTACGATCGGCAGAACGACGAAACGCATGCTCGAGGAGACGTTCGAACTACGTACTACAGCCGCGACACTACCAACAACTCGACGCCGTTCAGCAACACCAAGTCTCCAGTTTTCATCACCGCGGAGCGCGCTGACGGAAAGAATGAGGATGGCATTGCGGTGTACACTGTGAATGCGCGAGGCTGGCAAGACGATAACTTCGTGAAGGCCGACCGCATCGAGATGTACCAGAACGAAAAGCGAATGGTGGCGATAGGGCACGTCGAGAGCGCGCTGTACAAGGTGAAAAAGCAGGAGCCGGGATCGGGCAACGAGCGGCAACAGCCCGAGCAAAAAACGGCTGACGACAAGAAGCGCGCTACGTCGAAAGGGTCCAAGTACCGTGCGAACGATGACGCTCCGGGCTTTGCGACGTCCGATCGAATGACGTATTCGGACGCCGACAGGCTTGTGCACTACGAGAGCTCGGTCAAGGCGAGACACGGCACCGACTACATCGAAGCGAACTCAGTGGACGTGTTTCTTGAGCAGGACAGCAATGAAGTCGATCATCTCATCGCGGAAGGAAGCGTAGTTCTGATACAGCCTGGCCGCCGCGGAACTGGGGACCACCTCACGTATACCTCGAACGACGGCCGAGCGGTGTTGACCGGAAAAACCGCGCGTGTTGACGATAGCGAAAAGGGTTCTACGATGGGGTCACAATTGACGTTCTACAGTCGCGATGATAAGATTTTCGTCGAAAATCAACAGGGTACAGGGCGCGTGCGAACGATTCATCGGATGGGCAAGCATTAAGCAGTAAAGAAAAAAGGCAATGAAGAGCGTCGCTGATGTCGAAAGAAGTGGCTGTTGCCGATTCGCAATCTAACAGTCTGAGCCAAATCCAAACCACCGCACCCGCAGAGAGTTCCATTCAGCAGGCAAGCATTCTGGCAGCCGAGGGCCTGCGCAAGGCTTATCGGAAGAGAGTCGTTGTCAACAACGTCTCGCTGGATATCAGACAGGGAGAAATTGTCGGGCTGCTTGGGCCGAACGGCGCGGGCAAGACGACCATTTTTTATATGGTTGTGGGACTCGAGCGCCCCGACAGCGGCAAAATACTTCTGGATGGCAAAGAGGTTACGCGCATGCCGATGTATCTGCGCGCGCGTGATGGAATCAGTTATCTACCGCAGGAGGCGTCGGTATTTCGCAAGCTGACGGTTGAAGAGAACATCCTGCTGGTGCTTGAAACGTTGCCTCTCACCAAGCAGGAGCGGGATCACCAGCTCGAGGTGTTGCTTGACGAGTTGGACATCGCTTACGTTCGTCACACGAAGGCGTATCAGCTATCAGGCGGTGAACGCCGGCGAACCGAAATCGCGCGATGCCTTGTAATCGAACCCCGATTCATTTTGCTGGATGAACCGTTCGCCGGGATCGATCCGATAGCGGTTATCGATATACAGGGAATACTTCAGAAGCTGAAAGAGCGCGGAATCGGAGTCTTAATCACTGATCACAACGTGCGTGAGACTCTAGCCATAACGGACAGAGCGTATATAATTAACGACGGTCGGATATTCAGAGCGGGAACACCCGACACATTAACCCGCGACGAGGAAGTACGACGAGTATATTTGGGGGAGAACTTCAGGATGTAGTGATCGGGAGTCAGGCATTCGCGGCTGAGAACCGCATTGTCTGAGATGAAACGCCGGTCTCCGAGTTCAAGGGTATGTCGGTCAAGCCGCATTTAACAACAAGCCTCTCACAACGCCTCGTGCTAACGCCGCAGATGCGGCAGCGCATCGAGCTTCTTGCGATGACCAAGCTCGAGCTTGCAGACATGGTCACTGCGGAGCTCGCGGCCAACCCGGTGCTCGATGAAGTCGCGCCGGGTGAGGGCGCCGACGAACACTCGACGCTGGCTGACGATGTAGCGGCGG
>DATFXM010000011.1:0-18313 GCA_035315885.1 Blastocatellia bacterium
GATTGCCTGCAGGTCAAGGACGCCACGCCCGGCTTCGACTGTTTCAGCCTTCGGGTCCAGGCTGGCTATATCCTTGAAGTGCATATCGTACAGACGCGCGCGGCACTTCACTATCGCTTCTGCCGGATCGACTTTTGCGCGAGCCGTATGACCAACATCAATGCAGAGTCCGATACGCGCGTCGTAAGGCTGCACTGCTTTCCAGACATCGTAAGGCGAGGGGAAGCGCTTGTCTTCGGGTCCGTGGTTGTGGATCGCTAGCCTGATGTTGAACTCTTTTACCATTCGGTCCAGAATCGGCATCGAGTCAGGATGGGGGCTGCAAACAATGGTAGGCAATCCGATGTCCCTTGCGTATTCAAAAGCCTGGCGAATGTTTCCTTCGTTGTTTTCCATAGAAACATTGCCGCAACTCAGAGAAATGATTCCTGCATCTTTAAACTTTTGCGCAACGGCTCGGCGCTGTTCCAACGTGCTCTTCAGCGGCAAGTGAAAATCTTTGATCGAGACGTATTTCAAACCCACGCGCTGAATCGCTTTGATCGCTGCTTCGACCGGCATCTTCCTCAAGGTGTAAGAGGCAACTCCGACTTTCAGGCCGCGCCACGGGTCATCGCCCTCTCGGCAGATCATCGGTGATGCGCTCCGGGTGATTGACGGAAGCGCTCCGGCCGCCAGCACGCTGCTCTTAATCATCTCACGTCGCGAAAACAAACCTGCTTTGTTCATATCGCTCTCCTATCTCGAGTGGAGTCACCTGCGAAACAATACCTGAAGATCCTATTACGTGATGGACAGTCTATCGCGTCAGAAGTTATAGGGCTATCTAAAGGCGATATCCTGGCTAAGGTTGTCTGTGATTCGGTACTTGTCCTTTTCTCATTATTCCGACACCCCCAGTCACCTTCAGCATTGCCGCACTACTCAATCGGTTCCAATCAAAAGTACCACCTTCTTATGTGAAGGACCGAGCTTCCTTCGCTGACCCTTGAAAAGCTTGCCCTGACGAGTTCAAAGAACCGGCACCCAACGACATGACTGGATTACACCACCTGCTCAAGGAGCCGAGCGCTTGCATTGCGCGTCCGCAAGTCGCGACTGGCAATCTTCGAGAATAGCGGTCATTTTCCATTCATTGAAGAAGGGGACCGCTGTCTTCAAACCGTGAGAGAACGGCTGAGAGCGCTCACCTGGGTTGACGAGGATGGCTTGCCGCAAAGAACCGGAGATTCCTAAGCCCCTCAAATGACCATCGATCACAAAACGCTACAACTACTGCGGAGTGAGCTTTCCTTACCACGTTGTGGTGCAGTCCCGGCAAAAGCACTATGCCGAAGAATAACCTTTCCACTGCAAGGAAGAAATTCTCGTCGAAGCCTGAGGCAGCAGAAGAAATCCGGAGCGCTATCACGGCTATTAAAGGGATACTCGCGCTGTCAGCCACAGCCTTGAAAACGATATTCAATACTTTGCGATCGACGCTGATGGCGATCGATGCGCGGTTACAAAGGGTATGACAAGCGCGTCAATAGGCCTATGGCGTCCCCTGACGCACCAGAGGCGCCAGCATGGTCTGGAGCTTTTCCAGCCACCTCTGGTCCTTGTGACTGTAGCGCGCTTGGCGACAGCGCGGTTCTGATCGGCGGATTTGGGTGCAGCGTTGTCCACAGGCTGAGGGTTCGGTTTGGCAATAACTCCTCGGCACCGTTAGAACGCTGGACAAGAAGAATGAGTTGGTTCTGCGGATCGTATTCTCTTACTTGATTTGCAATCATTTCATCCCAACGACCAGCTTCGCCATTTTTTAGATCGCCTTCGGGCGCAAACTCGCCGTCAGGAATTCCGCCTAGTATTGCTATTTCATCCATCGTCACGACTCCGCGACCAGAATGGAGATAGCAATCGTACGCCGAACTCGGCGATTGATTCCCAACTGAGAGAAATCAGATTAAGGAAGGCATCATTCTCAGGAACTTCGTTGTTGTGAATCGATCTTCGGTCAATCATGTGTGTCTCCTTGTACTTTGAGCGAAGGCCGTCACGCTTAATCAACCCTTTGCGTTTTCTGGTACTGTGATCCGCTTCGGACCGGCCTCCCGAATCGATTGTTCAAGCAGGAGGCTGTAGGCATCAGGATCCTTAGATTGCCCAGCAAGCCCGCTGGTGTCAGCATGTGATTACGACCCATATTGGGTCACCAGTTGGGTCACAACAACGTGCAAAATCCTGCAAAAAAGCAATTCGATGACACGTAAGTTGAAGGAAACGGAACGCGGGCAAAGTGAATTTTTACAAACTTTACAAACGCTTGATTCAAAGAAACTTTTTGCTGCTAAACTTTAGTTCACGAGACCGCTCTAACAATTGGGTACACTTTTCGAGAATCTCTCAGGTCAAAATCTCGGACGCCTCACTTACAACGCAATCGCCGGGATGCACATATACCGCAGACGTTATTGAAATGTTCTTCGCTTGCCCGCAAAATTTGTTATCTCACCCTCAAAGTCGGGCAGCACTTCAAGAGTCTGAAGCCAATCAGATCTTTGCTCTTGAACCCCAATCCCAGAAATAAAACTGATTTTGAAGATCTTGTACTACGCTGGCCTTCGGGTCTCCGAGTTGTGCGGGCTTCGCGGGAGGGATCTGCAACCCAGAGGTGATGAGGGCAGATCACAGTTTATGAAGGGCGGAAAGACACGTGCAATACTGCTACCCTCTCGCCTTTGGAGCGAGCTTATAACGAGCTGAGCCCGGAGAGGATAACCCAGTATTTCAGCCGTGAGTAAAGGGAGGATATCCGCTTGATCCTACGGATTGTCAGACGTGCTACTGCACGAGCAGGAAACCGAAGAACGTCTACAAAGAAATCGTGTTGCTCCCGCGAATTTATTCTCAGGCCGTCATGGCACTGAGCAGCGATGACGCCGGACGTCGCCGGGCTTAGAGAGTCCGCGACAGAGTCACGAGTACCAACGCCTGATTCGGCGTGAGCGCCTTCCAGGTCTGCGCGCGCACCTCGTTTGCAAACGCCTCTAAAGCCTCGGCCTTCGTCGATAGATCTCCTCGCTTTTCTGCCGCCTCAGCCGCGTCCAGCTTGGCGACCAACCCGTGAGCGATACCCTTCTTCGCGCTGTAAAACTGACTCAACATTCGCAGAGAATCGTAAGAGAAGAGGAACGATGGGTCACCCGGTGAGGTCGGTTTTTGTGAGAGCTATCCGGGCGTCGACCTCGGGTCCGAAGAACCCGGGCGTTCTTAGAAAGCCCGCAAAAGGCGAACATATCGGGTTCCGCAGAATCTCGTCCAGCGTAAGCACGCCATCTCCGTTCGCGTCGAGACGATCGAACACCAGGTCTGTAGTCCCATTGTTCGCAAGAAATGGTCGAATAGCAGTTATCGCTTCAGGCTGCGACAGCAGCAATGCCGTCGCCGTTTCCGCGGCCTGCGCAAGAGCGGATGTCGATACGCCCTGGCTTGACGTTGTTTCAGTCTGCGCTGGTGCGTCCTGGGTTGGCGTAACGGTGCAGCTCTTATCGGTGCAGAACACCAGAGAGGTCAAAGATTTTTTCTGCGCGCATAGCTGGAAGTTCCACGTGGACTCATCTCCAGGCGTGCCGGGCGTGACGCTGTAGCTCAGCGTGAACTCGAGCGATTCGGCCAGGGCTTCGGGCGAACGCGAGCCTGGCAGAAATTGCGGCAAACGCGGATCGTCGAGAGTGGTTGGATAAACATGAAATTCACCGAAGAACAGGTGAAATGCATCGCAGAATGTAGTGCCGAGTTCCTGGCGCATTGTTTGGTTGATAGCCGTCTCCCTCACCTTCTGAACTGCAGGGAGCAGTTGCCCGATCAAGACTGCGATGATAGCAATAACCGACAGCAGTTCGATCAGCGTGAACCCGAAGTCGTCGCAGCGCCGCGTACGTCTCGTAGAGCCGATGTCACCGTCTCGCGATAATCCGGATGCTCCGTTTCTCGTATTCAATTTGTTGTCCATTGAAGCAACTCCTTCTGAGTTTGTTGCGTACCCATCTACAAGACTCACTCAAACATCCGGATGCATCCGAGGCCCGTCCTCTCTCCACAATTTGTTTTCATCGATTCCGGATTTGGTTTCAGCTCGATTGAGCTATTGTTGTTGCTTGACGCGCGCGCTGTGCGTCATTTCTTCGCGGCGCTCTTTGAGTTGTCGCATTAGCTGCGGGTTCGTCGCCCAGGCGATGCCTCGCTCTTCCGGTTGGCCGTATGCATCGGGGCTCAGAAAGTAACCGCGCTCATTGGCGGGTTTGTCCTCTTCTGACTTGAAGGGATGTTTGAGCAGCGCGGCGTCTGAGCGCACACCGGTCACCTGCCAGGACACTTCAACGTTTGGCGCGCTGGTCTTAATGGAGAAGCGGTTGTTCTGAACCTTGCTGGCAATGATTGCCTGCGCGAATTGCCCAACAACGGTCAGTTGATACCGGAAGTCGCGATTGATGGCCTCGAACCAGTCGGGCAACGTCACAACAGCGTCGCCGCTTTGATCCGTCACAACGTTTCCGCTGTAGACGTTGAGCACTTCCGACGCTTCGATCGCTGCGTGGTAGAGGTATTTGTTCTCGGGATCGAGCGGGTGGTCAATCTTGAAGTTCTTCGTACCGCTGACGTTGAGATTGCCGGCCAGTTCGAGATCGCCGCGTTCTCCGCTAGACGCAGAGAAGGTTCTCACGTCTCCAATCAGAAATGCTGCCAGCCCGTTGGTTGCCCCGTTGGTACCTATCCCTCCCTCTGCAACAATCCCGTGGCCGCCGGAACCACCGGAATCCGCGCTTATGCCACCGACCGCGTTGATTCCATTGCCTCCTCTGTCGTTGACACTGTCCCCACCGGTTGCATTCACGCCGTCTCCACCCAGTCCGTCATGACTTCCACCTCCAATGGCCAATACCGCTCTCGCGCCGTCGAATGCGGTGCCATCAAGACCTTTCGCTAGGACGCCGGCCGAATGGCCGCTTCCAAATATTCCGACGCTGCCGGTGGCCAACACTCCGATGTTAGTGCCGGTTGCATTTACGGCCGAGCCTCTGCTGCTTGTGTTGCCAACCTCTAGAGTCGTATTCGTCGCACCGGTCAAACTGAGTGGTACGGCGAGGCCGAGCGGCGATGCCGCGTTGCCGATCCCAGTCAACGTACTATCGTGCGTGACCTCCGTCAGCGTACCTGCCGCCGAAATCGTAATCGTGTTACCCGCCGGTGTGATCGTGACATTCGCACCGGCTTGAAGCGAGATATCTCCCATCAGTCCATTCAGACTTCGCAACACTTGCGTCGGAGCAATTCCTGCGGTTGTCTGAACCGTACCATCCGGAAACTTAAGTCCACCAAGGGTCGTCTCAATCATTCCCTCCACAGTCAGCTTCGATGTTGGTGTGGTTGTGCCGATCCCTATTAGACCGAGCTTCGTTTCAGCGATTATCGAATCACCGATTAGCGAATTACTGCCGCTGAATCCAGTCCACATTGTCAACTGACCAACAGTCCCGCCCCCGAGCACCGGGGCGCTGGGGCCGCTTGTCGAGTGGGGTCTGGGACTTCTTTCTGAATGTTTTTGACTGAAAATCCGTGATTGCGCCGGAGCCTGACTCGCGCTCAATAGAACTGTCGCAATAATGATCGCAACCATAAACCTTCTGTTCATCGCTACCACCTTGTTAGAGATTGCTTGCAAGTGGCTCAAACAAGAAACGGCTTTTTTAAAGCCAACCGGAAAGCGTCGTGAGGAGGGTGCCGGGTCTACGCGTTTTCTACTACTGCCTCGGCGCTGTCAATGAAGCCTCGTTCGCACGGGTGCCATTGAATCCAAATCGATGCAGATTGTCACCGTGAATTCTCTCAGTGATTTCGACCTGCATGTCTTACGGAAAACATTCGGCGCCTTATCAAGTTCCCAGGACTTTAGACATCGCCGCTGAATTTCTCGACAAGTTGTTTATCCGCTTGAGCGCTCAAATCCCTCCTACGTCGACCAGCGCAGCCAGATAATCGCGGAAATTGGGGTAGTTTTCGACGATAGCCACCCTCAGCACCGAAGGTGGCGAAGTCGAGCCCTGGCCGATTTCAGGTTTTGTGGACTGTTGATTGAACGGCTACGATACCCGGGGTGACTGGAAGAGGTCACTATGTAGTCTCATAGCACTCGATTAGCTCAAATGTTCGCGGTTGGGATTGACCGCCAAACGATGTCGCTCATCGGGTCTACTGATCGAATCGAAACTGAGGCAATCACCGATAGGCGCTCATCACCGATCTCTGGATCGTGGGATTTCAAAGATTCCGTCAATTTTCTCAACAAGGCGGTGATGTCATAGAACCTCAGTCCGTTTTTCTCGCTATGGCTATTAAACATCTTCCATGCTCGTCGCGGTTTAGAAATAGCTGAAGTATGTCTGCGGCCGATGCCATCAAGACCCGTTGTCGGATCTAAGTAACATTAAAGATGCCTGGCAAACGGCAGTGAATTTAGCTGGAACTGAATACATTGTGGAGTACCGAAACATGGAGATTGTTTATTTTTTCCCGTCGGTTCCAACCGTCGAAGCTACCCAGACCTATGCCGAGAGACGACCGAGTTCGCCGGCCCAGGCCTGCACGAGCACGATCTGCGACGACCTTTCTGATTGGACGTCGTCATCCCTGACCATCAAAAACCTCTGTCCGTCTGCGGAAACATCGTAGTTGGAGGAAGTCAGGCCCGGCGCTCCGCACGAGCTGCTCATTCCATGGGAATAGGATCCTTTCCATAGTTCTTGTGGACGCCCTGCGGAAAACGTCGGCTCGGTAACCACCGCCACCGTCATCATGCTTTCCCCGTTGCGATAGAACAGCTCGCCGCCGGTTCGCTTCCAAACCGGGTCCGTTCCACCATCGATCGAGACCTGGGTTTTGGGTCCGGGTCCGGGAAAAGCCTGGACGTACACTTGAGGCTTTCCGGACTCATTGGAACAATAAGACAACCACCTGCCATCTGGTGAGAACTTGGCCGATCCTTGTGCATACTTCGTAGTGTCGAGGGGCTGTGCTTGCCCATCGCCCTTCAACGACACCACGGCGATCTTGCCAGGCGCACCCGGGGCGCTAATCGTGTAGACGATCGCCCGCCCATCGGGGGAATACGATTCGGCATTTTGCGAGGGCCCCTCCGCCTGTATGCGTTCGGCGGGGCGGCTGCGATCTGCCGGCACTTGCCAGAGTTGGAAGTGACCCATTGGCCCCGAGCGGTAACCTATCCACTGGCCGTCCGGGGACCAGATCGGCCAGTGGCTCACCCCATCAGTTGTGATGTTAGACAGCACCCCACTCCTAAAATCGTAGAGATAGACGTCGTGGCTCGAACCTTCGATCTCGATTGCGAGGCGCCCCGCATCCGGTGATAGACGCGGGTGGAGATATGAACGTGCAGGTAGCGGCACCTGCTCCGACTGACCTTTGCGATCGACCCAGAACAGCGTCCGCGCACCGCCTACAGCCTTGCCTGGAATGTAGGCCAGATCACCAGTTGCTGAGAGATCGAAGTTAGCGACGCCGGTGTTGCGGCTCATCAACACGCCTTCGAGCACAGGGTACGGTTGCCCGATGACCGCAAGCCCATCGGCATCGAAGCGGATCGCGAACAGGTTGCCATTGCGCGCGTAGACTAGATGACCGGATCGCGAATATGATGGGCAAAAGCCGCCCTCTACGAGGACTTTCCTCATCCCACTCCGAGGCGAAGAGACCGCGATATGCGCATCGTCGAATGACTCGCTGTCATTGGTTGCTATCGTGAGCAGCACTCCCTTCCCGCCGGGGAGCGCGTGCGGGAATCTATGCGAACGCTCGCCCTTATCGAACTCTACCGGGACGGCCTCTACGGGCTCCCCTCCTCCCGCTGGCACACGTAGAAGCCCACCGGGAGCTGTCGCCACGAAGTAGATCGCGTCGTCATCAGCCCACGTGCCCCCCTGAAAAGACCCCGCGCTGCAGATATTCACAGGGGCACCGCCGCTGAGCGCGACTTTTCGCAATCCTTGTGAGCCTTCGAACAGCGGCGCGAACGCAAGCCATTTACCGTCGGGCGAGAAGAACGGCCCACCGCCACGAGCACCTTCGAAAGCCAGCTTGAAGTCCAATTCTCGTAGCGAGCGGATCAGAAGATTGCCCTGGTTCCCCTGCGGGACTATGTTGCAGGCCAGATAGGTACCGTCCGGCGATATGGCAACGCGCTTGTTGAAACTGGCGGTAAAGATATCCCCGTTTGTCATGACCATCGAGAACCGCGACAGACTGCGCGGCGTTCCATCGCGATAGTATCGGCTCACGGCGATGCCGGTGGCGCCACCTGCCGCTGCACCCAGCAGAGCGCCAATGGCAGTACGTCGGGTCATCATCGCCGGTTTGTGCGATGTACGATCCTCGGAAAGTTGCGCGGTCATCGACTGTTCAAGTTCGAACTGCGCATCCCCGATATCGCGGAGTCTCCGTTTGTGATCCTTGTTCAGGCAGCGACGCAGCAGATTTCCGACATTGGACGGTGTGGCCCGAGGCAGACGATCCCAAGCCGGCTCGCGTTCCAGTATGGCCGCAAGCGTATCCGATAGCGTCTCGCCGGAAAACGCCCGCTGCCCGCTCAACAACTCATACAGCACACAGCCGAAGGCCCAAATATCGGTGCGTTTATCGATGGCCCGGCCGCGTGCCTGCTCAGGTGACATATAAGGGACTGTCCCGACGATCAACCCAGGCTCTGTCAGCAGGCTTTGAGTTTCTGCTTCGCTTTCCATCATCGATTTGTCCGGAATCATTCTCGCCAACCCAAAGTCCAGCACCTTCACAACCTCTGACGGTGTGATCTTGATGTTGGCGGGCTTCAGGTCGCGGTGGATGATTCCCTTCTCGTGCGCCGCCTCAAGGGCCGCAGCGATTTGTGTGGAGATTGACAGCGCCTCCCTCAGTGACACAGGGCCTCGCCTCACACGTTCGGCCAGGGTTTCACCTTCGACTAATTCGAGCACGATTGCTCGAATGCCCTCGACGTCTTCAATGCCGTGGATCGTCGCGATGTTGGGGTGATTGAGCGTGGCCAGCACTCGTGCCTCGCGGTCCAGTCTTGCCAGCTGCTCGGGATCCGTTGGAAATATGCCCGATAGGACCTTGATAGCTATGTCACGGCCAAGTCTTGTATCGCGAGCACGAAAGACCTGGCCCATACCGCCTGTGCCTAAGTGCGAGACGATCTCATAAGCGCCGAGCCGATTTCCCGGAGAAAGGGTTGCTTTCTGGTTTCCTTGCTCTTTCAGTGGGTGTGGGTTTTCCATTATTGCCTCCTTTCATCGTCAGTAGATGAAGCCATCTGCCCCGAATCGAGGGAAGGGAGTATATCCAGTCGTTAATTTATCTACCCCTGAAGTTCTTGATTTGGGGTAATTTTCTCGCTGGGACCAAATCTAAGCATCACGAGGCATGCGGTAATGAGGCATGCGGTAATAAGGAAGATTGCAGGTTACCGGAACGCTTTATAGCACGTTGCGCGACTCTAGTCCATTCCAAATGTTGTTGGGCGTGGACGTAAAAGAGTTCTGAATCTTCGTTTACGACCAGAAGCCTCGGCGACCTTCTTCACACAACCGATGGTTCCGGTCTCGCCAGTTTTGAAGACCGAGTTGGAGGGACATCATCGCGTTCCTCAGATCTGTCCGACAACCTGTCTCTTCCACTACCGAATCGAAGTCCTGGATTGGTCGCCACATCTGTCAAGAGCTTGATGAGCGCAGTATGGATTATGTTTCGAGCTGAAGAATTTGATCTCTTAGGGCTGGCTCTCCCTATGCCCGCGCAGCCTAAAGCCCTCAATGTTCCAGGAAGCTCTCGCGCTACTTGCTTACAACCAAAACCACAAAAGAGTCCGGCTTCACGCGTCGCTGCGGGCGCTTGGACGGATCACTCGCAGGTGTCTCGATGTACTCAGCTGCCGAGAGGAATATCTTCTTTGTCTTCGGATCAAAAGCCATCGTCTTCGCGCTCGGCTGGGTTTTGACGGAACCCGCATCTTCGTATTCGTTAGCGGATTTCTCGTGAAAGATGTTCAATACTCCCTCGCCGCAAGAAAAGAAAACAAGTTTGCTTTGCGGATCGAACCCTGCAAAGTCAACACCCCTGCCGATCGGAAAGTTGCCAATCACTTTGCCTGTTCCCGCTTCCATTACCACCATCTTTGGCTCGTTGCGGCAACCTATGAATAGCCGGTTCGTTTTGGGGTCGTATGCCAGCCCGGTCGGAGTCTTGGCTACGACGATAGGAAAGCGCTTCTTTACTTCGAGACCCTTGGGATCAAAGACCACGACTTCGTTTGTGTCTTCGCTGTTAACATAGATCAGCCCATCAGCGCCGATCACCGCTTGTTCGCCGTCCCCTCCCAGCTTAACTGTGCCAACAACTGTCCCCTCTTTCGCATCGATAACGCTGACATCATGAGATCCATGGTTATTCGTGAAGACACGCTTGGTCCGCGCATCGTAGTAAATCCCATCCGGTCCCTTCCCGACGTCGATCTTTTTGATCACTTGCAGCGTGGCAGGATCGAACATTGACACTTTACCCTCGGCGCCATTGCTGGTGAATCCATGTTTAAACTCCGCAGCAATGGCGATTCCGTGGACTCCTGGCGTATCGGGAATTGTTCCCACTAATTTGCCACTATCAGCATCCACGACATCCACTTGCGTACCGTGTGAGATATAGAGTCGACGGGCCGCGTCGTCTATGACGATGTAATCAAAACCACCGTTACCCGGAACCGGATAACGGGTTTCGACCCTATAACTCGTGGCTTGCGGTGTGAGCGATGAGAAGCAAAACATCACCAATGCGCATTTAGTCAGAAACATTTTGTTTTCCTTTTCGAGAAGGTTCACTTGGGGAGAGTTCATTAATCTGTACGGCGCTTAGATTGTAATTGTAATCCGATCCGGTCGACAGACGGAACCTGATTCGCTGCCACTGGTTTGAAAAGGGTGCCTGGCAACTGATACCTCCACTGTTCCTATATCACAGAACCGTTTTGAGCATCACATCGCGGCTTTGGGAGCACAGTGTACAATTCTACGTTTTCTAGCGCTGAATGCTTATCGGGCTGGCGCGTTCCATGCTAGACTGAACAACTCGCCGAGCGCTGCTGTTTCAGAATCGGCTCACGCTCGCAATTGAGTCAAGCGAAAGCCAGTCCCGATCAACCCCTGCGCAACGAACCGGAGTCGCAAAGCAGGTCGAGTCACAACGGTCGGCGAACTCGGATACCGAACAGGAAATGGTTCGCCTGCAGACATATAATCCCGGCGGCACTCGAAGTTAATCCATGACCGCAACCTGCAATCCGCTGAAGAAAGGAACCGCTATGAAAAGACTTCGTTCGATCACTTCTGTCCCGGCTTGCCTGCTCCTATTGTTGATGGCAGCCCCTCTCAACGTTCTTGGACAAACGCAGCAGCGTCCTATCGAACTGGCGGACATCATGGCGTGGAAAGGCATCAGCGCGACCGCACTATCGGAAAACGGTGAGTGGTTCGGTTATCGCGTGGGCCCGATCGAGGGGGACAGCGAGGTCGTCCTCCGCCAGACCAAAGGCGACAAGGAGTACAAGTTTTCGATCGGGGAAGTGCCCGCGCCTCCCGTCCTGTTTGGTCCGCCGGATCCCTCTACCTTGTCCGTCACGGGACCAGCGGTTGCTCTTTCCAACGACGGAAAATACGCGGCGTTCACAGTTTATCCTTCTCGTAGTGAGGCGGCACGGCTCAAGAAGCAACGTAAACCGATTCAGAACCGGGTCGGCATCGTGAATCTCGCGAGCGGAGAGAAGATCGAAGTTGCCAAGGTGCGACGATTCGCTTTCTCAGGGGAGGCTGGGGGTTGGATCGCGCTTCATAAGTACGGTCCAGAGGCTCCCAGCGCTGCTGCTCCGGGTGGGCCTCCAGTAAGCGCTGCCGTGGGTGCGCCTCCAGGAAGTGTGAGTCCGGGCGCAACCAGGGAAGAACGGCCGAAGGGCTCTGATCTGATCCTGCGGGAGTTGGCCAGTGCCCAAGAGATCAATATTGGAAACGTTGCGGACTTTGCTTTTGACAAGAAAGGCCGGTACCTGGCGTGGACGATCGATGCGCAAGACAAAGCCGGAAACGGCGTGGCGATTCGCGACATGGAGAGCGGCGCTATACGCTCCCTTGATTCGGACGACAAGTCTGTCTATTCACGCCTGTCATGGACCGAGGAGGGGAACGGTCTGGCTGCTCTCAAGGGAATTGAGGATAAGGCGTACGAAGACAAGCTATACAGCGTGTTGGGCTTCAAGGAGTTTGGTCCGGCTGGCGCACAGAAGACCGTTTTCAATCCGGCCGCTACCGACGGCTTTCCTGCGGGCATGACTGTTAGTCCCAATCGCACTCCTTCATGGACGAAAGATCTGGGTGCCTTGCTGTTCGGCATCCATAAACCAAAGAAGAAGGAGAGGCCGGAAGGTGAAAGAGTCGACCTCCGGACAAGCGACGCTTCGTCAGACGAAAAGGTTGATCTGGTACTTTGGCACTGGAAAGACAAGCGGCTGCAATCGATGCAGCAGGTGCAGGAAAATCAGGACAAAAACTACAGCTACCTAGCAATCTATCGACCCGCGGAGAAGAAATTCATTCGCCTGGCCGACGATCTGGTGCGTCAGGTGACACCAGCAGCCGAGCAAAAATATGCCATTGGCCGAAGCGAAGATCCATACGAACTGATGAGCCACCTCGACGGTCGTTCCTTCGCCGACGTCTCGGTGATCAATCTGCAAACCGGTGAGCGGAAACTGGCACTCACTAAGTCGCGCTGGACCATGGGCTCATCGCCAACAGGCACTCACTTTGTTTATTACGACGACGGGCAGTATTACGCTTACGACATGACTTCGGGAAAATCAGTGAACATAACGAAGTCTGTATCCACCTCTTTCATCGACGCGGAAAATGACGTTAATGTCGTCAAGCCCCCGACGCCTTTCGTCGGGTGGTCCAAAGACGGCAAATATGTTTTGCTTTCCGACAACTGGGACATCTGGCAAGTTCCTGTGAGCGGCGGAGCCGCTGTCAACCTGACCGTTAACGGGCGAAGCGACCAGATTCGCTATCGCCGGCCCGCCATACTCGATCCGGAGCAGCGCGGCTTCGATCTTTCAAAACCGCTTTACCTGGACGCCTACAGTGAATGGACGAAGAAAGATGGAATCGGGCTGATCGAGCCGGGCAAGCCCGGGGTGAAGCGGTTGATGTGGGAAGAGGCTTCCTACGGTGGAATGATCAAAGCGAAGAAGGCCGACGTTTATCTCTACACACGGCAGACCTATAAGGACCCACCCGACTACTATGTGACCGACGCCACGCTGATGAACGGCAAACGTCTCACGAACCTTGCGGATGGCCAGGAGAAATTCCTTTGGTCAAGCGGCACAATCCTTGTCAACTACACCAGCGAGAAGGGCGACAAGCTGCAAGGGGCGCTGCACCTGCCGGCCAACTACGAGAAGGGCAAAGCGTATCCCACGCTGGTTTACTTTTACGAGAAAATGTCACAGACCGCTTACCAGTATGCGCGGCCCTCGGCGAACGGTTTCAACCCATCCGTTTACACCAGTAACGGATATGCTGTGTTTAACCCGGACATCACCTACAAGCTCAATGATCCGGGAATGTCGGCAGTGTGGTGCATGGTACCTGCGGTGAAGGCAGCGATTGCTACCGGCGTGGTCGATCCAAAGCATATTGGCATTCACGGACATTCCTGGGGTGGTTATCAAACGGCTTTCATCATCACGCAGACCGATATGTTCGCGGCGGCAATCGCCGGCGCGCCGCTCACGGATATGATCAGCATGTACGGACTGATCTACAAGAACAGCGGTGTGACTAACGGCCAGATCTTCGAGAGCAGCCAGGGCCGCTTTACCAGCGGACCATGGGAGAACTGGGAGGCGTACACCCGCAATTCTCCAGTGGCGTTCGCACGGAATGTGAAAACACCGCTCATCATCCTGCATAACGACAAGGATGGCGCGGTCGATTTCACTCAGGGCGTGGAGTACTACAACACTTTACGGCGGCTGCAGAAACCGGTGGTGCTGCTGGAGTACATTGGCGAAAACCACGGGCTCGCAAAACGCGCCAACCAGAAGGACTACACCGTGCGGATGAGGGAGTTCTTCGATCACTACCTGATGGGCAAACCCATGCCGAAATGGTACGAAGACGGCGTCCAACGTTTAGATATGGACGATCACCTCAGAGCGCGACAGCAGCCAGTAAAATCATCGGCAGCACCGTCGGCGCAGAGCAGCGACGCGAAGGAACGACCGAAGTAAACGGCCAAGCGATCGTTTCGGTCTCAGGAAGACCCACTAGTCCTCTTGGGCGAGCGCCAGCGCCTGCTCCCGTGTCACGACCAGCGCATGCTTGTCCTTGGCGTGTTCCTGTGCGTTCTTGACGATTTCGTCCTCGGTGTTGCCTCTGATCGAGGTACCGCAATCGCAGTGGATAACCCATGCCATAACACTTCCTCCTCTACTAGCTGAACCGATCATTTCGGGCTCCGGCGGAGCGCCGACCACTTGGCCTGTGATGCGAGATAGTGGTGGATCTCTTTGATTGCGCCCGATCCTTCACCGACCGATGACGCAACGCGCTTCATCGAGCGTGACCGCAAGTCCCCGACTGCGAAAACGCCTGGAACACTCGTTTCGAAGGGGCGCGGAGAACGAGGCAGCAGCCAGTCATCGAGGCGCCCGTCGTGGCTCAGGTCGGATCCGGTAACGACGAATCCGTGTGCATCACGGGCGACCTCGACTGGCAGCCATTCGGTGAGCGGCCTTGCACCGATGAGGACGAAAAGGGCGTCGGCACCGACGACGACGGAACCTCCCGTCGCATCATTAGCCAGGGTGAGCGTCTCGAGGCGGCCCTCACCTGACCCATCGACGATTCGCGTCGCGAGCAGCACCTTGACGTTGGCGGCCGACACGATCTCGTCGACGAGGTACTTGGACATGCTCTTCTCAAGGCGGTCGCCCCGTACGACAAGGGTTGCCTCCTCGGCCCACTTCGCCAGGTGTAAGACAGCCTGCCCGGCAGAATTCCCAGCTCCGACCAGGTACACGCGTTTGCCTGCGAAATATTTAGCCTCGCCCGGTGAGGCCCCGTAATAGACGCCCATCCCGACGAGGCTCTCGAGCGCGGAAATCTCCAGGCGGTTGTAGCTGACGCCGGTCGCGAGGATGACGGTACGCGAACTGATCTCACGGCCGCCCGCGGTCGTGAGTATGTGGGTGTCATCGCCGCACCGGAGACCCGTCACCTCCTGGCCGATCAGGAACCGCGTGCCGAATACCCACGCTTGCTCGTACGCCTGTCTCGCCAGCTCCGCTCCACCGATGCCACGGGCGAATCCCAGGTAGTTCCGGATCATCGAGCTCGATCCGGCTTGGCCACCGATCGCCGCGCGCTCGATCACGATCGTCTCGAGGCCTTCGGACGAGCCGTACACCGCCGCGGCCAAGCCCGCGGGCCCCGCCCCGACGATGGCGACGTCGAACCGGCCGGATTCGTTTCGTGGAGTTGGCTGGCCGAGGTCAGGCTGGTCACGGACGGTCACCTCGTATGCCGAACCCTCCTCCGAAGTCGTCCACTCGTAGAGGAAGCTGCTAATTGAACGATGAAAGACTTCATCGGCGGTCTTCAACGGCTTGGCGAGGTAGTTGTCGATACAACCACTGGCGATCGACTCACGGATCGCGTCAGCCGTCCGCTCGTGGCCCCAGTCTGCCGGCGAGATGAGGAGCGCCCGCTTGGCCCGCGGATGAAGCGCCCGCGCCACGGACAGCAGGTCGGAGCCGTCCATCTCACCCATCCACTGGCTCGCGAGCACCACGGCAACCCTCTGACCATCCGCCCGCAGAGCCTCGAGGGACGTCAGCGCTTCGCGCGGCGAAGTCGCGACAAGCACGCTATAAGCGTCGCCGTAGCGTCCCTCGATCTCGGCGCTGAGCAGCGCGTGATCAGCATTGTCCTCGGCGACGACGACGATCCGGGGCCTTCGGTCACCCTCTCGTAGCGCTTCCTCCATAGTTCTCATCTCACGCCACCCATCACAGGTCGGCTCGTCCCAGGATCCTGTGGGCGTCTAACAGTGGTTATGTCTCAAACCTTTTATTCATCGGCCCTGTTACCAAATTCCAAGCATAAGCGAACCGCACTTCGTTCTGATATCCGTGTAACCAAGCTCCTTTGACAAGAGACGTTCTTCGTACAAGAGATATCAGATCAGAAACGGTATCATACCCACGACCGCGAGAGCCAAGTACGAAGCAAGAGCTAGAGGTATTCCAGGGAGCTGCAGTAGCCCACTGGCATTCATCGGGGCCGCTCGATGTCGGTCGAGTAGAAAGACTCAGTTCAAACCGGGTCAATCAGGGAATCCAGAGGGCAGACCTAAGACTAGTCTGACTGCCGACCTACGGAAGGTGCTCAACACGGTAGCGCCAGACGATCCGCAGGGGCGCACTTACAATGAACTAATTGCGCAGCAGATTTGCGAAAGGGCGGCCAAGGGCGACGTGCGGGCGGCAACGTTGGTGTGGGAGCGATTAGAAGGGAAAGCCACCCAGCCGATCGAAGTAAATAGTGAAGCGAAGCGCGAATGGTGGCTGAATTTGGTTGAAGATATATCACGGAAGCACGGAAAGCCGCGCGAGAAGGTTATCCAAGACATAATAAACCGCGAGCCCGCCGCAGCAGAGTTGTTGAATTGATGATGAAAAGTGACTATGAAATGGAGCTGGACTATCAGGTTGAGTTGATGCGTGCGACTGTGCTTCGCTCGCGAGCTGATGAGCTTGCGGAGGAACTCTTTAAGTTCGGCGAATTGACCTCAGCGGGCAAACTAACCGGTAACGATCGCGACCTTAGGATTGCCGCTCTGCATAAGCTGGTGGAAGAGATCAAGAATGACCAGGCGCAATTGGAGAAATTCAGATGGGCATACCTTTATAGGGTTGCCAGGAAGCAAATTGAGGGAGGACGTCGTCAGGATACAGATGCTGTCACTAAACTATGCAAGGAGAACTTTAAGGTCCTGCTGAAGTACCTAGGGTGTACTTATACGCAGTTGAAAAATTACGTTGAGCAGCTCAGGACAAAGAGCACACGACTTTGACTGACCAAAACAGTGTAGCCGATATTAGTGTTGGGCCGAATGTAGTGTGGAGATGCAATCAGAAGCGCCGGTTGCAAACCAATAGCGCTTCACGGGAGCAACATCATGAAAGCTAATCTTATGTGTTTTGGCGAGATCGAGATTGAGGGACAGCGTTACGAGCATGATGTCGTAATTGAAGCTGGACGCGTATCCAAACGCAATAAGAAGCCCTCGAAATCTTTGCGCGACCGCTATGGGCATACGCGGCTCTCAGCCCAAGAACGAATCCCATGGGGCGGCAACCGTTTGATAATTGGAACGGGCGTCTACGGAAACCTGCCCGTCACACCGGAGGTCAATGAGGAAGCGGAGCAGCGCAATATTGAACTCACCGTTTTGCCGACGAGAGAAGCCTGTCGCCTGCTGGAAGATCTAAAAAGCAAAGACACGTATGCAGTTTTGCACTGCACCTGCTGAGCGAAGAGCCGCTGTGGGACTTGGGTGGCAACCGCTTGATCATTGGAACAGGCGTCTTATACGCAGAGTCACCGTTCCGCGGAATCAACGTGCCACGGAATCCACGGAACAGGCTCCAACCGGAATTTATTAGCACATCACGCCGATGCGGGGTCGGTCTCACAGCTGCTTGAGGGATACGAACCTGATCGGGCAAAGGCCGACGAGCTCGCGTGGCGCGTTCCATCGTAGGGAGTGCTTTGGATGCAAACTGACAGTTTGCGCTACTTCTTCAAATCCGCCGTCCAGTTCAGCACCACGGTCGTCGGCTGCGCTGTCGACTCTTCGAGATTTGTGGTGACGAGGAAACGCTGGCCATCTTTGGAGACGGCGTACCAATTCCTGGGGCCTGGGAGGTTGCCGGGGACGCGCAGGTCGAACAGCGCTTTGGGGACGGCTGGCTCAAAGCTCGCACCGTCCGCGATCACATCCACCGCCATCAGCTTCTTGTCCGCCGAGATGTAGAACAACTCCTTCCCGTCGCGCCGCCACCTGGGTTGCGCCCCGCCGTTCGTGGAGACCGGCCACTTCCCGCCCCGGTCGGGAAAGCTCCGCACATAGACCTCCCACCTCCCCG
>DATFXM010000012.1:0-30639 GCA_035315885.1 Blastocatellia bacterium
GCAACCAATCGGTCGCTAAGGAAACGCCAGAACAAAGGCGCAAACGAATAGAGCAAGCCGATGTGGAGTATGCGAAAGCCTCTCTTGCATTAAGCCAGATGCTGCTCGGCCCGGCGGCGGCAGAGTTAAAGGGCAAGCGGCTGGTCATCGTCGGGGAAGGCGTGCTGCAATATACGGCGTTCGCGGCTTTGCCCGCACCTGATGCGCCTCCCGGTGTGGCTTCGCCTCCCCTGATCGCTGATCATGAGATCATCAGTCTGCCATCGGTATCGGTGCTGGCGGTGCTGCGGCGGGAGTCCGCCAAGCGCAAGGCGACTGACCAGAGCGTGGCCGTGTTCGCCGACCCCGTCTTTGATAGTAATGATCCAAGGATAAGGCCATCGAGCAAAGACCACGCGACCGCAGCTGGAGAAAGCGCCTCGATGGGTGATGCAAAAAGGTCGGCCACGGAAGCGGGGTTGCGAGACTTCGCCAGGCTGCGCTTCAGCCGGCAGGAGGCCGACCAGATCGTCCGCTTCGCCTCCGCAGCCAAGAAGTTCGAAGCGATTGACTTCGCTGCCAATCGTGCTGCGGCCACCAGCCCAGAACTGGCCAAGTACGCCATCGTTCATTTCGCCACACACAGTCTGATCAACAACGTCCATCCCGAGTTGTCAGGGGTGGTCTTGTCACTGGTCGACGAACAGGGCCGCCCGCAGAACGGCTTCTTGCGCCTCTACGACATCTACAACCTGCGCTTGGGCGCCGACCTCGTCGTCTTGAGCGCATGTCAAACCGCGCTGGGCAAGGAGATCAAAGGCGAAGGCCTGGTCGGGCTGACCCGCGGCTTCATGTACGCCGGGGCGCCGCACGTGGTGGCCAGCCTGTGGCAGGTCGATGATCGGGCGACGGCAGAGTTGATGCAGCGATTCTACGCGGCGATGTTGGGGCGGGGGCAGCGGGCGTCGGCAGCACTGCGGGCAGCGCAGGTGTCGATGTGGCAGGAGCGGCGCTGGCAGGGGCCGCATTACTGGGCGGCCTTTACTCTCCAGGGCGACTGGCGGTGATCAAACGCGGAGACAGAGATTGAAGGCCGCAGAGCCGGGAGATGTCCATGGCTTATTAGCGCGGCACGTCATCCTTTTTATAGTTGCGCAGCCCGGGCGGAAGCGCGACCCCGACGCGTCGGCGGGAGAACCGCCCGCCTTTGGAAAGATTGTCAAGGATCACTTCAGCCGCATCTTCGTATGAGATAGTCAACTCGGGCACTCTTTGCTTGAAAGCAAACGCCAATGCAAGTCTGGGCAGAACGTAAGTGTAGGCAGGTCGTGTCATCGGCCATTCGTCGACAGACAAACGTAAATTCCCTGTTGGCTTGCCGTTCTCAGACGCGATCATCGGGCCGGGGCACAACATTGACCAGTCCAACGGGCTCCTCCGAAGTGCGTCGAGGTTGGTACGGTGTGCCTCGTAGACCTTCGGGACCTTCGGTAAGTCGACGGCCATGATGTGCGTACCGGGCACGTTAAGAACCGCCGCGCCACCGAATTGCCAGAGGCGACCGCCTTCGCCGAGACTTGTATTTGTCGAATCGACCACAGTCTGTACAAGCTGAGTGAAGGTCGAACCGTCCGTCACATGGCCGGCTGCATTGATAGCGACATCGTGTCCGACAATCACCCTAGCAATGTCTGCTGACTTGCTTATGTCACCAATAGAGACGTGCAAGTTCGGCGGAATGGGTCTGTCAACTAGACTTAGGAGTTTCGTCTCGTCTCGTACAAACGCGGTCACTTCGTGAGACCGCTGAAGCGCCAGTCTTAGAATGCGTCGGCCGCTATTGCCAGTTGCGCCAAGGAGAAAGATTTTCACAACTGCACCTCGAGTTTGACTACACAGGCTACCAGCGCTCGCGTTACATGGTAACGCACCATTCAGACTGTGGCGCCGGCGGCCAGTAGGCAGAGTGGCGATTAGCCGAAGAGCTTGTGCACAGCGCAGCGCCGCTTGTCGAACCAGCGCCCTCGATGAGCAACGATGCATTACACCAACGTTCGTCGAGCCTGAAGCCGAACGCCTTGAGAACCAATAATTATAGCCAGCCATCGCACCACTGGGGAAATGTTGTTCTAAGCAGAGAGAATCTATACAGAAAGGGGTACAAAGCGGCGAGCGGTTGAGGTCTATCAACGCTTTGTTGAAACAGGGGTTGGGCAGAAGAGTCAGGATGAGTACTACCGTGGTCACTGGGAAGTAACGAAAGCACTCGATCGAGAAATCCTATGTACAAACCAGCTCCGCTTCTGGTTCCTGAAGACTCAGAACATACGGCCGGAATCAGCCGTCGCCTAAAGACCTAGGAGGTATTGATGAAAGCGTTGATGTTTCGCGAGACCGGTGAACCGAGTGCCGTATTGAAACTGGCAGAGATCCCTACTCCGCCTTTGGCCTATGGCGAAGCGCTCGTCCGAGTGCTGCTGAGCCCGATCCACCCATCGGATCTGCACATGGTGCGCGGGCGCTATGGCTATCAGCCGGAATTGCCAGCCAGCCCAGGCATTGAAGGCGTGGGGATTGTCGAGGCTGTAGGTCCGGGCGTGCAAGGTCCGACTGTTGGAACGCGCGTAGTTTTCGTTGACACTTGGCACACCTGGCGCGAACAGATCAAGTGTCCAGTGGACAGACTCGTGCCCGTTCCGGACGGCCTGGACGATCCGGCCGCCGCCACTTCCTGCACGAATCCTTTGACCGCATGGGCATTGACCAGATCAAGTCACAATCTCAAGGAGGGAGACTGGCTCCTACAGACGGCGGCTGCATCCACCGTCGGGAAGTTGGTGCTTCAATTGGCGCAGCAGTATCGATTCAAGACAATCAACGTCATCCGACGGCGCGAGCAGGAAACAATCATACGCAACCTCCGTGGCAATGAGGTAATCTGCACTGAAGACAAGGATCTCACGGCACGCCTGCAGGAATTGACCGCGGGCAAGGGCGTTGAACGAGCGATTGACTGCGTTGCCGGGGAACTTGGCGCTGAGATTGCCCGCAACCTCGCTCCCGCTGGAACCATGCTTTTGTATGGAGCCCTTTCTAGTCATCGGCAGACTGACCCGGCGAAATTCACCATGCCGCTCTTCGCTCCGCGTTTGATTTATTCGACAGCGACGGTTCGCGGGTGGTGGCTTCCGCGTTGGCTGAGTTCCCACCCGCTCGCCGAAGTGCGGGCAGCGACGAGCGATCTCCTCACCATGTTTTCGAACGGAGCACTTACGCCGCCAGCCACTGTGCGTTATTCATTTAAGGACTTTCAAGAGGCAGTACGCCTAGCCGATGGTGAGGCCGGACAGCAAAAGGTATTGCTGGACTTCTCCGAAAGGGCTCCATAACCGGTGGAGCCTCATGGCGGTCGTCGCGAACCAGGCCGTAGCGTTTGACAAATCTATGTTGACGGCTTGTCGACTTTCCGCAACCTTGAGCGAATGGTCGGCTACTGGCTTACCATTCCTGTCGCCTCATCCAGGGATAGTCGTTGCGCCCCGCCACCTCGCTTTAACCGGCTCCGGCCTCTGGCGCGTTCGACAAGTATTCGACGCATCGCCTGCGCCGCTACCGCGAAGAAGTGTGCCCGGTCCTGCCAGTGCATTCTGTTGTAGTCAACAAGTTTGATGTATGTCCCGTTGATCAACGCGGACGTCTGAAGAGTATTCCCTTCGCGTTCTCGGCCATGTATCGATGAGCCATCGGCGCAGTTCCTTGTAGACGAGAGGAATCAGCTTGTCCAAAGCAGCACTATCACCGCTGCCCCAGTCCAACAACAAGCCGGTTATGTCTTTTTGCGAAGCGTAGCCATTTGCTGCTTCTCTTGAGGCTGGTGAGGAGTAACCGTCTTTCACTCGTGAAAGCAGTCCCGCCTGCAAAGACCTTTGATCTGAAAATCTCAACCTGATGATGAGACTCTCGCCCTCGCGTCGCCCACCTATATGAGAAGCGCCTGTGGGGGGCGGCATGCACTGGCGCAACAGCACGGAGGTGGGTACCGCGCTTGGCAGCAAGGTGGGCAAGTACACCACGAAGCATCTTCTGAAGCTTCAGAACTAAGCGGCGGTATCAAGATTTTCAGCGAAATGTTTGCGACCTACCAGCCTAATAAATAAGAGCGAGGTAAATGGCAGGAGAAGTGAAAAATGGAAAGGCTGATTTCAACAACTGCAGGGGCTCAGGTTTGCCGAGCAAATGAAGTTGCGAAGCAGAGCCGACAATGAACACAAGTGAACTGATGCTGGATGCATCAACGGTGTCCTTATCAAAACTCAACAGATTACTGACGAGGTAGATATGAACAAGCGAACAAACACTTTGCAAATCGCAAGGCACGTTTCATCAATCCTGCTAGTAGCGGCGTTATTCCTCTCTTCGGCTGATGCCCAGATGCATAGTAAGAAGCAAAGCGATGCAACTCAGGCGTCGCTCGTGAAGCCGCGATTCAAGTTGCTGCTTGCGCCGATTAACATCAGATCTGACTCTTCGACGAACCGCTCCGAAAACGGAAGCGGAGCCTCGAGGCTGAATCTGATCCCACTGTCGTCTGTGCTCAGTCTTCAAGTTCTTGGAAGCGGCACGACCGGCAGATTGTCTAAATGGACTGGACAGACCGGCAGCAACTCGTTCATTGGCGACACGACCATTTTTGAAGACAAGTTCGGCAACGTGGGCATCGGCACCGACTCGCCAACATCGAGGCTGACCGTTGCCGGAACGATCGAGGCCAGCGGCGGATCGTCGATTTTGCACAACCCTACGCTGATGGGTAACGGCACGACTGCTAGTCCATTGAGTGTGGCGATGCCGCTCGTTTTGAGAGGGGCGGTACCGATCGGCGCGATCATTCCCGCGGTAGTCGACGTTATCAACACCGAACCGGGTGGCACGGCGGTTATCGGCAGCGGCGGCAACCTGACCACCGGCATTGGTGCGGACCACGGAGGTGTCGGCGTGCTGGGTATTGGCGGTTCTGGCCGCTCGAGCGCGGACTTCGGTGGAGTGGGCATGTCGGCCCTTGGTGGCACCAGCGATGGAACTGGCGGTGCCGCGGTTGAGGCCATCGGCGGTGGCGGTGGCGGCGATTTTATATCACATGGTGGCCCCGGCGTGCGTGCTCTTGGCGGCGCGAGCACCAATGGCGCGGGCGCCCCTGGAGTGATCGGCACGGGCGGCGTTGGCGGCGCCGTAACCGGAACCGGTGTGATCGGACGTGGAGGCGACAGCGATACCGGGGTTGGTGGAGATGGCATACAAGGTTTTGCAGGTCGGGGCCACGCGCCAGGATTCGAAGGCGCGGCAGGGAGCTTCTTCGGCGACGTCGTTGTCACTGAGGATCTCAGCGTCCAGGGGGATGTCCTGGTAACGGGCAATCTCACGGTTTCCGGGGTGAAGCACTTCAAAATTGACCACCCGCTCGATCCCGAAAACAAATATCTCTACCACGCTGCAATCGAATCGTCGGAAGTGCTCAACGTTTATAGCGGCAACGTTGTTACTGATGCGAGCGGCGAGGCTGTCGTGACGTTCCCCGACTGGTTCGAAGCAATCAACCGCGACTTCCGCTACCAGCTAACGGTTGTCGGCACGTTCGCGCAGGCAATCGTCTCCGACGAAGTCCGGAACAATCATTTCAGGATCAGAACGAATGTTCCTGGCGTGAGAGTCTCGTGGCAGGTCACGGGACTGCGTTCCGACGCGTTCATGCGGAAGAATCCTTTCAAAGCGGAGCAGGACAAGCCTGAGCGCGACCGCGGCACGTATACGCATCCCGACGCCTTCAATCAGTCCGAAGATAAGAACGTGCTCTTCGTTCGACATCCTCAGGTTCTGCAGCAAATCAAACAGTCGCAAGAGAACGCCCAGAAAACGCGCGAGAACTGATCATCATGCAAATGGAAAGGAAAGTCATGAATAAAGGTCTAATGATAGCAGTGCGACTCGGCTCCATCGTTTTACTGACATTTCTTATTGCGGTTTGGGCTCAAGCTCAGGCGCCCTCATACACAGCCGACAATGGCGGCCGAAGCGGATCAAACCACACAGTGGCGCTGATACCGCCGTTCACGTTGCCGCCCGCATCTTTTCGCTTCCGCCTGGTCCCCTCAGCGAACACGAATACAGGGAGGGTGTCAGGAGCGATTGCGCCGATGGGAGGGTCTACCTTCCAGGTGTTGGGCGGCGGCACGGCGGGCAAGCTTACAAAGTGGACAGGCTTCAGTTCGAGTAACTCGTTCATCGGCGATACAAACATCTTTGAAGATAAGTCCGGAAATGTCGGCATTGGCACCGATTCGCCTACAGCTAAGCTGACCGTCGCTGGATCGATTCAAGCAAGTGGCGGATCATCAGTTCTGCACAGTCCCACGCTGATGGGGGACGGCACGGCAGCAAACCCGTTGGGTGTGGCGGTGCCACTCTTGTTGGCAGGTAAAGGCGAGGCAATCCTCATCGTTCGGAATAACAGCGATAGAGGAGATGGGTTGTCTGCGTTTGGCGGTGACAGTGGCACCAGCTTCGGTGGCATTGGTGTTACGGGATTCGGTGGGGTCGCCGCGTCTGGAACCGGCGGTGCCGGGCTGAGTGGCATTGGTGGCGGCTCGACTCTCGGTAATGGAGGCGTCGGCCTTAATGCGTCAGGGGGCATCAGCAGCATCGGAAACGGCGGGGCTGGCGTCGATGCTGGAGGCGGCATTGGCAACGGCGCAGGCAACCGCGGCGGTACAGGGATAATCGCTCGCGCAGGAGTTGGCGCTAACGGCGCATCGGATGGGCTTGCAGGAGAGTTCTCCGGGGACGTGAAGGTCTCCGGGAACGTCGCGCTCGGCGTGAATGGTCAATTGTTCGCGACTGGTGGTGAAGAGAATCTGCGGATGATTCGTGGTGCTGTGGACCCGGCCGGGAACGTTCTTCGAGGGTCTGGGTTCACGGTGCAGCAGGGCCTGCCGGGAGACTACACCATTAATTTCAACACTCCGTTTTCAGCCGTTCCCATAGTCACGATAAGCGCTGACGTTGGTTTCGCGCACGTGGCGTGTACTGCCAGCACCTGTTCGGTTCTCACGCTCAACACAATACCGAACGCTGCCTCTCTTGCTTTTAACTTCATCGCCGTGGGCCCGCGATGAAGAGGTGAACGAGTTTTGATTTGCGCGCGCCTTCGCCGGTTTTCAAGCAACTCTGAATGAGAAGTTGACCTCATAGCGACTCAAATCGCCGGCAGCCTCACTGCAGATAATTTTGTAGCTGGTCAAAGCCTCCGACTTCAACAAGGCTCAACCGGATTCAACAAACACCAACACATCTCCATTATTTTGAACGGACCAACTCCGAGCCTCTTTCTAAACAATCCTCTATTCGGAAAGCAGCCGCAGTACGAAATCCTTCGTACCACTCACGCGCTTCACCGCCGATCGTTAGAAAGCTGTCGCCACTAGATCCGAGTCCCACGTACTTCAGAGAGTCCCAGCGATCCAGTTTGCAGGCGTCGTTGCGAAGATAACTATAATTTTCGTCCTGCCTGAGCAGCTCATATTTCGGTGGATCGGGGCATGTCATCTGAGCTTGCAAACTTATCCCGCCCGGAACCCCCAGAATAAGCGAAAGCCAAACCGCCCTCGTAATGGTTCGGCTGACCGCGAATAGTCCCTCCGTCTCATCATAAAGCCACCTTCTCGCCGTCAGCAGCAGTCGAGAGATTCCGGGAACTCCATTATATGTTTCCACAGATAGAACACGCGCAGTCCGGCCCGACCATGAGGCCCCCCTTCCCGTCGTGGCGCAGCTTGGACACCGTTGATTGCGAGAGCACCGCCTCGCAGAGATTTCGCATGCTTCAGCTAGCAATATCACGTGTTACAGGACGACGTGAGCCTCACTTCCTGAACAGGGCGTTAACCTGCGCTCCGTTTCCGTTTCGAAACGTTATCGTTACCAGAACACCAGGCCTTACCGCCTGGCCGATGCTCGACCCGTTACGCAGGCTTCCGGTCTGCGTGACACGAGCGCCTCTGACCCGGGCCGGCTCGTTGAACTCTACACCGTCGATCAGGACCTGCACCGGTTTGATGAATCCGGAACCGATCGCGGTCAGTTTCGTATCGGTGACTCTGATCGACGCTATTGTCGGCGGCGCGGGTCTGTTGACTACGGCAGTAATCACCGCGGAGTTGTCGTTCTCCGAGTTGTGGTCGGCATCGCTCCTGATCGTCGGCGCAAACCTTATCGCCGTTCCGGCGACGGCATCCGGTTTCAACCTGAGGCCAATCCGGAAGGTATCCGATTCGAGCGGCGGCATGGAGAGCAACCTGTTGAGTTCAACAATCCGTCCCGGCCCGGCGGGCGGAAAGGAGCAGTCCCAACCCGTCAGGCAAGCGCCCGTCTCGAAGTTTGTATCGATAGGCACGGGCAACTCAATTTTGACGCCGGTTGCGGCGGCGGGCCCGAGGTTGGTGAGGGTCAAGGTGTAATTGAGCAGGTCGCCCGGAAAGGCAGTTGAGGGCCCGGTCGTCTCAAGCAACAGGTCGGCGTTGTTCGGCGGCTTCAAGGTCACTCGTGTTCGAACCTCTGCCGAGTTGTTGTTGGGGTCGCGGTCCGGGGTGCTGCTCGAGACCCTCGCGACGCTGGAGATGGTGGTGCCGTCGGGTGCGTCTGCATCGACCGTGACTGCAAACTCGAAGAGGGCCGAGTCCCCGACCGATAGCGTGGCAGTCCTGCAGATGATGACCCCTGTCGAGCCCGCACGCGGAAACTCGCAGCTCCAATCGGAGCGGGCAGATCCGAGGGCTGCTTTGAAGACTGTATGTAGGGGGACACCGATCGTAACTATTGCGTCAGTGGCCGGTCTTGGGCCGCTGTTCGAGACCATGACGTCGTATTTCAGCTCGTCGCCGGGCGCGACCGCACCGAGGGTCCGGTTGGATATGGCGAGGTCGGCGCTGTTCGACTCGACGCACGGGGAGAACTCGGACGTGTTGCCGAAGGTGGTGTCGCTCGACGAGGTGACGTCCCTCGCCGTTGCGTTGATGAAAGAGCCGGGGGTCGAGGCGGCAAACACGACGGTAAACGTCGCGTTGCCGTCACCACCGGTCCTTATTGTCGTGCTGCCTATGAACTGTTGCCCGCGCGTAGCGCATGAACCTGGGACTGGAGCCTGGGTTGGCGCCGAATCGGGAGTATTCGCGAAGAACTCGATCTCGAAATCATGGCCGGCGAGGCTATTCAAGGATCCCGAGATGGTTGTATTCAGGTCGTCGCTCGAGGCAGAGTCGAGGATGGGGAAGTTTTGAACGTCGTTGGCGCCGGTATCGGTGTCGCCCTCATCATTGGGACTCACTCCAGGCAGGTCGATATCAATCCCGAGCCCGCCGTTTGTGAAGATAGAATTTGCGGAGATGGTGATTTGGGTCGCGGCCGCGGCAGCGCCACGGTTCGGTACGGCCACACCGGTTGCTCGGTTGAAGCCTATCACATTGTCTTCGACGAAGTGTTTGGACGTGTTCGTGCCGTTCTCTACCAAAACCCCGTTCAATCCGTTGCCCAAAGCGTGCATTCCGGTGCTGTCCGTGCCTATCGAGTTTCCGGTTATGTGATTTTCTGCTGTCTCCCCCTGGGCTTCTCCATTAATGGTCACGCCATTGCGTCCATTTCCCGAGATGGTGTTGCCGGTAATCCTGCAACTGAAACTTCCCGCGAAAGTTACTCCATCCAGAGCATTGCCAATACTCGTGGTTCCGGTGACATCTGTCCCAATGAGATTTCCCCCAATGACCACGTTCATTCCGGTGAATCTAACCCCGCGAACAAGGCGCACTCCGTTTTGGCCATTAGCAGAAATCACGTTTCGCGCCGCACCAGGCCCTCCTATTGCGCCCCCGGCCTGCTCATCGAAGGCGATGCCGTTGGCTCCGTTCCCCATAGCTCCAGCGCCGGTGACATCGAGTCCCACGAAGTTGCCAAACACAAATAGAGGCGTTGGGATGCCCGATGCGTTGGCTATGCCCGTATTTTGATTTCCAGATATGATGTTGCCCGCGCCCGGTGCGGCCCCACCAAGTGTGTTCTCGCCCGGGGTGCCGGTTTGAACACCAATAGAATTTTTGACTGCCACCTTACCGGTGACGTCGGCGCCTATCAAGTTGCCTTGAATCACGTTCGTGGCCGAGAAAGGTTCCAGTTTCACGCCAATCGTGTTGCCAGAGATAACGTTACCCACACCTGGGGCGGTCCCGCCGATGATGTTGTTGAAGCCGTTCGAGATCAAAACGCCGAAGCCGTTCCCCACCGGCCGGGTCCCACTCAGATCAGTGCCAATGAAGCAGCCCTCTACACGGTTACTCGAGCCTCCATTTATGAACACGCCACTGTTTTCAGGAGGAAAAAACCCGTTGATGACCAGCTCTCTAACAACACAGTTGTTCGATCGGATCACAAGGCCGCCGACCACAAACGGGCTGGGGCCGGCGATTCTGCGTCCATTCAATTCGATCGGGCCGGTACCATTGCTCGGCGCATCGCCCGTATCGATCTCGCCACCATCTATGGTCATTGTCTTAACGATATCGGGCAATGGCGACGTGACGGCAATCGTATGCGGCGTATGCGGCGTGGCGCCCGCAATCCCGAACCTGATCAAGCTGGAGGACCCCGGCATGCCCGTCACCTGCGCGCGCTCGGCGTCACTCAGGCTAGAAAGCAACAACGTCCCATTCGCAATTCTGATTGCTTCACGTAGAGTCAATTCGCCGTCGCCTACGGTACCTGGATCATCAGCGCTGTTGACGGTAATGACCAGGTCGGGGGCGGTAGCCAGTAGCGAGGGCAGACTTCGACCAGACTGAAGCACGACCAGATCGCTCAACCCATCCGCGTTCAGCCGCATTGGCAGCGCGGCAACTGGCGTCTCGCTCGTCTCGAGAGCGATGCTGACGCCCGGTGTCGTGCGCTCGCTCAATCGCTTTGATTGGAAGGCATCGTCTCGAGCCTTCCGTGGATGCGTGAGCACCCGCAGCTCGCCGCGAGACCTGTCGCCGATCAGCAGGTCGTCGCCAGATCCCGAAACCTGCAAACATGCCAGAAGCCTTTCCGCTGCGACGCCTGACCCCAGGTCTTCGACGCGCCATCGCGAAATCTCTTTTGTCGCTGCTCTCCCCGCTTCTGTCTCCGCGACTTCCCCGGCGGTTGTACCAATCGGCCGTTCCGATCCGTCGGTCAACACGTAAGCCGACCCGTCTTCGGACAACGCGATGATATCCGGCCGGAGATCGCCCGCATAATCACCGATCAACGCCGACTTCAGGGTGAACGGAAACCGGCGCCGTGACACCTTCGCCGGGCCGACTGCCTTTCGATCCTCCTCGCGAAGCTCCAGCTTTCGATCCCGTCCGTGGACCACGATCAAATCACGTCCCGCGGTTACCGCGATGTCGGTGTAGAAGTCGTCGTCCAACTGAGCGACGTTCAAAGACGTCGCCTCCGCGCTCAGGGGGATTTCCTCCGGCGTGCTGTTCAATGCGCCCTTTGGTCCCTGAAACACCAGCAGTCGCGCTCCCTGACCGGTGCTTATCGCAACCGCGAGATCCTCGAGTCCGTCGCGCCGGTTCAAGTCTCCAGTCACCAGGGCGGTCGCGGTTCCGGGCAGCGAGACAGCTCTCGGCGATCCAAAGCTACCGTGGCCGTCTCCGCGCAGCACCCAAAGCTTGTCGCTCCCTAGAGCCGCGGCAACTACATCCCAATGGCCGTCGCAGTCGAAGTCCCCGGTGCCGATGAATTCAGCCGCTATCGGCAACTCGAAGACTCGAACCGGCGATAGAAACGGGGCTGCGGTGAATTCGCCGGCGGCCTGTCGCGTACGCGCTTGTCGGGTATCAGGGTAGATCGAGTCAACGTTGCCGCGATAGAGGCTGATAATCCCCCGCCCCTGGTATTCGTACCCGCAGACCAAATCGCGTACGCCGTCCTCATCGAAGTCGGCAGATGCGAGAGAGAGAGGTTGGGCGCGATTCTCCTCAATTGCCTCCACAAGCGGCTTCGGCCCGGAAAGTTCGGTGATTATCTCGTGGCCGTCCGTGAGATTGATCACCGGTTGCCCTCGACTCGAAGCACGAATCGAGACTTCGTCGCTCAACCGTGTCTTTAGAAGTGGCGCCGGCTTCTCAATCGCGCCGGTCGCGACGGCTCTCCTGCCATTGGTCCAGGCCTTGACGCCGGCAAGGAAGGAAAAGAGCAATACAATAAGAAGGAAGGAACATTGCCGGCCCGTTGATACGCCGCGGCATCTGCCTCGCCCACCGCGGCAATAGCCTGGGGGTTTCAATCGAAATAGCATCGGAGACCTCCTGCTTCCTCGATCGACGCTCCTCAGAAGGTGTACTTCACTGCGAACTGAATCACGCGCGCCGGCGTGACAGTTTGGGTCGCCGAGCCAAAGCCGGGCGCGCCGATCACTCGAACCGGCAACCCGAAGTTCGACCGGTTGAACAGATTGAAGAACTCGGTCCGCCACTCCAGGTTCTGCCGCTCGGTGAACGAAAATCTCTTGGTAAGGGCCAGGTCAAGAGTCACCAGGCCATCGCCTCGAGCCGTATTCCGCCCGACCGCTCCGTTCCTGGTGAGATCGAAGAAGTCGTTAACGCTTTTCCCCTCCTCGACGGCGACTTTCTCGCGGCGGTGCCCGCTGAAGAAGATTAGACCGTCGGTAGTTGATGACCGATCGGACAGGTTACCGTCGAGATTCGCATCAACCGGGACATTGAGCGTGAAGGGTTGACCTGTGTGCGCTTGAAAGATCGAACTCAACTGCCAGCCTCCCAGCACTCGCGCGGCCCCAGCCTTTCCGTTGCGAAAGAAAGGCAGGTCCCAGATCAGCGACAAGGTCACTCGATGGCGCACGTCGAAGTTTGCGCTTGCCCGCTCGGCGCGTAGATTCGTTGAGTCCTGGGCAATCACCGGTGCGCCTGAAATCGGAAACACATCCGAGACGTCGTCCATCGCGTGCGACCAGGTGTATGCGGCGGTGAACAGGTAGCCGCGACCATAGCGTTTGCGAGCCTCGAGCTGAAGCGCGTGATAGGTCGAGTTGGCTGAGTTCTCGAAGATTTGATACGGCCCGAGGTTCGGTTCGGGCCGCGCTACGCGAGCGCTCCCCGCAAGCACCTGCGGGGCGGGAAGTTTGCCCCGTGCATCCCTGTTGACCAGGAAAACTGCCGTGGTCGGATAGGGCCCGAGGTTTGGAGTGGTCAATCGAGTCAGTTTGGTGCCCCTCGTTCCCACATAAGCCGCGGAAAACAGATAGTCTCCAAACAGCTCGCGCTCAACGGTGACGTGCCACTGCTGGCCGTAAGGAGTGCGCAGCCGTTTGTCGGGCAGCGTGAACGCCAATCCGCCGCCTTGTTGAATGAAGAGCTGGCCGATCAAAGCGACGAAGTCGTCCGCCGTCCCTCCGAACTGGTTGCATGCGCCAAACCTGTTGCACGGATCCTTCCTGAGCAGATCCACTGGATTTGTAAAGACCGGTGGGTTGGTTCCTGGAATCACTGCTATCTGAACAAAAGCCGGGTTGTTGAGAGTGCGACCATTAAACCCCAACACTGACGGATCAATGTTGAGCGGGATCTCCCGCGGAAACACGTTGCGCGACTGGCTGACAACCGCCCCGACCACCGCGTCATAGTAAATGCCGTAACCAGCGCGGACCGATGTCTTCTCGTTTGTTCCCGGAGCCCACGCTAGACCCACGTGAGGACCAAAGTCGTTGTAGTCCGGGTCGTAGATCCCGGCGCGGCCGCCGAGAACGAGCCGATATGCTGCCACCACCGCAAGAAACCGATTCGTCCGGTCCGCGGAGTCGAAGCGCGACTTGCCCGCTTCAGGCAAGTCCGTCAGCGCCAGGTTGTCCTCAATCCTGTTGTTGACGTCGTGCGGCACGGTGCTGTGTTCCCAGCGGAGCCCATAGTCAATCGTGAAGCCAGGGTGGACGCGCCAGTTGTCATTGAAGAACAGGTGATACTCGGTGAAGCGCAAACCGATCGTCGAGTCCGGGACGCCGCGTGTCACCGTCTGAAGAATCGAAGAGGCAAGACCCAGGCTGGCTAACTCCACGCCGGACATTGTCACGGGAGGACCCTTCTGGATGAACTCGTCTTGCCCGTTATTCGCAGGCTTGAGTTTTCCAAAGACGAGCAAGCCACTCCCGAAAACAACCTGAGGCCTATACAGGCGGTCCAGGTTGCTATTCAACTGGTATCGTCGAATGTCGCCGCCAAACTTGATTGAGTGTTCTCGGACGTACCACGAGATCGTGTCTGCAAACTGAAAGGTATTGCTCGACCTCTCTTGTGGAAAATAGAAGGTGTCGACACCCACCGGGCTGAACGGTTCGATCGCCAGTTCTCCGATGGGTCCGGTCAAAGCATCGGCCGTATCCCCAGTGAAGACGAACCGGGTGTCCGAATGTTCGGATAGCTCCAGCCGAGTTCGCCCAAACGAGAAGCGGGCTAGATTGAACAGCCGGTTTGACAGCTCGCTGTCATAGATCAATGAGAGGTTGTGTGACCTCGTGCGCGCAACCAGCGTCGAGTTGATCGCGCCGTTGACGCTGGGCAGATCGCGGCGGTCATCGGCGAAGTTGTACCGGGCATTAAACTGGCCGGACAGCGGCGCGCGCTGTGTGATTCGGAATGACGCGAGGCTACCTTCGCCGTCGAAGGGGAGGGTTTGGGTGAATGTGTTGTCGCCATAAGGTCCGCCGGCATTGTTCGGCTGAGGGTAGAGCGAAAGTATAGCGCGGCCCAAAGGCGTTGCCCGTTTGTATCTGATCGGCTCGGCGTCGGGCGCCGGCGGTACCAGGAAGCTTTGCCCGCCCAGGAAGCTCCTCTCGTCCTGACGCGGCACCGCGAAGTGCTGTTCGGTCGATGCGCGCGTTTGGTCGTGTTCGAAACTCCCGAAGAAGTGGGTTCGGCTGGAGACAATTGGTCCCCCAAAAACGAACCCGAGCTGGGTGCGGGTAAAGGGATCCTTTCCCTCTAGATAGTCGAAGAAGTTGCGTGCGCTCAATCTTGAATCGGCTAGGTACGCGTAAGCCTGTCCGTGAAAGCCCTTTCCTCCGTAATTTGATACCGCGTTCACCTGCCCCCCCATGTTTCGGCCAAGCTCCGCGTCCCAAAGCAACGTCGAGATGGAAACCTCTCGGATCGACTCGAGTGATTGTGGAACCAGCGCGACAAACCCCTGTCGTCGCACTCCAACGTCGGGGTCATTGTTGTCCGAACCGTCAACTGAGAAGGTGTTTGAACGGGCGCGCGATCCGTTCACGGAAAACTGGCCCGCGGTCCCGATGCCAAATCCCACTCCGGGTCCGCGCACGCCCGGCGTGAAAGGGGGCGGTGCTACCCCGGCCAGCAGAAAGGCGAGCTCATCAAAACTGCGCATTGTCGAACTGGCTCCCACCGGCAGCGAATGCAGTTGCAGGTCTACGAAGTTGCCGGTTCGGGAGACGTCTGCGGTGTGCGCCAAGCCGGCGATCTTTTCGCCCTGGGCGGGTGTCGCGGCCGGCGTCAGGATTTGTGCTGCCGGGCCTGGCTCCGGACCGACGCCTTCCAGAGTGATGGTTGACGCGCGAACGTGCTCTTCCCCGAGCTCGACCGGAAGGCTCTGCGCGCCTTCTCCCGGCCCGTCACTCGATGAAGCGGTGATGACATATAGGCCGGTGGGCAAATCGTCGATGCCGTATTCGCCCAGTCGATCCGTCTGGGCGAATCGAACGAGGGCAGAACCTTGTTTGGCCACCATTATTGTGGCCCCAGCCAAAGCATTCTGAAGTCGGTCGACTACGGCACCATGGAGTGTGACCTTCAGAAGGGTCAGTTCCGGAAACCTGACCTCGTTCTTTTGGTTGAATTGCACTGGGAACGACTTAATGATCCGGTCGACGTATCCGTCCTTGTGCCCGATCAAGGTGTACTTCCCGGCGGGAAGATAAGGACGGCTATAGTAGCCGGTATCATCGGTGAGGACTGCTCGCCTGTTTTCATCTTCCTCGTTGACGATTGTCACTTTGGCACCGGCTATTCCGGTCCCATCTTTCTCCAACACTTTGCCGAAAACTGTGCCCGAGGTCGTTTGCGCCGGCGCGGGCCAGGGATGAGCCAGGAGAAGACCAACAGCGAGAGTGGAGACGACCTTAAGTCGAATGGCGGTCGGCGAAAGACTGATCCTCATACAAGAACCTGCCGGAGTGGCCTCCTGAACAGGGCAACCCGGCTCGCGGCACCTAGATCTGAAACTCGAGCTGTACCTCACGACGCGGCCCGGCACTCACCGGGCTGGTGGAACGCCGCTCAGTTGGGTGCCGGCAAGTCGAGTGGTTGCACAAAGAGATCGTCGACAGAGAACTTCTCTCTGTTTATTGTTCGAAACCCGATGCTGCCAATCGGAAGAGTGTCGTCAGGATCGGTGTAGTCACCCAGGTTGTACTCCGTGGCGGAGTCGGCCGGAGTAATCCTGTGAATGAAGCGATTGTTCTCAACGATGATATCGACCTGGTATTGGCCGCCAGCGCTAAGGTCGGCGATGATTGGGATAGAGTCCTGGAAATCCGAGGGGCTGAACTTGTTTTCACGTATGAGGTAGGTAAGAAACCGATTCCTTATTTGGCCGTCCGGACCAGAAAGATAGAACAAGTAGTAATTATTCGAGTCCTTGACGCGCAAAGCCCAGGCCGCTCCCGCCGCGCTCTCTAGTCGGAGATGAAAGCTCATCTTGAAGCTCCGGTAGCTTACGCCAGTCGGAAATCCAACCAGCGGCTGGTCCTCGATAAGAAGTCTGTTTTGCTGGGTAATAACCCAACCGCTCGGTGGGACATTCCACCTTTTCAGGTTGAAGAACTCGTCGTGAAATTCGACGGTCGTGAGCTTAATCCCCGGCCGCCGGTCCAAAGCGCGGCTCAATCCGAAGTAGCTCGCCACGCCGACAATGATGACCGCCAGAATCAAGCCGCCCGCCAGGTAGGGCTTCGACCGGCGCGAATTTGTCTTTTGCACGTCGGGCAGCTGGCTGACGCCGGAATCGCACGGCGGCCCGCGCAGCCCTGCGGGCACCTCCGGATTCCCTATTTCGCCCGTATACAAGTTGAACAACCGGACTCGGACCCCAGGGCACAGTTGGAACTCGCCCAGTTCGTGGAGGCAGTTGGCCCAGTTGGCGACCTGGCTCAGAGTGTCGGCGAGCGCTTTAGAGACCAATATGTGCCCGGCGTCGCCACGGTTCACCAGTCGTTGAGCGGTTTTGACGCCCTCACCGGCCGCGCTTAACGTGGCGCTCGCGCTCGAGACACGGTACACGGGCCCGGTGTGAATTCCCATTCGGACCTTGAGCTCGGGATAGCTTTGCAGGTTGCGACCTACCTCGCACGCGCAGCGTACCGGGGCAAGCGGATCGCGAGAGAAAACGAGAACCATGCCCTCCTCGGTGGGCATGGCGATCACCTCACCCACCTGATCAGCCCGCCGAAACTCGGGCGTCCCCGGACAGATTCTCAACAAGCGGCTCAGGAACCGCGATTGTTGGTCCATCGGCAGCTCCCCGTAGCCCACAATCTCGATCGAAAGGACGTGAGCAATTTCGAGAGCGCCGAGCGGTTGACTCGGTGGGTCGGGCCCAATAGCCGCAGGCGGTGGAGGTTGTTGCAGCGTTACCGACGCATCACGCAACAAACCCGCCCCCTCGGCCGTCATTTGTTGCTCAGCGGTTAAAGCTTGAGCCAACAACTCGCCGAAATCCTTCGCACGCCTGTAGCGGTCTTGCGGGTCGTAAGAAAGAGCCTTGATGATGATTTCCTGGGCTGCCTCCGGCAGTTCGGGCCGCAAAAGCTTAGGTTTGACTTTCAACCCGGCACGAATCACGTCAAGCGGGCTCAGCGATGTAAAAGTGAAGGGGCGGCGACCAGTGATCATCTCGTAGGCAATCACCCCGAAGGCATAGATGTCACTCGCGGCTGTTGGTCTCCCCTGAATCTGTTCGGGAGCCATATAGGGGACAGTGCCAGCGACTTTGGTTGACGTGTTAGCCGTGACACGAGAGTCCTTGATCTTGGCGACGCCGAAGTCAACGACTTTGACCTGCAGTTCGCCGTCTGCCAGTTCCTGCAACATGATGTTCTCCGGCTTGAGATCGCAGTGAGTAATCTTCTGCTCGTGCGCGGCGGTGAGGGCGCAGCCGATCTGCCGGATGAGAAACACCACTTCCTCCAGGTCCATTCCTTCGGGACTCATCAACGAACGTAAATCGCGGCCCTTGATAAACTGCATGACCAGGAAGGGCCTCCCGTCAGGAGTTTCACCAGAGTCAATGACCTGGACGATGCCAGGATGATCCAGCCGACAGAGGGCTTCGACCTCCTGGTGAAACTTCTTTATGAGCCAAGGGTTTTCGCCAGATTCGTCAAGGAGGACTTTAATCACCACTGGGCGGCCATGAAGTTGTAAGTCTTTTGCGAGATAAACGACACCAATACCGCCGCGGCCCAGCTCCCTCTCAATGAGATAGCGGCCCTTGAATTTCAGCTCCGATGCACCGACTGTTTCGGTTTCCGCTGCAGATGATTGCAGTGAGTCTGCTGATGGAAGATCGCCGGGCGGATATTCTTTTGTCTTCATGGACTTCTCCTGATGAAGACCTGACAACGAACTTGCGCAGGCCACGTAGGCCCCTCTAGTGGGGCGGATTGTATCCTCAATCGCTAGCAGGTGCAAGTAAATGCAACAAAACAATTAGGGCGCGAACAAGAGCCACAGATGAATATTGCGGAGCCGCCGTGCGAATAGCGATACAAGACGAATACCTTAATGAGGCTCTCGCTGCCAGATTGAAGATAAGGTACGAGTGGGATAAGAATAAACACAAGCGTTCCGGCTGGAGCAAAGGGTGTTCTATGCGCTCGGCTCTCTCGAAGTTTCCCTTTTCGGCCGTGCTGGCGATTGCGGTGTTCGCCACGATTAGTGTCAGCGCGAGGGGCGAGCGACTACCGGTAAAGACTTACACGACTGCTGACGGGCTGTTGCGTGATTCGGTCTATCGCATCAGACAAGACTCGCTCGGCTATCTTTGGCTTTGCACGGACGGCGGGGTGTCGCGTTTCGACGGTTACAGATTCACAAACTACACGATGAGCGACGGCCTGCCCGCTCCGTCGGTTTTCGATCTGGTCGAAGCTACTGACGGGACCATTTGGATGGCGACCTCTAACGGACTGGTCCGTTTCAATCCCAAAGGCACGCGAGCACCCTATTCATCGCAAGCAAATCAAAACAGCAATCTGATGTTCGAGGTCGTCGTACCCAGCGGCGACAGATCGGATAGAAATATTAACGTCTTGTTGGCAGACGAACCGGGTCTGGTTTGGGTGGGAACAAGAGCAGGTCTTTATCGGATGCAAGTCGGAGATGGGCGGCCCAAATTCGAGAAATCCGCTGTCTCTTATCAAACGACTTCGTTAACCAAGGACCATCTCGGTGGGCTCTGGGTGGGGACTTTACTCGACGGCCTTTATCGCCTCTCGCCCGACGGGACGAATATCTTGCAGTATCTCACTTCCGACGAAGGGCTACCCAAAGTCCATGGGCAACGAAGTGCATCGATTCAGTCGTTATTGGAGGATAAACAAGGAAACTTATGGGTTGGCTCTCGTGGGTTAGGAGTCTGTCGCCTTGCGTTAGACCCCAAGGCTAATCGATATGTGATTGTGGGTTGTTACGATAAGAAAGCCGGCGTGCCACTTGGTTGGGTTAACTCGATGTTTCAATCTTCTGATAGCAGTTTGTGGATTGCTACCTCAGCAGCATTGATTCGCCTATCGGACATGGAATCAGCAAATGGAATCTCGTTTCAGTCTTTCAGCGCGGCGCAAGGGTTTTGTGATGATGATGTCAGCGACATAGCCGAAGACCGGGAAAGGAACCTCTGGATTGCGACTCGGTGCGGTTTGAAAAAATGGACGCCAGCCGGTTTCACCAGCTACGACACCAGGGATGGTCTCTCTTCAATAAAGATAAACTCGTTCTTCGAAACGATCGACGGCCGGCTGATCATTACAGAACACCCGACCGAACGCACGATTAGTCTTTTCAGCGAAGGGAAGTTCAAAGCGATCAGACCAAACTATCCACCTGAGATTGGTTACTGGGGCTGGGGCTGGCGACAAACTGTCCTGCAAACTCGTGACGGCGATTGGTGGATTACCGTCGGCATGACCGATGAATACAAACGACGCTTCAAAGAGATGCCGCTCCATGGTCCACTCGTGATTCGCTTCCCGAAAGTCAGAAAACTGGAGGACCTCGCGCGCGTCAAACCGAAAGCCGTTTACCGGCCGCGCGACGGCTTGCTGGGTTTAGACACCTTTCGACTCTATGAAGACCACAACGGTGATGTGTGGGTTGTCACGCTCGACCCCACACGACTGTTCAAATGGGAGCGCAAGACAGAGAAGTTTCAGGAACTCACAGACGCAGCAGATCTTGGTGTTACTGGCTATATTTACGTTTTCAGCGAAGACCACGCCGGCAATCTCTGGATCGGGGCGGGCATCAGCTTCAGACATGACCCGAATCAGACGTTTTCGTTGATGCGCTACAAAGACGGGCGCTTTACGTGGTTTAGTGGCGCGGATGGTCTGCCCGATGGCAGTGTTAAAGATTTGTTGATCGATGGAGTGGGACGGCTCTGGATTGCTACTTCACGCGGGGGAGTTCTGCGAGTCGATGACACGAACTCAGAAAGACTGCACTTCACCGCGTACACGACGGAGCAGGGCCTTTCGGATAACACAACGTCCAGCTTGACCGAAGACCGCTTTGGGCGGATCTACATAGGCTCGGGACGGGGCGTTGACCGGCTCGATCCGGTAAGCGGTGCTGTCAAACACTTCACGACAGCAGACGGTTTGCCGCGCGAAGAAATGTATGCTTCCTACAGAGACCGTAGCGGCGCGCTTTGGTTTGGGTCTTCGCAGGGACTTGCGCGCTATGTGCCTGAGCCCGAGAGCCGGCGTGATCCGCCGCCCATACTGATTGATGGACTGCGCATAGCAGGCGAGAAATACCAGGTCTCCGAGTTAGGTGAAACTGAACTGCCCAACCTGACGCTCGAACCGAATCAGAAGGATATTCAAATCCATTTTGTCGGACTTAGCTTCGCCATGGGCGAGCTATTACGCTATCAGCACCGCCTCGAAGGCACCGACCAGGATTGGAGCGCGCCAGCAGATCTACGCACTGTCAATTACGCAAGCCTTTCCCCTGGCACTTATCGGTTTCTTGTACGAGCGGTAAGCGCAGAGGGCGTCGCAAGCGAGCCGCCGGCAACCGTAGTCTTCAGGATTCTGCCGCCGATCTGGCAGCGGTGGTGGTTTATGGCGCTGGCTGCCGTTCTCGTTGGAGTCGCGACCTACACGGCGTTTCGCTACCGAGTGCGGCGTCTCGTCGAGCTGGAACGCGTCCGCACTCGCATTGCTTCAGATCTGCACGACGACATTGGCGCCAGTCTCTCGAGGATGGCCATCCTGAGTGAAGTGGTCAAGAGCCAGTTGGGTAGCGCCGGACAGTCTCTTCCGATCCTGACCGAAATTGCCGATTCGGCACGCGGTCTTACCGGCTCGATGAGGGATATCGTCTGGTCGATTGACCCGAGACGCGACGATCTGAGAAGTTTGATCTCCAGAGTCAGACAATTCGTTTCTGACGTGCTCGAGTCGAGGGGGATCAAGTGGGACTTTCAAGTTCCCGCGCAGACGGAAGCGATTAAGCTCGACCCGGATCAGCGGCGGCACCTCCTCTTGATCTTCAAAGAGGCGATAAACAACGTAGCGCGCCATGCTAATTGCAACTCGGTCTCCCTGAGTGTCTCAATCGATCACGGCAAGCTAAGGGCAACGGTGCGCGACGATGGCCGGGGTTTCGCCACCGAAGCGACTTCGTCAGATGGTGGTGAGGGCCACGGCTTGACCAACATGCGTGCGCGAGCAGCGCAGCTTGGAGGGAGCCTGGTTATCCACTCATCACCGGGACTGGGAACCAGGATCGAGCTGATCATACCCCTAAAGAGTCGATAGCATACTTATGCTATTCCCGCGCACTAGAAACTACGCTACCATCCAACACACCGTCATCTCATCGATCCTACGAAATGGACAGGGGAGAACATCGGCCTGTGGGAGCACCGATTGAAGGCCAGGGGCATCAGCAGATCCGAATTGCAATCGTCGAAGACGACCGAGCCACTCGTGAGGGACTGGCCATGCTGATCAATGGCACGCCCGGCTATCGCTGCGCTGCTACATATCGTTCGGTTGAAGACGCGCTCAGGTCAATCGCAACCGACGTGCCCGATGTTTTGCTGCTCGACATCAATCTGCCGGGTACGCTTGGCTCGGAAGGCGTCAAGGCTTTGAAAGAGAAGCACCCTTTGATGGAGGTCCTGATGTTGACGGTGTATGCGGAGCAGGACAAAGTCTTCGAATCGATATGCAACGGCGCGTGCGGCTATCTGTTGAAAGAAACACCGCCGGCAAAGCTACTTGAGGCCATCAGTGAAGCACACCGCGGCGGAGCGCCAATGTCGCCCGAGATCGCGCGAAAGGTTGTCACGCTGTTCCAAAAGACCGGACCGGTTGAAAAGCTGGACGAAGCGCTCACTCCTCAGGAGGTGCGGTTGCTCAAGTTGCTTTCCGAGGGATACAGCTATCAAGCCGCCGCCGACCGCCTGATCATCAGCATCAATACTGTGCGAGACTACATTCGGACGATTTACGAAAAGCTGCACGTTCATTCCAAATCAGAAGCCGTAACCAAAGCTCTCCGCAGCCGACTCATCTAAATCTCCCGCAGCTGTCCCAATAAAAAACACATAACAGTGCTATATCCGGCCGAACTAACTGGCGGTATGCTCGGCGCCCGTATGAATGAACCATCCAGAGAAGGGGCGGTCGCATAGCGGTCCAGAGCGATTTGAGCTTCTCTGAATTCGATTGAAAGGAGCCAGGCCATGAAACTGAATGCGACATCAAAGATAGCCATTGCAGCGCTGGCTGTAGTTGGGAGCTTCTGCGCGTTGCCCGCCGGGCGCGTCAGGGCCCTGCCCTGCCCTGGGGGTTGCCAGCATGCGACCCGCTTCACGTTTGGGATGCTGGGCATCACCACTGGGCAGACCGCGCGCCTCAATGTGGTCAATGCATTGCCGGTTGACCCCCCGAGCATTCCGGTTGGTCCACCGATCCGCGTGACGTTGATGTTCGTCGATGGCAACGGCAATCCCTTCAATATTGCCGGCGCACCCTTGCAGACCATCGTCACGCTGGGGCCGGGCCAATCGGGGTCCCTCGACTTGAACAGCGATGCCATTCCCAATGGCCCACCAACCGTACCCAATGGGCCGCCTATTCGTGTACAGATTCGCGCACTGGTGGCGGAGTGTGAGGGGTGCAGTCGAGGGTTTGTGGTTCCGACCCTTGAGGTGTTTGACAACGCAACAGGCAAGTCGACTCTGGTGATCCCCGACACGCCCGCGATCAATGGCAGCACCGAAGATTAACAGAGACGTGGACTGATGATCGGTCCGCGCGCCGTCAGAAGACGCCGTCAGACATCCCACGGAATTCCCGCGTATGAGAACGACAAGGGAGGACTTAACAATGACCGCGCTGATAACAAGATTCACATTTTTCTCGATCGCAATCCTTCTTGGAACGATCTCTATGTCGGTGGGTGCGCTCGCTCAGTCGCCGGCGTCAACCGCAGACGAAGTGGCTGGCAGGGTTGCCAAGCCTGAGTTTCGCTTGACGGAGTTGCTCGCGCAATCGGCACGCAACAGGCATCGACTCACTGGTGCAGTCCGAAATTCGATGCCCAACGCAGGTGGATCCACTAACGCGTCGCCGACTCTGTTCAACATCAGTATGGCAGCGACATCAATTGGCCCGAACCTGCCCGTCACCGGAGGCGGTACGTTGGGAAGGATAACAAAGTGGATCGGCTTCACGAGCAGCAACTCCTTCATCGGCGACACGACGATCTTTGAAGACAAGTCCGGCAACGTCGGCATCGGGACTGACTCACCAACATCGAGGCTGTCGGTCGCAGGGATGATTCAGTCGCTGACCGGCGGGATCAAGTTTCCCGATGGCACGCTGCAGACAACTGCGGCGTCAGGAAATGCTCTCACGACGGTAAATCACGATTCCACGCTGACCGGTAGCGGCACCGGCGGCTCGCCTCTTGGAGTTGCGGTGCCATTGAACCTCACCGGCTCGAGCAACAACGCGATCATCTTCGCCAGGAACCTGGGAGGGGGAGTTGCCGTGGAAGGCGACGGCGGAGTATTGGGCGCGGGCTTCATAGGCGTCGCCGGTCAGGGTGACGCGGTTTCCGGGTTTAACATCGGCGGTACAGGTGTGGTCGCGAGCGGCGGCGAAGCGCCTCAGGGCATCGGCGGAATGGGTTCGCTCACAAGGGGTGGCGACGGACTCGCGGGAGGAGATGGAGTCGAAGCGGATGGCGGGAACAGCACGCTTGGTCAGGGGCAGGGAAGTGGGACTGGCGGAGCCGGGTTAAGGGCAAATGGGGGTACCGGCAGTGGATCAGGCGCAACTGGTGGGGATGGCATCGTCGCAGTCGCCGGAGCTGGTGTCAATGGCGCAACAAAGGGCGCGGCCGCGCAACTCAAAGGGCAAGTATTCGTCACAGATTCCTGCAATCAGTGCAACGACGGTAGTGTCAGCATTCAACGCAATCTCAACGTAACCGGCACGAAGAACTTCAGAATAGACCACCCACTGGATCCGAAGAACAAGTACCTGTATCACGCGGCGCTCGAGTCATCAGAGGTCTTGAACTTCTACACCGGCAACGTCCGACTGGACGCGAAGGGCGAGGCCATCGTTGAGCTTCCAGACTGGTTCGAGGCCATAAACCGCGATTTCCGTTATTCGCTCACGTCGGTCGGAGCGCCAGGCCTCGGCCTATACGTCGCCGAAGAAGTCTCCCACAATCAATTCAAGATCGCGGGTGGACAGCCCTTCGCGAAAGTCTCGTGGCAGCTCACCGCGATCCGCTCTGATGCGGCGATGCGCAGCCATCCTTTCAAGCCGGAAGAGGACAAACCGGAACCAGAGCGCGGCACCTATGTCAGCCCTGAAGCTTACCGCCAACCTGATGACAAACGCGTCAAGTGGCTGCATCGCTGGGAGTTGATGCAGACGCTCAAGCACGACGAATCGAGTTCAAACCGAAGCTGCGGAAGCAAGAAGAAAAAGAGAGATGAAACCCAAACAAGGTTCCCGGAGTTGCTAACGCCCCGCACCGACAGCAACAAATAGCCACAGCAGCGGCCTGTAATTCGTTGCAAGGAGGAGATTGATCATGTCATCGCTGCCAAATCTGAAATCGAGCATACCAAGTCCATGCTTCCGATGGGATTTCGAGGTGGTGACGCTCGGCACTGGAAAAGCGTCGGATTGCGACAAGGCGCCCTTGTTGCCTACAGCAATGCGCTCAACAGCGCTAACCTGCTGGCCGCTGAAATATGCTCAACCCCTTTCAGGTGCAGCCACCGAATCATTCAGATCAACAGTGTGCAGGTGGAGCGTTGTGAGCCAATCGGAGAAGAGCGCGAGGCAGTCGTCAGGTTAGCCATAAGGTATGGCTGCGGAAACTAGAGACGGTACTAAACGTGGAGCCCGGTGTTTCCACATTGAGACTCTGTAAGGACGGCATGAATAAACTCAACTCATCACATAGTGCGGCCTCAACGTGACGACAAAGCAATCAACGAAATGGGAGGGTCTGAAATGAAGAGACAGATTTGCATCGGAATCATATTGGTTGTAGTCGCCTTCAGCATCAACAACGCGCAAGCGCAGACAACACCTGCGAGCGCCGCCGCTTCCGGACGGACCGAGATGGGCCACCTACAGCTATTCGCCGCCCCTGCAGACAGACGATACAGGGCCGCTGGATTCAATTTCAGCTTGACGTCAGCGTCGAGAAGGTTTGCAAAGGTAAGCAAGCCTTCTTTCAACATCGCGCCGACTTCGATGGTATCGGGGCCGAGCATGCCGGTGTTCGGCGGCGGGACGCTCGGTCGGTTAACTAAATGGACAGGATTTACCAGCAGCGACTCAATCGTTGGCGACTCAAACATCTTTGAAGACAAGTATGGCAAGGTCGGCATCGGCACGACCACGCCTTCGTCGTCATTGACGGTCGCGGGGATAGTCGAATCGTCGAGCGGCGGTTTCAAGTTTCCCGACGGCTCGGTTCAGACCAGTTCGGCAGCGGGAGCACTGTTCTCAGTAATTCACGACGCCACGCTTGCGGGCGCAGGCACCAGCGCTTCGCCGCTACAGGTTGCATCACCACTCGAGATTCGAGACCTGGACAACCCTGCGAGACAGCCTTTTCAGGCAGGGAGCTCTTGCAGCACAACCTCGGACGGTTGCTTCGGTTCGTTTATTACGGTTCCAGCAGGAAAACGTTTGGTGATCGAGTATATGTCGATGCTTGCAGATATACCGGCTGGTCAGGTGGCGCTCTGGCAAGTCAGGACCACGGTCGGCGGTCAGCACGTACATTTTCTGCCCCAGTCCGCACCCGCTGTGGCTGGCTTTATCGGTAGCCCGGGCGTTGCTGCCGTGTCCCAGCAGGTTCGACTATACGCTGATCCCGGGTCCGTGCTGATTCTGTCATTTACGCGGAACGGCACTGGCACCCAAGCTCATTTCGACGCCACTATCTCCGGCTATCTTGTGGATACACCTTAGAACATTGGCGCTGCCGCCGGTGGCTACAAATGAGCCTGTGCGATGCCTCTGCAAAGGGAATGGCGTGTCAGCTGCAAGCGCTCTTCACAGCAGCGGCCCAAGATCATCGCGATGATGCGATGCGCCTTTCATCGAGCGGAAGGTGGTCATCGACGTTTCGTCGTACCGCTCTAGCCAGAATCAAGATGTCCTTTTTCGGTGGACTCAATCGCGTGGGACAAATGCCGGGAAGTTACCAGAGACCGACGGTCAATTTCATGGGCTTCTGGTCAGCAGCGGCCGCTTCACGACGATTGATTTCGCGGGCGCCAGTGACACGCTAGTCGTCAAGATACCCCTTCTGTTCGGATGGTCGGGTACTAAATCGATGGCGGCTTCCACGGCCGCGGCACCTCGGTTAGGCACCTTCAAATGACCCCGATGTCCAGGGTGCTAGCTGAGGTGCTCGCAAGCTGAAGGCTGAAAGGCTTTGAGGGAAAGGACGAAGCAATGAAACAACAGTCAGCTGCCACACATCTGCCGCTCCTCAACGGAAAAGGCCAGCCGGCCAGCGACGGGGCTGTCAACAAACGAAGGTTTGGGCAGCTTGGCTTCACCGTGACCGAATTGTTGGTAGTGATCGCGGTGGTCGCCGTACTGATCGGCCTATTGCTTCCCTCGGCGCAGGCGGTGCGGGAGGCCAATAACAGGACAGCGGTCCGAAACAGCCTTCCTGATATCTGCTGCGCGGCACGCGACTTCCACGAGCAGAACGGTCGGTTCCCTGCCTCTTTCGCCGAGCTCATTCGCCTTTGCGAGGACAAGCTCCCAAACCTCCGCACCGAGTGTTGCTCGAATGTTCTGGGACTGATGAGGCTGGGGCTGCCGATGGTAAATGGCTATATCTTCACAATAACTGAAGCCAGTGAATCCACCTGGAAATTGCAGGCAGTGCCCGCCAGTCCTGGCAAGACTGGATCGCTGGGTTTTATGATAGATCAGGACTGTAATGTCAGCAGTTTTCCCATCCCTGATGCGGGCGTGATTAGAGAACGAATGTTCACAAAAATCCTCGCCAAGGGCGCTGAGGTAGTCACGGAATTGTTCAACTCGACGGACGTCGGGCCGTCTGCCATTCCTCTCGCGCGAGATTTCGTCAGGTCTCCAGACACGCTCCCGATTGTCTTTAGTGCGCTGGATTCCAATGGCGATGAAGTGGTGACTCCGCAGGAGATTCTCAGCCGCGGACCGGGACCGGGTGGGTTTATTGATTTCATCAAAGAAGAGATGGAATTTGGCGCTGGCAACGAGGATGTTAGCTCGCTGCCGGGCGTCTCTCTATCTGACCTTAAAGGCGACAACGCTGCTGCGCTCTTTTCCTACGAGGGCCTTTGCCATCTCACGCAACTTTTCGTTCAACACCACGGAGTCGCCGACTCGTTGTGTGCCAAGTTAACGGCTGCCGAAGCCGCCGAAGCTCGGGGCAATGCGCGAGCCAAGGCCGGAGCGCTGAGAGCGTATCGGAACGAAGTCGCGGCGCACAGCGGCAAAACCCTGACTGATCGAGAAGCAACGATCCTCACGACACTCTCTCAAACGCTGTAAACGCGGCGCTCAATCGCCCATAAACGGAGTTGGGGCGAGGGATTCATTCGCGCTGACTGGGGGTATTGATCTGAGTTCCGATGAAAAGAAACTACTATCGAGGACACGATTTCTATCCAGGTTGCTGTGTGTAGGATTCCTTAACTATGACGTGACCGACAACTGCGGCAGGCGATCAGCTATCACTTGCGCGTTGAGTGTGACCAGCAACGGGCGATCAACGGTACAGGCGATGGCAACGCCACTCCAGACTGGCAGATTGTAGACGCGCTCCGCGAGCCTTTGCGCGCCGAGCAGACGGAGATCGGCAACGGTTCGTCTCTACGATCACGAATACCTGCACCGATGCCGGCGGCAACTCTTCCGATCAGAACAGTGGCCGTCAGCGTGCCTCACGACAGAGCTAGACCCGAGCTGTGTTGCCACTGCGATTGAAGACATTAAGAAAGGAGCAATATCCGTGTCACGCGCACGCACTGCCACCGTATCCGTCGCAATGCTTAGCCTCTCGCTTCTTGTTGTAGGTTGGAAAGCGCAGAAATCGGTTACCCCCTTTACGCCCACAATTCCCAAAACCTGGGACGATGAGGCTATTGCATCACTCGAAGTACCTTTAGCCAACCCGGTCGGCTCACCCCAACATGTTTCCTCGGATTATTACTACCGCATCCCGGTCGCTCCAATTTACAAGAGTTATCCAATCTACGCGCCGGGTCGCGAGCCGCCGGGCTACATGGATAGGCTCAAAGAAGCAGAGCCGGTAATTGTATGGGATGATGCTGGCCACGCGCCTGTGCTCAAGACAGAGGCGGATTGGATCAAGGCTGGAGAGATCGTTTTCGATGCCTCCACTACCTTCGATTCCGTTATCACACGTTCACAGATTCTAGATTCGGCCTGGTACAAGAAAGTAAATATGCCAGTGGCCAGCGATGGGACCATACCGTTCATAAACTACGTGATCAGGAAGAAGGGGACCGTGGAGGTCGGTCAGAGTTCGTGTGCTCTCTGTCACGTCCGGGTTTTGCCTGGCGGCGGTGTTCTAAAGGGCGCGCAAGGCAATTTCAATCTGAATCGCGCTGTGAGCGATCGCATACGCGGCAGGTTTGCCCAATCCACGGATCCGGAACTCTTTCTGGCGACCCAACGCCTCTCATACAGGGCGCAGTGGGCCGTGCCATGGCTCAGCCCGGACCCCATAGCAAGAATCGATCAGATGTCCTTCGAGGAGCTTGAGGTGGCGAACGAGGCGCGACCATTTGGTGTGATGGCTCGTCACCGCACCAGCCTTTTCTATCCCGTCCAGGTTCCTGACCTGATTGGTGTGAAGGACCGTCGTTACCTGGATCGCACAGGCCTTCAGCAGCATCGCTCAATTGCCGATCTCATGCGGTACGCCGCGATGAACCGAGGCGTTAATCAGGGCGGTGACCTTCTTGCCAACCATAACGGTTTTATCCCCGCAGACGCGCCCAACTTCAAGAAACTGCCAGACCCGGCGAGCAAAGCGCGGGGTGGTGTCCTGGCCCGCTACGGCGACGAACAGCTCTACGCGCTCGCAGTGTACCTCTATTCGTTGTTGCCACCGCCGAATCCCAACAAATTCGACGCGCTGGCTGAGCCAGGACAGAAGGTCTTCCAGAGCCAGCGCTGCGCCATGTGCCACACGCCGCCGCTCTATACCGACAACAAGCTGACTCCCGCGGAAGGCTTCACCATCCCTGAAGATCATCTGAAAAAGTACAACATCTTGCCGATCAGCGTGGGCACTGATCCCGACCTGGCTCTCAAGACGAGGCGCGGCACTGGTTACTACAAAGTGCCATCGCTCATGGGCGTCTGGTATCGCAATATGTTCGGGCATAGCGGCTGGTGCGCGACGCTTGAAGACTGGTTTGATCCGCGGCGGACGCGAGACGACTACGTTCCCACGGGCTTCAAGCCTTATGGGGTGAAGACGTATGCGGTGAAGGGCCATCCTTTTGGATTTAATCTGTCGGCCGAAGATCGTGCCGCGTTAGTCGCGTTCTTGCGGACGCTGTAGAGTCGTCGTATAAGCCCGCTTCAGCGACCAGCTTCGAGCCTGGGCACTCAGAAATGCATTGACGCTACTAATGCAGGCACCAGCAGCGAAGGGGGAGAATTCATATGCATTCGAGAAAGATTGAACAGCTTGCGCTGGCTTTCTTCGCGTTGTTTGGTATCTCCGTACTCATTGCCGGCGGGCA
>DATFXM010000013.1:0-31163 GCA_035315885.1 Blastocatellia bacterium
GCCTACTGCCTACTGCATACTCCCTACTTCCTTCATGAGTTCAGCATTCAAAATCGCTGCGCCGGCGGCGCCGCGAATGGTGTTGTGAGACAGAACTATGAATCTGATGTCGAACACCGGACAAGTGCGGATCCTCCCGACGACGGCACTCATGCCGGCGCCCGCGTCGCGGTCAAATCTAGGTTGAGGGCGATCTTTCTCATCCACCACGATCACCGGACTGGCGGGCGCCGACGGCAGCTTCAGCTCCTGTGGCAGCGACTTGAAATTCGCAAGCGCTTCACCGACTTCAGACGGAGAAGGCTTCTGCCCTAGTTCCACCGAAACGCATTCCATGTGACCGTCTTCGACAAACACTCGGTTTGTATGCGCACTGATCTTGCAGTCCGCAAAACGAATTCGATCGCCTTCGAGCCGCCCCATTATCTTGAGCGGTTCGGTCTCCACTTTGTCCTCTTCGCCTCCAATGAACGGAATCACATTCCCGAGCATGTCGATCGCCCCATGACCCGGATACCCGGCTCCCGACAGCGCCTGCATTGTCGCAACGATCGCGCGTCGAACTCCAAAGGCACGCTCGAGCGGTGCAAGCGCCATCACCAACCCTATTGTCGAACAGTTAGGATTGGTGACGATCGCCCCTGACCAGCCCCTTTTTTCACGTTGAACTCTGATCAGCGCAAGGTGATCCGGATTGATCTCCGGTACGAGCAGTGGGACGTCTTCATCCATCCGGTGGTTTTTCGAGTTGGACAGCACGAGGTAGCCCGCCCGGGCAAATTTCTCCTCGATTTCTCCCGCAACCGATGAGTCCAGTCCGGAGAACACGACCTGGCAATCGAGAGTTGGCTCACACGGCTTCACCATCTCGTTGCGAAGGCGTTCCGGAATCGGAGTGTACTGGCGCCAAACCGTGGCGTCTTTATAAGCCTTGCCCGAAGATCGATCGGACGCAGCAAGCTCGGTGAGCTCGAACCACGGGTGATTCTCGAGCAGCTTCACAAACTTTTGACCCACCGCGCCCGTGGCGCCGAGTACTCCGACTTTGACCTTATTGCCCATTTCTGATTCTCTCCTTGAGCTGTCGAACTATTCCCGCGTAGCTTCCGGGAGCACGCGCCAGCTCAGCCTTCGAAATCTTTTCGTCCGCAGTATGAGCATCCAATATCGAGCCCGGCCCGAACAACAACGGTAAGCCCCAGTTGGTCAGCATTGGAATATCAGTGGTGAACGACACTACTGAAGTCTCAAAACCATCAAGCCGCTGCATAAACACTGGGTCGCACTCGAACGTGTACTGTATTTCCACTCGCCCGGCAATACATTCTTCAATCAATCGTTTTATGTCGACTGACTTGCTCACTACGCGAAACACGAGTTCCGCTTCGGCTTCAGGCGCAATCACGTTGCCCGCTACCCCGCCGTTGATCAGCCCGACATTCATCGTAGTACTTCCGAGCGTCGGGTCGGTCGGCAATCTCGTCGCCGACAAATCAGCCAGCACCCCAACGAGTTTATGTATGGCCGATTCACCGAGCTCCGGGTACGCAGAATGAGCGGCGCGTCCATGCGCTCTCAGAATCAACCGAACCCCGCCTTTGGATCCAAGCGCGAGTTTGGATTCAGTAGGCTCGCCGTTAATCAGGTATCGGCAGGTATTGTCTACCTTGTTTGCGTCTTGCGCCCCCTTGCTTCCAGCTTCTTCACCAACGACGAACAACAGACCGAAGTCGTTGACACCCTCTTTGATTAGTTCTCTGCTCGCAACGATCATCGCCGCGATGAGTCCCTTAGTGTCGCACGCACCCCTTCCGTAGATGAACTCATCATCTTCTCGAACGTCGAAAAAAGGCGGAACAGTGTCGGTGTGACTGCTCATCACGACGTCGGGATTTCCCACTCGCGCATAAACGTTTGGACGGCCTGGAAGCGCATCCCACACCTTCACTCCGAAGCCGATCTCGCGAAGTTGCCCGGCGATAAACTCCACTACTTCGCCCTCAATGCCGCTTGTCGACGGAATAGATATCAGACGTCTGGTGAGATCGAAGACATCCATGACCGGGAATTATAGAGGGGAGCGCAACGAACCGCGAGATCAACCTTCATTGTACGGAGGGAAGATTGCCGGCTGCTTCGGCTGCTTGAGCTTCGGCTTCTGGCGAGTCGGGCGATGAGGCTTGAGTTTGAGTTGCGGGTTCGACGTTGGTCTGCGCACGAGGAGGTTGCGACGCCAGGTACGGTTCGTAGCAAACCCGGCATCTCGCTTCGTAGGTGTTGTCGCCTATTTCGATCTGGGAGTTTCCGCCGGCGATTCGCTGGGTGTAGTGCGCGGGCCCTCCGCAGCGAACGCACACCGCGTGCATTTTGGACACGTACTCGGCTACGGCAAGCAGGGCGGGCATGGGGCCAAACGGCCTTCTCAAATAATCCTGATCGAGACCGGCGGCAATCACCCTTATGCCGGCGTCAGCCATTTCCATGCAGACGTCTATGAGAAGATCGTCGAAGAATTGAGCTTCGTCGATGCCTACGACCCTGACTCCGAATGCGAGGTGCGACCGGAGATCTGCGGAATCCACCACAGCGGTCGCGTCGAGCTCGCGGTTGTCTCGGGACACGATGCGCTTGACGTCGAAGCGGTTATCGATGATCGGTTTGAAGAGTTGGGTACGCTGTTTTCCTATTTCAGCGCGACGAATTCGGCGAATGAGTTCCTCGCTTTTTCCGCTGAACATACCGCCGGTGATGACTTCTATCCATCCACCTCGTTGATTGAATCCGTCGTCCATATTGGTATCTGTGTTTCTGGTTTCTGGCTCTGGACGGTGGAGACTCTCGTCCTTATGGACGAGCGATGCTCTTCGCCTCAGTGTTGTGTACCGGTACGACGGCAATCCGGGACATACGTCCCGCTAGGAACTAAAACCAATAACGAGACCAGAAACTAGAAACCAGAAACCGTCTTAATTCAATCTCGCCTGCAGTCTTCTGAATGCGGTTATCGCAAGACCGTATCTTGGATTCAAGTCGATTGCCGCCTTGTATTCCGCCAAAGCCTCTAATAGTTGCCCTCGCGCTTCGTAGACGCGGCCAAGATTGAAATGAGGATAATAATATGACTCGTATCGAACCGCGCTCATCGCCCGCTTGAGCCAGTCAATGGCGCCAGTCAAATCACCCTTCTCAATCAGGTACGCGCCGATGTCGTTATAAGGGTTGCCGAAGTCCGGGTCAACCTCGATGGCCAGATGGCATTGCTCTATCGCCTCATCGGTCAACCCCTGAAAGCTATAAGTCCAACCCAGAAAGGTGTGCGCTTCCGAAGTCGGGTACGCGTCGATAGATTCTTTGTACAGCCTGATGGCTTCTAAGAGCTCACCCTGCATCTGGGCGTCATAAGCGTCCTTGAAGCGATCTCGCGCGAGCCGCTTTCTCTCCGCAAGATCGGGTGTCAGCCATTCGTCGCGGCCGAATTGCATCTCCCCTATCTCCGCCTTCAGCGCAACGAACAGAGTTTCCTGACCGTCTTTCTCCCGCTGAGTGTCCTTCTCCCCCCCAGTGTTCGGGGCATCGAGCTGCTGATCGACCGTTTTGCGATGCATTTCAGGTAAACCTTAGCGCAAAGTCGCAGAAGCGCAAAGCCGCTTCGCGCCTTCGTGGTGTCGCCTCAAACCAGAAACCAGCAGTTCAGTCTTGCGTTTAATCTGATAGACTGAATGATTAGTAATGAGCTCTAATTCATCAAGTTCATCAAGGCTGAAACGCGTCGCGATCTGGTGGGCGGGATGGTTCTTCATAATCCTCGGAGTACTTGGACTGTTTCTTCCAATACTGCAGGGTATTATTTTCCTGTTGATCGGCCTGACCCTGTTGTCCAGTAGTTCGCCGTGGGCTGCCCGCGTGCTCCATCGGCTGGCAACACGATTTCCAAAGATCAGCAGCAGCCTTGAGCAAGCTAAGGAAAAATCCGCAAACATTGGCACTCGAATCGCGGGTTACTTCAGTGGCGCAAAACGGCGTCAACAGCGCCGGCCGCCTCGAATTGAGAGCGAATGACCGAACGGAGCTGTATGAGCAAGCTAAAGTTGTCAATCACCACTGCCCTGATGCTCGCGACGATTCCACTGGCCGGAATCAGCAGCGTATCCTGCGGCCGCGCTGAGAGCTCAGATAAGGATGTCGTAGCGATGATTCCAGAAAACGATTCGGGCACTGACGGGGACGGCCGCCTCACTTCCGCGAACTCCGCCTTCGGCTTCAAGCTGTACTCCGAGCTTGTGCAAGCCGCTTCGGGAAAAAACATCTTCATCTCGCCGGCGAGCATTTCGTTCGCGCTCGCGATGACCTACAACGGCGCGGAGGCAGGAACCCGCGAGGCAATGGCTCGCACGCTTGGTTTTGGGTCGCTCACACTAGACCAGGTCAATAACGACTTTGCTCGATTCATATCGACCCTGGATAAGGCCGACCCGAAAGTCAGACTCGAGATCGCCAATTCGCTGTGGGCAAAAAGGGACGTCTCTTTTAAGGCAGATTTCATTCAACGGGCACAGACGTTCTACGGTGCTCAAGTCACTGCGGTAGACTTCGGCGCTCCGTCGACGGTGTCGGCAATAAACTCGTGGGTTCGCGAAAAAACCAACGACAAGATAGACAAGATCATTGATAGCATCGATCCTTCCAACGTTCTGTTCCTGATCAACGCAATCTATTTCAAAGGCGCGTGGGCCAACTCATTTGAAAAGGCAAGCACCAAAGACGAGCCGTTCAAACCGGCATCCGGAGGGCAGTCGACGGTTCAGATGATGCACATAGGCGGGAGCTACAGTTATCTGGAGACCACGAAATTCCAGGCGATCAGTTTGCCGTATGGTAAAGGCCGAACGACTATGTGCGTGTTTCTGCCTGCGCCTTCTTCGAGTCTGAAGGACTTTCAACAGAGTCTCACTGTTGAAAATTGGACCGAGTGGCTTCGCAGGTTCCAGAAGACGCCGGGAGATCTGGGTCTGCCGCGGTTCAAGCTGGAATATGAAGCGACGCTGAACGATCCGCTTAAGACGCTTGGACTGGGAGTCGCGTTTGATCCTGGGCAGGCGGACTTCAGCGGGATGGCGCGAACGACTGACCGGCTGTTCATCAGCAGCGTGAAGCACAAGAGCTTTGTAGAAGTAAACGAGGAAGGAACTGAGGCTGCGGCGAGCACTTCCGTGGGCATCAGCGCCACATCCGCGCGCGTACCGAGAGAACGATTCAATATGATCGTAGACCGCCCATTCTTTTTCGCGATCTGCGACACTCAGACTGGAATGGTCCTGTTCATGGGCGGCGTCAATGAGTTGTAAAAAAGTAGGCAGTAGGCGCAGTAGGCAGTATGCAGTGGGCAGTAGGCAGTTCGCAGCCTGAAGGCTTGAAAACTTCCGCGTATCATCTAGGTTTGGCACTGCCTACTGCCTACTGCATACTGCCTCCTGCCTACTGCATACTGCCTCCTGCCTACTTCTTCAGGAGGATTCTTGAAACGACTAACCATTCTTTCCGTTTGTCTGCTAGCCGTTCTGAGCTCGACTGCGTCCTATGCCGTCCAGACCGGTCGCACTTCTGCAAGGTACTACCCGGCTCGAGATCAGGCGTGGGAAAAGAAAAAACCCGAGGCCCTCGGCATGGATTCGACTCTACTCGGGCAGGCCGTCGCGTTCGCCAAGACTCAGGAGACACGCGTCCCGCGAGATTTTTCCACTCAAGTCGAGACCTTCGGCGCGCTTCTTGGACCGATACCGAGGGAACGCGGCGAAACGAATGGTATCGTGGTGCGCCACGGCTACATAGTCGCCGAGTGGGGTGACACGAATAGAATCGATCCGACCTACAGCGCAGCCAAAAGCTTTCTCTCTACAGTGCTGGGGCTTGCCATCGATCGAGGGCTTATCAAGAGCGTCGACGATCCAGTCCGCGACTACGTTAAGGACGGCGGGTACGACTCGCCCCACAACCAGTCAATAACCTGGCGTCACCACGCAACGCAAACAAGCGAGTGGGAAGGGTCGATGTGGGGCAAGTCTCATGACTTCATCGGAGTCGAGCAGTTTGGCAATGGCCGTCGCGAACCGCGCGAACTGAAGACGCCCGGCGCGTATTGGGAGTACAACGACGTCCGCATCAACCGCTTTTCGCTTTCATTGCTCGAGGTTTGGCAACGGCCGCTGCCGGAGGTGCTGAAAGAATACGTGATGGACCCGATCGGTGCTTCGTCGACGTGGCACTACTACGGTTACGCCAAGTCGGATGTGACGATCAACGGTAAGAAGATGAAGTCGGTGAGCGGCGGGACACGATGGGGCGGCGGACTGTGGATCAGCACGAGAGATGAAGCGAGGTTCGGTTACCTGTTTCTTTCGAAAGGTCAATGGCGCGGCAAGCAGATCGTTTCTCAGAAGTGGGTCGAAGCGGCCACGACACCAGCGGGTCTCGGACCTGATTATGGGTTTCTCTGGTGGCTCAACACGCAGAAAAAGCAATGGCCTTCGGCGCCGGCGCGCAGCTTTGCGGCGATCGGCTACGGGTCCAACACGATCTGGGTTGATCCCGACCACGATCTCGTAGTCGTATGGCGCTGGCATCAAGGTAATGGTGAAGAGCTCTTCAAACGAGTGCTCGCGTCAATCAAGGCTGAGAACTAAGGTGCTGAGTGCTGAGTACTCTAAACTAGTGGACCGTATCAGCCGAATCGCAAATGAATCAATTCAGTGCCGGCACCTGGTCTCAGAAACGCGGTGACAGCCCTCCGTTAGGTAGCCTGTCGCAGAAATAAACAAACCCCCGCCGCCTCCGAGCCCGCGAAGCGGGCGACAGAATGTAGCCCCCGGTGAGTCCGCGAACCGGGGGTTAAAGACACAAGAAAAAACACGAGCCCACGCAGCGGGCGACAGAATGTAGCCCCCGGTGAGTCCGCGAACCGGGGGTTAAAGACACAAGAAAAAACACGAGCCCGCGCAGCGGGCGACAGAATGTAGCCCCCGTGAGTCCGCGAACCGGGGGTTAAAGACACAAGAAAAAACACGAGCTCGCGAAGCGGGCGACAGAATGTAGCCCCCGGTGAGTCCGCGAACCGGGGGGTTAGAGACACAAGAAAAAACACGAGCCCGCGAAGCGGGCGACAGAACTCTATCCCCCGGTGAGTCCGCGAACCGGGGGTTAAACACACAAGAAAAAACACGAGCCCGCGCAGCGGGCGACAGAACTCTATCCCCCGGTGAGTCCGCGAACCGGGGCAGTGATTAGGCTCATTGCGCCTGACGAGTCGAACGCCTTACCTCTGTCGGACGCTGTGCACGGCGAACCTGCGCCGATCCAGCCACTCGTCTCCGCCTGCGGCACGAAAATTGTAGGTGCTGAAGCGCCTTACCAGGCAGGCAGTACTACGATGTCAGTTAGAGACGAGTACTTTAAAGACGTATCGTCCGCCGAAGAATTGATCGACGGCAACAACGATCTCGACTCCCTGCGAGACGCAGCCTCAGTATGCAGAGCCTGCAATCTCTGGAAGCTAGGGACGCAAACTGTATTCGGTGAAGGTAACACCAGCTCAAAAATAGTCTTCGTTGGCGAACAGCCCGGCAATGACGAAGACCTCTCCGGCAGGCCCTTCGTCGGCCCTGCCGGCAAACTCCTACAGAAGGCTCTTGTCGATGCCGGCATCAATCGCGCGGATGTTTATGTCACTAACGTCGTAAAGCACTTCAATTGGGAGCCGCGAGGCAAGCGCCGCATTCATAAGAGGCCCAACGGCCTGCAGGTCGCCGCCTGCCAGCCCTGGCTTGACGCTGAAATTCGAGCTATCAAACCCGGAATCGTCGTTTGCCTCGGAGCGACTGCGGCTCAGTCGCTGCTCGGTCAGGATTTCAAAGTCACGAAGCGACGTGGCGAAGTCATTAAGAGCGAACACGGCTACAGCATCGTAGCAACGATACATCCCTCCGCGATCCTGCGTACACTCGATGACCAGGCCAGACGCGACGAGTTGAAGCGCTTTGTTGACGATCTGAAGAAGATCGCAACCCTGTTGTAGCACACGCCATCCAGGTATCAACCTGCTTCGGATTTCTCGCGACCGTGACTCCACGATCATCGAACCCTCTTGCTCAGTATTTCCCTTGAAATATTGCAGCCGGAACACGTGCCCCGGCTCAGTACGAATCGCGAACGGAAGAGTGCTCGCATTTGGGACGAGCACGTGCGCGGTCCGTAGTCGTTTCGAACAACGGCTCGGCCGTGCAGGAGCAATTCGTTTCCAGGAGCCGCACGATCCCTCATCGGGTCTAGTCCGACGGTTGCAAGCATGAGAAGCACGACAATAAGGCAAGTATGAGAAGAGGAAGAGTAAACCGCGCCTGCTCAGCTTTTGAGGTGGCGCGATTTCTTGAGAGCGTGATGGTTCTTGAGTTGGCTATCTGGGAACCGTCTTCGAGGAAGGGATATGCTACGCGGCGGACTTCACATCGCAAGGCTTCTGGGCATTGATATCTACGTCGACTGGAGTTGGCTGTTTATATTCCTGCTCATCACTTCCAATCTGGCCGCCGGTGTTTTTCCGCAGTGGCACCCCGAGTGGAGCTTCTGGTTGAGCTGGCTCGTTGCAGCGGTGGCAGCGGTTTTGTTTTTTGTTTCAGTTCTCCTGCACGAGTTGTCCCATTCGATCGTGGCTCGAGCCCGCGGCATGCGAGTGCGCCGAATCACGCTGTTCCTGTTTGGCGGAGTATCCAACATAGAGCGAGAGCCGCCGGCACCTCTCACCGAGTTCCTCATGGCTCTGGTGGGTCCGCTCACAAGCATCGTGCTTGGCGTGGTGTTTCTAATCATCGGAAGCCTCACCGCTGGCTCAGCGGCCGCGATGTCTGACCCGGTTGCGTCGTTTGCGCGGCTCGATCCGTTGTCTACGCTTCTTCTTTGGCTTGGCCCAATCAACATCGTGCTTGGGCTGTTTAATCTGATACCAGGGTTCCCGCTCGACGGGGGCCGCGTTTTGCGTTCAATCGTATGGGCGGTGACCGGTAACCTGCACAGAGCCACGAGGGTCGCATCTGCTGCCGGACAGTTTGTAGGGTGGACGTTCATCGTCGTCGGCATTGCGATGGCGTTTGGAGCAAAGGTCCCAGTGTTCGGGTCAGGTCTGATCGGAGGTCTGTGGCTGGCGTTCATCGGATGGTTTCTCAGCAGTGCCGCTCAGTCAAACTACCAGCAGTTGCTGATTCACGACCTGCTGGAAGATGTGCCGGTCGCGCGATTGATGAAATCGAACGTGCCGACTATCTCACCCCACGCTTCTGTGAGCAGTTTGATCTACGACTTCATCATGAAGAGCGACGAGCGAGGGTTTACGGTCGTGCAAGACGGGCGCATTGTCGGCCTGGTGACTTTGGAAGACGTTCGCAAGCTGCCGCGCGAGGCTTGGGAGCACACCAACATCGGTCAAATAATGACTCCCGCCGATCAGCTAGTGCTTGCCACTCCGGAGGAAGATGTTTCTGAGGCAATGGATCAGCTCATAAGCCGTGACGTACGTCAATTGCCAGTCGTGAGAAATGGAGAACTGGTGGGAATGCTCAGGCGACGTGATGTCGTGAAGTGGCTGCAGATTCAATCAGGCTTCGCGGCAGGCCCGATGGCCTGAATCCGGACCAGACACGAGGAGAAATGCTAAGAGGCGGGATTCGGAGAGAGGAGAGGCGGCTTCGGAGAGACGAGAGGCGGGATTTGGAGACGAGAGGCAGGAGGATCAAGACGATCGATAAGCGGGTCGGGGCGTCGGCGGTACTTGCCGGTAATGTAGGGTGTTCTCGGTGCAATAAGGAGTTCCTCGGCGGAAGGTCGCGGCGATTCGGTTGTCAACGGCAAGGCGGTATTGAACCACAATTGCGGAGGTAAATATGGCTACGCGGTATTCAGATGATGAGCCGGACAAATACAGGAGAAGATATCCAGATTCATGGGAACGGGACATAGAAGATCGACCTCGTCGATTTGGCGATGGCAAGGTGAGGAACGAGCGGGGATTTGTCGACCGGGCGACTGATGAAGTGCGGTCCTGGGTCGGCGACAGAGACGCCGAGCGCAGGCGCCGTCTCGACGACAGCCGCTACTGGCGCGCACCGCGTCGCTTCGGCGATCTGCGCGCGGGGGACCTAATGACGTGCGACGTAGCAACGGTGCACCCAAGCGATTCGATCGAAATGGCTGCGCGGCTCATGCGACGCTGTGATTGCGGCGCGCTTCCAGTGACAGACAGCTATGGACGGCTGTTGGGGATGATATCGGATCGCGACATCACCGTTCGAATTGTCGCGAGGGGAATCGATCCGAGGATCGCATCGGTTAGGGACTTTATGACCAGCGAAGGCTTCGCCTGCGGCGTCAACGACTCCGTCGAAGGATGCCTTCGACAACTTGAACGGCATCGCGTACGGAGAGTGCCAATTGTAGACGAGGCCGAGCGAGTAGTCGGCATCATCAGCCAGGGCGATATTGCACGGCTGGTCGGAATGGGTAACGGTCGCGGTGAACGTAGAGCGCTTGCGGACACTGTCTCCGCAATATCGGAACCGATAAACGAACCTTACCGGTAGGGCACTGAACCCTGGAAGCATAACCGCTCCTGAAGGCTTGCCTGTACGGCCGCTGTTCAAGCGGTGCCGGCCAGGCAAGCGGTCAAGACTGAATTGTTCCGCCGACGAGGTAGCGTAGCTTCGGAAATCGCAAACTGTGGTTATTGGCAATTTTGGGGATTGATTACATGAACTTCGGTTTAGGTTTTCTTGCGGGCTTAATTGGAGGGGCTGCGATGACGCTCATCCTGTCTATCGCAGGACAGGCGGGCGCAGGCGCATTGGATCTGGAGCTCAAGATCGGCAGTCTAGTAACAAAGGATCTCACCTCAAAAGCCTGGATGATAGGTCTCGCAATTCACCTGCTGATGTCCGGCCTGATCGGGCTGCTTTACGCGCTCGGATTTGAGTATGTGACGCGCAAAGCCACCTGGTTGATCGGCGTCGGATTCGGACTGGTTCACGCGATAATCGGGGGACTGTTGCTAAGCACAATGCGCGACCTCAACCCTCTTATGAGGGGTGGTCTGGTTCGCGCGCCTGGGGCGTTCGCTTCTAATCTGGGGCGTTCATCGATCGTATGGTTTGTGATGGCACATTTGATCTACGGCGCGATCGTTGGAGCAGTATACCGGGTACGCGGGCGCTTTCATTTTGCGTCCCGGTTGCTGCGCACGCATTGACACGCCGAAGCATTGAGATGTTGTTGCGCACGCAACGAACGTTGTGATGGAATCAAGTAAGTAACGGGACTTAGACCGAAGAGGTGATCAAAGTGGGCGAGCCTAAACCGGACAAGGAGAAGTTGGACGAGCAAGGTCGCCAGATTCTGAGCCAGTTTGATGAGCTCGGTAGGGAGTCGCTGGATCTGCACGCGTTGTTTGAGGCGGCGGGAAGCGATACGGAAGCTCGAGAGCAGGTACTCGATGTGGTCTCCGGTCTCGTGCAGGCGGGCTATCTCGAAGAGCACGGCAGCGACTTCTACGCACTGACGCCAATGGGCCGCGAAGCGCTGCTTAGCAAGGGTGACAACTAACAGATCGCGTTCGTCACCGGTCCCCTGTCAGGCTGTCACGTTAGCTGGCCACCGGTCAACGTGTGCTTCTTGCTTTTCCCTACAGATCCTCGGCATTCTTTTGTTGATGGACGCCACGCGGAAGAGTTTCTGGTCAACCGTTCGCAGAGTTCAAGGTTTAGAAATCCTCTTTGCCATTCTCGCGTTGCTCGTCGTATTCGACAGCACGCCTGCCCTCTCGGAAGACTTTCCTCGCGGGTCGGTAATCGAACGCGTCATCTGCAAAGACAAAGCCGAACAAAGTTACGCGCTTTACCTGCCGTCTAACTACTCCCCGGATCGTAGCTGGCCGCTGATCGCCGCGTTCGACCCGGGAGCGCGCGGCAAGATGCCGGTCGAGCGATTTCGACAGGCGGCCGAGCAGTACGGCTACATCGTCTGTGGCTCGAACAACTCACGCAACGGTCCCTGGGCTCCGACTGCTGAAGCTGCGCAAGCTATGCTCCGCGATGTCAGTCAGAGATTTGCCGTAGATGACAAACGCCTCTACCTCACCGGCTTCTCCGGAGGAGCGCGAGTTGCAACTCGCATTGCGTTGTCTCTGCGAGACAACGTCGCCGGAGTTATCGGATGCGGCGCCGGATTGTCAACGGGTCTGCAACCCTCCGCGCTTGCGCCGTTCGCTTACTACGGCACTGTCGGAACCGAAGACTTCAACTACCCCGAGATGAAACAACTCGAGCGGTCCTTCGAATCGACTACTGTCGCTCATCACCTCGAGGTGTTCGAAGGCGGCCACGACTGGGCTCCCGCAGACTCATGCGTTCGAGCAATAGAGTGGATGATCATTCAGGGAATGAAATCCGGTAAGCTGGCAGTCGATCGCGTGGTTGCTGAACGCTTGCTCAAGAATGCCGTAGAGCGAGCTCGAGCACAGGAATCTGCCGGGCGAGGGTACGACGCATACACAGCGTTCAGTGCAATCGCATCGGACTTCAAGGGACTGCTGGATACCGCCGAATATGAAGCTCGAGCCGCTGCTCTGCGGGATTCCGCAGCCGTAAAAGATGCGATCAAGCAGGAACGCGACGACGAAACCGAGCAGCGGCGGCGAGCCACCGAGTTGTTCCGCTTGCGCGCCGCATTGCGCACGTCGCCCGCCGAGCACACCACAGACGAGTCTCCGGTCTTCCCGCCCGATACGCAGGAGTCACCAGGCGCAGACCGGCAGCTGGCGTTGTCCGATTTAAAAAAGCGCCTGGCTGATTTGAAACGCAAGTCCGACTTGCCCACGGCCACACGAGAACGCGCGCTTGCACGCAGAGTTCTCAATCAGTTCCTCATCGCTGAGTTCGAGTCCGCATCAGGGCTTATTCAATCCAACAAGTACGATCCGGCCATTGCGATACTGTCGATCGACACCGAATTGATGCCCGACAACTGGCGATTCTTTTACAATCTCGCCTGCGTTTATTCACTGAAAGGTGATCGAAAGCGAGCGCTGAGCGCGTTGGACAAGGCAGTCGAAAAAGGCTTCACCAATGCCGCTGAGCTGGAAACGAACAAGCAATTGATCGGGATCAGGGACGAGCCGGAATTTAAGGCGCTGGTCAACAGGCTTAAGCAGCCTCGATAACCTACCTACCACTCATCGTAGAGGTAGAGATCGTCGTACGTCTGTCGCTTGCGCGCCAGCGTAGGCGTGCCCGACTCGCTGATCATCACCGCGGCAGCGATTGGCCGGCCGGTGTACTGCGAGGCCTGATCCAGCGTGTAAGCTCCGGTGTTGAGCAATGCGAGAATGTCGCCCACGTCAGTGTCTCGAGGCAGCAGTCGATGGTTCGGCAGACGGGTTCCCTTCTCCAGGTCGAAATAGACATCACCCGAATCGCACAACGGTCCGGCAACCTTAAAGCGAGTGTCGTGCGGGGCTTCCGCTTTCGATACCGACACGAGATGGTAGTACCACTTGTACATCGCCATCGACAGGACCAGAGAGTAGCCCGCATCAGTCAGCAGCCACGTATCACCGGTTTCAGGTCGATACTTCTTGTTGCACACCCTTGTCAGCAGGAAACCGGCGTCACCCACAATCCTGCGACCCGGCTCCATTACAATCGATAAACCATCGAGCAAACTCCGATCGGTATGCCCCGAGTGTTCAAGGGCTGTTCGCAGGACCTCCGCGGGATCGAGCGTCGCCGACAACATCTGCCGCTCCGAATCGGCGATATCCTCAGCCATCGGAGTATCGGGCAGATATTCTACGGGGAGCCCACCGCCGATGTTGATGTGACTCAGGCGATGGCCGGTGCGGCGGTAAAGGCCGGTCATCACTCTCCACAGTTCCGCAAATGCTCGAGAGAATGGTTGGGGGTCGGGAGTTTGAGAACCCACGTGAATGTGAATGCCCGCCAGATTCAGAACGTCCCTTGCGGCTAATGCGCGGTCAAGCGCGACATCGATCTCTGACGGTGATACTCCGAACTTGGAGGATAGCAGTCCGGTCTGTAGCCCAATATGAGACCGGGTCACGACGTCGGGCACGATTCTGATCGCTATGTTTGCTCGCTTTTGCAAATCGGTTGCTACGCGTGCAACCTGGTCCAGCTCGTAGATGGAGTCGACGTTGATCGCGAGGATGCCGAATTCAATCGCGTCGCGAATTTCGCCGTCGGTTTTTGAGACCCCGTTGAACACGATCTGATCGGGGCGAAAGCCGGCGGTTTTCGCCTTATGGAGCTCGCCTCCTGAGTTGACTTCGACATCGCCACCGGCCCGTTTGACTGCGCTGAGCACTGCCATATTTGAATTGGCTTTGGCGGCGTAGCATAGCTTTATGTTTGGATGCACCGATTCGAGCGCCTTGCGAAGTCCCCGTGTGTTTCTGGCGATGCAGCTCTCCGAAAAGACGTACAACGGAGAGCCGTATTGTTCGATAAGACGGAGAGCAAGGTCAGTTCTGAGTTCTGAGCTTTGAGTACTGAGTATCGATTCTGTGAGCATCCGCAGGATTCTAGGCAATATCAGTGGGTAAGGGCAAATGGAGTGCTGAGTTGAAAAGGTTTCGAGTTTCGAGTTTCGGGTTTCGAGTTCAAGCCTGCTAACCCCGAAGGGGTTCAGAACACAGCCCAGAGTAGCCGCGGACGGCAACCCTGGGCTGTGTTCTACAACCCCTTCGGGGTTGGCACTGAAATTACAACTACGCTCATTTCAACTCGAGCCCAGAGCACAGATTTCAAAACAACCTATACGTGTGGTTATCGTCTATACCGCCAGTAATAGTAGTAGTGCCGTCGGTGATGTCTGCGCCAATACCAGTACCCGGGGCGCCTTCGACGAATGATGATAACCTGATCACCATTGGCGACCGTGGATCCGCCAGCCGAAACTTCGGCTGTCGAAGGTACTCGACTCATGTTTGACTCTGCAGCAAACACCGATGCCGCGGCCATGCTCAGGATGAGTGCCAAAGAAAACAATAATCGTTTCATCAGTGGGTCCTCCCTTGTTGAATAGCTCCAGGAGAGCCCACTTAAGAGGGCAATCGACGTGCCCAAATGGATTTCAAGAGTACACACCTGGGCAATAAATCAATGAGTTCTAAGTCCATGATTAATCGGCGCGTGAGTCAATTTGGAAGAATGGTTGCCTGTCGTTTCTTTTCTATTTGATGGTGAAGAAGTGATGAACGACCGACGCGAAGACGTACACCGTACTGATTGGTGAGTAGTGAGTGTCGTTGACACACAAGACATCGACCCCTTCGGGGTTGGCGGTCTTGAACGGGAAACTCGAAACCCGAAACCCCAAACTGCCCTCAGCACTACAACACCGCAGTCTCTTCTAACAGCTTTCCTTCACCGAATCGTTCCATTCGTAGGGGCGACGCGTCCAAAGCTCGACTCGCACCCATTACGATCATCTCCGAAATGATCTTCCCCGTAGCCGGCGAATGCATAACCCCATGCCCGCTGAATCCGTTCGCCAGAAACATTCCCTCCACTCCCGGCGCCCGCCCAATTATCGCGTGATGGTCCGGAGTCACCTCGTAAAGCCCCGCCCAACACCTACGCGGGTTTACTTGCGCTTCCTCAAAACAAGGCACTCGATTCACCGCTTTCACGAGGATCTTTTCAATGAACTCCCGGTCAAACGAGGTGTCGTACTCGTAAACCTCTTTCGGTTCCGGCCAGGCCATCATGATGCAAGTGCCTTCGCGCCTGAAATGAAACCCCGTTGCCATCTCAATCACCATCGGAAGCCGGTGCGGCACCAGGTCGAACGGCTCAGTATTTACTATCTGTCGCTTTAGCGGCTTAACCGGAAGATCCACACCCACCATTTGAGCGACTGGTGCAGCCCATGCCCCTGCGGCATTCACCACCGCTCGAGTTTCCACAGTCCCGCGTGACGTCTCTACCGACTTTATTCGCCCGCCTTCCAGAGCGATCCCCGTCACCTCGGTTCCCAGCCAGACGCGTGCTCCCCTCTGTCGGGCCTTCGCGGTAAAGCCGGTCATCACGCTGTAAGGGTCTACAAAACCATCGGTCGGACAGTAGCTGCCTCCGAGGATATCGTCGGAGCGAACCTGTGGCAGAATTTCCACTATTTGTTCGCGACTGACAATCTCTACGCCCTTTACTCCCTGCTCGAGCTGAAGCTTGCGATTTGTTCGAAGATATTCCAGATGCGGTTCGGTAGTTGCGATGAACAAGTAGCCAAACGGCCGGTACAACGAAGAATGTCCCGTCAACTCTTCAAACTTCGAAAAAACGTCAATCGAGTAGAGCGACATCTGAATGTTTATCGGAGTAGCGAACTGCGCACGAACACCACCCGCGCTCTTGCCCGTAGAACCAAGCCCCTGCTGGCCCTGCCGTTCAATAACCAGAACATCAGTGCACCCTAGTTCACTCAGATGATATGCGCAGCTTGCACCGACAATGCCGCCGCCTATGATGACTACGTCTGCTTTTTCGGTCATCTATTCAAGCCCGTCTATGATTCTTGTTTTCCTCACACGTCTGAAACTGACGCGGTTCCGCCGGCCGAACGAATTTCCATGCGCCTCTTAGCCGGCTGCTTACTATACCCTAACTTGACTGGTCACCAGAACCACACCTGTATTATTCTCACTTCATGGGTCTGAGGGTTCTAAAGGCGAAGTGGATGTCCATTGCCGCCCTCGGCATTATCCTGGTCTCTACGCTCGCCGGTGGTTATTTGGGTTCGGGAAGGGCGCGTGCGGTCGTGGCCGGACCCGACGATTCCGAAGAATTGACCGATCAATTCAAAGAAGCTCTCGGTACCGTTCAGGATGAGTATGCGGGAACGATAGATCTGGAACGTATCGGAAAGTACTCGATCCAGGGCATGCTCCACCAGCTCGACCCTCATTCGGCCTTCTTTACGAAATCCGAATTTGACGACGTTCAGACCGAGCAAAGCAGCCGGATCTTCGGGATTGGGGTCACGATATCTCGCCGGTACGATCGCGTCTATATTCTTGGCGTTACCCCAGGTGGACCTGGTCATAAAGCCGGATTGCGCTACGGCGACGCAATTCTCGCGGTCGACAAGCAGAATGTCGAGGAGTGGACTACTGAGCAGGTCATGCACCGCGTACGAGGTGAGCGCGGAGAGCCGGTCGAACTCACAATCGAGCGCGCGGGTGTTACGACTCCGATCACCGTTCACATCAAACGCGACGAAGTGAAGCTGCCTTCAGTGCGAAATGCTTTTGTGATCGCACAGGGCAACACTGGATACGTAGCTCTGACCGGGGGCTTTTCAAGCAGAACGGAAGAAGAGCTCAGCGAGGCGATGACTCGGCTGAAGCAAGAAGGCATGCGACAGCTCATCCTTGACCTTCGCGGAAATCCGGGCGGGCTACTTGACGAAGCGGTAGCCGTTTCGAAGAAGTTCCTTGGACCTTCCAAGAACATCGTGGAGGTTCGAGGACGAGACGCTCAGGCGTCGCACAACACTTATGACGTGCCCGAAAGCAACGTGCCCGAGACAATGCCGATGGTGGTGTTGATTAATCGGCAGACGGCTTCAGCGTCGGAAATAGTAGCGGGCGCGTTGCAGGACCACGACCGAGCGCGAATTGTCGGCGAGAACAGTTTTGGAAAGGGACTGGTTCAGGGTGTCTTCAGGCTGTGGGGCGGAACGGGTCTGGTGTTGACTACGGCGAAGTACTACACGCCTTCTGGGCGTTCGATTCAGCGGAGCTATGCAGATATTTCGTTTTACGATTATTACCTGAACCGGTCGGATGCAGGGAGACACTCATCGAAGCTTTCGACCGGCGACATTTATCATACGGATCTTGGCCGCGAGGTATTCGGTGGCGGAGGGATCACACCCGACATCCTCGTAAAGCAAGCGCCGTTTCGTGGCAGGTTGTTCTATGCGGTGTTCGATTTTGTGCGGCAACTTGTAGCAGGACAGATCCCGGCGCTTCGCGATTATCGAGTGACCGAAACTCAATACAAGATGAAGCTGACTCAGGAGGATATCGATCGATACCCGATAACCGAGGAGCTGATAACGGCATTCCGGCAGTACATGTCATCCAAGCCGCAGTTTGCGATATCCGAAGAGCGATTCAATGCAGACCTGCCGTATATCAAGACTCAGCTTCGACGCGAGATGATCACTGCGGCTTACGGGGCAGAGGCGGGCGACCAGGTCTACCTTCCCGACGACCCGCAATTCAAGAAGGCTGTTGAATCGTTATTTCAGGCTCAGATGCTTGTTGAGAACGAACCTCATTCCCGCCCAGACCGCCAGTAGGCGTGTCCAGTTCCGACCCGAAGGGGTTAATACTCAGAACTCGGTACTCACTACTCCTCGCCGCTCGAGAACATGCTGAAGAAGGTCTCCATTGAAACCGGCGAGACTCGCGCCGTCGCAAGGTTCTCTTCAACGTGAGACCGCTTGCTCATCCCCACCAGCGCGGTCGTAACCCCTGGCGTCGAACGAACAAACTGAATCGCCCGCTGCGCATCGGTAGTCAACCCCGATAGTGCCTGGGATACAAACTCCGGCAAACCAGCGGTAAGCTTCGCCTGAAGAATCGACGCGCTGCACATAACCGTAATCCCGAGCCGGTTGCAGGCCATCAAAGTCGAAAGCGTCTCCCCTTCCACCTCCTGATTCCCCAACGTCAGCGCCTCGGGCATCGCCAGATTGTGAGGCAACTGAATCACCCGAAACCGGTGACCGTCGCCTCCTATCTCCTTAGCAATAGACTCCAGAGTCCCAAGCGACAAATAACCTCGCGATCCCGGTTCCTGACGATAGCCGTTCCAGGTGGCGGTACCGTAAAACTGAATCCGGCCTTCAGACGCAGCTCGTTCCAAGAACTCAAACGTAGACCTGATCCGGCGAACAAACTCCTCGCCGGAAACAAACTCGAGTTGCGTCTCCGGATTGTGGACGTAATAGATGTCAATCGTGTCGACGCCGAGATTCGCCAGGCTGCGGGAAAGCTGATCATCCAGGTAAGCAGGCGTCATGCAGTGACCGCCGCCCGCGATATCCTCGGCCCGCGCCAGTCCGCGATTCAGAACATTCTCGGTGACCCATGCTCTAGCATCGTGCGGAGGTTCTCCGTCGAACGGAAAGAACCCACCTTTGGTTGCGATCACTACTTCGTCGCGCGAAACAGTTCCGGCGCTGATCGCTTGTTTCAGAGCTGCGCCGATGACGCGCTCACTCCGCTGGAAGCGATAGTTGATCGCCGAGTCGATCACATTGCAGCCGAGTTGAAAAGCTCGCTTAATGGCGTCCTGATAGGCACGATCAGTGTGCTCATCCCAATGACCGAGATAAGTCCCCAATCCGATCGACGACATCTGCAGTTCCTGCTGCTCGCGAAAATGTCCTTGAGCGGTAGTCGCGCCGACCCTCTCGGCATATCGTTTGGTTCCCTCTGGCGTCGCACCTTTTCCCATCGTTCTCCTTCGCAGCTATTCCGCTATCAGTTCTCGAGCACGTTCTACCACTTTTCGCTCGCTCCTGAACGCCAGCACTTCTATTGCTTCGTTTATTTCAAACCAGCGCGCGTCGTTTACTTCGCTGTCGTGATCGGCAACATCGCCTGATTTGAAACCAAGGAGGTAGAAGTAAACAAACTTATGATAGCGGAACTTCTCTCCATTCTCTGTCCAGTTATACCAGTATTCAATCTTGTCGATGCGCTCTATCGGTTCAGTTTCGATTCCGGCTTCTTCGCGGACTTCGCGAACCGCCGCGGCTTCGGTTGATTCACCCTTATCGATCAGCCCCTTCGGCAACTGCCAGCGCTCGTCTTCTCCAACACAGATCAACGCGACTTCTATCTTGCCGCGCCGGCGGCGGAAAGCAACCCCGCCCGCGGAGAATTGAAGCTTTGTCTGAACCTTCGACATGAGGAAGTTCTGAGTCCTGAGTCCTGAGTCCTGAATGGTGAGTTCTGAGCTTTCGTGCGGAGATGCAATAAAAAAATAACTCAGAACTCAGTACTCAGAACTTCTCAGTCCCGCCGAGTAACGACGAAACCTCGAGCTCCGACGGCAGAGCACTGCGCCATGCGGATTCAACCTCCGCAACTGCGCGGTCAATTATCGACTCGCCGTTCACCGTCAAGGCCAGCCGATCGCCACCGGTTTGCCCTATCACTCTTGCGATCACACCGCCGTCGCGCGCTATAGTTAAAACCGCGTCCACGTTTTCCGGAGCGACCGATAGGATAATTCGCGACGGCGTCTCAGAAAAAAGCTGCGCTGCAGGGGACAGGTTGCCCGTCAGCTCCGCTGAGCACCCGATGGCGTTGTGACGGTAACTGGAAAAGCAGCATTCCGCTAGCGTTGCTGCGAGGCCTCCATCGGAGCAATCGTGCGCGGACTCTACCAGCCCGGCGCGAATGGCCGACAGACACGCCTCCTGCACCTGAAGCTCGATCTCGAGATCGATCTTTGGTACTCGTCCAACACTCTCGCCCACGGTTGCCAGCGCGTAAGAGCTCACACCCAGGTCGTCGGCTGGCTCGCCAAGTAAAATGACCGCGTTGCCTTCATGCTTGAACCAGGAAGTCGTGACGTGTCTAGGTTCCTCGACAATTCCTACCATGCCGATGACCGGCGTCGGATCTATGCCGCGCCCATCTGTCTCGTTGTAGAAACTGACATTCCCCCCAGTAACCGGAGTCCCAAACACGTTGCACGCTTCGGTCATGCCGTCCACTACTTCGCTGAATTGCCACATCACCTCGGGCCGCTCGGGAGAAGCAAAGTTCAAACAGTTGGTCAGCGCAAGAGGTTTCGCGCCGCTGACTACGAGATTCCTGCAGGCTTCGGCCACCACGAGCTTCGCGCCCTCTCGCGGATCCGCGCTGCAATAGCGGGCATTCGAGTCCAGCGTCATCGCAAGCTGGTGACGTTTTTCCTTTATCCGGATCACTGCCGCGTCCGATCCGGGCAGCACCACCGTGTTGGTCCGCACCATGTGATCGTATTGCAAGTACACCCATTCCTTACAAGCAATAGTGGATGACGAAATCATCCTCAAGAAAGTCGCTTCCAGCTCTGCGGCTGACGACTCGACTTGTGTCACCGCCCGCAGTTCCACCGGTTCAGGTGCATGGAGAGGCCGCCGGTAGACCGGTGCGGCGTCGGTTAGAGCTTCGTTGGGAATATCGGCTACAACTATGCCATCCATCTTCACGCGAAGCCGGCGGTCGTCAGTCACGTGCCCGATAACAACCGCGTCCAACTCCCACTTCTTGAATATCTCGAGTACTTCGCGCTCGCGTCCCGCGTCGGCCACAATCAACATTCGTTCCTGTGATTCAGACAGCATGATCTCGTAAGCGCTCATGCCTGTCTCGCGCTGAGGCACCAGATCCAGCGTCAGCTCGATGCCCGTGCCCGCGCGCCCTCCCATCTCACAAGAAGAGCTGGTCAGCCCCGCGGCACCCATATCCTGAATTCCAACGATCGCGTTGGCGCGCATCGCTTCAAGGCAAGCTTCCAGAAGCAGCTTCTCCAGGAATGGATCTCCGACTTGTACCGTTGGACGTTTCGACGAAGCCTCTTCCCCAAATTCTTCGGACGCCATTGTAGCGCCGTGAATACCATCGCGGCCGGTTTTCGCTCCAACATAGATCACTGGATTGCCGACGCCTGCCGCCCGGCCGTAAAAGATCTGATCTTTGCGCATCACTCCGAGGGTGAATGCATTGACTAGCGGGTTGCGAGAGTAGGACTCGCCGAAACGGACTTCACCCCCAATCGTCGGTACTCCGAACGCATTGCCGTAGTCGCCGATGCCGCGCACCACTCCGGTCATTATCGACCGATTGCGCGCAACCGTCTCCGCGTCCGTCCCGCCATCCTCATCTGTAGTTAGCGGTCCGAAGTGAAGCGAGTTCATAGAAGCAAGAGGCCGCGCGCCCATGGTGAAGATGTCTCTGAGAATCCCACCAACTCCGGTGGCCGCGCCCTGATACGGCTCTATAAAAGAAGGATGATTGTGCGATTCGATCTTGAACGCCGCTGCCAGACCGCCTCCGATGTCCACCACCCCGGCGTTTTCGCCCGGCCCTTGCAGCACCGCGTCACCCCGAGTGGGCAGACGTCGCAGGTGAACCTTGGAAGATTTGTACGAGCAGTGCTCGGACCACATTACCGAGAAAATGCCCAGCTCAGTGTACGTAGGCTCACGTCCGAGCAGTTTGAGGAGGCGGCTATATTCTTCGTCGGTGAGACCGTGACGTCTGACGAGTTCAGGAGAAATCTTGGGATCGGTCATCAATTTTTCTCGCTATGCACCCGGCATCGATTGGCGCGGACAGTGGTTAGTGGATCGCGTTCCACCGGTGTTGATTTGATCGGCAAGGCTATCGACATAGACGTTGCGGACCGCGTTGACGCTGTGACTTCTCGATGGCGTAAGCCCGCCAATTCTGTGGCTGGCAAAGACTGAGCGATATGCTAACCCGCGGGTGAAATCTTATCAACCCGGCTACAAACATTGCCCTCCTGCGGAGGGCGTCTCGCTCGTATCTTCATTCGCTGAGTAGAACAGAGGGTTCATGGCTACTTTGCGAAGCCTTTGCGGTCAAGTGGTGAAACGCACTACTGATAGCAGACAGCGCTAACTCACTCAACTTATGATTTACGATTTGCAGTTCATTATTTACTATTCTCTATTCACTATGGGTTTCGGAGCTGACTCACACACCCTCACTGGCGATATTCGATTTCACAAGAACTTCCACTCACGCTTTGTCTCGCGCGATCGCGACGTGATTGTTTATCTTCCGCCCGGCTACCGTCGCTCGCGGGTAAAGCGCTATCCAGTGCTCTACATGCACGACGGCCAGAATCTGATGGACGGCGCAACCTCCTTTGTACCCGGCAAAGAGTGGCGCGTAGATGAGACGGCCCAGCGGCTGATAAAGTCAAAGGTTATCGAACCCCTGATCATCGTGGGGATCTACAACACCGGCGTGGATCGAATCGATGAGTACACGCCTACGCGAGACGAAGGGCGGCAGATGGGCGGCAGCGCGGACGACTACGGCCATATGCTCGTGCTTGAGCTCAAGCCGTTCATCGATTCGTCATATCGAACGCTCACCGGCGCCCAGCACACTGCAATGGCCGGCTCTTCGCTTGGCGGGCTAGTCACGATGTATCTTGGACTCAAGTACTCACACGTCTTCGGCAAACTGGCGGTGTTATCGCCTTCAGCGTGGTGGGACAATCGAGTCATCACTCGCCGAGTCAAGGAGCTCGCGAGCAAACCGAACGTCAAGATCTGGCTCGATACCGGAACTGCGGAGGGAAAGGACGGCGACGCGCTCCGTGAGGCGGCTCTCCTTCGAGACGCGCTACTGCAAAAAGGCTGGAAACTGAACGAAGATCTTAAGTACTTTGAAGCGCAGGGCGGGATTCACGACGAAGCCGCCTGGGCGGAGCGAGTCGAACCGGTGTTGAGGTTCCTGTTCCCCAGAGGGAAGGGGAAGGGGAGGTTCTGAGTTCTGAGTTCTGAGTTCTGAGTGGTTCGGAGTTCGACTCAGAACTCAGTACTCAGAACTTCCTCACGAAGCTTTAGCTAATTCTGCGAGCGTGTCGGCAAGGGAATAAAAGATGACTCGTCCGTCACTTGACCCAAGCAATGATTCGCTGGCGCGCTCTGGGTGTGGCATCATCCCGAAAACGTTTCGCTCGCCGTTGCAGATCCCCGCGATGTTGTCCAGCGATCCGTTCGGATTCCCGTCCGAAGTAACCCGCCCATCTTCATCCGAATAGCGCAACACGATTCGATTCTCGCGCTGAAGCTCGGCAAGTGTCGACGCGTCGCAATAGTAGTTTCCGTCGCCGTGCGCTATTGGCACCGACAACACCTGACCGCGGACGCATCGGTTGGTAAACGGCGTGTCCGTAGCCTCGACGCGAACGTTGACGTGCTTGCAGATGAATTTCAGGTTGCTGTTGCGCATCAACGCGCCGGGAAGCAGTCCGGCTTCGCACAGAATCTGGAAGCCGTTGCAGATCCCCATCACCAGACCACCTCGAGCAGCAAACTCCTTGACCGCGCCCATCACCGGGCTGAATCGCGCAATGGCGCCAGTCCTGAGATAGTCGCCGTAAGAAAACCCACCGGGCAAGATCACTGCATCGCAGTCGGCGAGGTTGGACTGCTTGTGCCAGATGAAATCGACAGGCTGGCCGATTACCTTGCTGATTACGTGATAGGTGTCGTGATCACAGTTCGAACCAGGAAAAACAACGACGCCGAATTTCATAACTCGACGAATCCTTTCGTGAGAAGCGGATTGGGTATTCCGCTCGGGGGATGTAAGGCGCATTATCTCACGAAGCCGTTTAGGAATCTAGCTCAACGCGGAAATCTTCGATGACCGGATTCGCCAGTACGTCGTGCGCCATCCGTTGGATCGTCGCAAGCGCTTCAGCCGGCGCAAGCCGGTCCTCCAGAGTCACCTCAAAATACTTCCCCTGGCGAACGTCAGCAATTCCTTCGTAGCCTATCGTCTCTACCGCGTGATGTATGGCTTTGCCTTGAGGGTCCAGCACCGAGGGCTTCAAGGTCACATAGATCTTTGCTTTCATCTCTTCCTTTTCCAAAATACCGTCTCCAATGCTCATTCCTTGAAAACGCGTTGAAAAATCCGGTCTACATTTCGAAGCCTCCGTCCAACGTCGAAGAGCTTCTCAATCTCCTCACGCGAAAGGCGATCGGTAATCCGCGAATCAGCCAGCACCAGGTCCCTGAAGCTGGCGCCCTCGTCCCAGACTTTCATCGCAAGCGATTGAACTACCGCATACGCCTCTTCCCTTGTCGCTCCCTTCTGAGTCAACGCAAGCAACAGGTCTCCGCTCGATGTCAGGCCACCCATCTCCTCGTAGTTGGCGCGCATCCGGCTCGGGTAGACCTGCAAACCGTCGATGAGCCATTCGGTCTTGCTTATCAGGTAATCCGTAAGAATGCACGAGTCAGCAATAACCACTCGCTCCGCCGACGAATGCGATATGTCGCGTTCGTGCCAAAGCGGAATGTTCTCTAGCCCTACCTGAGCGTTGGCACGAACCACTCTTGCAAGCCCGCAAATCTGTTCCGAGGTAACCGGGTTGCGCTTGTGGGGCATCGACGACGACCCCTTCTGCCCTGCTGAAAAAGGTTCCTCAGCCTCGCGCACCTCTGTGCGCTGCAGGTGCCGGACTTCGAGTGCGATCTTTTCCATCGAAGACGCGATGATGGCGAGAGTCGCGAGCAGCTCGGCGTGACGGTCGCGTTGCACGACCTGTGTGGAAATCTCTGCGTGTCTCAGCGCCAGCTTCTCACAGACGCGCTCTTCGACCTCCGGGTCCAGATTCGAAAAAGTTCCGACCGGCCCGGAAATTTTTCCTACGCTGACGATGTCGCGCGCCCTGCGCAGCCGTTCCTTGTTGCGTTCGTTTTCCGCGTAGTACAGTGCAAGCACAAGCCCGAACGTCGTAGGCTCCGCGTGAATCCCGTGCGTGCGGCCGATCATCACGGTGTTTCGGTGCTCGAGCGCCCGACGTTTGAGGACGTGACCTAACCTCTCGAGATCCTCCAACAACAGCGTAGCCGCGTCGCGCATCAACAACGCACCCGCGGTATCGACTACATCAGACGAAGTCAGGCCGTGGTGCACGTATCTGGATTCGGGTCCGATGGCTTCGGCTAGCGCAGTGGTGAATGCAATGACGTCATGCCTAGTTTCCTTCTCTATCTCGAGGATTCGGTCGACCGAGAAACTCGCCTTTCGCTTTATCACTTCGACTGCGTCACGAGGGATTGTGCCAATGGCCGCGTGGACCTCGCACACGGCTATCTCAACGTCGAGCCATTTTTGAAACCTGTTCTGGTCTGTCCAGATAGCGCCCATCTCCGGACGCGTGTACCGTGAGATCATTCCCCTCCTTGAACCACCAACAGTATCTACGCGACGGCGAGCGAACGCGTTCGTTCAGCGTTCGCGGGTCGCTGGGTTATCACAACTCGAACCATTCGCTTGGGCGATCGTGCGGCGCGATCTTCAGCCGGTCGTACGGATTCTGAAAAAAGAGAGAACCAAGCGCGTCGAGCGCCTTGAGCGCCGACAACCGCGCAAGCTCTGGATGATTGCAGTGACGCGATAGATGCGCAAGCACTAAATAGCGCGCGCTTCCGTCAAATCCCTGTCGGATCCAACGCGCCGTTTCATCATTAGAAAGATGACCGGTGGTGCTCCCGATCCGCTGCTTGACCGACCATGGATAGGGTCCGACCTTCAACATTTCGGGATCGTAATTCGATTCGATTATGATCAGGTCCGATCCGCGAAATCGCTCGGACACCAGGTGTGTTATGTGCCCAAGGTCGGTTGCCATTCCAACCTTCACTCCTTCAGATTCGACGGTGAACGCGAAGTTGTCAGCCCCATCATGCGGAATCGTAAACGGACGGAAGTCCAGCGATCCGATTTTGAATGGCGTGCTCGATTCGATGGCTTCACCCCAGACTATTCCCGCGGCGTTTCGTCCAAAGTTACAGTGAGCCCGGGTTACATCCGATACAAACACCGGCGCGCCGGCGGTCTTGGATACGACCCGGACTCCCTTCATATGATCAACGTGTTCGTGGGTGACTACGATGCCATCCAGGCGGGTAGGGTCGAGTCCGACGTCGGTCATTCGGGCGGCGGCTTCTTTGCCTGACATCCCGCAGTCGACAATCACCCGTGTCGCGCCGGATTCGACATACAGCGCGTTACCGGTGCTGCCGCTGCCCAGAAGAATCAAACGCATATCAGGTCCGAGGCACCGGAGCTGGCACGGGATTTTGCAAGTCGCTGGGGTCGCATGGCCCCTTCGCTACGCGAGCCCGCGGGTTGTGCCTTCGGATGCGACAAAACTGAAATCTTGATAGCCCGAACTCAAACAGCCAGCCGACCCTCGATGTTTGAATCAACGATCTGGCCGAGCGCGGTTATCGCCAGATCTTCGCCGTTGAAAATATCGCCGGCGACGCGCAGCACATCGGCAGGAGTCACGCGATCGATCCGTTCCAGGATCTCGTCAAGCGTGAACTGTCTCCCGAAGAAAATCTCCTGCCTCGCAAGGTTGCTCATCCGCGCCGAGGTGGATTCAAGACTCAACATTATCGAGACCTTTAGCTGTCCCTTGGCGCGTTCCAGCTCCGCATCGCTGACATGTTCAGACTTGATCTTGCTGAATTCGTCGATGCTCAACCTTATGACGTCCGAGATTTGATCCGGCGAAGTCGCCGCGTAAACTGACAGGTAGCCTGCATCCGTGTATGCATTGACACCCGAGTATACTGCGTACGCCAACCCGTGCTCCTCTCGAATCGTCTGAAACAGCCTCGAGCTCATCCCGCCGCCGAGAATCACATTCAACAGATGAACCGAATATCTGTCGGTGGAAGTCAGCGAAGGACATCGAGTGCCCATCATCAGGTGCGCCTGCTCGAGCTCCTTGGTGATCACCACACGACGGGGCGAATGAGTTGGCTCGGATCTCTGAAGCGCGACCGGTCTATCCTTCAACCCCCCGAGGTATTGCTGCACCATTTCGACGAACGAGGCGTGTTGAATGTTGCCTGCGCCGGCTACTACGAGATTGCGCGGCGCGTAGGTGTCGGCGAAATAACCGGACACTCGATCGTGATCGAAGGTTGCAAGCGTCTCGGCGGTGCCCAGTATTGAGCGCCCGAGCGGGTGGTTGGGCCAGAAGTTCGCTACGAACACCTCGTGAACAAGATCGTCAGGCGTATCCTCGACCATCTTTATCTCTTCGAGGACTACGTTTCGTTCGCGGTCCAACTCGCCGTTGTCGAATAACGGATTAGTAACGAGGTCGGCGAGAAGATCGAACGCGCGAGGCAGTTGTTCGTCGAGGACTTTGACGTAGTACGCGGCCACTTCTCGACTGGTAAATGCGTCTACGTTGCCGCCGATGGCATCACTTTCCACTGCGATTTCGCGCGATGTGCGATTACGAGTTCCCTTGAAGAGCGTGTGCTCGATGAAGTGCGAAATTCCGTTGAGCGGTTTTTGTTCGTGGCGTGAGCCGGATCGAACCCAGATTCCTACGGAGGCGGAACGAACGTGATTCATTTGTTCCGTTATTACCGTGAGACCATTGTCCAGTACGGTGTGCGATATGGGACTGCTGTGATTTATCATTGCTTCTCAACCTGAAGTCGGATGCTAGCATCCGGATCAGAAGTCCGCAAACCGAAACGGCAGTGACGATGTGAGATGAAGAGATTAGGCGAAGGAGCGGGGAGATGAGGAGAGTTCGAGACCCTTTGCGGTCTTGGCGAATCTTTGCGGTCTTTGCGTGAAACCCCACAGGAGCTGCTTGCAAGACGGGAACAACGCGTTTTCTCGCTGCTGCAGATAATCGGGGCGAGAGGATTCGAACCTCCGACCTCTCGGTCCCAAACCGAGCGCTCTACCAGACTGAGCCACGCCCCGACAATCCGCACAATTGTAATGGGTAAATCAGAAATCGTAAACAGCGTATTCGGTTACGCAGTAGGCTGTAGGCAGGGAGCATGAGCAGACACGCGTCCGCGTCACCGCGTCCGTCCTCTCCGCGTCGCCCCTTCGCCTCTTCGCCTCATCTCCCCTCATCTCATCAACCTTCCGACGCCGTCAGCTCGACTTCGAAATCACCCTGTCTCGGCGGCTCTTCCGGGAGCCGGCCTTCCGCTATCGCGCGAAGCAGCGGCATCGGTTCAAAGTCGAACTGAACCACGCGAGCCACACCGTCGGTGTTCGTCAGCGCCGTGGCCCGTTCGAACTCGAGCACCTTCGCTAAGTGGGGCACCTTCAGTTTCAATCCATTCATGTACTCGGCAAATGACTCCGCTTCGACAGACGCATACATCTGAGGCGTCACCTTGGACCAGTAGTCCGCAAGGATCGTGCGGAACGCCTCCGTTCCCAATGCAAGCATGATGAACCGGGATGTAAGCGGCAGTACTCGCACAATCATCGACCCGCGGAATTCATGGATCAGGCGTTCGACAATGCGCACGCCAGGTTCTTCCGACAACTCAAGCGCGAGTTGAGGAGATATATCGTCAGCAGCTTTACCGACGACCAACCGGCCAAGCGCCCGCTCCCAGATTTCCGGTGCGATGCGATCGGACGTTTCAACATCTGCACTGATCGCCATCGGGCGCGGCCGGACTTGTTCATTGTTAGCGCACCGCTTCCAAACCGCGCGCAACCACTCGAGCTGCTCTCTCACTACATCCAGACCAACTACCGGAATGAACGAAGGAAAAATCTCAAAGACTATGGCCTTGAGATTCGGCAGGCGCGGCACCACCTCTTCTATGATTGAATGCAGCGGCGGCGGGATCGCCCCGGAGTGTGCGTCCAGATAGAAGCCTTCCATGTCAAAACCGCCGGCAACGTGGACCTCCCATACCCGCTCGAGCGGCAGTTGGTTCAGGAATTCATCCAGAGGCTGACGCCCATTCACGCTGTTGCAATACACGTTGTGCAGGTCGAGCAAGACTCCGCAGTCAGCCGTCTCGACTACGCGCGCCACGAACTCGCCGTCCGGCAGTTCGTCTTGGCGAGGTCTGAGGTAACTCACTCCCGTCTCCACTGCGATTGGAACCGTCAGAGCAGACTTCAGCCGCCGGATTGCGCGAGCAGCAGACTCGATTCCGGAGTGCGTCTGGCGCGGCGGCAGGAAAAAGCCCGTCGCAAACTCGCTCGTCTGATTGAAGCTGAGGTGATCGCTTGCCCAGGGCGCGCGGAGACGATCAATCGCATGACTGAGCAGGTCCAGTTCGGCCGGATCCGGCGCTACTGTCCCTCCGACGGGGCGTCCCACGCTGTGAATAATCTTGCGACCCGGAAGTGCGTTGATGTGATCGAGGAGAGCGTCGTCTTGTTTGAAAGGATGCCGCGGATCGGCCGTTTTTATCCAGCCGGTCTGCGGCTCGATCTCGAGGAGATCAAAAAGCTCGGGATGGCGCTCGATTAGAGGCTCGAGAGCGCTCGAATAGGTTGCGCCCACCCCGAGCGGCGCGATATCAAGCCAATCCGCCAAAGTGTGCGACTCCACCCTTTTCGTCGAGCGCAATGGTATTGATCTCTCGACGGAAAAGAATATCGAACCCGGAGCAGCATTGCGGGCAACCGAGCTTGCCCAGCACGTTTTCAACCGACTTGGTGAGGGAATCGATATTGCCGCTGACCTTATCCGGAATTGTTACGGTTATCTGTCCACGGCTTTGTTCAAACGAGAGAGTCCTTGGGGGCAAGGGCTGTGGGTTGAGAGCGACTGCGTCAGTGAACACGAATTCCTGTTCCTGGCCGAGTTGCAGAATGTCGCAACCAGTAGCGCAGGCCGGATGGCCGAGACGTTCGGCGACGGCCTTGAGCGACTTTTGAAGGCTTGCGAGGTCGTTGGCGACCCGTGCAGGCAGACTCAGGCGAACTGTTCCGCCTCTGCGAGCAATACGAGTTGTGGGAGTTGTAGCCATACAATGTCCTTTCTGATGTTAGAGAAGCGCGGTTCGAGGAAGGAACCTACTCGAGATCCTCGAGCCGCAGGAAATTGCGTAGGCGCCGGGCCAGACGGGAATCTGGTCGAGCAACTTACGCCAAATCCCCAATTCGTGTGGTACTCCCTGCCACTTACCATAGACGAGATCGACCGCTCGAATAATGCGGATGGGCTGTGAGGACTAAAGGATAACTAATGAAGGAAATCTGTTTAATGAAATCCGAATCAACATCTCAGGAGTGGTAGGTCTTTCGACTGCTGGTCCGTCGGCTGCTAAAATGTCTCAATCTTTTCAAATCTGGCGGAGCCTTGCTAGACTGACAGCTTGATTGAACGAGGACGTTGAGCAAACGATATAAGAGAGTGTGATTCAGCGCTCGTCTTAATCAACACAAACGCGCCCGTAGCTCAGAGGATAGAGCATCTGCCTTCTAAGCAGAGGGTCGCAGGTTCGAGTCCTGCCGGGCG
>DATFXM010000014.1:0-61601 GCA_035315885.1 Blastocatellia bacterium
CACTCGAGTTCGAGTGCTCGAGGAAAAAGGGAACTGGATCCGCGTAAAGGTGACGGGCATGCCGAACTCGCAACCGGATCCCAACGTCGATACTGGCTGGGTCGGAAGCCAGTTCGTGAAGACGGACTGAGTTTGGGTTACTCGTTTCTGCTTGGAGCAACAGATCAGAGACCGGGACCAAAACGCACCGTGAAACAAACGAAATTATGGGCGTTCAAGAATGGTTTGAGAGCCTGAGGAAATGGATCGACGGTGAAGAAGACCTCGACGACGAGGGGCAGGCGAAACCGCGATCCAAATGGGACGATTTTCTGGTGTCCGTGGCGCGCGAGATTGAGGCGTGCATGCAGCGCGAGATGTTCACGCCGCCGGGCGGCCCGACTTATGTTCCTCGCGAGTACATCGTTTTTCTTCACCCGGACGATGACTCGGAGTGGCAAGGAGAAAAGAGAGAAGGGCTCGAGCGCGGACTTCGTCACGTGCTTACCGAGCGGGCGACGGAGCTGGCAGGATCGAACGAGTTTCAAACCAGGACTCTAGCCATCGAGTTGCGAGTCGATCCGGGTCTGGAGAAGGGAAAGTTCCGCGTTCAGCATGTGTGGGACACCGAAGCTCAAAAAACCATGGTTAAGCCGCGTAAACGCGCAGAAGAGCGGCCTACGGCTGCGGTTGCGGACGACGAGGCGACGATAGTGCGGCCTCGCAAGCAGGGGGAGCCGAGCTTTTTGGTTTCGGTGCGCAGGACGAACGCCGGTGGCGAAGCTCCGCCGCCCAACATCGTGCCGTTCTACAAGGATCAGATCACCATTGGCCGCGGTTCGCGTCAGGTTGATGTTGATCTGAAGCTCGAAGGGGATCTCGAGATAAGCCGGCAGCACGCGACGCTCGAAAAGAAGCCTGACGCTTCGTTCGCTATTTCCTGCAGCGGGGCGAATCCGATACTGCTCGGCGACGGGAACGAGGTTAGTTCGGGCAATAGCGCTCCGGTGAAAGCAGGCGAGAAGATTTCTATCTGCAGCTATGAGCTCGTAGTTGAGACATCTGAAATCTGAAATTTGAGATTTGAAATTTGAGATCTTCTATCCAATGTCTCCGCGGAGTTCGTCTTCATAAGCAGGCTCGGCAAGAGTCGGCGCTTCTCCCTGATTGGCCAGTCGAATTAGAGGCGGAGCCAGAATCGTGGTGGCCAGCGCCATCGCCAGCACAACGCCATAAACCGCATCACTCACCGCCGCCAGCGAAAGTCCTATCTGGGCCACGACAATCCCGACCTCGCCGCGTGGCGACATGCCTACCCCGACGCGAATTGCACTGCGCAAACCCAGTCGCGACGCTCCTATCCCGCAGCCGATCACCTTGGTCAAGATCGCCAGCACCGTAACGATAGACGCGAGCCAGATAGTCTCGGCCGAGCCAAATACCGCCGGGTTAAATCTGAGCCCGATGTTGACGAGAAAGAAAGGCGCGGCAAACTCCATCAACGCCTCGGACTGATGATGAAGCGTTGTACCCTCGGTCGCTTCAGAAAGTGCGACACCCGCCAGAAACGCGCCTACGATTCCGGCGATGCCGATCAGGCTTGCGATCGCCGCAAAGCCGAAGCAAAGAAGTAGTCCGAAGATCAGCAGAGAGTGATTGATCCGGAGCTCCTCGACCGGGCGAGCCACGCGGCGGATCACCCGTGATCCGAGCGTCGAAGTCAAGATCGTGAACACTATCGCGAGCACCGCAACGACTGCCAGGTGACCGTAGTTGACGTGACCGGTGGCAAGACTGCTTACTACCGCAAGCACGAGCAGACCGATTACGTCATCTATCACCGCCGCTGCCAGAATCACCCGCGCAGTGTCGGTGTTCAGGATCCCCAGGCTCGCCAACACTCGTGCTGTGATACCCACGGATGTAGCTACCATCGCCGCGCCGAGAAACACAGCCTCGATCCACGAATGTCGGGGCCAAATGCTGAGTAAACCCCAACCTGCGAGAAAAGGAACTATCACACCGAGGATCGCGACCAGCGTGGCGGTGCCCCCGACCCTGAACAGCTCACTCGGTCTGGTTTCGAGGCCAACCGTGAACAGCAGGAAGATGACCCCGATTTCTGCGAGCGTTGAAATGACTTCGGTTGGTTGGACCCAGCTCAGAACGCTGGGCCCGATGATCACGCCGGCAAGAATCTCTCCGACAACCGCCGGCTGCCGAAGACGTTCGGATAACTCCGCCATGAGCTTTCCGGCGGCGAGGACTATAAACAGAGAGAGCAGGATCTTCCCGTGCTCGCTGCCACCATTTGCGGCGGCTGTAAGCTGATTGAGAATTGTCGGAAGTCCCATCGGTGACTACTAGATTCACTGAGCAGCGCGAGATAATCAACCCGCTGATATTTTGTTTGGCCTTGTCCCGCTCTGCGCGATTGAACAATTGGGGTTTCACCTAAACGCCCCCAAAGAATCGCAAAGGCCGCAAAGTCCTGAACCCTTTGCGGCCTTTTCGAATCTTTGCGGTCTTTGCGTGAAACCCGAACAAGGCTGAGGACTAATAACGGGGCCAACGAACGGGCTAGAGTTCTGAGTTGTGAGTATTGACTACGGAATACGTGAACGATTCGCGACTCAGAACTCAGTACTCAGAACTCAAGACTCCCCTATCCCCGCCTTCGCGGCGCCAACTGGTCTCCCGAATACGCCGTCGATCATCGGTGCAAAGTGCTCGAGCTGCAAAGTCGGGTACGCCGGATCAAATGATGCCTGGTCCCATTCATCGGTGAACCGGCACGCCTCCTGATACCACGGCTCGCTTTCGTATTGACGCCGAGCGTTCGAATCCTTTCCGATCAGGGCGTAATAGTGACGCCCCTGAAAATCCTGGTGAGTCCGAACAATCTGATAGGTCTCCTCCGAAACATACTGCTTGAGAATCTCGGCCGCGATTGCCGGATGGTTTTCCACCGAAATCACTTTCCCGATGTCATGGCATAGCGCCGCAACGATCAGCTCTTCGGTAGCGCCGGCCCGCTCCGCTCTGGTTGCCGTCTGCAGTCCATGTTGAAGCTGGTTTATTGCAAACGCATCAACCTGCTCCTCCAACTGAAGGAGCAGCCTCTTGATGATTTCCGGCATTCCTGACTGCCGGCGAACAACCGCGCGGCCAATCGCCATCCAATCTTCCACCGTGCTTTGATCCATCCGTGTAAACGACATACTCGCCTCCCTGCATTTTGTGGATGAAGAGGACAAGAATATACTCGCCGGAGGCTTTTACCAAATGTTCAGGTGGACCCTATGACTGAACTCCTGATCCGGGGCGCAAAACAGGTTGTGACCCTTGCCGGTCCTGCTCGCCCGCGGCTCAAACAGGAAATGCGCGAGTTGTCCATCATAGAAGATGGCGCGGTGCTTACTCGTGATGAGCACATCGTCGCCGTAGGAAAGCAGAACGAAGTTCGCAATCTGGCAAGCCCCCTGGCTGAACAGATCGACGCCGGCGGCTGCGTAGTCATGCCCGGGTTTGTGGACGCCCACACCCATCCCGTGTACGCCGGGACTCGCGAAGACGAATACGAAATGCGCGCAGAGGGTTATACCTACCAGCAAATCGCCGAGCGAGGCGGTGGCATCCTTTCAACAGTGAGAAAGACGAGGGCCGCTTCGGAAGACGAGCTGTTCGAGCTCGCGATACCTCGGCTTCGACTGATGCTCGAGCATGGCACCACGACCGCGGAGGCAAAGAGCGGATACGGCCTGTCGGTAGAAGACGAGCTGAAGATCCTGCGGGTCATTCGCAGACTCGACGAGTCCCAGGAGATCGACTTGGTACCGACCTTTCTGGGCGCGCACGAGGTACCCGAGGAGTATCGCGCTTCGCGTGAAGATTATCTTGACCTGGTGACCAAGGAGATGTTGCCTGCGGTCGCCAGCCAGAAACTCGCGCGCTACGCGGACGTGTTCTGCGAAACGCGAATCTTCTCAGTTGAAGAAGCGAGGCGAGTACTCTCGCGGGCCGCGACCTTGGGTCTCGGGCTCAGAGCACACGTTGAGCAGCTCTCATTATCGGGAGGAGCGGAATTGTGCGCTCAGTTAAAGGCCGCGAGCGCCGATCACCTCGAGTGGGTGGACGACGACGGTGTCAACGCATTGCAACGGTCGGGGGTGATCGCATTGCTGTTGCCGGGAGCAGTTTTCAACCTGGGACTCGTGCAGTACGCTCCTGCTCGCAAGTTGATTGATGCGGGAGTTCCAGTAGGGCTTGCGACCGACTTCAACCCGGGCAGTTCGCCTACTCCATCAATGCAGTTAGTGATGTCGATTGCGTGCGCGCAAATGAAGATGACGCCGGCGGAGGCAGTTTCGGCTTCGACGATCAATCCGGCCTACAGCCTGGGCCTTGGCGCAAGCATTGGGTCGATCGAGCCCGGCAAGCGTGCTGACATCGTAGTCTACGACTGTGCCGACTATCGCCAGATACCGTACCTGTTTGGAGTCAATCACGCTTCGACGGTCATCAAGGGCGGACGGGTGGTATACGTGAGGCGAAGTTAAGGTCGAAGCGACCTCGCTCCCGAAATTGACAGCTAATCGCCGAGTGATATAATCGCGGCGTTTTTTTGGGTCAAAAAAATCCTCGGAGCAGAATCGAATGTCATATGGTGGTTATCAGCAGCCGCCGGCAGCGTATCCGCCGCCGGGGCAGGGCTACGGTTACACGCCTCCGCCTCCGACGGTGGGGTACGCGGGATTTGGAAAGCGACTCCTCGCGTACATCGTGGATCGCATAATTGACAGCTTGGGGGCAATTCCCGGGGTGATTCTGGCGATCGTTGGCGCCGGGTTGGCGGTGGGGGCGTCGGCTCAGCCCGGCGGTGGGGCCGATGTGGGAGCCGCGGCGTTCGGCATTGTTTTTCTGGCTTACGGCCTCGTATTCGTCGGAGTGCTTGCCATTTGGTTGTACAACTGCTACCTGCTCGGCAGAGACGGCGCGAGTCTGGGAAAGAAGATGCTCGGGCTCAAGGTGCTGGATCCAACCGGGCAGCCGCTTGGTTTTGGACGGGCCATTCTTCGCGAACTGGTGAAGTCGGTTTTGGGAGGGGTTTGTTTTATTCTGTTGCTCTGGCCCTTGTGGGACGACCAGAAGCAGGGTTTGCAGGACAAGCTGTTTAATACCCACGTCTACGATGCCTGATCGTTGATGGTTGGCGAGTCCTGTCGCGGCACATTGCGGCAGGCTTTCTGGAACTTTCCTTCAGCTTGCCCGGAATCATGGTAGCAGCCGCAAAGCGCGAGAGAAGTGGCGCATCGACGGCTGTAGAAGTATCCTGAGTTCCATGATGAATGCGCCGGGCACCCCGAGTGATGCCGAACTCCTCGGCCGGATGATGGCCGGGGACGAGGATGCGTTCACGACGCTTTACCGGCGCCGGCAGAGCGGCGTTTTCCGTTTTGCTCTGCAGATGACCGGATCGCGGGCGGTTGCCGAGGACGTGACTCAGGATGTGTTCATGGTGCTGATTCGTGAGGGTGGTCGATTCGATCCGGATCGCGGTTCACTCGCCTCGTTTCTGTACGGGATCGCGAGGAACAACCTGCTCAGGCGCTTTGAGCAGGAGCGTCGATATGTGGGTCTGGACGACAACTCGGATAATGGAGTGCCGCTCAATGAGGCGCTGGCCGGTCAAAGCGATCCGCAAGCAGACTTGATGTCCAAGGAAATCACCGAGAAGGTGCGGACGGCAGTACTCACTTTGCCGTCTCGATACCGCGAAGTAGTTGTGCTGTGTGACCTCCATGAGATCAGTTACGAGGAAGCGGCGACGATAATCGGGTGCGCGGTTGGAACTGTGCGTTCGCGATTGCACCGCGCTCGAGGAATGTTGATTGAAAAGCTAAAGGTCATGAACCCGCAGAGGAGTTCAGAGCCTTTAAAACCCGCAAGGTGTTTTGCATGAACTGCAACGATGTCGAAACTGCTCTTCCCGAGCTTGCACGCGGAAGCCAGGACAATCCGGTCCTGAGTAAGCGCCTGCTTCTACATGCGAGCTCTTGCGGGAATTGCGCGAACCGGCTGGAGCAGGAGCAGATCCTTCAGGACTCCCTGAGCGCGCTTCAGATCGAGATGCAACCCGAAGCGGCGCCTCCGATCGTCGAGAATCAGTTGCTCGCCGAGTTCCGCAGTCATCATCGACCTGCAACTCCATTGGCTAGCATCACCAGCAGCAAGCTCACCGCCAGATGGATTCTCGCTGCTGCGGCTGTACTGGCCTTGGTGGCAATCGGACTTATGCTGGCTGCGGTCCAACGAACGTCGCGGACAGCTGGCAATAGCATCGCAAAGACCGCAGCGCCCGTCGATCGAACCAAGGAAAAGCCCAAAGAGGCTGCAGAGAAGAAGGCGGGAGCGCTTTCAACTCCTGCTCCTGAAACTCCGCGCCGTAGGAAGTTAAAGCCTCGCAGGTTCTACGATGCGATGGCCAGCGCGCAAGACAACAGCAATCGACGCGCGAATGATCGCGCGAATGATAGCGAGGTTGCTACCGAGTTCTTCCCGATGACTGCTTCTCCGGCACTGAGTGAGGGTGACAGCGGGCAGATATTGCGGGTCGAGTTGCCTCGAAGGGCTTTGATGACCTTTGGGCTGCCCTTTGACCCAAACCGGCCGGATCAGCGCGTAAAGGCGGACGTAGTGCTGGGAAGCGATGGAGTCGCGCGCGCGATAAGGTTTGTGAAGTGATTGGCCGCTGCTTGGCGGCCTGCCATGAATTTCGAATTAAGTTAAAGGAGATTGTGTGATGAAAACCAGGATCAGGACTCTTGTTACATTGATCTGCGCCTGCTGCCTGCTGTCGAGCGCCGTGCTTGCGCGACAGGACAGTGGTCACGCTCAAACCGAAACTAGTGAAGTTCGCGTCGGTCCCTCTCAGATGTGGTTTGGAACTCAGGCAGAAGCCACATATACATTCGTCTCGGCTGACATGCCGTTTGAAGGCAAGGCGGTGAAAGGCGCGCCGTTTTCGGCGCAGACCATCTCGGAACACGTGCAGGTGCTGGCCAACGGCAACAGGATCGTGAATACCAGTACGGGCGCGATCTATCGTGACAGCGAAGGGCGCACACGGCGAGAACAGCAGGTTCCGGCCATCGGCGCTTTCTCGGCCGACAATGGACCCGGGCAGATGGTGTTCATTAACGATCCCGTGGCAGGCTCCAACTTCATTCTGGATGCGAAGAACAAGACCGCGAGCAAGAGACGAGCAATGACGGTCATCATGGACCATAACGCGAAAGGTACGGTTTCTGATTCCCCAGACGTCGCAAGCACTAAGATCGTCGCCGTCGATAAGGATGGTTCGGAGCGCACTGAGGTCTCGATTCGCGGCCATGCGAGCGCGACCGGCACCGAAGTCGGTGAAGTACACGTTCGCACTAACGGGCCCAAATTCCAGAAGGACGCGAAGCAAGAATCGCTCGGTACTCAAGAGATCGAAGGCGTGAAAGCGGAAGGCACGAGGACTACGCTCACAATTGCGGCAGGTGCGATCGGCAATGAGCAACCGATTGACGTGGTCTCCGAGCGGTGGTACTCGCCGGACCTACAGATGGTGGTGATGTCCAAGCACAGCGATCCTCGATTTGGCGAAAGCAGTTTCAAGCTGACGAATATCAATCGAAGCGAACCGGCTGCGACTCTTTTCCAGATTCCGGCGGACTTTACGATTAAAGAAGGCGGACCGGCTGGTGTTCGTGGGCCGCTGATGCGCGAACGACGTCGCCCGAAAGATCAGTAAAGGCTAAAAGAAACAGTTTTTCTGTCCCCCGGTTTTCTTCCAGGGCGAGGCTCCATCAAGGGCCTCGCCTCTTTTTTATGTCGACCCTTGCGAGGGATGAGGAGATGAGCGAAGGGCGAGACGAAGACGCGGGGACGCGGAGAGGAGTGACGCGGTTACGAGGGAACGCGAAGGGGTTGTGGAACTAACAAGGCGAACTGACCGTCGAACTCAACGCAGAGTCTCCGCGTCTTTCCTCTCCGCGTCCCCGCGTCGCCCCTTCGCTCCTTCCCCTCATCTCCTCTTCGCAAGCCGGCCTACCTTCTCGTCCGGTTCTCGATAAACCTCGCGCATGGCGTCGACTACCGCAAGACGCGAGATCGCAGGCATCTTTGACTCCCCACCACGTACTGAATACCAGATGATCTCGTTCATAACACCGGGATCGGCCATGTCAGCAAAAGAAAGGTCCTGTTCGCTTGTCCGCTTGATCCAGTACGCCTGCATCGAGTCACGATCCGCCGAAGCAGGAGTCTTCAGGTTGTCGGTCGCGACCTCGGGCAAAATCGCTTTGAACGGCTTCAAATCCGGTTGGTCACGAAATATGTCGATCGGCGACGCGACACCGTCCAGTTGATTCATCGGCTCCATTCCGAGCAGTAGCTCCATCGTGCGTATCAAACTCACCGTGTTGTGAAAATCGTGGATCAGCAGTCCAGGGCGGTTGTAAGCGCTGATCACGAATGCCGGCGAGCGATGACAGTCGACATGCTCGGGGCCGTCTTGAGCGTCGTCCTCGACTATGAAGATCGCTGTGTTCTTCCAGTACGGGCTGTTTGACACCGCGTCCACCAGTCTTCCGACAGCGTAGTCATTCTCGGCGACGAAAAATTGGGGAGTGGGATAATTCGCCGCAAGACCATTCGTGTGATCGTTGCTGAGCCGGACCATCGAAAAGTTAGGCATGCGGTCGGCTTTGCCGGCTTCGAGGTCCGCTACAAACCCGTTGAATTCCTCGAGCCATTCACCGAGCCTCGAATTCCCGCGGAAGCGCTCTTCGGCATGATGATTCGAAATCAGCGGGTCGATCTTTCCGTTTGACTCTTTCGCCGTAAGGTACGATTCGGTCGTCATTGAATCGGGGGTTCGAAGATCGAAGTTGCGAAACGAAGGGCAGAAGTGATCTTCCAGCGACTTCTTTGTCGGAATCGCCCGCACGTTGGGCGTGAGGTCAGGATAGGGGCGGGCCCGATTCGCGTTTACCGCCTGGACGTTGCCTTCGGATACCGTGGCGACGAACTCGCCGTAGTTCCTGTAGCTCAGACCCGCGCGCGCAGCCGCATCCCATAGGTATAGCGTCGCGGGCTCGGCGATATCACGAGCCCCCTGCAGATAAGGTACATGGCGTTGGAGAAACGCCGCGATGTCGTCGGCAGTCACCGGCAAAGAAAACATTGGAGGCTGATCGCGGAGCGGTTGCCACTCAGGCAGCCGGTTGAACCCTTCGAAGTCATACGACAGGCCTCGGCTGGAATAGTTCCACCGCATTCCTTTGACGGTGTAGTCGTTGGAGAACGCCGCGGTGGACCAGTTGTGACCTTCGGGGCTAGCCGCCGCGTTCACGAAGAACCGGTCCATCAAACCAAAGCGAAGCGCAAGGGCGCGCTGGTTCGGAGTTATGTCCTGGGCCGCGCCGCCAGGACGCCGCGCGGCGTTTGAGGAACCGAAAATCGCGAGCGCCGGATCACCATCCGCCGGTCGCCCATCACCCGATTTTGGCACGTCGCCAAGTAACTGGTCATAGGTGCGATTCTCTTTGATTATGTAGATCACGTGTTTTATCGGCGACGCGCCTTGAAATAGGCGGGGCTTCCGCTCGGCTACGAGCCCGTCGTTCCGCATCACTTGCTGTGTGTACAGTGCGAGTTGTGCATCGTCGGGATTTGGAATCGCACTGTAATTTCCGGCGATCAGCGACAGGCTGTATTGCCCCCCGCGGCCACCTCTACCTTGCCCTGGTACTGCGGGAAAGCGATCGTTTGGGAGGTTCGGGTATTTGCCCGAGTTGTTGGATACCATCGACGAGTTCTCAAAGCCGGTGCCTTTCCCGTTGCCAACGAAAAGCGTGCGCCCGGCAAACGCAATCGCCGACGGATACAAGCCGGTCGGAATGAATCCACGAACTCTGCTTCTTTGCTCGTCGCGTTCTGACCATTCGGTCCGGTCCTGCTCACCGCGAGAGGCGGCCGATAATGAGACAACCGCCACGGCATTGCTGTGAGCATTCGCAACATACAAGGTAGCTCCGTCACTACTGAGTGCCAGGCCTTCGGGACTTCCGCCAATCAACGCCTTATCCGACAGCTTAACGCTGATGCGCTCGATTTCTCGGTCGTTTGAAGTGTCGATCACCGAGACGCTGTCGCCATCGGAGTTCACGGCGTAGAGCCTCGAGCCTGAGCGATTCAGACTCATCGCCGTCGGGTGGCGGTCAACGGCTATGTGGTTAACCATCGCGTTGTTTTTGGCGGTGTCTACGACCGCTATCGACGCGTCACCCCACAACGAGACGTACACCTTTGAGCCACGAGTCAAGATGCCGTAGGGATACAAGAACTGATTTGAGCCCGGCTTTCTCAGCTCGACACGTGTCAGCTCGCGCGTTCCACGCACATTTCGAACGATGCCGAGATTATCAGCGAGATTGTTCGCTACGAAGAGCGTGTTGCCGTCCGCGGCGAGTGCAAGGCCGGCGGGATAAACCGGCGGCCGATTGTCGTTGTACCGAGGGGTGTTCGAGCTGTTGGCGAATCCTGCTACGTCTATGAATGGAGCGTTGACTGTCGTGGCTGGTCCCGGAGAAGACGGCGCGATCGGTGCGGGAGCCCCGGGAGTGTATCTGAATACCCAGATTTTGTTTTCGACGCCTCCAGAGACATACAGCGGAAACGACCGATCGGGATCGGGCTTTTGCGAGAAGACCACGCCAACGTTCGCGCTTTGAGGCGTTGGAAAGTAGACATTCTGAATGACCAGCGGCTCTCCGGAGCCGCTCAAGTCTATGACGGCCAGTGACTGCTGGCCCCTGTTTGTTGAGCCATTGAACTGAATTCCGAAGCCGCTGTTGACGACTATCAGATATCGGCCGTCTGGGCTTGGCACCATTGCCACCGGAAGCGAGCCTACGGCTGGAAGTCTGGTGGAGGCGTCGAGCACCAGCTTGCCGGCTGGAGTTATTACGCCGCCTTCGGGTGAAGGCTCCTGTTCTGTAACCGAGACGGCGCCCGCGGGCATTAGAGGCAGCACCAGCGACAGAGCGAGTGCGAGCGACAAACCGAGGAAACCGAAACGGAGGCTACGCGCCATTGAGGTCATTTTTGAGATTCTCCGATTGCAAGGTATAGAGAGACCGGACTTCGTGTCTTGAGAATACTGCGCACACCTTAACAGAATGCTGCCTCTCTGTTAACAGGCTATTGTTTCTGAAGAGAAGGGGGATTTGTGGACGCGGAGACGCGGAGACACAGAAACGACCGGTAAGCCAACCACCTTCCGCGTCGCCCCTTCGCCCGTTCGCCCCTTCGCTCCGCGTCGCCGCGTCCCTCCTCCCCGCGTCTCTCCTCCCCGCGGGCCCGCATCTCTGTTTCGCCCCTTCGCCCATTCGCTCCTATTGATTCGCAGTCTCGAGGGGAGGTGCAGAAGTGTAGAAGTCGTTATAGAAGCGTTCAGTGTAGCTCTCCAGGAGCACGCGCACGCGTTCGGGGTCCTCGGATGATACCACCAAGCCGGCATGATGAGGCTTGTTCAACCGATAAACAATCTCAGGATCGTTGTACGACGATGTATCGGGCTTTTCTTGCCGCGCCAGAGATATTACTACGCCGGCGTAGTCGTCCTTATGAGGCGGGAGTTCGTAGTCAAAATCTTCACCGGCGATCTCGACGCGTGCCCACTCGGCCCAGAGGTTTAAGCCGGTTGCCGCCTCAATCGTTTCGGCGATGTTCGCTCCTCCAACTCGAGCGGCAGTCTCCAGAAAAAACAATCTGCCCGTTCCGCTCTCCTTGATGAACTCTGTGTGCGTAACTCCGCGAACAAGTCCGAGCGACTTTATAAGTCCCTCATTCAGTTGCAACAGTGCCTGAGCGTCCTCGGAGTTGCGCGGAATTTTTCTCGTCGTAAAGATTCCCCCCAGCGAGACGTCCATCGGAGGGCGGCCGTACTTATGGGGAACGGCGAACTTCACTTCGCGGGCCGAGACTATCGAGTCGACGTGAAAGATCTCACCCAGCACGTAGCGTTCCAGAAGATAGAAGGACTGCCGGTCCCCCAGCGCTTCGAGCAGAGGCCACAGTTCGCCCGGCGCGTTGACTTTCTTGATTCCTATCGAGGCCGCCTCAGATCTCGGCTTCAGAACCCAGGGCCCGGGCACTGTCGACATGTATTGGTTCAATCGCTCGTAGTTGAGCGCGTGCACGAAGTCTGGCACCAGGATTCCCTCGCTGGATGCTTTCATGCGCATCGCGAGCTTGTCGCGAAAGTACCTTGCGGTAGTGTCGCCCATGCCGGGGATACGAAGGTGCTCGCGAAGTACTGCTGCGGTTTCCTGATCAAATTCGTCCAAGGGAACGATTCGGTCTATCATCATGTTGCGTGCAAGATAGCTGACGCCTTTGATCACGTCATCGCGAGTCCAGTTTTCGGGCAAGTAAAAAGTTTCAGTGATTGATTCTCGGGGCCAGTCGGCGTGTCGATGCTTCTCGACGGTCAGCAAAATGATCCGGCAACCCTCCTTGGCTGCTTGGCGTATGAATGCCTGACCCTTTTCAAAGGTGGCGATGCACAGAATCGTGATTTGGCCCCTGTCGTCCACTTGGACTCCTTTCAAAAACCGAGCGAATTATAGCAAATCAGTGCTCAGTCCTAAGTGCTGAGTGCTGAGTCAAACCCGAAGGCGTTTGGAAACTTCTGATCGATCGCGTCCCAGGGTAGCCGTGGACGACAACCTTAGGCTGGACGCCCCAACCCCTTCGGGTTGACTCAGCACTCAGCACTTCTCTCTTGTCCCTCTTGGCCGCCTGTGGTGATAATAGGCACCCGGTCCCCCAAGAACGAGCAACGAACCAAGAAAGGTAGACACTTATGCCAAGAAGTTTGTGTTTGCTCTTGACTGTTGCAATCGCCTTCTTACTGGCAACCTCAGTCGCCGGACAATCAAGAGAACACCGGCGCTACTCCAAGTCCGAAGTCGAACGATGGATCAGAAGAGTGGAGGAAAACGGTAACCTGTTAAAGAAGTACGTTGACTCCGATGTCGACAAGACTCGGCTAAATGGAACAAAGAGAGAAGACCATATCTGGGAACAGGTCAAAGAGCTGGAAGAGGCGACCAATAAGCTTCGCGAACACTTTGACAGAACTGACCGATGGGAGGAAACCAGAAGCGAAGTTCAAATGGTCATGCGCGAAGGTCGCGATGTCGGAAACATCCTGAACCGTTATCGGATCTCCGACCGCGTTCAGTATGCGTGGAAGAAGCTTCGCCACGAACTCAACTCGCTCGCGCTCTGTTACGACCTCCCGCTCCTGCGATGAGAAGCGATCACTGCTTGCGGTTATAGGCGGGCCCGAGCAAAGCATCGTGGCCCGCTTCTTGTTTTCATCTCCGTTTCAGAAGCAGGTCATCCTGCAAAACACGAGAACATGAACCGGTGGGATGCCATGAAGAACTGCTTGTGCCTGGTCATCACGGTTTGTCTGACGTCGGGTGTTTCTCCACTAGCGCGACAAACGTTCGGATCAACTCCGGGCGTCAGGTTGCACAATCTGATGCCGGTACCCGAATCGATCGAATTCAAACAGGGCCGTCTTCCGTTCAGAAGCTCGTTCACCACGGCTATTACTGGTCCCGTCGATAAACGGCTCGAAGCGGCCATCGATAGAGCGATGCGCAGGCTCGAGGGGAAAACCGGCCTCACGCTTGCCCGCGGATTCGTCGAATCATCAGCGGACGCCACGCTTCAGATTGAATGCTCAGGTCCCGGCATGGCGGTTCAATCGCCCGAAGAGGACGAGTCATATTCCCTCGACGTAGATTCTGCCTGTGCTCGTCTCATTGCCGCGACAACGGTCGGGGTGATCCGAGGCCTGGAGACATTTCTCCAACTGCTGGAGGGTGGTCGTGATGGAGAATATTTCTTTCCCTCGGTTACTGTTCGCGACAAGCCTCGTTTTGTATGGCGAGGATTGCTTATCGACTGTTGCCGGCATTTTCAGCCGATTGAGGTGATCAAGCGAAACGTCGACGGCATGGCGGCGGTGAAGCTGAATGTTCTGCACTGGCACCTCAGCGAGGATCAGGGATTCCGTGTTGAGAGCAAACGGTTTCCCAAGCTCCAGCAAATGGGCTCTGATGGCCTGTTCTACAGCCAGCAGCAGATTCGAGACGTGATCAATTACGCCAGAGACAGAGGGATTCGGGTCGTGCCCGAGTTTGACATGCCCGGCCACATAACCTCGTGGCTTGTAGGTCATCCCGAGCTTGGCAGCCAGCCCGGTCCCTATCACATTGAGCGTCGCTGGGGCGTGTTCAACGCGTCCCTGGATCCGACGCGCGATCACGTCTACAAAGTGCTGGACAAATTCTGGGGCGAAATTGCCGCGCTCTTTCCGGATCCTTATATGCACATAGGCGGAGATGAGAACAACGGAGAGGACTGGACCAGCAACGAAAAGATCAAAGAGTTCATGGAGAAGAAGGGTATAAGGGGAACGCAAGCGCTTCAGACTTACTTCAATCAGCGATTGCTTGCGATCCTGAAAAAGCATGGCAAGAAGATGGTCGGCTGGGACGAGATCCTTCAGCCGGACTTGCCTCGCGACATCGTGGTGCAGTCGTGGCGCGGTCAGAAGTCGCTGGCCGAGGCTGCGAAGAAGGGATATCAGGGCATCCTGTCTAACGGGTACTACCTCGACCATATGCTGAGCGCGGCAACTCATTACGCCGTAGATCCGATTGCCGAGAACAGCGGCCTGGAACCGAGTCAGGCGGGCCTGGTGCTGGGCGGCGAAGCCTGTATGTGGGGCGAATACATCGGTCCCGAGACGATAGATTCGAGAGTTTGGCCGCGAACGGCAGCTATCGCAGAACGCTTCTGGTCGCCACGCTCGGTAAAAGACGCGAAGGATATGTACCGGAGGCTTGAACGCGTCAGCGTCGAGCTCGAAGAGTTTGGATTGCGACACAACAGTGATCCCGATGTACTGCTCCGAAGGCTTGCGGGCAGCACCGACACTGCAGCGATAAAGACCCTCGCCGACGTTGTCGAGCCGGTGAAGCATTATGTGCGAGGGCAAGCATTTCCTGCGACCCAATTCACTCCGCTGACCAGGCTCGTGGATGCGGCGCGTCCCGACAGCCGCGAGGCGCGAAGGTTCGGACGTCTGGTCGAGGAGTTTCTAGCGGATGCACCGCGCTTTAGCGCAAGACGAGATGAGTTGGTGGAGATGCTCGGACGCTGGCGAGATATTGAGCCAGAGTTCCAGATCGCGGTTGATCAATCACCGATCCTCGACGAGGTCGCTCCACTAGCCCTAAGCCTGTCGAAGGCTGCGGACGCCGGACTCGAGGCAGTCACGTATCTAAGGAAGCAAGCGTCGGCTGGAGTCGATTGGCGAGACTCGAAGCTGAAGATTCTCTCGGACGCATCGGCGCCAAAGGGAGAGGTGGAACTTGCGGTGATTAGTCCGTTGAAGGCTCTTGTTGTTGCGGCTTCGCAGTGAATCGAGAATCGATTTAGCCCGAGCCGGCGGCCGCAAGCAGGGAGCATCGAATCAGTTGTGAAAGATGTCAGTTGAAGGCTTGAAAGCCAGCCATGCAAAAGCGAAGTAGTCGCCGTGGGCAAGAGGGTTCAACATCTTTCCTTTGAGCGGCCCCTCAACCGCCTTTCCAACTATGTTCCAGTGACTGCCCGTCTGGGCATCGACGAACTCGCCATTTGAGTAGGCAAAATCGAGCCGGCGCCCATCGACGCGCGGATCGAAAACACCAGTCGAACCTACCTCTCGCGACTTCTTGAGTTCGTCTGCATCCAGAGCGGAAGTTGCGCCTTCGGCGTGAAAGATGACTAATTCCTGCGATCCAATGGTGTCGTAGGTGACGCGTCGCGCAGCGGTAATCGAATAAGGATAGGCCCTGGCCTGCTCGCCGATCTCGACTCCAATCACCCGCTCCATCGGTGTGAGTCTTTTGTCAGGCTTCCCCCGAAAATGATTTGGGGTTCCGCGCGGATTGTCGTACCTGAGATGAGGATTGCGGCCGTAGTCTCGCACGAATCCCGTCTGTCGCGAGAGGACCTGACCGGCCGGGAACGCCGATGAGAACTGCGAAAAGCTGATCATCTGCGCGTTCAACCTGATCAGCTTGCTGCCGGTGAGATCGCCGACGATGGCTTTTCCGGTGAACTGCTGCCACCAGGACTCGGTCTCGCGGTCATATAGAACCATGTTTGCGCCGTGCACAAATCCGCTGATGCCGAATGACAGCACTCTGCGGCTGATCGAGCGTTTGAACACGATGGCGCTGTTACAGATTGAGCAGAAGGTTATGACTACGGGAGTCGGGCCGATCTGGTCATTACAGACTTCATGCCAGATCAGTATCTGGAGGGGGTAAGCGCGCGCGATTCGGTTTACGTTAAGAGCGATTACCGGTTCGGTTGGCGAGATCCAACTTCGAGCGGCCTCGACAGTGACAAACTTCGGGTGATCGATAGACGGGATTCCGTCTTTCGGCATTCCGGGGCTGATGAGGTCGTCGAGGTCAATCGAGCGCTTTTCGGTATTGGTTTTCCAATCGGGGAACTCGCTGATCTGCGGCGTGGCGGAGCGTTGCTGGGCGTGATGCGCTGGCATCGCTTGGGCGACTATCAATGAGAGACATAGCCAGGACAGCACCGCGCTTTTTTTCATAGGATCGCTTCAAGAAGGAGTCAGTCTCCACGGATGATAACTTTCGCAAACAACGATGATCAAGTAACTGGAGTAGTGCTGAGTTCCAACCCCGAAGAGGTTGCGTCGTCCGACCCAAGGGGTGGCCTGTCCCTGGGTACATCGATAAAGGAGTTTCCAACGCCGAAGGGGTTGACTCAGCACTCAGCACTCAGCACTTCTCCTCGTGGTTGATGTGAAAGAAACGACTCGGATATAATCCGCGCACTAACCGATTTCCGCGTCGGTTTTACCTTTATGTCCGGCACCTCCAGGAAGATCCAGATTGCCGTCGCTTTGACTCTTGTTGTGGCATTCGCAGTCCTGTCCCGATCGTACGCGCAAGACGCAACCCAGAGCCCAAAACCTGTCAATGCCGACTGGAGACCTAATCGACCCACAAAGGGAGTCAAGTTCGTCGGATCCCAGGTCTGCGCCGGCTGTCACAAAACCAAAGCCACGAGTCAGCCGAAAACCTCAATGGGGCTTGCGCTAGCCGCGCCGCGGAATTGCACGATTCTGAGCTCGCACTCAAAGCTTACCTTTCGAAACGGTAAGTACGAATATGCAATCACTCGCGACGCCGACCGCAGCCTCTACACCGTGACTGACGGCACCTCCACGATCAGCGTTCCGGTGTTGTATTGCTTTGGCAAAGGCGAAGGCGGGCAGACTTATGTCCTTCAGTACAAGGACAAGTACTACGAGAGCCGCGTGAGCTTTTACGCCGATATAACCGGGCTTGATCTCACCATGGGTCACGTGCCCACCCCGCCGCCATCGCTGGAGGAAGCGATGGGGCGCGAGATGGCCATGAGCGAGGCCCGGAGTTGTTTCGGCTGTCACAGCACTAATTCACTCGAGGGCTCGACCCTGCGACTGGAACAACTTGTAGAAGGAGTGACGTGCGAGGCTTGTCACGGCCCCGGTGAAAAGCATGTCGAGGCGATGCGCAAAGGAGAGTTTGGTAGTAAGCAGATCTTCAATCCGGCGAAGCTGAACACCGACGGCGTCTCAGACTTCTGCGGCACTTGTCACCGGACCTGGGAACAGGTAGCGCTAATGAACATTCGCGGCGTGTTCAACGTGCGGTTCCAGCCTTACCGGCTGGCTAACAGCAAGTGCTACGATTCGGATGACAAGCGAATAAGCTGCATCGCCTGTCACGATCCCCACGAACCTCGAAAACACGATTCGGCGTTTTACGATTCAAAGTGCGCTGCGTGCCACGCTAAAAATTCGAGCGCTGCGGTCGCCGGATCCGCACCCGGAAATGCGCGCGCGGCTCGGCTGTGTCCGACCGGCAAGGCAAACTGCGTATCGTGCCACATGCCTCAATACGAGATTCCAGGCTCGCATCTCAAGTTCAGCGACCACCACATTCGAATAGTGAAACCCGGAGATCAGTATCCGAACTAGAAGGGCTATGGAGAATTCTTCTTTGGAGGAGCTTCACCCGAATCGATGCCTTTGCCCTCGGTGACGGCGACGTATTTGTCCACCGGTAGCTGCGAATAACGCTCGACCTTGCCGCTGGGCGCCGGCCATTTTATCTCTACCCAATCCACCTTAGCCGCTTTTCCGATTCCGAGGACTTCGCGAGGGTCGTGGTAAGAAAGATAACTGCCTCCGCCAGTCTTGAGACGGCTCCTGGTGACTCCGCCCGCCGACCAGGTGATCTTTGCGCCGATCGCGTCTCGATTACATTTGGCGCCCTGAAGCTTTAAACCGAGCCAGTGATTCCCCTTGCCCGAAACGTTGTGAAGCAGGAGCGGCGGCTTGCCGTTGTTGGCTATAAGCACATCGGGCCGGCCGTCGTTGTCGTAGTCGCCTACCGCCAATCCCCGTGCTGTAAGGTCCTTCTTGAAGACCGGTCCCGCGCTTTCGCTGATGTTGATCAGCTTCTTGCCGTCACCTTGAAACAACAAAAGCGGCTCGGCGTATTTTACGCGAGCCGAGTACAGACCGATCATGTCGTCCGGATGTCCGTTCGCAAGGAACAGGTCTACGCTGCCGTCGTTGTCATAGTCAAAGAACTTCAGGCCCCACCCGCTCAACAGTCGCGTCGCTTCGGCAACCCCATTAGGGCGAGCCACGTCGGTGAACGTTTCATCTTTGTTGTTTCTGTAAAGCGAGAACATCTCCTGATCTACGTTTGCAACAAACAGGTCCTGCCACCCGTCCCCATCAAAGTCTGCCGAATCGACTCCCATACCGGATCGCGGCTGTCCGTTCTCGCTGAACCCGACCTCGGACATCAACCCCGTCTCTTCCCACTTGCCCTTGCCTCGATTGATGAACAGGAAATTCTGGACCGTATCGTTAGCTACAAATAAATCCATGAGGCCGTCGTTATTGACGTCGGTTGCTACGACTCCGAGACCTTTTCCAAGCGCCTTCTCGATATCGGTTCCCTTTTCACTCTCGGTGAAGGTTCCGTTGCCGTTGTTGTGGAAGAGTAGACTCGAAGTCGGATTGAATATGCGCGGAATGCAATAATAGTGGCGTCCCAGCTTGTTGTCGCCGCAAAAAACGTGCTTGTTCAATCCATACTGAACGAAGCTGCAAAGAAAAAGATCCAGCAGCCCATCGTTGTCATAGTCGAACCACACCGCGCTGGTGGTCCAGCCCCCGGCCGACACTCCCGCCTTTTCAGTCACGTCGCTGAACGTGCCGTTGCCATTATTGTGGTATAGGATACATTTGCCGTAAGCGGTGAGTATCAGGTCGGGCCAGCCGTCGTTGTCGTAGTCTCCTGCGGCCACCCCCATTCCAAAAGTGCCGCCGGCGACACCGGCCTTGTCCGTCACGTCCGTGAACGTGCCGTCGTGGTTGTTGTGATAGAGCGCGTTCCGTATCGGCTTTGATGGCTTGAAGAAGTCACACGTGCCGTAGTTCACGAGATAGATATCCATCCAGCCGTCATTGTCGTAGTCCAGAAACGCGCAGCCCGGACCCAGTGTCTCAGGCAAGTACCGCTCATTGGACATCGCGTTGTCGTGAACCCAGCTTATCCCGCTAGTCGCGGCCGGCACCTCTTCAAACAAGGCCGACCCTCCATTACCGTTCTGCGCAAGCACTGCTCGAAACGGCAGGGACAACAGGAGCGCGAATAAGATAACCGCGCCTAGGCGTATGGTGTTGGGCTTTTCTCTAAAGCGAATTAATAGCATCACAGCAATCTTTGACTCAGTTTCGGAAATCGACTTGGGAGCAATGGTCGTTGAGTGCCTGTCATCGGCTAAGACCGGCTCACCCTGACCGCGCCCGTTCACAACTTCTATTGTCGAGGCGGGCTCTTATCGGACGGCTTTTGTTGGGCGCCGTTCACCGAGGGCACGCCCTCTCGTAACACGCGCATCTGCTTATCCAGCTCGAGGAACTTCGCGCGCTCGCGAGCGGCATCTTCCTTTCGATTTGCGCGAGCATAGGCACGCGCCAGGGCAAACCGCATTTCGGGACTATCGGGTGCCTGGCGTACGCCGAGCTCCAATTCCCGAATTGCTTCGTCGACTTTGCCCAGCTCGAGCAACACGCGTCCGAGGGCGTTGTGGGCAGCGAAGAGCGTAGGCGCTTTGTCGGCGGCTTGTTCCGCAAAGGGCCTTGCGGCTTCGAAATCGTTCCGCTTGATGTATTCGAATGCGATTTGCAGCATCGACTCGACGTGGGACGGGGAGTTTTTCAGTTCGCGCTGGAACTCTTCAATTGCGAGATCCGGCGTATCGGTCAACAAGAACACCCCGTACGCGTAGTGCACGTTTGGCACGTCGCCGTAGCGAGTCGCCAGCTCTTTATACGAGCGCTGAGCGTCTTCGATGCGGCGGACCGCCTGATAGAACGCAGCTCTCCCCGCCAGCAATAGAGCTTCACGCCTCTCTGGCGGCATTTCCGCGGGCAGCATCGGCATTCGCAGCGCATTCAAGCCCATCGCTTCGATCAGGCTCAGACTTTCATTGCCTTCTCGCGCCAGGTCCCTAAGCGGCTCATATCCGAGCTCGAACATGCCCGCCCGAGTCATCAGGACTCCACCATTAAACCTCGCGACATTCGTGAACTCCTTGTTCTCTCCCAAGCCGAGCGATCGTCCGTACTGGATATCCGAAAGGGCATTGTCGTAGTTGCGAAGCTGAATCTCACACAACCCGAGCAGGACCCACGCAGGACCATTTTTCTCCTGAATCGATATCAGATTGCGTAACGCTTCCTTTGCCTCCGGGTATCGATCGCGATCGTAGAAGATGGACCCAAGGTACCACCAGCCTTCCACCCAATCCTGCTTGAGCCGAAGGGCCTCGTTGTAAAGTTTGATTGCCTCTTCAAGATTGCCCGCTTCGCGTGCGGCGTCGGCCTGTTTGGTGAGCTTCTTGAATTCAGCAGAGCTTTGCTGGCTGGTCTCGCCAGCCGCGGGCCGTTTTCTCTGTGTCGATCCGGTCTGCGTTGCTCCAGACGCGGGACACCACAAAATTGAGGCGAGCAACGCAAGACCAAATGCTGATCGATAGAGTTTCATGCTTTTACTGTGTTCCGTGTGCCCACGTGTCCGTGTCTCAGCCTCTCCGTCTCTCCGCGTCCCAGTGTCTCGGCGTCACCCTGTCTCTGCGTCGCCCCTTCGCTCTTTTACAATGGCGGTTTTGTTTGAGGCCTTCCGGGATCCGAAAGCGGTTCACCGCGGTACGCCGGCCCCAACCCTTCCTTGGACCCGGGTGCCTCCGCCTGCTTTTGAGCGTTCAGCTTCAGAATCGTTGCGCGTTCGCGATCGCCATCTTCTTTACGCTTTAGCCTGTAGTATGCAGTAGCGAGCGATACGTGAGCTTCTACAAAAGTCGGGTCCTGTGCCACGACTTCTTCGAGAACTTTCTGGGCTTCGGCGACTTTTCCAAGCGACAGCTCAACGTTGGCCAGGAAATAAGAGACATTCAGGTCGCGAGGCCGAAGGCTCGAAGCTCTCTTCAGGTATTGCTGCGATTCTTCATATCGCTGCTCCTCCTTGGCAAGAATGCCGAGATAGAGATTCGCGTCGAAGTCGTTTGGATTGTTTTTCAGCTCGGTTTGAAACGAGGCCAGAGCGCGGTCACGCTCACCGGCTCCAAGGACCGCTTTACCGTGCAGCGAGTTGAGCCCCGGTATTTTCGGGTTCAACTCGAGCGCGCGGCTCAACTCTTTTTCAGCACCGGGATAATCCCGCAGCATCAATCGCGCCGTTCCAAGCATGACGTGGGCTTCCGCCGAGTCTCCGTTGCGTAGTATTCGGTCGATCAGTACTTGACCCTTGTCTGCCTGGTTATCTCGAATGTACGCCGTACCCAGAATGTAGGCGAACGCCGAGTCATCCGGGTACGAAGCTTCTGCAGGGGCCAGCAAATCGACCACGCGCTTGAATTCACCGGCTCGAAGGTGGCAGTCCGCGAGCAGCAGGCGAGCATTCCGGTTCGAGCCATCGATTTCGAGGAGCTTCTCGAATTCCGGTACTGCCTCCGTAAGCATCGCAGCCTTGTAGTAAGCTACCGCGAGGTTAAAGCGGACCGGTACGTTAGCGGGATCGATAGCAAGCGCTCGCCGATACTCCTGGACCGCTTCCTCGTACCGGCCAAGGCGCGCGAGTGCGGCTCCCAAATTGGAACGCGCTTCCAGAACGTCGGGTCGCCGAAGCAGGAACTCCTTGTATTCTCGGATGGCTCCTTCCAGATCGCCTGACTGATGAAGCTCTATCGCATGGGCAAGAATCTTCTGAACGTCGCTTGACTGTCCCGCCGCGGAGTACGCCACCAGGCACACCACCGCGACGCAGCAGACAAATCGAGCTACGAATAAAGGTCTATCCATGTCGAGCCTTCGAATCAGGTCGGCGCCGAGCGGAAGCAGAAACAGCGACAACAGTTGACTATACAATACAGCCTCTCATGCGGCAACGCTCGGGGGGTCAAAGCTGGTTCATGAAAGTGCAGTATAGTATGCTGTTAGCTCCAAAAAACCGCCCAAGGAGGTCCTGAAAAAATGAAAGCCCTGGGGAATCTCTGTGCGCTGATCGTGGCGCTTTCCTGCTCTTGTCCACAGCCAACTTTATGCCAGGAGAAAGCGCCGCAGCGCAGTGGAGAGACCCTGTCCACCTCGGAGGTATTGCTGGATGTCGTTGTGAGGGACAAGAAGGGACGCATTGTGAGGGATCTCAAACAGAGCGACTTTGAAGTCTTCGAAGACAACGTACGCCAGGATGTGGCTTCGTTCAGATTAGTGCTCCGTGAATCAAGTGGCGGCACGCAAGGGGCCACGACTACTGCTCAAACCCCAACCACGGCGAAGGCTTCTCAATCGCTGGCTGAGGTGGGGATTATCGCAATGGTCTTCGACCATCTTTCGACCAACGCTCAGAGTCTGGCGCGCAAGGCAGCTAACGGTTTTTTGGATCAAAGTCTCCATTCGGACGATCAGGTATCGGTCTGCGTGATTGACGATTCGTTGAGAATAGTTCAGCAGTTTACAAACGATCGTCAGCTTCTGAAACAGGCGGTGGACAAAGGGACAATAGCCGCGACGACCACTTATGCGGGCTCGGGCAAGGATAGAGCCGACCTTCGCCAACTCGAAGAGCGCGTGGCCAGGCTGGAGAATGCGATGACTACCGGTGTTGGCCAGGCCACCGGCCCCGGCGTAAGCCCGCGCGGGATCGCCGCTAGAGAGGTGGACTATCGCTTGACTCAAATGGCTCTCCGGTCGCTACAGGTGTTCGAGATGTTGGAACGTACTCAGCAAGGCAGGGCGCAGATCAATAGCTTGCTTGCGATCGTCAACTCGCTTCGCAACGCTCCGGGCCGCAAGGCAATCGTTTTGTTCAGTGAGGGGCTGTCGCTGCCGTCGGATGTCAGCGCGTTTTTCCAATCAGTGATCAACGCGGCGAATCAGGCGAACGTCAGTATTTATGCGATTGATGCGGCCGGGCTTCGCGTTGAAAGTGGAAATGCCGAAACAGTGCGAGAAGTGACAGCTCAGGCGAATCTCCGCGTTCATGAAAACGAAACCGGAGGTCCCGGCCGCAGCGGCCGCCCGATGACGATGGGGCTCGAACGCAACGAGGACCTGCTGAGACTGAATCCGCACAGTGGGCTGGGCCAGCTAGCCGACAGCACCGGTGGACTGTTGATCGCCGATACGAATGACCTGACTGGTGGACTCGGTCGGATTGATGAAGATTTGCGAGCTCACTACGAGCTGAGTTACACACCAAAGAATTCAAGCCTGGACGGCCGATTTCGTCGAGTAGAGGTCAAAGTCGGGCGCGGCGGGCTCGAGACCCAGACGCGGAAAGGATATTTCGCGTTGCCAGGCACCGGCGATTCCCCGGTGCTCGGTTACGAAGCACCGGTGCTCGCTGCGATGGCCAAGACGAAAACCTCCGAGGCCTTTCCCCTGAGGTCGATGGCCTTCAGCTTCCCGGGAGGCGAGTCGACGGTGACACCGGTCTTGGCCGAGGTTTCGGGAAACGCATTCAGCTACGTGCCGAGCGCTGACAAGAAGACCTACAGCACGGATTTCTCAATCGTGTGTTTGATAAGAGATGAGCGGCAGCAAGTTGTTTCGAAGCTCAGTCGACATTACAGCCTGACCGGGCCTATTGCCCGGATACAGGCATCCCGGCAGGGAGACATCCTGTTCTACAAACAAGACCAGCTTCCGGCGGGACGTTACACGATGCAAACAGCAGCATTCGACGCTCCGAGCCAAAAGATTAGCATCCAGGAAGCCTCGTTCGAGGTACCGCGGTCAGATAACACCAAACTTCGAGCCGGCACGCTGTTCATCCTAAAACGTGCAGAGAGGTTGAGTGCCGAAGAACAACGGGAAGCAAATCCATTTCACTTTGGTGAGTTGCTGATCTATCCAAACCTGGGCGAGCCAATCCGAAAGTCGGCGATGAAGCAGCTTCCGTTCTTTGTCGAGGTTGCTGTGCGCCAACGCGAGAAGGCCGGCCCCAAGATGACCGTTGAAGTGTCACAGGGAAATAAGGCTGTCGCGCGAATGCAGTCGGAGCTGCCCGCTCCCGACGCCTCTGGTCGGATACAATTTGCCAGCGCGATTCCGCTCGAGGATTTCCAGCCGGGCGCTTACGAGTTGAAGATCATTCTGAATGACGGACAGCAAAACGTGACTCGAACCGTGGGCTTCTCGGTCGCCCCTTGATCCCGACTTACTTAATAGTCTGCGGGGTGGACAAGGCCCATCTTACTCCATCAGGAATAAGCAATTACACCGTCGCCAAAGGTGGTCTGGCGTGCTTCGATGTAGTATCCTGATAGCATACAAAGGCCACGTTGGAGGTGCTCGAGATGAAGTGCGTCATCAGCGTCCTTCTTGCGGTAGCTGTCGCCGTTCCGGTTCTGTCGCAGGTCACTCAAAAGGACGATCGAGTAACTATCGGTACATCTGAAGTGGTCCTCGACGTGGTTGTGCGCGACAAGAAAGGACGGACGGTCAAGGACCTCAAACTGCCCGATTTTGAGGTTCTTGAGGACGGGATGCGTCAGAATGTCTCCTCGTTCCGAATCGTTTCGCGCGAATCGCTCCCGGCCAATACTGCCGATAAGCCGAAATCAATTACTGCAGCCGAGAGTTTAACTCCGGCCCCGACAGGCGGGGGGAGCCGCGAGCCGTTTTCCGGAATCAATCTGATCGCCATGGTGTTCGATCATCTGTCGGCAAACGCCAGAAATCTGGCGCACAAGGCGGCCATAAGCTTCGTCGACGAGAGTCTTCAGCCTGATGATCTGGCTACGGTGTGTGTAATAGACAATTCATTGCGTGTTATTCAGCCTTACACCGGGGACGCACGGTTGCTTAAGCAGGCGGTGGATCGAGCTACTTCGATTGCGGTATCCAGCGCGGATTCAGGATCAGCGCAACGGCGCTCGCTCGAGGAGTCGAGCACCGGTCTGGACAACACGATTTCGCGTTCGGTCTCCACGGCAAGCGCCGGTGGCCCGGGTAATTCCGGAGCCGCGGCGGGGTCGGCAGGTGGCGCTGCGGCAATGGATCAAGCTATTGCTGATATGCAAATCCGCGCGCTCGATACATTTGAGATGCTGGAACGGAACCAACAGGGACAGGCGCAGATCAATAGTTTGCTGGCAGTCATCAATTCTTTGAAGGACGTACCCGGCCGCAAAGCAATCGTCTTGTTTTCTGAAGGGATTGCCCTTCCGGTAGATGTCAAAGTGCACCTCCCGTCGGTACTTCACGCGGCCAATCGGGCGAACGTCAGCATCTACGCGATCGAAGCCGGCGGGTTGCGCGTTGAGAGTGGGAATGCCGAGGCTGCTCGCGAATTATCGTCAATGGGCAATCGCCGTGCTCGACAGAACGCAAATGGCCGCGAAGACCGGTCAGGTCGACCTATGACAATGGCGTTGGAGCGAACCGAGGACCTGCTGAAGCTGAATCCACAAAGCGGGCTTGGGGATCTGGCGTACGGGACCGGCGGTATGTTGATTGCGGATACAAATGACCTTTCGGGAGCGTTGCGAAGAATCGACGAGGATTTGCGTACGCATTATGTGCTCACCTACCAACCGAAGAATACGACTCTGGATGGGCGCTTTCGCCAGATAAGCGTGAAGGTGGCCAAGGGCGGAATGGATGTTCAGGCTCGAAAGGGTTATTACGCATTGCCTTCGACAGGTTCGACTCCGGTTCTGGATTATGAGGCGCCGGCTTTGGCGGCGATGCATGGAGCCGCAGCGTCCAACTCGTTTCCATTTAGGATAAAGGCTTTTGATTTCCCTGGAAAAGCTATTAAGGGAGTAACTCCAATTGTTGCCGAGGCTCCTGCGTCGGCATTCACTTACAAACCCAGCGTCGACAAGAAAACTTACAGCAGTGATTTCACAATCCTTGCTTTGATCAGAAACGAAGCGCAGCAGGTGGTCTCAAAGCTTAGTCGTCACTATACGCTGAGTGGCGCGATCGATCAGCTCGGATCGGCTCAGAAGGGCGAGATCCTGTTTTATAAGGAACAAGATCTGCGGCCAGGGAAGTACTTCATCGACGCGATAGCCTTTGACGCACCAACCGGCAAGGTAAGCATGCAGAGTGACTCGTTCGAAGTGCTGCGTTCCGACCAGGACAGATTGCGGGCTAGCAGCCTCATCATTCTGAAGCGCGCGGATCGCCTCTCGGCCCAGGAACAGAAGCAGCCGAACCCATTTCATTTCGGCGAGCTGTTGATGTATCCCAACCTGGGAGAACCGGTGCGGAAATCCGCGATGAAGCAGTTGCCCTTTTTCTTTTCGGTTTATGTTCCCGAGGGAACAAAAACCGCCCCCAAGCTCGCGATTCAGGTTCTGCAGCACGAGCAGCGATTGGCCCGCCTTCAAGCTGAGCTCGGGAGTCCGGATGCCGAAGGCCACATTCAGTACGCCAGCACGATACCACTTGAGACGTTCCAGCCGGGCAGCTATCAACTGCAAATAACCGTCAGCGATGGACAGAGCTCCATAACGCGAATGGCTGCATTCTCGGTAGCTCCTTGAGAACAGCAGCCCAAGAACCCCAGGGGGTGGCAGGATGCGGAGAAGTCTGCGAAGGAAGCGGGGTCGGGTTTACTGCGAGCGAAGCTGGCAAACGACGGAGGCTCGAATGCATTACTTTGCCTCGCTTAGCTGCTTGAACAGATCACGAGCTTGCGCTGCCATCTCACCGGTTGGTTCTGAATCCAGATAGAGCTTGAATTCTCGAGCTGCCTCGGGACGCCTCCCGGTCTTCAAATAAACGTGCGCGAAGTAGTAGTGAGCCACTGAGTACTGCTCACCGCCAAGAACCAGGGCTTTCACTAACTCTTTTTCCGCTACCGGCAAGTCATCTATATCCAGCGCGGCGATTCCAAGAAACAGATGTGCGGCCGGATTAGAGCTGTCTAATGAGACGGCGTCAGTCAGCTCTTTTATCGCTTCGTTGAATCGTTTCTGCTCGACGAAGACAATGCCGAGGTTGAGACGTGCGTCAAAGTACGCCGGATTCTTTGCAAGGATGGCGCTGAATTGTTCAGACGCTTCGTCAAACCGTTTGAGCCTTAGGTACTGTACTCCGAGATCATTCTTTGCGACTACATAGTCGGGAAAGATCACAAGCGCCGCCTTGAGGTGATCGATCGCGCCTTCCAGGTCGCCGCGCTTTGCCAGTTTGTGAGCGGTGTCGAATTCGCGTCGCGCCGGCCCAGGCACGTCCTTTTCGTTCTCTGTCGCAGTTACAACGCGCCCCGGCGAGGCCGCAGAGGCCTTCGACTCTACCCCACCCCTTTCCTTGAGGTGCAGAGTAAGAGAGAGAGGTTGACCTGCATTCACCCAGACCTTTTCGTTGAGTGGTTCGTACCGCCCGCCTTCCACAGACACTGCGACATAATACGTACCGGCGTGGAGGTCATTGAAGATAAATTCTCCGGTGTTGTCCGTATAAATGGTCATCACCGGCGCTTCAATCGTGCTGAGAGTGATTCTGAGATGCAGGTTGGAAGATGCGCCCGAGGCCAGAACCACCCGACCGGAGATGGACCCTCCGACGGATTTGTTGGTGAGCGGCAAACGCGTGTCGGTCTTGTCCTGTCCGGTTTGTGAAACGGCGGTGCCGCCGGCCAAGAGAATGATGCTGCCTGATAACAGCATCCAGAGCACCCGAACATGAGGAAGTGGTTTCACCTTTGGCCTCCTCAGGAACTCCACTTATTCACTAGGTCACGAGCTCCCGGCGCTCGACTCATCGCGCGATAAAATTCTAAGGAGATACTGTTTTGGACGTCCAGTTGAATTATGGAGCGCCGGTCAGCGATCCGACCACAGACAGTTATCGCGAACGCGGCTCTGACCAAAACGAGTCAGAATGAAAAAGTGGCGCAGGAAACGTGTTTCCCGCGCCACTCGCTCAGCCAGTAACAGCGTGTCGCGTCTTAGAAGTAGTACTTCAACGCGAACTCGATGATCCGGTGACCGTGTTTGTTTATGACCTTACCGAAGTCCCGAACGGTGTTGGTGGCATCGCCCTGCCTGCCATCAGTGAATCGGAACCCACCGGTCGGGTCGCAGACGTTGTTTGTCGTACCGCCCGTTCCGTTTGGAACGTTATTCTTGTGAACCAGGCACACCGTATCAAGACGGACATTCACGTCGCTGTTGACGAAGTCGCCTTGGATGAACCGCGGATATGCCTGATTGAAGATGTTGAACAGCCCAGCTCGGAACTGTAGCTTCTGGCGTTCCGTGATCTGGAAGTTCTTGAAGAACGACACGTCGTGGTTCCACCTGCGCGGCGAACGGATGTAGAAGGGTGAAACATACGACCCGCTTTGACCGAACGCGGGGATTGAGATCTGGTTAAGGTCCAGGAACTTGGTGCCCAGGCTGGTTCCGCCGTTGGTCTGCGGATGTGCCTTGATCACCGGTGCAATCGCCCCGGTCGAGGTGCCTGCCAGGCCGAATGCGTCACTACCAGTCCAGGCAGCCGCAATGCCCGCTCCAGCGAGGTCGCCGTTGAACTTCAATTTTATCGGGAGTCCGCTCTGGAAGGTCGTGATGCCGGACATTTGCCATCCGTTCATAAGGCCGTTGGTGAACCAATTCCTGAAGCTGCCTCGGGCCACATCCGGGATGACATAGTTGTACGTGAAGTTGAAGATGTGGGTGCGATCGTATGGCAGCACGCCCCAGTTCCGATTTCTCGTATCAACCGGGTCGGTGCCATTGCCATCTGTCTCGTTAGTCTGACTCGTACCCAACGCCTTCGAGTACGTGTACGTAGCAAAGTATTGGAACCGGCTGCTGGTCTGATGACTCAGCGTGACCTGTAGCGAGTGATAGATCGAGGTCCCGGTGTAGTCATTGAACTTGATGCCGCTGTAAGCAGGGAACGGCCGGAATTGTGCCAATATCTGGCCCTGCCCAGCTACTGCGACTCGTTGAACAGGATCAGACAAATCGGCATTCCCAACGTGCCCGCTCAACAGCTTGCCGACGGGAATGAAGTTAGTCTCGATGATCAGCGGCAAGTGACGCCCCTGAGTGCCGAGGTAGCTGACCTCGAGTACGTTCTTCCACGGGAGACGCCGGGCGATCGACAGACTCATATTCGCAATTCGCGGAATATTGATCGAGTTTATGTCAGCCGACGAAATTCCGATCGCACCGAACTGTGCGAACGGATCTATCTGACCCATCGTTTGGTAGGTCAGACCCTGGCCACCCCCAAGATTGCCAAACGTGTACCCGTCGAACGTCGCCGCATATGAATTCGGCGGTTGCTGGAGCGAGTAGTACTGGTAGTTGCCTTGTACGCGGTTGTAGAACAACCCGGCGCCTCCGCGTATTACCGTGTCCCCGCGACCGTTGATGTCCCAGGCGAAATTCAAGCGAGGCGCAAACTGGGCCGACGGACTATCTGTGACTCCCTTTGGAATCTGGCCCTTGAGCGCCTGCAGAATTCCGTTAGGCTTGGTCGGATCCTTGTTGATCAGCACTCCTTGAGTGTGATCATACGCGCTCTTGTCGAATCGAACACCGAGCGAATTAAGCTCTCGGTTGGTCGGGTAGACCACAACGCGCAGACCATATTCAAGCGTGAAGTTCGGGCGAATCTTCCAGCCATCCTGGGCATAGAACTCGTAGTTCCAGAGCCGGAAGTTGCCGACCGGAACCTTCGTGGACTGGACCACCTGAGCCGGATGTCCGGTTAGCAGATCGGCGAATACGTTACCAGTGGAGTGATTGCCCCAGTTCGCGAAGATAAGCCTTGTTTCGGGATCGCCGCCGAGATTCTGAATTTTGTTGGCGCGCTCGATCAACGTGCCGAACTTCAGCGTATGGGCGCCTTTGATCTTGGTGAGATTGTCGACAAACGACATGCTCGAGTTATGAGCAAAGAGCGGCAGTCCACCTGGCTCCCAGAAGTCGCCATTCGTCTGGCCTGACCAGCTCGTGATGAAAGCGACCGGCGCATACGGGCTCTGCTGACCGAACGGCCCCTTGAAGTTCTGGATTCCGAGTGCCGAAAGGCTGACCTTGCTCGGGTCATTGTAGTCATTGTCGAGCTTGAGTTTGCTGATGCTGAATACAAACTCGTTTGTCATCGTCGGGTTGATCACGTTTGTAAGGTTCGCAGCGAGCGAACGTCCGAGGTCTTTTCCGGTGACGTGACTCGGAAGTTCGTAAGCCGAGGGCTGCCACCACAGTCCTCGAGCGAAGTCATTGCTCTCGTACTCGCGAGACCAGCGCACATACAGCTTTGTCTTTTCGGAGATGCTGTAGTCGATTCTCAGGTTCTGCTGATTCCGATTGATGGGCTGAAGTCCGCTCGCTACGTAGTTGTTGCGCCCACCGCTCGGATCAGTGAAGTTGGGTAGCGGATACAGATTGATAAGCGCCTGCCCGATCGGATCGATCTTTTGACTGACATCAAGACCGGGGAAGAAGCCCTTGCGCTCTTGCGCGGTTGGGACCCTATCAAATCTGGAACCTGGATCGACCTGTTGGCGCTGAAATTCGAGGCCGTAGAAGAAGAACAATTTGTCGCGGTTGCGATTGAACTTCGTCCAGGGAAGGATTATTGGTCCGCCGATATTGCCGCCCGGATATTTGTACGACTCGGCCGGCTTCTCAACGCCGTGTATCGAATTGGATCTGTCGTTGGCGTTAAGCACGCCATCCCTGGCGTAGAAGTAACCGGTGCCGTGGAACTGGCTGCTTCCGCCCTTGGTGGTGGCAGTGATTTGTATACCGCTCGACCCGTGCTCCGCAGCGTAGTTGCTGGTCTGCACCTTCACTTCCTGGACCATGTCCACGTTGGCGGTGATGATCGTGCCGTTATTGGATCCGATGTCGATGACTCGCGAGCCATCGATGCTCACGTTGTTGTTAACACCGCGCAACCCGTTGACGTTGTAGTTGCCGTTTGCGTTGGTGCCGCCGCCAAAGCTGACCGACTGGTTACCTGGGTCGTCCAGCGCCGGCGCCGCGACTCCAGGAAGAATTCGAAGGAGCTCCAGCGCGCTTCGGCCGATGAGCGAGGTGTTGTCGATTTGTTTGGCGTTGATCGTGTTTTCTTTGGCGCCCGTCTCAGTCTGAATTTGCTCGACGGCCGCCGCCTGAACGGTGATAACCTCACCGGCGGCTCCGACCTCGAGTGACATATCAAGACCGCGGGTGTCGCTGGGCGCAAGCACAACACCAGTCTGCTGTGCTGTCTTGAACCCGGCGTTCTCCACCGTGACGGTGTATGAATCCGGGGTAAGGGAGCTAAAGACGTACACGCCGACATCGCTGGTGCTAGTCTTTCGTTCCGACTTCGTGCGCTCATTCACGAGCGTGACCATGGCACCACCGACGACTGCACCCTGCGGATCTTTGACGACCCCTCGAATGGTGGCGCTTCCGGTGGTCTGTGCAAAGGCCGCACTGGCCGTTGCAATCAGCAGCAACAAACATGCTGCCGTTGTGCGGAACCAGAGATTTGATGTCCTTTCTCCGGTGTAGCCTGAAAGGCTTTTTTGCAGCATAGGTGGCCTCATAGTTTCCTCCGAACTGGCGTTGAGCGGAAAAGTGGGTTCGATGCTCTTTCGGCGGTGTTGTGAGTTATAATCTCCGACCGACGAAAGGATTGCAGCCCGTCCCCAGATGCATCGTCTTACGACTGCTTTGTGACTGCCTGCTGTCTTTGATCGTTCCTATCAGTGCTTCGTATTTTGTTTTAGGGTCGAACTTATTCGGCTTTCTTTAAGCGCTAATCCCGTGTCTGCCTTGTGCCTATATTAATGCCAGCTTAAAATAGTGCGGCCAAAATAGCACTCTATATGCTTGTGGAGGGAGTTAATAGGCGTATAATGAACTTCTCGTTCAAACCCTTAATGTTATCCGGACGTAAATTGGTGTTAAGTCGAGAAGTAACACGGTAGTAAGCATGAATCTGGGTCGCGAAGAGGGTCGCGAAGACATGAATCTGGGTCGCGAAGACAAGCTCAGACAGCTCGAGAGGGTGCTCCAGAGCCGCGCCATGCACGGGTCGGAGAACCTCAAATCCTTCTTGAAATTCGTGGCTCTGAAGTCCATCGACGACGCCACCGACCAGGTCAAAGAGTACACTATTGCCACCGAGGTCTTCGGTCGCAGAAACGACTTCAGCCCCAGAAGCGACTCTGTCGTTCGGGTGCAGGCGAGCAGGCTCAGACAAAAGCTACAGGAGTACTACGCAAGCGAAGGCCGCTCCGACCGCATCTTGATAGAGCTCCCAAAAGGCCATTACTACCCTGTCTTTTCGGTCGTCGAAGGTACTCGGGGAGCCCAGCCCGCAACCGAGCCCACGGAAGCCGGCAACGGCGGCGGTCAGCCTCAGATATCGACCCTCCCTCCAAAGGAAGTCTCAGCCTCCAGTCGACGAAACACGCGAAGAGGCGTCGCCTTTGCCACTGCAATTGTCGTTCTGTTAGCAGCCATCGTCGTCCTGCTCATATCGAATATCAATTTGCGATCCCGTTCTCGTGATGCCGAATCCAGAAGCGACGCCGAGAAGTTCGGACCAGTCTGGGTGCCGTTCCTCAAGAATGACGACCAGACTCTGCTGGTGCTCAGCAACCCGGCGGTCTATCGATTCACGAATGCCAGAGATACCGATGCCATTCTGAAGAATTCGCTTAACCTGACACCCGAGGAGGCCAAGCACGTCAGCGAAACCGTGGGCGACAAGTTCATGGTAAAGCACAATGGCGGCCGGCTGGTCTTGTCTACTGATGAGTTCACGGGCATGGGTGAGGCCATCGGGCTCGCGCGTACCACGAGTCTGTTTCGGGAAGCGAATCGCGGTGTGCTGCTAAAGCAAAGCAGAACCATCAGCCCGGAGGACCTTAAGAACTACAACATCATTCTTCTGGGAAGTGTGTGGGTTAACGAGTGGTCCGGGAAGCTGCCAATCAAGGAGGACTTCACCTACACGTCCAGAGCAACGATCGAAAACCTGAATCCGCTGAACGGAGAAGAGCGCGAGTATGGGCCGAAGTTCGACAATGACGGAAGGTTGGTCGAGGACTACGGGCTCATAACGATCAAGCCGAATATCCTTTACCGAAACACGGTCATGGTCCTTGCCGGAATTCACAGTGAGGGGACTGAAGCGGCGGCGGAGTACGTTACCAACCCCGATTACCTCAAAACACTCACCGACCGGCTGCTGCAGCTCTCCGGCTCTCAGACACCGCCCAGATACTATCAAGCGCTGTTGAAAGTAGCAGTGGACCACGGCATGCCCACCACAATATCTCTCATCTCGGTTCACGAGCTCAAAGCTCAGAGCAACTGAGACCTTCCATCAGCATCTTTTCAGCCTCTCAACGTCTTACCTCTTGAATCCGATTTGGGATGCGAATATTATCGCTCGCACGTCTATCGACTGGCGCTGCGACACAGCACGAATAAACAATTCGATTGTTGATGTAGAAGTTTGTCGTTCTCATGCATCGGGGCGGGGCCGACAAGGAGAAAGTTCGAAGCTGAGAACCTGAGAAACTCGAGATGGCCAAACAAGAAGAATACGACGCGATTATTGTAGGCTCCGGAGCCACTGGCGGCTGGGCGGCGAAGGAGTTGTCCGAGAAGGGTCTGAAGGTGGCGGTACTCGAAGCGGGCCGCCAGCTAGATCCCATGAAGGATTATCGTGAGCACACCTGGCCCTATGAGCTTCCTTTCAGAGGAGCCGGTGATCAGCAGGACATGCAACGTTCGCAGCCGATCCAGAGCAAATGCTATGCGTGCAACGAGTATGGCAGGCATTTCTTCGTAAACGATCTGGAGAACCCTTACACCACCAAGCCGGACAAACCTTTTTACTGGATTCGCTCGCGTCAGGTCGGCGGTCGCACCATAGTCTGGGGACGGCAGACCTATCGACTTTCGAATTACGATTTCAAGGCTGCAAGTCATGACGGGTACGGTGACGATTGGCCGATAAGCTTCGAGGATCTTGCGCCGTACTACGACCGAGTAGAGGAGTTCATCGGGATCAGCGGAGGCTACGAAAACATGCCGCAGCTTCCCGACAGCAAGTTTTTGCCTGCGATGAATTACACTTGCGGCGAGTGGGCTTTGAAGAAAGCGGTGGACAAGATGGGCGACAAGCATCGCCGCGTCATCATGGGCCGCGCCGCGATCCTGACGAAAACCATTCACGCCAACACGCCGAACTACCGGCCGGCCTGTCACTACTGCGGACATTGCGACAGGGGCTGTACCGCGAAGTCGTACTTCAATAGTCCTCAGTCAACGCTGCCTGCTGCCGCCAGAACGGGCCGTATGACGCTGATCACCAACGCGGTCGCGAGCCACATCGTGCTCGATAAGAACACAGGAAAAGCAAGGGGAGTCCACTATGTCGACTCGGTTACGCGAAATCATCGAGAGGTGTTTGGCAAAGTGGTGGTGTTGTGCGCGGGTACTCTCGAATCGACCCGGCTGCTGCTGAATTCTGCTTCCTCGAGTCACCCGGCAGGACTCGCAAACACCTCCGGCGTGCTGGGCCACTATCTGATGGACCACATCGGTGGCGGGGCGGCCGGCGGCGCGTTATTGAATTTGTCGACCAAAGAGATGGGACAGGATGGTCGAGCTAACGGAATCTACATCCCGCGTTTCAAGAACCTGACATCGAAAGATTCACGGTTCATCAGGGGCTACGCGTTTCAAGGAGGAGCCGGGCAGAATCTGTACGAGCAAGGCAAATGGGTTAACGGATTCGGATCCGACTTCAAGAAGTCGGTGAGAGAATTTCACCCCTGGTACATTAATCTGACCGGCTTTGGCGAGTGTCTCGCGCGTTTTGAAAATCAGGTCCGCATCGACAAGGACGTCGTAGATGCGTGGGGCATTCCGGTTCTGAACATAGAGATGAAGTTTGGGGACAACGAACGCGAGATTGTGCGCGACATGGGAGTGACCGCCGCTGAGATGCTCGAGGCAGCAGGCGTGCAGCATATCCAGGTCAGCTACGGACCGGTTTCAACACCTGGAATCATTATTCATGAAATCGGCACCGCGAGAATGGGCAACGATCCCAAGAAATCCGTGTTGAACAAGTTCAATCAGGCACACGACATCAAGAACCTGTTTGTGACCGATGGTTCGTGTTTTGTTTCATCGGCGAATCAGAATCCGACACTGACGATGATGGCGATCACCGTCCGGGCCTGCGACTATCTGGCTGAAGAGCTGAAGGCGGGGAAACTTTGAAAAAGTGCCGAGCGCTCATGCGTCTCGGTGCTGGTCAGTCAACTATGGAAAATCGGTTTTGGAACAAGGCTGGGCCTGAGGGCGCACGGGACGAGGCTGCAAAAAAGGAGCCGCCCAGCGTAATAAATGGCGTGCTGTATAAGCATGTGATCTCGGGCAAGATCGACCGCGCCGGAGGGCAAACTGACTTCTCGTTGTCTCTGGGCGGCGCTGCTGTGTCGCAGGGGAAGCTCAGCTTTCGCGTGTCACTGTCCGCCGGTGGTCGAAGCGCCGATCTCAACGCTGTAGTGACCGGGATCATGGGTCGGGTGTTCGATCCGAGGTCGGGCTCTACCGACCAGCAATACAAGAAGGGCGACAAGGATTCCGAGAAGAACAATACTCAACTTGCACCACCCCAGGACACTCAACTGGCATGTGCGGTGATGTTCTTGAAACTCCCGCCGTCATCTTCGCTTCGGAATGTTTTAGCGACTTCAAGCGCGGTTCAGGTAGGCGCTTCGCTTGCGCTGTACGACAACGAAATCGGCGAAGAGATAAGTCGAAACATCTGCCGGATAATCGCCGACCCCGCGAGTCCAACTGCAAAAGAAGCGCTTCTGCAATTGAACCGCCGGCTTACTCATTGAGAAAGTGCTTGCCGCTCCCCGGGTAACGCTTCAGATCTTGTGGCGGCGCCACTAATCCTATTCAAACGCTTCAATGGTGAGAGGAGGCACTAGCCGAATGACGCTTCAGGTTCAGCCGAGAGCTTGGTTGTCCTGCCGCCGCTGGCTTCCGACTCTTTGTGTTCTCGTTCTGTTAGGGTCGCATTCTGCTTCCGCGCAAGTGCTTGGCGATCCGATCGACGTGAGCCGCGACTTCTGGAAGATGGAAAATGTCTACTTCATCGGGAGCAAGCTTGTCAGTTTTGACGCGGCGACCGGACAGGGCGTACTTGGCTGGGACAGGTACACCCGCAACACAACGCTTTCGTTCAACAAGGTGGACGTTAACTTCGCGAAAGCGCGATCAACCGAGTTTCCAGGTACGGAATACGACGAAAATCCCGGTCTTCCTTTTTCGATAACCTTTATAGGCCCTCGAACGATTCGGCTGAGATTCTCAACCCGCTCGGCTCCACTAACCGATGCCCCATCGCTCATGCTTGCAGGCGATCCCGCAAGAGATGGCTCGTGGAAGGTCGAGCAAACCAGCGATGCGATAACGTACAGCAGCACGTACGGGAAGGTTCGCATCTTAAAAGACCCGTGGCATATCGAGATATATGATGGTGCGGGCAGGCTTTTGACGCGCACGCAGAATCTCAACGACCCGCATACATTCTATAACCCGGTGCCGTTTTCATTTGTGCGAAAGGCGAGTGACTTGAGCCGGTCATTCGCAGCCACCTTCGAGTTGGCACACGACGAAAAAATCTTTGGCTGTGGCGAGTCATTCACGAGGCTCAACAAACGAGGGCAGAAGATCAACGTATACACGCGCGACGGAATGGGAACGCAGGCAGAGTTGATGTACAAGCCCATTCCATTCTTCATGAGCAGCAACGGTTATGGCATGTTCGTCCACACCAGCGCTCCGCTGACGTTCGACTTCGGTCAATACTATGATCCGCACGAAGTGATCTACAGCCGGGACGAGAACCTTGACCTGTTCGTTTTTCTTGGAAATCCAAAAGAGATCCTGAGTGAGTACACTGCGCTCACAGGGCGTAGTCCGGTGCCGCCGCTTTGGTCATTCGGGTTCTGGATGAGCCGGATAACCTACAAGGCTGAGGACGAAGTGCGCGACGTCGCAAACCAGCTCCGCGAGCACAAGATTCCTGCCGATGTGATTCATCTCGACACTGGATGGTTTGAGACGGACTGGCGCAGCAACTATCAATTCTCTACTACGCGTTTCCGCGACCCGGCGAAGATGATCGCGGACCTGAAGAAGCAGGGGTTTCGCATCAGCCTCTGGCAATACACTTACTTCACCAGCAAGAACGAGATCTTCAAGGAGGCGGTGGACAAAGGCTACGTCGTCAAGAACGAAGGTGGAAGGCTGCCCTTTGAGGATGCGGTCCTCGACTTCAGCAATCCGGACACAGTCAAATGGTATCAGGGGCTTCTGGCGAATTTGTTGAAGATGGGGGTCGGCGCAATAAAGGTCGACTTCGGCGAAGGCGCGCCGATAAACGGCCAGTACGCGTCCGGGCGCACCGGCCTGTACGAACACAATCTGTACCCGCTGCGCTACAACAAGGCCGTCGCGGACATCACCAAACAGATCACTGGCGACTCAATCATCTGGGCCCGCAGCGCGTGGGCGGGCAGCCAGCGTTACCCGCTGCATTGGGGAGGAGACGCCGAAAACACCAACTCAGCGATGGCCGGCGAATTGAGGGGAGGCTTGTCCTTTGGACTGTCGGGATTCACCTACTGGAGTCACGACGTAGGAGGTTTTGTCGAGCGTGCTCCGCGCGACCTCTATCGGCGATGGATGGCATTCGGTGTTCTAACTTCGCACACTCGCGCCCATGGCGCACCCCCAAGAGAGCCATGGCAGTACGACGATGCGCTCGCTGACGATTTCAGACGTGCGCTGGGACTCAAGTATTCATTGATGCCCTACATCTACGCCCAAGCCAAAGAATCCTCTGCCCGGGGCTTTCCAATGGTGCGAACTCTGTTTTTTGAATACCCCGACGATGCAACTTCGTGGTTGATAGACGACGAGTACTTGTTTGGTTCCGACCTGCTTGTAGCGCCGATGTTCGACAACGCAACCGACCGGAACGTCTATCTTCCGCCGGGTTCCTGGATCGATTATCAGACTGGTAAGGCTTACAAAGGCGCGCAATGGCATCGCATCGCGCCGGGTCAGATCCCGGTCGTGCTGCTGGCGCGTGATCATTCGGTAATTCCGCAGGTTAAAGTCGCTCAAAACACCGATGCAATCGACTGGAACGATGTCGAGCTTCGCGTCTTCAGCACTGACAATCAGCAGGCGTCAGGCCTCTTTACTCTTCCAGGAGCCGATGTGCACACTTTGACAATTGACACCGCGGCGAGGACCCCGGTGCTCAAGCAAGATCCGCTGCAAGGCAAGGTCAAATGGCGCATAACACGTGCCGAACAAAAGTAGAAAACCTGTCTGTTTCATTCCGCACGCGACTGTCGGGGTTATCGGGCCGCTACACGAACGCGATTCTGCTCATAACGGTTCTTCTCGCCGTCGTTGTGACCCCTCGGAGCGTTGCCACCAACTCGCGACTGTCCGTTGCTCCCGGCACGATGGTTCGGCTCAGCTCGGTGGGTTTCTTACCCGGCCAGCAAAAGGAAGCCTCGATCGCCTCCCCGTGCACTGATTTCAGAGTTGTCGACGCAAAGAACAAGACCGAGGTTCTGAAGGGAAAGATCACCGGACCATTTCGCAACCAAGATACCAATGAACAACTGTATATGGCTGACTTTTCTGCGTTGAAAAAGCCAGGCGTGTACCGGCTTGAAACCTCAACGGGGCAAAGCTCCGTAGACTTCCGCGTTGCCGCAGATGTCTTCCGCCTTCCTTTCTACGCAGTCGTTAGAGGCTTCTACTTCTGGCGCTGCGGCACCGCGGTATCTGGAAAACACCAGGGGATCACGTATTCTCACGGCGCCTGTCACCTTGAAGATGCGTGGCTTGATTATGTCGAAGGGGCGCACAAACGCGCCAGCAGCACCGGCGGTTGGCATGACGCCGGGGATTACAACAAGTACGTCGTAAACGCAGGGGTCACAGTTGGAACGATGCTGCTTGCCTGGGAGCAGTTTCAGCGCGAGATTGAAAACATCCCTCTCGATTTACCGCACACAACCGGCAGGATCCCGGACTACCTCAATGAAGTTAAGTGGGAGATGGACTGGTTGCTCACAATGCAGGCGGCCGACGGGTCGGTTTATCACAAGGTAAGTACGAAGGGCTTTGGTCCAGCGATCCAGCCTGAGGAGGAAAAAACCGAGCGGTTCTTCGCGCCATGGAGCAGCGCAGCAACCGCGGATTTTGTAGCGGTCGCATTTCGAGCTGCTCGCGCATTCAAGCCTTACGATTCACAGTACGCCTCGCGCTGTCTCGACGCAGCCAAGAAGAGCTTTGCCTTCTTGAAGGCTCACCCTGAAAATCACCCCGCCGACCTCAAGGAGTTCAAGACGGGAGCCTATCAGACTAACGATGACGATGATCGATTGTGGGCGACGGCAGAAGCCTGGGTGAGCACTGGAGATCCCAGATTCCTGCTCGATTTCGAGAGCCAGGCACGACGGTTTTCCGAGAAGTTCAACGCAGATTGGGGATGGGGCAACGTAAAGAATCTCGGGATGCTGACTTATTTGTTTTCGACGTTGGCCAACCGGAACAGTGCAGTAGTCGACGAAATCAAGGCTGCCCTTGTAGCCACGGCGGACGCGATCGTACAAACGAGTAAGGCGCATGGCTATCGCCGAACTCTGGGTACGACCTACTACTGGGGTGCGAATGGCGGGACCGCGAATACCGCGGTGATCCTGCAGTCGGCGAATCGCATCAGCCCGAAGTCGGAATACGTCACCACCACGCTCGACGCGATCGCATATCTGTTTGGGAGGAACTACTACGGCAGATCTTTTGTGACTGGAGTCGGCGCGAATCCTCCAGTCAATCCTCACGATCGAAGATCGATGGACCAGCCCGGCGCGCGGGCATGGCCGGGGTATCTTGTTGGAGGCGGCTGGCCAAAAGCTATCGACTGGAAAGACGAATCTCCGATCTATCAGGTCAATGAGATCGCGATCAATTGGAACGCGGCGCTGGTCTATGCTCTCGCCAGTGTTCTAGGCCAGCAATAAGGAGATGCGGGGATGAGGAGATGAGAGACGTGGCACGGAGGAGTGACGGCGATAACTCCGGCCTCACATATGCGCGTGGTTGAGTTGCTACACCGCAGCTCATTGTGGAGGCTAGTTCGAAGCGCTGCGAAGTTGATTTCCGTTCGCAACCGATATCGCTGTTTATCTATCTGTTACCTGTGTTACGCGTGTATGTAGCGAGATTTAGTAAAGCAATTGAGTCTTAGGCTCCTTCTAGCGTCTCTTTCTTTAGGAATCTCAGATCTCAGATTTCAGATTTCAAATTTTCGGCGATCCAATATAGTATTGCGCCCGCCAGGAGCCTCGACACAGAAAGGAGACGTCAAAAATGAAGGCCCTGATGACAGTTCTCTTGGTGGGATCAGTAGTCACCTGTTCCCTACAACCATCTCGAGTCGCAGCTTCTCACAACCCCCTCGCCTTCCCCGCTCAGGAAGGCGACAAGCTGGTTTATGCCGACTTCGAAAACGTCAAAGACAACCAGCCCCTGAGCAATCGAGGGGGAGCAGTTCGACTCTACGGCTACCAGGAGAGCCCATCCAGCCCGAGCAAATTCAAAGGTTCGGCCGCCCACGCCGATATGCCCGAGCTGGTGAGACTCAATAAGGACGATCCGAATCGAGCGGCAGCCTTTGACTACGAGCTGCAGCCTCCAAACCAGTGGGCTGGCGCGGGACTCGAAGTGTTCGGCCTTCCAGACAAAGATGGCAAGCCGGCGGCCGACGACGTCACTCACTTCAAGTTCCTCACCCTACAGATCTACGTCACCGGCGTGCAATCGGTAACCGTGGAATTCCTCAGCCGAGGTCAGGGTCTGACGATCGAACAAGGACCCCAGATGACCTTCAAAGTGACGAAGGGATTCAATACGTATCGAGTGCCGCTGGATCAAATTAGCCAGCCCGCGTGGGTTGAAAACAAGGTCTCTCCAAAAGAGGTGCTGAAGAGGTTGACAGCAATACACGTGCAGGTCTCGTGCAATCAATGCCCGCCCACCAAGGGCACGATGGTGGTGGACAATCTGGTGTTCCAGAAATGATCAGCAGAAGGCGTCTCCTGCAACTATTGGCTGCCGCGATCCCGGCGTCGCGTGCGCGCAGCGTTCTTGGCTTTGGTCAGGAATACAACCAGATCCGCCCGGGCCCATTTAAGGGAACGCGGGAATCGCTGGCCGCTTACAGTGCTCCGCAATGGTTCCGCGACGCGAAGTTCGGGATCTGGGCGCACTGGGGCCCGCAGTCGGCAATCGAATACGGTGACTGGTACGCCCGGCTGATGTATATCCAGGGCGAGCGGCAATACAAGTACCACGTAGAGCACTACGGCCACCCCTCAAAGTTCGGCTACAAGGACACCATTCCGTCCTGGAAGGCCGAGAAGTTCGATCCCGATTACCTGCTGGGCCTCTACAAGAAGGCTGGAGCGAAGTACTTCGTGAGCATGGGAGTTCACCACGACAACTTCGATCTCTGGAACTCGAAGCATACTCGGTGGAACTCAGTGAATATGGGACCGCACAAAGATATCGTCGGGATGTTTCGAAATGCGACTGCAAAGCAGGGTCTCCGTTTTGGTGTCAGCGAACACCTGGCGATGAGTTACAAGTGGTTCTCGGTTGCGCACGGCAGCGACAAGGAGGGCACGCTTGCCAGCGTGCCCTACGATGGGCAGGACCCGAAGTACGCGGACCTGTACCACGACATAAAGGATGTTTACACAAAACTCGAATGGAACCTGGATGGAACTTCGGAAGCCTTCAAGCGGCACTGGTTCATGAGGATTAAGGACCTTGTCGATAATTATGAACCCGATCTGCTTTACACTGATGGCCTGATTCCATTTGAAAACTGGGGACTGAGCCTTGTCGCTCATTTTTATAACGTGAGCCGAAAAGGTTCCTCGCCTCAAGGGGTATACACGAGCAAGCGGCTGGAAGACTGCAGGACCGGCACTTGCGTGTTGGACGTGGAGCGCGGGGTCGTGGATCAGATCTGGCCGGAGCCGTGGCAAACCGATACGTGTATCGGCAACTGGCACTACTTGAAGGGCGCGACATACAAGACGCCTAAGATGGTAATCGACATGCTGGTGGACATCGTCAGCAGGAACGGAAACCTCCTGCTGAATTTTCCGTTGCCATCAAGCGGCATGCTCGATCAGCAAGAATTGAAGATATTGGATGAGATAACTCGATGGATGGCTGTTAACCAGGAAGCCATCCACGAGACCCGCCCGTGGAAGATCTACGGCGAAGGTCCTTCAACGCAGGTGTCATCTTCAGAGCCCGGTTTCAACGAATCAAAAAGAAAGCCGCTCGGAGCGAAAGACATTCGCTTCACAAAGAAGGGACAAACGCTCTACGCGTTTTTCATGGGTTGGCCTGAAGGGCGAGTCTCGATTTCGGCGCTCGGGCCAACTTCAAAGCTCCCGGCCGGCAAGATCGGGAAGGTGGAGCTTCTGGGAAGCAAACACCAACTGAAGTGGGCACAGGATGCAGAAGAACTGACGGTAGAACTGCCCGTCGAACGGCCATGCGAACACGCGTGTGTGCTTAGAATCGGCTTCTGAAGCCAAGGCCGCGACTCAACCAAACCGCGCCTTCGCCGCCTCGTGCCCTCGTACTAAAGATAAACCTAGGCTGTCTTTCCAACCGCCAGGCGCATTACCGCTTCCTCGTTGCACTGATCGCGCTCCAGGATGCCGGTTATTGCGCCTTCGTGCATGACCGCTACTCGGTCGCTCTCTCCCAGTATTTCTTCCATGTCGCTGCTTATCATTATTATCGTGACGCCGTTCTGGGCAAGCTTGCGCATGAGCTGATAGATCTCTGCCTTCGCACCGACGTCGATGCCCCGCGTCGGCTCATCGAATATCAAAACCTTCGGATCGAGCGATAGCCATTTCGCAAGTACAAGTTTCTGCTGATTGCCGCCGCTCAAGTTCGCGGCTTTTGTTTCTATCGAGGGTGCTTTTATGTTCAACGCTTCGCACATTTCTTCAGAAACTTTCTTCTCGGCTGCCCGGTCGATCAGCCCGGCCGAGCTGTAGCCGCGCAAAGCCGGCAGCGTGATGTTTTCGCGAATCGCCATTTCCAACACCAGGCCCGTTCTTCGCCGGTCTTCGGAGACCAGATATATTCCATTGTCAATCGCGTCCTGTGACTTTTGAATCCTGACCTCTTTGCCATCCAGAGAGACCTTGCCTTCAAGCGAGGCATCGACACCAAAGATGGCCTGTGCAACCTCAGACCTGCCGGCTCCGACGAGTCCAGCGAAACCCATGATCTCTCCCTGGCTTACGTCGAACGAGACTGCTTGTTCGGGATAGCGCGCGGTCCGAAGGTTTCGCACGCTCAAGTACCCCGGCTTTCCCGCTGCGCTGGAGTGAGCGTAGAAGCGGCTCAGCTCCCTGCCAACCATCAGCCGCACGATCTGATCGTGGGTTGCTTCTTCTCGACTCAACGTGCCCGCGTTACGCCCGTCGCGCAACACTACTACGCGGTCGGCGACTTCTGAGATCTCCGCAAGACGATGCGAGATGTAGATGATACTTACGCCCTGAGTCCTGAGCTCCTTCGCGACCTCGAGCAGCCGCGACGTTTCAGTCAGCGTCAGGCTCGAGGTCGGTTCATCCATGATCAGCAGGCGAGCGTTCAACGAAAGAGCCTTGGCGATTTCCACCATCTGCTGCTGGGCTATTGAAAGCTCCTTGAGCGGAGTTCTGCTCGAAATGTCCATCCCAAGTCTCTTCAAATACACGCCCGCAGCGGAATGAATCCTGGCACGATCTACAAGTCTTAGCGGACCTCCCCACACAGGCTCGCGCCCAAGAAACACGTTCTCAGCCACATCGAGATTGTCGAGTACGTTCAGCTCCTGATGGATAAAGCCGATACCGCGGCTGATTGCGTCGGACACCGAACGAAGGACAACTTCGTGACCGTCGATGCATAATTTCCCCGAGTCCGGCTGATAAATGCCGCCGAGCACCTTCATGAGCGTCGACTTGCCGGCCCCGTTTTCGCCGGCAAGGGCGACGATCTCCGCGGGATAGACGGACAGATCTACGTTGTCCAGGGCCACAACGCCCGGGAACGACTTGCTGATCTCCTGCATCTGGAGAATTGGATCGGACATTTTGAGTTCTGAGTTCTGAGTACCGAGTCTTGCACACTGAGTCTTGCCAGCTGAGTCTGAGCATTGAATTTGAATGTCCCACTCAGTACTCAGTACTCAGTTCTACTCCTTTCGACCTCTGAGCTTGTTTATCTTGGCTGAGAACTCCTGCACGTTTTCCTTGTTGATGATCAGCGTAGGAACAATCTGCTGCTTGCTCGCCGGAATCACCGAACGGTCGCCCGTCAAAGCCTTCGTCAGGAGATGCACCGATTGGTAGCCGAACTCGTACGGCTGCTGGACTACCGTGGCGTAGATTGTGCCTTCCTTCACGCCCGCCAGCGTCTCGTCTTCCTCGTCAAAGCACACTACCTTCACCTGTCCGGCCTTACCCGCGTCTTTCAGCGCGCTCAGGATGGCCGGACCGTTGTAGCTCCACAGTCCCGCAAGACACGCGATGTCGGGGTACTTGACCAGCGTGTCGGAGACATTTGCCTTAGCTCTCACCCGATCGGTGTCGTCGGTCCTCAAATCGATTATTTCAACCCTGGAACCTTGCAGCGCTTCCTTTATTCCCTGGAACCGTTCCTGCGCGTTGCGCGCATCGGCTTTTCCGACAAAGACCATTATCTTGCCGCCTTGCGGCAGCACTTCCCTGATCAAGCCGCCTGCCTGTCTGCCGGCTGCAACGTTATCTGTCCCGAGATAACACGCACGGTTGCTCTGAGGAGCATCGCTGTCCTGCGTGATGACCAAAATCTTCTTTGAGAGGTCGTTCAGCATCTCCGTCTGATTGACGGGATCTACTGGACTGATCGCGATGCCCTGGATTCCCTTCGCCATCAGATCGTCTACGATTCGTCTTTGTTCGGCGGCCGTGCTGTCCGAGGGAATCTGAAACTCGACATCTACATTCGGCAACTCGCTGGCCGCCTGCTCGCAGCCTTTTCGCGCGATAGTCCAGAAGTCGGCCGCGGTGTTGGTGACAAACGCGAGCTTGAGCTTGTTGGCGCTTTGACCCGACTCAGAACAAGCCAGGATGAAGATGCCAAGCAACGCACATATTCCTAAAATAGCGGGACGCGAAAACCTCATTCGTGATCCTCCTGTTTCTGAACGATCCTTATTCGATAAGAGCTGTTATTGCACAAAAGGAATTAAGCCGGTTCGCAGTGTTCTACCCCGATCTTGTTTCTGATACCTGCTTCGGAGCCGAAGTCGTCTTAGGCGCGGCAAGATGTCGCCTGGCTGATCGCCTCTGCAAGATCTGATCGCCGACCACTCCCAGCAGAATCACCGCACCCATGACCGCGAAATTGAGCGACGACGGGACTCCTAAGAGGTTCACCAGGTTTTGAAGAACCTGCAGCAACGCCGTACCGATCAAGATACCGATGATCGAGCCCTCGCCTCCTCGCAAACTGCAACCGCCCAGGACTGCGGCAGCAATCCCATAAAGCTCGAAGAAATTGCCGTGCGAAGAGGGTGAAACCGAGTTTGTGTAAAAGGCGAAGATTATCCCGGCAAACGCCGCCAGGGCTCCAGAGATGACATAGGCCGCCGTGATCACCGCTCGCGAGTTGATACCTGAATAGCGCGCTGCTTCCTCATTTCGGCCAACCGCAAACAGGTATCGCCCGTAAACCGACCGGTGCAACGCTATCCACATTGCGATGCTGACAAGTGCGAGGACTATCAGCGGAGTTGGGATTCCGAGGAGACTACCGGTTGCGAGATCCCGAAGCTTCTCGAATCCGGCGGCACTTCCAAACCCCTTCGTCTCGTCTTTAGCGATAAAGCGGGCAAGGCCTCGATAGAACAATAGCCCGCACAGAGTCACGATGAACGGTTGAAGTCCAAGACGCGTTATCAACACTCCGTGAATCGTGCCCAGAGCCATCCCGAGTCCGATGATTACAATAACGGCTGCAGGAGCTGGCCAGCCCCAGCTCGTAAGAAAAATTGATAGCAACACTCCCAGCAAAGCCAGCACCGATCCGACCGAGAGGTCTATTCCGCCAGTGATAATCACGATGCCCAGGCCTATGCTGAATATGCCGTACGCCCCGATCAGTCTCGCCATGTTTTGCAGGTTGGCTCCCGCAAGAAAGCGTGGGTTGAGTACCGATACCACAATGCACAGGATGACAAGCAGGGCGAAAGTGCCGATTTCTTTTTTCATCAGACGTTCACATCCAACTTGTAGTGTGTCCCGAAGCCGTTAGTTTTACCTTTGAACAAATTCACCACAACTGGGCGAAGCGGATTGAACCAGTGGCCGCCATTGCGAGTCAGCATTGAGAAGTTCGCTGGCCGCCGTTCAATGCGCTACGCATCAATTCTGTCTCACCGAGAATTTGTAGATCGTCGTGCTCCTGTACTTCTGGCCGGGTTTCAAGACGGTCGAAGGAAAACTCGGTTTGTTGGGTGAATCCGGAAAATGCTGCGTCTCCAGGCAAAACCCGAAGCGTTTCTTGTAAACCTGATTCCCCTTGCCAGTGATGCTGCCGTCCAGAAAATTGCCGGAGTAGAACTGCATGCCCGGCTCGACCGTGTAGACCTCGAGCACGCGTCCGGAAGCCGGCTCATAGGCGACAGCCGCCAGGCCGAGCTTTCCTCCCGTGCTGTTCAGAACCCAGTTGTGATCATACCCTCGGCCAAGAGTCAACTGCTCGTACTTGTCGTCGATTCGCTGACCGATGACCGTAGGCTTAGTGAAGTCCATCGGTGTTCCCTTCACACCGCGCAGCTCTCCAGTGGGTATGAGATTCTGATCTACGGGAGTGAACCGATCGGCGTTGATCATGAGCTGATGGTTCAGAATGCTTCCCTCGCCCGAGAGATTGAAGTATGAGTGGTGAGTCAGGTTGACCACTGTCTCTTTGTCGGTGGTTGCGGTGTAGTCAATTCTCAACTCGTTCTTGTCGGTGAGGGTGTAGACCACAGTAACCGACAGATTTCCCGGAAATCCCGCTTCGCCGTCCTTGCTCTGATAAGCGAGCGAGATGCCGACTCCGTTCTTGTCCTTTATCTCAGTTGCCTCCCACACGACTTTGTCGAAGCCGTGATCTCCGCCGTGCAGCGTGTTTTCGCCATCGTTTCTGGGGAGTTCATACGTCTTGCCGTTGAGTACGAACTTGCCCTTTCCAATGCGGTTTCCATATCGGCCGATAATCGCTCCGAAAAACGGAGTGCTTTTCAGGTAGCCGTCCAGATTGTCATAGCCAAGCACTACGTCGCCAAGCTTACCGGAGCGATCCGGGACTTTCAGGGAGATGACGATGCCCCCGTAAGTTATGATGCGGGCTTCGACGCCGTTCGAGTTGATGAGAGTGTATACATCCACCGGCTCTTGATGGGCCGTTTTGCCGAAGGGCTCTTTTTTGATCTCAGGTTTTGTCATCGCGAGTGTGTCAGTGCTCCAGCAGTGGTTGAAAAGAAGACCGAGAATCAGACTCAGAGAGACTCTTTTCAAATAGCTCACTACGCGTCCTCCATGTGTCGAGTGTGTATTCTGCGAACTGGTAAAACCGGCGACCGGGAATTCTGGCGGCGTGCCACGGCGCATTTTAACCGCTAAGGGGGTTTAAATGAAGACATAAGTAGAAAAGGGAGATGAAGGGGAAGATTGCGAAGGGGCGAATGGAGGAAGGGGCGACGCGGTGACGCGGGGACGCCGGTGGCTCTCCCGCGCCGCCCTTCGCCCCTTTGCCCATTCGCTCCTCCACGCGTCACCGTCTCGCGTTGCGCCTTCGCCCATTCGCCCTTCGCATTCCCCTCACCTCTTCACAGTTCCTCTATTACCGAAATTTTTGTAGAATCGCTGTTGCAAACGGGCTCCGCGTTTGCAACCTCCACGATATAAAAGGAAAGTTATGGCTCAAGATGCTTTTACCCCGCTGCCCGAGCACAAGTTCACTTTTGGCTTATGGACTGTAGGCAATCGCGGTCGCGATCCGTTTGGCGAGGCCGTCCGACCTTCTCTGGCCCCTATCGACATCGTCCACATGCTGGCGGAAGTAGGCGCCATGGGCGTGAATCTTCACGACAATGATCTGGTTCCCATCGAGGCTTCCGCCTCTGAACGAGACAGAATCGTGAGGGACTTCAAGAAAGCATGCGACGAGTCGGGGCTCAAAGTCCCGATGGCTACCGTGAATCTGTTCTTCGATCCCGTATTTCGAGACGGAGCCTTCACGGCTAACGACCCGTCCGTTAGAGCCTACGCGGTGCAGAAGACCATGCAGTCCATGGACATCGGCGCCGAGCTGGGCGCAAAAGTGTTTGTCCTCTGGGGCGGCCGCGAGGGCGTTGAGACCGATGCCTGTCGCAGGGCCGACGTGGCGGTAAAGCGATTTCGTGAGGCAGTGAACTATCTGTGCGAGTATTCGATCGACAAAGGCTACGGATATCGATTTGCTCTTGAAGCAAAACCGAACGAGCCGAGGGCCGACATCTATTTCCCAACAACCGGAGCATACCTGGCCTTTATCGAAACGCTGGACCATTCCGATATCGTTGGAGTCAACCCCGAGGTAGCGCACGAGCACATGGCCGGCCTGAACATGACTCATGCAGTAGCGCAAGCTTGGGAGGCCGGCAAACTGTTTCACATCGATTTGAACGATCAGATCCCGGGCCGTTATGACCAGGACCTGAGGTTCGGCTCGGCGAATCCGCGCACGGCTTTCTGGCTGGTGAAATTTTTGGAAGACGTCGGGTACGATGGCTCGCGCCATTTCGACGCGCACGCGTATCGCACCGAAGACTATGACGGCGTCAGGGACTTCGCTCGAGGCTGCATGCGAACCTATCTGATCCTAAAGGACAAGGCTCGCAGATGGAACGCGGACCCGGAAATCAAAGCGGTTCTTGCCGAGATCGAAGAAAAGAACTCTCAAGCCCAGCAGCTCGGGGCTTACAGCAGAGAGAATGCGGCCAAGCTGCACTCGCGGACTTTTGACCGGGTGGCGCTTGCCTCCCAAGGCCTCGGATACGAACGCCTCGATCAACTGACCATCGATATATTGCTTGGAGTGAGATAGTGAGGGAAATGAGCGAAAGGGGAATGGGCGAAGGGGCGACGCGGAGAGGAGAGACGCGGCGACGCGGAGCGGAGAGACACGGAGACATAAAGACAGCGACAAACATGCTACGCAGCATCTCCGCGTCTCAGCGTCGCCCCTTCGCCCATTCGCCCAGTCGCCCCTTCTCCGCGTCCCTCCTCCCCCGCGTCTCCGCGTCGCTCCTTCCCATCACCCACCTCCCCTACTTATGAGCTTCTTTCTTGGAATTGATATATCTACCACCGGAGCGAAGGCCCTGCTTATCGACGAGCAAGGCAACGTCGCCGGCAGCGCGACTACCCCGCTCTCGCTGTCCACACCGAGGCATCTCTGGTCCGAACAGAATCCGTCGGATTGGTGGCAAGCCACAACTTCAAGCGTGCGGCTAGCACTTCAGGAGTCCGGCGCCGCCCCGCAGGACGTTGCAGCCATCGGTCTGACCGGACAAATGCACGGCCTTGTACTGCTCGATGACCATGGCCAGACGCTTCGACCCGCAATCCTGTGGAACGACCAGCGCTGCGGAGCTGAATGTGATGAGATTCGCTCGCGTATCGGCAAAGCGCGGCTCATCCAGATCACCGGCAATGACGCTTTGACCGGTTTCACCGCACCCAAGATCGTTTGGGTAAAGAACCATGAGCCCGCTGTTTTCGAACGCGCCAGACACGTGCTTCTCCCAAAGGACTACATAAGATTCAAACTGACCGGCCAACACGCGATGGACAAGGCCGACGGGTCAGGCACAATGCTCTTCGATCTCAAGAAGAGAGACTGGTCTGCCGAAGTTCTCGAGACGCTCGGCATTGATCCGTCGTGGCTACCGCCAACGTTTGAAGGACCGCAGGTAACCGGAGAAGTGAATCACGAAGCCGCGGAAGCAACCGGCCTGAGGCCGGGCATCCCCGTTGTTGCCGGAGGCGGAGACCAGGCGGCACAAGCTGTGGGAGTCGGAGCGGTCAGGCCGGGTATCGTAGCTCTGACGCTCGGGACATCCGGCGTCGTGTTTGCGACCGCCGAAACGAGCCTGATAGAACCCGAAGGCAGGCTCCACGCGTTTTGTCACGCGGTGCCCGATCGATGGCACCTGATGGGAGTGATGCTAAGCGCAGCAGGAAGCCTTCAGTGGTACCGCGACAGCATGGCTCCGGGAGCCAGTTTCAGCGACCTGGTAGCGGAGGCCGCGGAGGTTCCGGCCGGAAGTAGTGGCCTGATCTTCCTGCCATACCTGAGCGGTGAACGAACGCCTTACCCGGATCCGCTCGCTCGTGGCGCGTGGGTGGGAATCACACTGAGACACAGCCGCGGCCACCTGACCCGCGCGATTCTAGAAGGCGTCGCATTCGGGTTAAAAGATAGCTTCGAGCTGCTTCAAGCCGCCGGTCTCGGCAAGTTGGAGCAGGTCAGAGTCTCGGGCGGCGGCGCAAAAGGTTTACTCTGGAGGCAAATCCTCGCCGACGTGCTCGGAGTAGAACTGGCGACGGTCAACACGACCGAGGGTGCTGCTTACGGAGCCGCAATTCTGGCCGGAGTTGGCGCGCGCTTCTGGCCCGATGTGGAAACGGCCTGCGACCGTCTGATCAAGACTACGGACGTGGTTGGACCTGATCGATCCAAAGCCACGCTCTATCGCTCTCTTCATGGCCAATACAAAGACCTTTATCCTGTCCTCAAATCGTCCTTCGAGCGATTGGCGTCAGCCGAGAGCACCTAGTCTTCTCCTGCTTCGATATTTCCTTAGCATCTGTACGCGATTGGGCTCATCGTGGTACAACTACTAGTCACCCCCTGTGCTTCGAGCCTCACATGGAGTCGTAAGATGTATCGGAGAATTCTTCTGCTGGTTGCAATCATGCTTCTCGCCGTCTTCCGGGCAGAAGCCCAATCCCACAACAGCGGCGCCAACCGAGACTTAAAAGGTTCGTCGCCGATGGATAAGAAATCCGGACTCAAAGACCTGGACGAGGATCCGCAGGATAGTCTCAACCTGCCCGACGAAATGCGAGTGAAGATGCTGATCGACCGCAGGGAGCAGGACTATAAGAAAATAATGGAGTCCGTAGACAAGTTGAACTCCCTCTCCGGAGAAATCGCCACCAATTTTCATGAACATGGCAAGTTGTCGGGCGCCGATGTGAAAAAACTCGAGTCAATCGAGAAGCTGGCTCATCAGGTGCTGGTGCACTCGGGCGGTGAAGCAGTAGACGATAAGGGTCGCGCGCCGATGCAGATGGGCGAGGCGATCGACAAAATCGGCGAAGCAGCCGAAAACATCAAGAAGAATATGACCTCTGAAACGCGATTTGTAGTTTCGGCTACGGTGATCGCTAATTCCAATGAACTCATAAATCTCTCTCGACTCGTGCGCCGTCAGCAAAAGAACTGATGCGGAACTTCAGCGTCAAGAAAACCCCGGTCCTTTCGAAACTGCTGGCAATAACTCTGATGACGCTTGTCGCGCCTCTAGCTCTGAGCGCGCCCGCATCCTCGCGGGCTCAGGACAAGAAATCCAAGTCGGAACAATCGAGCAGACAGCCACAGCAGCCGGACGATGAACCGCTGCGGCTGCATTCTGATCTGGTGGTAGTCAACGTAACGGTGACGGACGATGCGGGCAAGTACGCACACGGGCTCACCGCAAAAGATTTCGCAATTCTGGAGGACGGCGCCCCACAGGCGCTGAGCTCCTTCGCGTCCGAAGAAGCTCCCTTTGCCGCCGCGGTGTTGATCGATATGAGCGGCAGCATGGAATACAAGTTTGGACTGGTTCGCGCGGCGGCCGCATCGTTTGTGGATCACATCAGGGATGACGATCAGGTTGCGGTGTATGGGTTCAATAACAAGATCAGACAGTTTCAGGAGTTTACGAACGTCCGCGACATCAGTGAGTACGTATGGGACGCAAAGCCCGGTGAGAGCACCAGGATGTATGACTGCATGGACGAGGCGCTGGCGGCGCTCGAAAAGAGGGAGGAACGACGCCGCACGATGCTGCTGATTTCTGACGGGTGCGACACGATGAGCGGCAAGGCTTCGTTGAACTCGGTTATGAAAAGGGCGCTAGCCGCGGGCGTGATGATCTATTCGATAGACCTGATCGACGATTCGGCGCTATCAGCGGGCAGTGAATCCGCAGCGTTGAGGCGCGGCAGAGCGGAGATGCAACAGTTTGCCACTGAGAGCGGTGGCCGGTACGTTCACTCACCGCAGGGCGACAAACTCGAGGAAGCGTTTACAAAGATTGTCGACGAACTGCGAAATCAATACACCCTCAGTTACTACTCCACCAACAAGAAGCGAGACGGCCGCTGGCGCAAGATAGCTGTGTCGATGAACCGACCAAAGCTGGACGGACGCGCAAGAAAAGGCTACTGGGCACCGAAGAGCTAAGCTCCGAGTACGTGAGTTTTGGACTGAAGCTCGAACTTCAACTCTTTGGCTCTCGGTACCAGCGCGGACCAGAATGGTATTCGCTGTCAGTGGGCTTGAGCTGAGTCAGTGAACGTTTAGGGTTGAGGTGAGCGCACGCCACCTGAATGGCGCTTATCAAGGCCATCGGGGCGACGTATGAGTTCAGGAACGAAGGGCTCGCCACCGGCGCAGTCAAATACCCCTCGCAATAACGTGCAATCGGAGTCGTGTCGCTGTCGGTGATTCCGAAACAGGTAACGCCCTGCTCGCGGGCCCGCTGGACCGCCTCAACGGTGATTCGAAGACATTGCCCAAAGCTGATTGCAATGAGCAGGTCCTTGCTCGTCAGTAGCTTTAACCGATGATGGATGTTCCCTTCGCTGCCGCTCGGCGCGTCGGCGTCGAAGCCCAGAGTAATCAGCCCGTACGCAAAGTAGTATGCCAGCGAAGCAGCAAAGTCGAGTCCAATCACCATTACTCGTCGCGAACGATGAATAAGCCTTGCAAGTTCGATGATCCGGTTTCGATCGAGCTCGGATCTCACGGTCGTGAGACTTTCAATGGCCTTATCGAGACTGTGGTCTATGTGATCAATGACGCTGCGTTTTTCACGAGTCGCCGCTTTCAACACCGTGTACGGGGTGATCTGCATGACGAAGTGGCGCCGGAGATCTACGCTGAAATCGGCAAAGCTCTTGTAGCCCATCGCCTGAACGGTTCTCACTACAGTCGCCGCGTCCACATCGTATCGTTTGGCCAGTTCGCGAGAGGAGAGAAAACAGGTCTCTTCGCTGTTGTCGAGAATCGATCGCACCAATTGCTGGCGCTTTGGTCCAAGGCGCGATTGCGCCTCGGCAAAACGCGTTTGAAGCGCGGTTTGTGAAGGCCTCGTACCGTCGTGCCGAAGTCCGGATAACTCGCGCCTCCTAGCCCTGGGGTCCTTCATTCCAGTCTCCCAATCCCGCTTTATTCTGGTTTGATTCGTTCGATGGATACGGTGCGGCTCTCGATGTAGTCCAGATCCACGTCGAACCCGATCCCGACTCCGGTGGGAACCCCTACGGTCCCATCAGCCGCAACGGTTACTTCGGGGGTTATGAGATCACGAGCAAAATACCGAGAGCTTGCGGAAATGTCCCCGGGCAACGTGAAGCCCGCAAGACTCGCCAATGCGAGATTGTGCGCGCGGCCGATACCCGATTCAAGCATTCCGCCACACCAGACAGGCACTCCTCGCTCGCGACACAAATCATGGATTGGAAGAGCTTGAGAATACCCTCCGATGCGTCCGATTTTGATGTTGATGATGCGACAGCTATCGAGCCTCAATGCCTGCTCTGCCCGTAGAGGTCCGGTGATGCTCTCATCCAGGCAGATCGGCGTCTTCAATTCAGTTTGCAACACTGAATGATTCACCAGATCATCGTAGTCGAGAGGCTGTTCGATCATGAGCAGCCCATAATCATCAAGACGTTTCAGATGGTCGAGATCGTCAAGAGTGTAAGCGGCATTTGCATCAGCCGAAAGCAGAATGTCCGGGTGAAGTCTGCGCACCTCTGAAAGGATTGCAAGGTCCCAGCCAGGCTTGATCTTGAGTTTTATGCGCTGGTAGCCGAGCGCAAGGTAATGATCGATTCGGTCGAGCAGGTCTTTGGGCGCTGCCTGAATTCCAAGGCTGACCCCTACCGGGATTCGGACGCGCTCGCCCTCGATGACTCGCGAGACTGATCGATTGTGCTTTCGGGCCATGAGGTCGACACAGGCCAGCTCGAGTCCTGCTTTGGCCATGTTGTGTCCCCGGAAACGCTTAAAGCGCGCCGCGACATCACTCAACCCACAGATTGGTTCGTCGAGCAGAGATGGTGCGAGAAAGTCGCGAATCGCGTGTGTGGCGGTTCCAACTGTCTCGTAGCTGTAAAGGGGCTCCTTCGTGGCGACGACCTCTCCCCACCCGGTCAGGCCGTCGCTCTCGATGCTCACCAGGAGTATCAACCGCGTATCGATAACTCCGAAGCTCGTTTCAAACGGCTCGTTCAACTGCAGCCGGACAAGTATGAGACTAATCTGTTCGGCGCGAAATGAGGTTTCCAGACTAGAGCGCCGGGAAATAGAATCCCCATCCTGTGAATCGCCGGACTCAGAGCAGTCTTCGAATTTGAGCGTGTCTCGCAAAGCGCGCGTAACATACCATAAGCGGTGAGCGGCTTCAAGAGAGAATGCAACATTTGTTGTAGATTTGACTCTCGTGCAACGCTTGGTGTATACACCGCAGTCTGAGTCCTGATGCTTAGTTCTGAGTGGTGAGCCATCAAGAAGGTTAGAAGATGAATTCATCGAGTTTCTTTGTTCAAGCCAAACGTTCAATCGGTTGCACGGCCGCTGCCCTGCTGCTTCTTGCTACGCCGCTCCATTGGAGCGATGCGGCAGCCCAGACCGATAAGCCCAAAGCCGAACCTCAGACCGCCAAGCCTTCGCAACCCCAGAAGCCGCTCGATGTGCCGGTGGATGTCGCAATCCCGCTGTTGCCGACGGCGTTTCAGGGTGGCGGCAAGACCAACGTTTGTTACGAGCTGCATCTCACCAATTTTGGTCGAAGCGACTGCGTCCTTACACGCGCAGAATTCGTCGGCGACTCTCAAAACAGACTTTCCATGCTGGAGGGAGACGAACTCGCGCGAACGGTGATTCGTCCGGGAGTCACTGCAACCAGCACTGCTGATAAACTGAAAATAGGTCCGGGCCTGCGGCTTGTGATCTATGCGTGGTTGAGCTTCAGTTCCGACGCCGAAGTGCCCGCCACGATAATCCACCGTTTCAATTTCAAAGTCGGCGACTATCCAGACGAGCTCTCGCTGGATTGCGCTCGCGCTTCTGTTTCGAAGAGACCGGTGCTGATAAGTCCGCCACTTCGAGGCGCGGAATGGTTGGCGGCCAACGGGCCTTCGAACTCTTCAGGCCACCGGCGCGCCCTCGTACCAGTCAACGGAGGCGCTCACATTGCACAGCGCTTCGCAATTGATTTCGTGCAACTTCGAGAAGACGGCCGTACTTTCAGCGGAGATCAGAAAGACAACAAGAATTATCGTTGCTACGGTGCAGATGCCCTTGCGGTTGCCGACGGGACTGTTGTTGCGATCAAGGACGGAATCCCCGAGAACGTTCCCGGCGTTAACTCGAGAGCAGTTCCGATCACCCTCGAGACGATAGGTGGGAATCACATCATCCTGGACATCGGCGGAAGCAATTATGCCTTTTATGCGCATCTTCAACCCGGCAGCTTGAAGGTAAAAGTTGGAGATAAGGTGCGAGCGGGGCAGGTGCTGGGTCTTGTGGGCAACTCCGGGAATTCAACTGAGCCGCATCTTCATTTTCACGTCGCCAATTCGAACTCCCCTCTCGGATCAGAAGGCGTGCCGTACGCATACGCGTCGTTCGAGGTTCAGGGCAAGGGATTCGGGTGGAAGCCTGGGGCGAACTCCACGATAGAAAAGCGTGAGCGTTCGATGCCCGTCGAGAATGAGGTAGTGCGCTTCCCCCTACCCTGAAAATTTCAAATTTGAAATTTGAGATTTCAAATCTGAAATGTGAATTGTCTTTCCTTTTTCGACTGAAGTAGGTCAAGATTTCGCCAGTACCGCAATGGCGAAAAACGCGCCCAATGCCCCAAGTATCGACTCGCTCCTCGAACCGATACTGCATCCGGCCAGCAAAGAAAGCGCAGATCAACTCCTCGCAGACCTCATTACTCTCCACGCCGAGCCCTTAATAAAGGGCATCATCCGCTACAAGCTCCACCTGTCGGCTTTCAACGCAACACAACAAGCCGAGATCGAGGACCTCTATCAGGATGTGCTGGTCAAACTGCTCACGGAACTCGATCGTCTTCGCGAGGACCCGGTTCAACATCCGATAGAGGACGTTCGAGGATTGGCGGCGATCATCGCTCACCGAACTTGCTCCGGCTGGTTGCGCAGGCGATTTCCGGAAAGACACGCCTTCAAGAGCCGGCTCTATTACCTGCTGACTCGCCAGAAGGGATTCGCACTCTGGCGCGACGATGTCGGCACGCTGCTGGCAGGATTCTCCTCGTGGCGAGCAAGCGACGTCCAGGCGTCTTCGCGAAGTTTGACTCAAGTGGCGGAAGACAATCTTCTGCTCTCGAGGATTGAGTCTCATAGAGAGGCCGAGCGACACGGCTCAGCGGAGATGCTGTCTGAGATTTTCAACCATGTTGGAAGTCCGGTTGAGTTTGAAGAACTGGTCTCCGTTCTCGCGAACATTTGGCACATCAAAGTTCAGCCTCTTGAGTCGACGGACGAAGGCGAACATGAGGCCGCGCTTGCGTCAGCGGGCGGACAAGCAGACACGTCCTGGCAGGTGGAGAAGCGGATGTTCCTTGTGAGACTTTGGGAAGAGCTAGGCGAGCTGCCGGCGAACCAGCGGGCGGCGTTGCTTCTGAATTTAAGGGACCAGCAGGGCCGCGGCTGCATCGCTCTGTTTCCGGCCACGGGTGTGGCTACTGTTCGCCAACTTGCCGATGTGCTGAATATCCCGGCCGAGAGATTTGTAGACCTATGGAACGAACTGCCTTTGGAGGACTCCAGGATAGCTGAGCTTTGCGGGCTTACGCGACAACAGGTAATTAATGCGCGCAAATCGGGCCGCGAACGTTTGTCGCGGCGATTAAAAGGATTTATTTGAGACCCATGCTAATAAGGCGGCATGTTCAACAACTTATTAGATTGCAGCCGCAGCTCGCGGCTGGGGGCTAATCCAAAATTGACTGAACACCTCGCTCAAGAACAGATTGAGGAGTACCGCCGGCAGAGTCTGCCTGCTTCTGAGTTGCTGTCGGTTTCAGACCACCTCTTCGAGTGCGGCGCCTGTAGACAGCAAGTCGAGAGGGGGTTGGGCGGGGATCATGAGTTCCTGATGATCCGGTCAGGCATTTTCGACGAACTGGTGGGGGCCGCTCCTCCGGCCTCCTTGAGCGTTCATCTCTCGGTTGAGCAGAGCGCAGACTACGTGGACGGCAAGCTTTCGGGCGACGAGCTCCGATCGATTACCGATCATCTCTCGAGGTGCGAGCAATGCGAAGTTGCGACCGAGGACCTCCGGGTCTTCAGCCGGCAACTCGCTCCGAACCTTGATAATGAGTATCGGCCTGTTGCTGCCGTGTCTGAGTCACGCCCAAAACGCAACCTCCTTGATTCGTTGAGCTGGCTATGGCCAAAGACTTCTTCACTCGCATTTGGCAGCATTGCCGCGATTATCCTGGTGGCGTTGACAAGTTGGTTGGTTTGGCGTTCGGCGCATCAAACCGCTCCTGAGAAGAGTTCGCCGAAGGAAGTAGCCGTCGAATCGCCAGGACCGCCGCGACCGTCACCATCCAAGCCGGCCCAGGCCGCAACTCAGGTAGTTGCCCGGCTCAACGACGGCGGCGGCGAATTGACACTCGACGCGGAAGGTAAGCTCGGCGGGGCGGGCGGGCTGCCGCCGGCCTACCAGAACATGATCAGGGATGCATTGTCAGGTCAGCTCATCGAGAGACCATCAGCCCTGAACGGACTAACGCGACCACCCAGCGCGCTTATGGGCACCGATGTTCAAACCAGGAGTTTTTCGCTGGTCGAGCCGGTCGGCAAGGTTTTGTTTTCGGATCGTCCAATTTTTCGCTGGTCGCGATTGCAAGGTGCTGCGAGTTACATCGTCGAGTTGTACGATGACAGGTTCGCACTGGTAGCGAGCAGTCCGCAGCTCACGACAAATTTTTGGTCGGTTGAGAAGAAGCTTTCGAGGGGAGCGGTTTACTTCTGGCAGGTCAAGGCTATCAAGGACGGACAGGAAGTGACGTCGCCGCGTCCGCCGGCTCCGCAGGCAAAGTTTCGTATTCTGGATCGAGCTACGGCTCGAGTTCTGACAGATGCGCGGCGTGAGTACCCGACATCGCATCTCACGTTGGGATTGTTGTTCGTCCAGGCGGGCCTGCTGGATGAGGCGCAGCAGGAATTTCAAACTCTCGAAAAATCGAATCCGAATTCCGAGATCGCGCGCAAGTTACGCGCAACTGTGCACGCCATGCGACGTTGATCAGGCAGTAGGCAGTGGTTTAGAGTTTCGGGTTTAGGGTTTCGGGTTCGTCAGTTCGGTTTTTCGGCTTGGCATTAGATTTTGCATTAATCCGAGTCGTTCTAATGCGAACCCGAAACACTAAACCCGAAACTCTAAACCTCTGCCTACTGCCTACTGCATATATAATTCTCCCGTCTGACTCAATGATTGACTTCGAGAGAATTGAAAAACATAAGCTGCACTCCGTGCCGTACGCATGGGCTCACATCGATAGCCTCTTTACGCCCGAGGACGCCGGCGACCTGGCTTCTACGTTTCCCCAGGATCAATTCAAGACTGTCATAGGCAACGACGGGGAAAAAGAATACGAATACGAGGCGCGCGAGTTGATCGCCATGCGTTCGGATAGAATCTCGCACGCCGATGAGCTGAGTCCGGCGTGGCAGCAACTCGCTCGCGACCTGCTTTCGTCCAATTACCGCAGGGCTATGTCATCGTTGACCGGCTGTGATCTGACGAGTGTGGATCTGGAAGTGAACGCGTTCCACTACGGACCGAATGCTCGACTTGGGGCGCACGCCGATTTGAAGGACAAGATCGTCACCCACGTCCTCTACTTTAATGACTCCTGGAATCTTAAGGATGGCGGCTGTCTCTCAATCCTGCGTTCGATGAATCCTGCCGACGTTGTAACACAGATTCTGCCGGTCGTGGGCAATTCGGCAGTTCTTGTTCGCTCAGACAACTCCTGGCATTCGGTGTCGCGGGTGGTCAGCCGTTGCCAGGTCTCCCGGCGCAGTCTGACCGCGACGTTTTACCATCCCGGCTCCGTAAGTACGATGTGGCCACCCGGCGACACGACCCCGCTTCATACATACAAGCCACCCGAGTTCATCGCGCGGCCTGGCCTTCTCGAACGATTGTGGCGAGCGCTGGCTCCGTCTAATAAATGATCCGTCGAATGAGTAGTCAGGCTGCGGGAAAGCCAGAGGAAAGAAAATCAACTCGTGCCTTTGGTGTCGTGCGAGTCGAGAAAAATCGTCCACTCCTTTACATCCGCTACCACGAGCACGTCCTGCTCGGTCCAGGGATCCTTGCTGTATAACTCTCTAACCTTGGCCGCACTATCTACCGCCATTATCACCAGCGAACCGGACTTATCCGCGAACGGACCACCAAGAACGATAAGACCCGCGTCAAACAGCGAGTCCATGTAGAGAGCGTGCTCATCCCAGAACGGCTGCTCGCGAACCGGCTTCTCGGTATTCCAGCGGCTGCCCGGCTTAAGAAATGCGGCATAGTAGGTTGTCATTGACTCTCGGCGCGGCTTAAGGAACCGATCGATATTCCAGTGTCGATCAACTCCGATTTAATCGGCGACTATGATAGCACAGTAGCCTCGACTGCTGACCTGACTGGCGACTATTTCCAACCGAGCAGGGCTTTCACGCAAAGTCTGACTCACTGAGATCAAAAAGAGCGGTGAACCTGCCGGACCCCTCGACGTCTCCATCGACGCGGAGCTGGTAATCGCAGCCGCAATCGAAGAATCGTATAAAATCGTATTACATCACTGATGTTACTTGACCATAAATGTTTGACACGTGTATAGAACCCCCTATGGAACTATTAAAGCCCCAGGACGCCGCGAAGATGATGAGTGTCAGTTATCCGACTCTGAAGCAATGGATCTATAGCGGGAAGGTCCACTCGGTGAAGACTCCGGGTGGCCATCACCGCATTCCTCGCAGCGAAGTAGAACGTTTCAGCAGGACCACACAATCGAAACGAAAGCGTCCTGCAGGACTCGAAGCCATCAGCGGCCGAAACAAACTTCTCGGGACCGTTACCGAAGTTCGATATGAAGGCCTGCTTGCGCAGGTCACGATGAGCGTCGGCGGACAGTTAATCACATCCATCATCACTCGAGACGCTTGTCAGGAACTCGGTCTCAAGAAGGGCGTGCGCGCTTTTGCGCTTATCAAGGCGACCGAGGTCATGGTGATCAGAGGCTGAGTTAGGACTTCGATCGGAAATGAGGATTCACTAATGTCTATAAGCGCCCGAAACCATCTCGAGGGGAAGAT
>DATFXM010000015.1:0-3060 GCA_035315885.1 Blastocatellia bacterium
GGCCTGTGGGATTCGGGCGCGTTCATACCGCTCGATTTCTTTGGCGACGGTCCGCGTATCCCGATGCTGGTCGTTTCGCACTGGTCCAAGGGCGGCAAGGTGGTGCACAGCTACAACGATCACGCCTCAGTGGTGAAGTTCATCGAGCGCAACTGGGGACTGGACCCACTCACCGGCCGCAGCCGTGACAACCTGCCCAATCCGATCATGAGCACAAGCTCACCCTACATACCGACTAACATCCCCGCGATCGGGGACCTGTTCGACATGTTCGACTTCAGGCACCATGAGCAGGGGCAGCAGGGGGAGGACTAGGAGTCCCGAAAGACGATAGCTGATCGATAGCAACGTCTGTGCGAGAGGCGCACGGCGGTCGGCGGACGGTCTCGCCCGTTGCCGATCACCGTGCGCACGCCTCACGTCGATGATCAGGCCGTTATGATCACCAATCGGCGGCCCGGCTGATCGCGCTGCCAGGCGCTCTCAATATCCGCCAGTGGGACCCGCTCCGTGTCGATATGAAGCTCCCCGCTTGCGGCATGCGCCATCACTCGCTGAAAGGCTTCAAGCAAAACGTTGCGGGGTGGAATCCCAGCGGTGCCCAGGATGGTTAGCGCCGTACTCCGTAGGACGGCTGCTGGAAGCGTGATAATCGGCGCAGCGCTCTCGCCAACCTGAACAAAGCGGGTCTCGGATTTAATAACTGCAAATTCTCTACTTGTTATCGCAGCCATGAAAGTCTCTGCAGGATGGCCCCACACGTAATCGATCACGACCTGGAACCCAGACTTGCAGGCTTGCTGCTGAAATGCCTCGCTGAGTTCAGTCTCAGGCAGAGTAAGGGAAATTGTCGCGTCAGCTCCCAGATCATGGAGAGTGCTCAGTGCCTGTTGACTGCGCCCGGCAGCAACAACCCGGGCAGCGCCAAGAAGCTTAGCGATCTTTACGGCCAGTTTGCCGGTCACCCCCGTCGCGCCCAGGATGAGGACGTTTTCGCCCCGCATCAGCTTTGCGCGGTAGGTGAGTGAAAGCCAGGCTGAGACTCCAGGGTTGGGTAGAGCTGCGGCGGTCTCGTCGCTAACATTTTCCGGGACTGGAAAGGCTAGCGCGCGAGGAACAACTGTACGCTGCGCCATGGCCCCATGAGGTGGTCGAGGTCCGCCGAAGAACACCCGTTGTCCATCGTCGAGATGTCCTACTCCATCCAAGCCGCAGACACGAGGTAGCTGGCCACGACTTGCATAGTGCGATCCGCTGGCCAACTGCTTGTCCACAGGCTTCAACGATGCCGCATGAACATGCACGAGCGCTTCGCTGACGTTGTCGCTAAGGACTGGCTCCGGGAATTCTTCGTATCGAGGCGCGGTTCCAATCGTGTGCAACACGGCAGCATACATACGAGTTCTCCTTTCGACGTGCTCTACTCAACGAATCACGAGCGCGGACGAGCGCAAACTTTCCTGCTGCGGCGGTTGACGGAGCGAATCCTCCACCGAATCCGATAATTTGTTGGCGTTTTTCAGGAAAAGACTTACTTGCCAAATTTCAGTGTCGCTCATTTTGTGACTGAACCTCGGCATGGCGCTGAAACGGATCCCGTTTTTCACCATCCAGTGAATGGCGCCTACCGGATAGTCAGTTACACCCTCACCTGGCGGAAGCAGGGGCGGCGGGGGCGGATAGAATCCCTTCGCGCCACTCGACGCCTGATCCAGCTTTCCGTGACACCCAGCACAAACGTTCATATATATTTTGGCGCCTGCAAGAAGATTGGTCTCGTCTGCCGCTAACGGCGATTGCAAATGCATTTGTTAACGAGAACGGCCGAGCAGGTAAGTTAAGTGTCCGGGCGACCTGCGCAGCGCAACAGTCCCGCTATGCCAGCAATAGGAGCCGCAGGGCAGCTCCTTTGTTAGTGTCTTCAACTCTTCGATGGTGTAGGCGCGCAATTGCGACACGACGCCATCCCACCAACACGTAAGCGGGACTAACGGCAGCAAGTAAGTCAAAACCACGCGCGACCAGCGGAATGGACGGATGAATGGAGTAGCGAGAGCGACCAGGAACGGTGTTAAGACCATGGTAAGAAGAACAATCAGCACGGCTCGCGCGGTATATTCAAAAATCGCGACCGGTTGTCCTGCCTTTACGGCATCAAGCAGAATCTTTCGCGCATCGGATTCGCGAAAGTGGTGGAAGGAATTGAAGATCGTTCGGAGTCCTATTATCTGATCGGGAATGGAGCGCGCGTCCACGCTTTCCCTAACGAAAGTGATCTGTTTCCCTGACGCCTCTTCGATTTGTTGAAAGGCCCGCGAATTGGGGAATCGGTCCGTTAATGTGATGCTGATGTTCAGACCGGCCGCGGACAGAGCTTTTTGAATTTCCAAGACCGGCCCGCCGCCGCCGGAACAAAGATCGACGATCTGCCGCTGATTGGTAGCACGCAAAGCTTCTGCCAACAGAGGTAGGATGGGCCGATACAGGCGGAAGGTTGCTTGAATGAAGCAAAGATAATCGGTCGCGAGATCGCGGACGATTCCAGGAAGCCAGGGCTGGTCCTCGAGTTCGAAAAGATGAAGACGGGGAAACGTCATAAAGCGATCGCCTTAAAGTTTGCCTTGACAGTCTAGGCGTGTAATTAAATATTCTTCGTCTAGACAGTCTAGACAAACTCGTTCCATGGCCAAGGAAAAACCAGACCTCGTTTACGGCACGCTCGACATGTTGATCCTGAAAGCGCTACAGCATGATCCGCGGCACGGGCTCGCCATTGCGGACCGCATTCAGCAGATGTCGAAGGAAATTCTGCGCGTGGAGCAGGGTTCCCTCTACCCGGCCCTTTATCGTCTCGAGGCCCAGGGCTGGATCAGAGCAAAATGGGGTGTCTCCGATAGCAATCGAAAGGCTCGCTATTATGAACTGACTGCCGCCGGACGAAAGCAGCTCGCGGCAGAGAAGGAGCATTGGGCGCGCATTACCAGAGGCATCAACCTCGTCCTTGCCGGGACTTGATTCATGAAAGCAATCCGCGCAGCCGCCTCGCGTCTTTTCGGTGCG
>DATFXM010000016.1:0-40431 GCA_035315885.1 Blastocatellia bacterium
CCAGGTCTGGACGGCAATCTCGGTTTACGTCCTTGTGGCGATCATCAAAAAGCGTATTGGAATAAAACAAGACCTCTACACAATTCTACAGGTCTTGAGTCTGACGCTTTTCGAAAAAACGCCCATTTTAAGCCTGTTTGATGATGACTACTTTCAAAGAACCAATTCTGCTAACCAGTTAAATCTATGGCAGATCTAACCGGACAGTAGTGACCCGACTTATCTAATCGCGCACGCCGGGGCCGCGCCAACCCATTCAGTGGCTCATCGGTCGAAACAAGACACCGCCCAATTACCTCTTGCTTACCGAGTGGAGCGTAGGTATTCTTGTCTCGGTAACCGAGGAAAGCGAGATGAACAACGTGCCAATTCCTGCTTCCTGACTCAGCCCGGTCAGAAGCACCGCTTGTCTGCGGTTATCTCGGAAGTCGTGCAGCTCAAGGAGGCATAGACAGTGCGTTTCGAACGCTGGTTGTACACCGTGCCGCTGCGGCTTCGTTCGCTCTTCCGGCGCAATCGTGTCGAAGATGAGCTGGATGAAGAGCTGCGCTACCACCTTGAGCGGCAGATCGAGGAAAACATCGCCATCGGGATGACGAAGGACGAGGCTCGGTACGCGGCGTTGCGCACATTTGTTGGACTAGAGCAGCGCAAGGAGGAATGCCGGGATATGCGACGCGTAAGATTTATCGAAGACATCTGGCAAGACCTGCACTATGGCGTTCGTATTTTGCGCAAGAATCCCGGCTTCACAGCAGTGGCAACGTTGACGCTTGCCTTGGGCATTGGTGCGAACACCGCAATATTCAGCGTCGTTGACGCGGTACTGTTCCGGCCGCTTCCGTTCGAAGCGTCGGATCGTTTGCTAATGGTCGCAATGGCCAACCCGCAACTTGGCGAGAGCCGCCTGCCGTTCTCGGTTGCTGACTTCCTCGACTGGCAGGAGCAGAATCAGGTCTTCGATGACCTCGCAGCTTTCACTGACAACTGGCTCAGCTTGACGGGCAATGCCGAACCGGAGCGAGTTCGAGGTGCTTATGTGACGGCAGGCTTCTTCACAACTCTTCGCGCGCAGGCGCTGATGGGCCGGACGTTTGCTGCCGGGGATGATGCACCAGGCCGCGATTCGCTCGTCGTGTTGAGTCACCAACTCTGGCAGAGACGTTTCAACTCCGACCCGCAGGTGGTCGGTCAGGCGGTCACCTTGAGCGGCAGAAGCCGCACGATCATCGGAGTCATGCAGGATAGTTTCCAGTTCCCGCCTGACGATAAGACGAGCTTACCTGGGAAAGTTGATTTATGGGTTCCGCATACGCTGAATCCACCAGCGCGGCGGGGTCCTTACTACCTGTGGGGGATTGCGCGGCTCAGGCCTGGTACGACGCCTGAGAACGCGCAAGCGGAACTCGAAAGCATCGGTCTCCGCATCCGCGACGCGAATCCGCTCACCAATGCTGCAACCACATTCGTGGCGGTGTCGCTGAAGGACGCAATGGTGGGCGATGTTCGTCGCGTGCTGCTTGTTTTGCTGGGCGCTGTGGCGTTTGTCCTGCTCATCGCTTCGACCAATGTGGCGAATCTGTCTCTCGCTCGCGCCGCTGCCCGTCAAAGGGAGATTGCTATTCGCACGGCGCTTGGAGCGAGACGCGCGCGGATCACTCGACAATTGCTCACCGAGAGTCTGCTGCTCGCCGGCCTTGGAGCCGCACTCGGTTTCGCGCTGGCTTTCTGGCTGACGCATCTGCTCACGACTCTTGGTCCCGGTAGCCTTCCCCGCCTGGCTGAAGTGAAAATTGATTATCGTGTGTTCGGTTACACCGGCGCGGTGACCGTGTTGAGCGGAATGCTTTTCGGCATGGCTCCAGCATGGCACGGTTCGCGCACAAATTTGAATGAATCATTGAAGGAAGGTAGCCGAAACACTGCTGAGAGCAGAGGGTGGCAGCGTACGCGCAGCTTGCTTGTGATAGGGGAACTCGCGTTGTCGCTCGTGCTGCTTGTCGGCGCCGGACTCATGCTCAACAGCTTGCTGCGTCTGCAGCGAGTAAGCCCCGGTTTCGAACCACTGAACATTCTGACGATGGAGATCAATCTACCGAGCGTACGTTACAAGGAAGAACATCAGATCAACGGCTTCTACCACGAGCTGCTTGAACGCGCCGGCAGCCTGCCAGGTGTGCAGTCGGCGGGCATTGGCATGAGCCTGCCGCCGAACCTGCTCTCAATCAGCGACAGCTTTACGATCGAAGGCGCCCCCGCGACACCAGGAACGACCGCGCCGGCGGTTCCATTGGTCGTCGTGAGTTCCGGTTACTTCTCCGCGCTGGGTGTGCCGCTCATCGCCGGTCGCAACTTTGATGAAACCGATAGTGCAGATAAGCCGCAGGTGGCGATCATCAACGAGACGCTTGCGCGCCGCTACTTCCCAAGTGTGAACCCGCTTGGGCGGCGCATCAAAGTCGGCGGCCCGGAGCGGCCAACCAATCCCTGGATGGAGATCGTTGGCATAGTCGGCGATGTCGCGTACGGCGGGCTGGAGGCCGCGCCGGAAGCTACGTTCTACCAGAACTACCTCCAACTCCCCTGGTCATCTAATTACCTTGTTGTGCGGAGCCCATCAGACCCGCGACCGCTCACCGCTGCGATCCGCAACACGATTTGGACGCTCGACAAAGACTTGCCGGTCGCAGGGGTCAAAACTATGGAACAGTTGCTGGCCGAGTCTATCGCGCAGCCTCGCTTCCGCACATTTATCTTCGTTGTCTTTGGCGCGCTCGCGCTTGCGCTGTCATTGACCGGAGTTTACGGCGTGATGTCGTATCTGGTGACGCAGCGCACGCGCGAGATCGGGATTCGGATGGCCTTGGGCGCCGAACGTCGTGACGTGCTCAAGCTGGTCATCAGACAAGGAGTGAGTTTGGCCTTTCTCGGTATCCTGATCGGATTGCCAATGGCTTTCGGGATGACGCGCTTGATGATCGGCCTGTTGTTTGCCGTGACGGCTACTGACCCGGTGACTTACTCGATCATCGCGCTGATATTGATCGTCGTCGCAGTACTCGCTTGTTGGATACCCGCGCACCGTGCGGTGCGCGTCAATCCGGTTGAGGCGCTCAGATACGAGTAGAGTGAAAGCGAAGGGCTGGTATTGGTTCTGAGCTAGTGCAGATCCCGCGGATCATTCCCTGGTAACGGCGGTCAAGTTCATCGTTAGTAGAGCGCCCCCCTTTGGTAGCGCGTTGACTCCTATCACGGTGCGCGCGGGGAGATGGTCGCCCATCATCTCGATATAGGCCCGGTTCATCTCGTCGAAGTCCTGCATATCTTTCAGAAAGACGTTTACGTGGATGATGTAGCCAAGATCCGACCCCACCGACTGAAGCATGACTTGAAACGACTCCAGAATCTGTTTGGCTTGCGAATAAACATCCAATCCGGCGAGTTGGCCGGTGGCGGGATTGATCCCGGCCGTTCCCCCAATGCTGATAAACTGGCCAACCTTGGCGATATGATGGTAAGGCCCGATCGGGTTGGGTGTATTCCGTGGCGTAGACGTCTCGACGGTATTGGTCATCGGCATTCTCCAGAGGTGCCGCCAAGTCGCAGGTGGATCGACTTCGAACCACGCAGCGGCAAGCACGAGTTCCGTTAGCTAAGAGTGGATTACATGCCGTCGTCTGCTGTCCACTTAGCAAACAACAGCCTTACGCTATTCGAGCGCTTTGATTCAGACACCATCCTCTTCTTTCCTTTCCTTCACTCCACGTTAGCTCAACGCAGTCACGTCCAATTACTCAAGTATCGCTTCAACGTCGATCACTATTTCTACTTCGTTGCCGACAACGATCCCGCCTTGATCCAAAGTGCCCTGCCAACTGACTCCAAAGTCGTGTCGATTGATCTGAGTCGTAGCTATAAACCCCGCGCGCAACTTGGGCCCCTTGTCGACTCCATCTTCCCACCACGGCGTTTGCCACTGTCCCAGGTAGTTGACATCCAAAGTAGCTTTGCGAGTAATGCCCCGAATCGTCAGATCACCAGTGACCGCAAAATCGTGTTCGCCTTTCACCTCGACTTCATTGCCGGCGAAGGTGATCTCCGGATGATTTTCAACATCAAGAAAGTCGGCGCCGCGCAGATGGTCGTCACGCTCTTTGACTCCAGTCCAAATTAATCCGGCGTCGATCTGTACTTTGACCGAAGAGTTGAGAGGGTTCCCTGGATCAAACTCCAGAGCGCCGTGAATGTCTTTGAAATGTCCGCGCACATAGCACACCATCATATGTCTTGCGCGAAACTCCGCAGCGGTGTGTCCTGGCTCAAAAGTCCATCTGGCCATCGTTCAACCTCCAGGGGAAACTGGTTGCTTCTAACACAATCCATATAACAACTTCGCTGCCTCTGCAAAAGCTAACGCGTCCGAGGCTACGACTCAAGCGGTGGAACTTTGATTAAGGTCTGAGGCTTCTGCCGCCTCATAGCCAATCCTCTTTAGCAGGCGAATTACTCTACGTTGAGGCAGATGTCAAACGTCCCCTTTGTTGGGAGGTTGTAGTATTACCAGCCATGGTCCTGACGACGCGTCAAAAGAACCAACCAATGAAACGTTGGTTCCCCCTCGACGAGCAATCGCCAGGTTTCTGGGTGGACGCTTTTTCTGACGCGTGCTGACGTCCGGTCTCTTCTGACGGGCGCAAGTGAGGCGAAAAATGGGGCCGTTCAGTCGAAAGTGGTAGTGAAGAAGCACTCGATCTGGGAATTTCCTTCCGTTGTGCGGTGCGTAGAATCAAAAGTGTGACGAAATTAGTCAATGACTAAGCGAGATTGAGTTGCTCGAACTGCTAAAGGCCGATAAGAAATCGAGCGTGATCCGCACCGATTGTCGTCGGATGCTGATCCTCGACAATGACGCGATATGCAAGACGAGGTTGCCGGTACCAGTGAAAATCAGCGGCGGCGCCGAAGACTTTGCAACCTCTGTCGGGGAAGCCAATTGCACACGGAGAAGAAATGAGTATGAGCAGAGTTGAAGAGCTGTCGATTAATCACCGGACGGAGAAGCCCACGCCAGCCTCCACGTGGCAGGCTGTGGCTGGGCGCCCTATCACCGACGAGTTCCTCGAGTGGCCTCCCGACCTGTTTGCGCTCACCGAGGTGATCCTCGAGCGCTCTGAGGCGTATCGCTTTCTCTTATCTCCACCAGTCGGAGTGGTGTGGCCGCCAAGTCGGTTGTCTTGCTGGTACGACGCGGTCGAGACCGCCGGTCGGGAGTGGAGCGCCTGGGTTGACGATGACGGTCAGCGTGGTGCGATACCTGACCTTCTGGCTGAGGAATGGAGCATCTTCCGCGAGCGAGCCGGGATGTCACTCGAGCATCTGGGAGAGGGGCGAGACTGGCGAATGTGCGAGGCGTTACTGACTCTTCATGCAATAGCTGACGAAGCCTGCGCCGGACTTGGCATCGCCCTCGACAGGTCCGACGGAAAGGGGTGCATATATCGCGCCCGTGGCCGGGAGCTCCTTAGCAGGACGGGATCGTTGGGCCGGGTCCCGTCACACTTTCTGCGAGTCCTGCCCAAGGTCCGTACCCCTCCCAATGGAACCTCTTTGAGGGCGTTCTCGCGCTACGCCTGTGTGCGTGGTTCAACGGTAGAGACCCGGTGGTACAAGGTGCCTGCTCGGCGCAGCGGTACCGACCCTCGCTCCAGGCACGCCAACTTGCTTTTGCTGCCCTGGCCGCTGCGGGTGCGAGAGTCAGACTTCCGCACCCTGGAGGGCTGCGTGCAGAGGCTGGCCAAGGAGCCTTTCGGCTTCTTCGAGTTCGCGCCTTCGGAAAAGCTCGATCTGGATCTGGTGAGCCGGACTATTATGGCAGCTCGAGACGAGGTCGACAGCGTTGACGTAGTGATCCTGCCGGAGAGTGCTGTTGACGAGGCCGATGTGAACGATCTCGAAGCCCTGTTATGCGGCCACGGAGTGATTGGTCTCATTACCGGGGTCCGACAACGCTCGCCCGAACCGGGACGCCGCCCAGGTAACTGGGTGCACATCGGGTTCAATCCAAAGCTTGAAAAAGCTGGGCCGCTGCCGCACTCGACCAGCGAATCGTGGTTTCACATCCGTCAGAACAAACACCACCGGTGGTCGCTGGATGAGGGTCAAATCTACCAGTACCACCTGGGAGGTGCCCTTCACCCCCATGTCCGATGGTGGGAATCGATGGACGTCCCTCGCAGGACGCTACAATTCATCGAACTCGGCGATGAGCTCACCATGGTTTCACTGGTCTGCGAGGACCTCGCCCAGATTGACGATGTGGCCGAGGTCATTCGGTCTGTTGGCCCGACCCTCGTTGTCACTCCGTTGCTAGACGGACCGCAGCTCGCTTCCCGGTGGTCGGCACGATATGCGAGCGTACTGGCCGATGATCCGGGGTCGGCCGTCCTGACGCTGACGTCCTTCGGCATGGTGCAGCGCTCCAGGCCTCATGGGCGGGAGGCGTCCGCAGTAGTCGCGCTTTGGAAGGACCCTGTGCGCGGGAGTCGAGAGATTCCACTCGAAGCCGGTGCGCAGGGGATCCTTCTCACCGTGTGCGGGGACCGTGCGACACGAAAGAGCGCCGACGGTCGCTTGCCAGTCGACAACGTGACCCACTACTTCGACGTGGCTGTACATCAAGTCCGAGCCTCGACTTCGGGCTTGTCGTCACCGAACCGGCCGCTCGCGCCACCTGCCCCACCAACGCTAGACGCGGACGAACTCACTATTCTCACCGGCTGGGCACAGGGGGTGGCGGAGGCGATGGGTTCAGCCCCTCAGTGTGTCCAGACCTTGCTCGCCAACGCACAGGCAAGCGCTCCGTGGCGGGCCGCGCTGGGCATGCCGGAGCCATCCCCGCAGCTCAAGGAAGCGCTCAACTTCATGGCCACCGCTGTTAGAGCGGCGACCTCCCAAAACGGATCGCCGACACTCGATACATTACTTGTCTCAACCCGAGAAGATCGGCCGAGCGAACCGGGACTCGACAGGCTGGCTCGCCGGGTGCTGCGATCAGCACTCGAGCAATTTGTCTCCAGAAATATAACCTAAAGCTGAGGACTTAGCGTCCTTACGAATCTACAAAAGGTCATCCTTCTGAAAGGAGTCTTCCATGAGTAAAGCTAATCCTGAACAATCGACGATGCTGTCTGTCTGGCAGCAACACCTCTATGCGGAATTCAAACTCAAGAATGCAGAGGCGGCCCTCGCTACAATGACCGAGAATCCCCATGTCCTGCTTATCCCTTCAGGGACAGGAGGCACCGGCAAGGAGGGCGTCCGCGACTTCTATGTGAACCACTTTCTCCCTTATATTCCGCCAGACATTGAAATGATTCCTGTTTCGGAGACTTCGGGTCACGATCGATTTGTCGGAGAGTATGTGGTTCGCTTTACCCATACATTGGATATGGATTGGTTTATACCTGGCGTGCCATCCACGGACCGCGAAGTTGAGTTTGTTCTGGTGGTCATCGTTCAATTTGAGAATGGCAAAATGGCGAGCGAGCATCTGTACTGGGACCAGGCTTCATTGCTTTCCCAGCTAGGTATCCTCGCAACTCCCGCAGCGGCCGCTGGAATTGCCAGCGCTGCGAGGCTCACTGAACTCACAGCTCAATCCCGCAGTGCCGAATATCGATGAAATGATGTGTGTCAAGAAAGGTTGGTCAAGGAGGCCGCCGCGAGTCGTTCCGTCTCCGCTGCGTTGTCGGCGTGGACACGAGTGATAAGCGTACGGCCTCCTATGCTCAAATAAACTGATCTCCCCCGCCGGCCGGTAGTGTGAGCGCGACGTTCGACCAGTCCCTTGTTCTCCAAGCGGTCAACCGCAAGGGTAATCGAACCGCTCGTCAGCAAGACCCCTTCCCAATCTCTTCGGTGATTACTGTCCCCAGACTCTGACGTAGTCCACCAGCATCTGCTGCGGAAAGACCGTGCTACTGTTCGGGCTCCCAACAAAGTTGCCTCCGACGGCAACGTTTAGCAGCACGAAAAACTGTCCCTGGAACTCTGACGTGCTGTTAATCCCTCCAGCGATGTTGCCCTCCGCATACTGAACTCCGTCCACGTACCATTTGATAGACGTCGTCGTGCGCGCGATTGCGTAGGTGTGAAACCCCGCGGCAAGCGAAACCGATGAGTTGAACGTGCCTCCGAAGGATGCGTGGGCTCCGTTGGAGTCCGCCCAGTGCATTGTTCCAAAATTCCTGAATGGGTTCTGACCCTGCATCTCCATGATGTCGATCTCGCCACAGGCCGGCCACCCTACCGTTCCGATGTTGGAGCCAAGAGTCCAGAACGCGGGCCAAATGCCCTGCCCCGAAGGCGCCTGGATGCGTGCCTCAATCCAGGTGTTGACTCCGAATGACTGGTGGCCTGCTGTCTTCATTCGGGCAGAGGTGTAGGAACTGCCACCGAGGTTCTCTCGTCGCGCCTCAATTATTAGTCTTCCATTCTGGATGCGCGCGTTTTCTGGCCGATTCGTATAGTTCTCCAGCTCGTTGTTGCCAAAGCCGCTGTTGCCAAGCTCAAAACTCCAATTCGCGGTGTTGATCGTAGGTCCATCGAATTCATCAGACCACAGCAGCCGAGGGAATCCCGGAGGCGCAACTGGTCCGGCGCCGGGTGTGCCTGTTCCCCAGGTAAAAGTTTCCCACGTACTGGCAGCCGTACGGTCCGACACTAGTGGTGCGAAGTCACCGCGATTCAGATCGGCCGATACGAATCGCGAAGTTGTCTGTCCGGTCAACGTGAAGGTTGTGCTTGAAAGGTCGGTCCACCGAAACTGTTCCCAGCCGGCTACCCGCGTGCGATCGGCCACCAGCGGCGCCCACGACCCACGATTCAAATCGGCGGAGACAAACAGGCCGGTTCCAACAGACTTAAAAGCAATCAGCCCGTTTCCGGCGTCAATCACTTGAAAGCGTTCAAAGCTGCCTACCGCTGTCCGATCAGCGACCAGCGGGGCGTACGAGGCGCGATTAATATCCGCCGATACGTAGCGGTTGGTTGCGGAAGCCTTCAACCAGATTGTCTGGCCGACGGGAGCGGCGGCGTGAGTAGCGGTCGCCGCGGTTAATGTGGTCAACAGCGACAGGAAGATCTTTATCGCGGCTGAACGCCAGCGTTCGTCGAATGATTCTAGCTTGGACATGGGACCCTCCTTCTTCTTAAGTTGTCTGGATCCGGCGGTGGTTGTGCGTTGGGATATGCAATCCACATCACCGGCGGCAAATCTGCGCATCATTGTAGGAAGAAGGCAGTCAGAAGTCTAATCTCATAGCGAACCCGTGCGAGCGCGCTTGGAAAGCACAAAAAACGAACGCAACACTGTTGACCGCAGTGCCGCTGGGCCAACCCGGTTCCGACTTGAGCGACCCATTTTTCAGAGAAGGTGTTCCAGGTGTTAGTTCTCCGCGGTGAGACTTGGTGGGTTGTTGCTGGCCGGAACACACCAATCCGGCCCAGGCGCCTTAGCCTGGTCATTTGCACTGCACTATCGTCTAACGGCTAAGACCGCTTCTCAGCGGCGCGCTTTCTGTACCTTGATGCCATATTCGAGCGAGGCGTACCAATCACCTCGTCCCTGTGGCGTCAGGTCGAGGACATTCCAAATTGGGTTCAACTCGTCCAGACCACGCTCTTTGATGTCATGACCCAGTCGAGGATGACCGCTATAGAAGTGGCGAACCTTGCCATCACTCTCTTTGGTAAATACCGAAATACATGAATCCTGATTGCCTTCCCGGTCTTCGCTGCCCAGATCGAATTTGAAGGTGCTTTCGCCCGCGCTCAACAGCCGTAGCAGATTCCAATTTCGTCGGCGGGCGTGCGCTCGCAGGGATGGCAGATCAGCGGCGGCAACGATGGCAAGATCGATGTTTTGGGCCAGATGGTGAGCGATGCCGTTGAAGCTGTCGATCACACTGGTACACATCGGGCAGGGATTAGTCTGCTTCTTACCAAACATAAAATGATAGATCAACAGCGATCGGTCAGGAGTGGTGAAGAGTTCGCTTAGTCGAACTTTATTTGTAGGCTTGTCGCCGGCATCGAGATTCTCCGGGCCCTCGGTGAACTCGTAATCCTGGATGACCGGACCGGGTGGAAGGTTCCGGCGCAGTTCTGCAACGCGCTCGCGTTGGCGCATCAATTCAATTTCTGCCAGGCGGATTTTCTCGCGCATGACGAGATAGTCGGCTGATTCGTTGGTTAAGTTCGTTTGTCGATATGTTCCTTCGATCGTTTCGTGCACCATGACTTATCCCTCCTTGTTTCCCCATCTCAGTTGAATGCTCATCACTGAAATACTAATGAGCCGGCTCAAACAACTCGATCGGATTGCCGTCAGGATCTTCTATTTGGATTTGCTTGCCTCCTGGGCCTGCCTCCAGTTCATTTCTAAAATGCAGTCCAGCATTCTTCAAGGATTCGATTAGGGACTCCAGGTCGTCGACCTGCAGAACTATTCGATCCCATCCGCCTGGCTGCTGGTGCGTGCCGTCCGGCATCGGGCGCGAGCCCGAAGCGCCGGGACCACTCAGAATCAGTTTGAGATTGTCGAATGAGACTTGGGCGAAGGCCGGTAGAGCTTGTCGATCTGTTTTGAACCCGAGTTGTTGCGTGTAGAAACTGACTGAGCGACTAACATCCTTCACCTGATATCGAACACCCCAAAACCCACGGATAAAATCCCGGGCGCTGGTCACTGACTTGGACTGCCTTTCTGCTCGATTCATATACCCCTCCAACTACGATTCTGGATGAAACGACGCAAATCATAACTAGCAACGTTCTGATAACACTTTCGGGCCTGGCCGTTATCCTGGCAACAAGCTCAAATCTCATTCTAGCGCTAGCCCCTTGTTAGTCGCGAATTGTTGTGGGCAGAGACAGCGGCAGCAGAACAATCTTCCAAGCGCGTTCTTGCGTCCCTTCGCAATAAACTCACAAGGCCAGATGCTTCCCTGAATAAGAATCAACAACTTAATCCTGGCCCTTATTTTGCTCTCTATCCGGCGGCGAAGAATAGCTACGGGAGCCATGAGACATCTTTTGGATAGTTGCGGCGGAGAAATGTTGGAAAAATACAACGTAGGCATTATCTCAGATCCAGATTCACGCTCTTATGAAACGAGGGTGACCAACACCATTGGCGCCAGACTGCTCTCGCAGCTCTGCGCTTTCAATCTGATATGAAACGCTGTCCTCAATGCAACCGCATCGCGACCGATGACCTCCTCACTTTTTGTCGCGTCGATGGCGTTCGGCTGGTTCAGGATAGTCGTTCATTGAACGACAGCGAAACCGTCGCGCTTCCGCCTGATAAGCCTTTAGCGGAAGCCTCGACAACCGACGAGTCTCTAAGTGCGCCGTGCCTCACGACAAATCCATTAAGTTTATCGAAGGCGACAAACGGCACACGCAATATGATCAAGGGGAGGAAGCGCCGGATCGGCATAGCCGTTATCGCCGCCATCATCGTCTCCGCGCTGGGAAGCTCGGCTTACTACTCAATATCGCGTAAGAACAATGCGCCCATTTATTCGCTCGCTGTTTTACCATTCATCAATGTCAGTCCCGATGAACAGCTCGATTACCTTGCTGACGGCATGACGGAGAACCTGATAAGCAATCTGTCTCAGCTTCCGATATTGAATGTGAAGGCGCATTCGTCCGTGTTGCGATTCAAAGGCAAGGATGTTTCGCCGCGACCGGTCGGCGCCGAATTGAATGTACAGGCGATCTTGAACGGCCGGCTAACCTTGCACGGAGAGCTGTTGACGCTCAGTCTGGAGTTGGCTGATGCGCGAACCGAGAATGTCATATGGAGCCAGCAATATACTCGCAAGGAGACTGACGTCGTTTCTTTACAAAACGAGATTGCACGCGATGTAACATACAATTTAAGGGTGAAACTTGCCCGCGCCGATGAGCAGAAGTTGTCGAAGAAGTACACGAATAACACGGAAGCATACGAGCTTTATTTGAAAGGACGTTTTTATTGGAACAAGCGAACGTTGAAAGATCTGGAAACCGCGCTGGAGTATTTCAATCAGGCAATCGCGCTTGACCCAAACTATGCGCTGGCCTATGCGGGACTGGCCGACACATACGTTCTGCTTCCCCAATATCGCAATGAACCGGTGCGCGAGGCGCTGCCGCTGGCGCAAGAAGCCGCCTTGAAAGCCTTGTCGCTGGATAGCGATTTGGCCGAGCCGCACGCAACGCTCGGACGCGTTAAGACGAACCAGTATGACTTCACCGGGGCTGAAACCGAATACAAACGCGCCATCGAACTCGATCCGAATTACGCAACCGCGCATCAATGGTACGGCATTCTGCTCTTTGATCTTGCCCGAAACGACGAATCACAAGCCGAATTGCGGCGGGCGCTGGAGCTTGATCCTCTCTCCCTCATCATAAACTTATATTACGCCGAGAGTTTTTATTACGCGCGCCAGTACGATGCTGCAATAGCACAACTAAGAAAGACTCTCGAACTTAATACTGAGTTTGCGACCACATATCAGTGGTTTACCAAATCCAATCAGGCGAATGGGAACTATGGCGAGGCCGTCAAAAGTTACGCCGCTTACCGAAAGATGATTGGCGATCGGCAAGGTGCGGCCTTGATACGCGAGAGCTTTACTAAGGGTGGCTGGACCGGGTTTTTGCAAGCAGTCACCGCAAAAGATCAAACGGCAAAATTGACTCGATACGAAGCCGTCGTCTTCCTGACCGCTCTCGGCGACAAGGAGAAAGCCTTTGCCGAACTTGAAAGGTCGTTCGATGTCTTCGGGCCATCGCTCAGAATTGACCCTCTCCTCGACCCTCTACGCGCCGACCCGCGTTTCGCGAGCATCCTTACGCGTGCAGGACTCTAGCAGAGAAAAACATCTCATCTCACACACTCAGCAATGTTCTTGCGAGCGTCGCCAGAAATTTGCGAACGCCAACAAGAGTTAAGAACATGTCGGGGCCAGTTTTTGACGTTTCTTGCGACCTTTCGCGAGAAATTCGCGAACATCAATCTTCTCCTGACTCGAAATCAATAACTTGAGACTGGCCCTCGGGTTGCCTCCTAATTGCTCGGTTCTCCACGAGAACTAAGAGGGAGGCACAAAATGAAGCGATATGTTTTGCCTGAGTTGCCGTATGACTACGCAGCTCTCGAGCCCCACTACTCGGCTCAGATCCTCGAGCTGCACCATGACAAGCATCATGCCGCCTATGTCGCCGGCGCCAACGCGACAGTCGACAAACTGGCGGAGGCGAGACTGAAGAATGACTTCGCCGCCATCAACCAACTGGAGAAAAATCTCGCGTTCCACGTCTCCGGGCACGTGCTGCATTCAATGTTCTGGCGAAACCTGAGCCCGAAGGGCGGCGGCGAGCCGCACGGCGACTTCGCTGACGCCGTAGTTGAGTCATTCGGATCGCTGACCGGTTTGAAGTCGCAGCTCGAACAGGCGGCGCTCAATATTCAAGGCTCCGGTTGGGCAACTGTCTCGTGGGAGGCGGTCGGACAACGTCTGCTTGTCGAGCAGGTTTACGATCACCAGGGTAATATTGGTAACGGTACCGTGCCAGTACTCGTGCTCGACATGTGGGAACACGCTTACTATCTGCAATACCTCACCGAAAAGAAGAACTACGTGGCCGCGTTCTGGAAGATTGTAAACTGGGATGATGTCGCGGCGCGGTATCAACGTGTCCGATCACTCGATCTCCTGTTGGAAGGCTGAGAGAGAGACTTAGAAAGCAAGAGGGAAAGTTCGGTTCTGATCGTACTTGTTCTCGGTTTGATTACGGCACGCACGATCGCGGACGTGTAGAAGCGGAGTCATGCCCAGATCCACTTCTAATCACACCGCAAGAGTGCTTCAGCAACTCTCTTTGTCGCCTCCTCAAACGCGGAATTGTAGGATGAGGACTAAATCCGTCATCCCCAGAGACAACATAGGGATGAGCAACAACAGCGAAGCCTCAGGACCCCCGACTACGATTGAAGACGTTCTACGCCTTCTTATCAATACCACTCCGTCGTTCATTCATACCGCGCTGCCTGATGGCGCTCTTGACTTCCTGGACCAGAGCTGGCTGGAATTTGTCGGTCTTTCTCTAACAGATCTCCTCGGGTGGCGATGGACCTCAGCAATGCATCCTGACGACGTCGAAGAGTTCGTCGGCAAATGGCGTGCGTCAGTCGCGTCCGGCGAACCCTTCGTCGCTGAATCGCGCGTCAGACGTGCCGATGGTGCATACCGCTGGTTCCTGCACCGCAAGGTGCCACTGCGCGATGAGAATGGAAAAATCATCAAGTGGTACGGCTCGAGTATAGAAATCGAAGAGCGCAAGCAGGCAGAAGAGGGGGTCAGAAAAGAAAACATCGTTCTTCGTGAGCAGATCGTCGAGACCTCGATGTTCGAGGAGATCGTGGGCACCTCCTCGGCTTTGCAGGCCATACTGCTTAAAGTAGAAAAAGTGGCACCAACCGATTCAACGGTCTTGATCACCGGAGAGACAGGCACGGGCAAAGAGCTTATCGCCCGCGCTATCCACAAACGCTCAACGAGGTCCAATCGCGCATTCGTCAGTGTTAATTGCGCCGCCGTGCCGACGTCACTGATTGCTTCTGAGTTGTTTGGCCACGAAAAGGGGGCTTTCACTGGGGCCGCGCACCGACGAGAAGGTCGCTTCGAATTGTCGGATGGCGGAACGATTTTCCTCGACGAGGTTGGGGAGCTGCCACCTGAGGTTCAAGAGGCGCTGTTGCGCGTCCTGCAAGAGCGTGAGTTCGAGCGGGTCGGCGGCAACCGACCGCTACGCGCAAACGTCCGGGTGATTGCGGCTACCAACCGTGACCTGGAAACTGCAATCGAAGGAAACAAATTCCGGTCCGATCTGTATTACCGACTGAACGTGTTTCCAGTGGAAATGCCTCCGCTGCGCGAGCGTCGAGATGACATCCCGTTGCTTGTCGAGTACTTTACCCAACGGTTCTCCAAGCGCATCGGCAAGCGGATCAGCAGGATCAGCAACGAGACAATGAGTGTGTTGCTGTCGTATGACTGGCCGGGCAACGTGCGAGAGATGCAGAATGTGGTTGAGAGGGCAGTCATCCTCTCAAACAAGGACACTCTGGACATTGACAGGCGATGGCTGGCCCGACGGCAATCGAGATCTGTCGAAACCATCCAAAAGCCTCCGCGCACACTGGTTCACCAAACGCCGGCCGCCCGCGAGAAAGACACGATTGAAGCGGCGTTAGGTGAAAGCAAGGGCCGGGTATCAGGTCCGTTCGGTGCGGCATCACGACTAGGCATCCCCTCCTCGACGCTGGAATCCAAGATCAAGGCGCTGAAAATCGATAAGCGTCGTTTCAAGCAACAATAGTCACGGCCGGCCCGACGGTACAACCATCACCCAATCTTAAGCACAATGTTCTTCTCGGCCTCCGCGTTCAAGGCGATGCTATTCTCCTCGAACGGAAAACGCTACCAATGCCAGATTTGATCGTGTTGTTCAAACAATTCGGCTATGTCACTCCTTCGAATCATCTGCACGTTGCTCACGCACGACCGGCTGTCGATGCCACGCTCATCGAGATCATCCTGAACGGCGTAGACGCCGACGCCTTTTTCTCGAAGCTTGGCGATGTCTTCCGTCGGCCTGGCGGGGTGCTTAATCGAAGCGTTCCCGATTTCCAGCGCGGGACACTCCTGGTTGACCAGGTAATTGACCGCGTTTCCACGCAGCAACACCGACAGGTCGGCGCCGGCATTCACCAGCGCCCTACTGAGCCACAGAATTGTGTCGTCCTGTTCTTCCAGCGTGGCGCGATATGCAGACTCAACGATGTTTAATATCTTCATCTTCGACTCCTCTTCTGTCATTTGAAAGCAAACTTCGTCTCTCGTGCAGAGGTCATCGGGTTGGGATCACCAGCGTGTTGCTTGATTCCAGAGCCATTTTCAAAAAATCTGCCGGGCCGCCACGTCTTACGCCCTCGACCGAATTCGCAGCGCCACGCTCATCAACGCATAAGCCGCAATTGACCCAGGTCAGTAGCGGGTTGCCCTTGCCCGTCTCCAGAAGCGAGCTGACAAAGTCCTTGGTCATCGGATGCGCCTCTTCCTCGACTGTGGTTCCCTTAACCGGGTTCGCGTGCGGAGCTTGCTCCTTGAAAGCGAGGTTGACCGCGCCTTCGTAGGCGAAAACGTTGACGTTGATTCCCTTCTCGAGGGCGCACGCTATGATCCGCAAAGCCGTAGTCGAGTTCGCCGATTCGAACGGCGGGTCCATTAATGCCAGTGTGAGTGTCTTATTAGACATGGTTCCTCCTTAATGCCAGATGACTTTGGTTTGTTCGCCCACGAGGGCATCGACAAGCGCATCGATGTTTGATCGTTGTAAGCCCGGCACGAGCTCGGCGGGCTCAATGCCGCGTTCTAGAAGTGAAAAGTCATCGGCGAGCAATGTGACTCCCGCTTCTGCCAGAGCAGCCAGGTGTGAGCCGCGGGCGTTTCGCCGAGCTGCCAGCACGCCATTTTGAATGAGGAAGACGGTCACTTCATTGCCCCGCCGTCTCAAATCGATGGCGGTCTCCGCAACAAATTGCGTATCGCTTGATTCGAACGGGTCTCTGCTTTCGATGAACAGGTAGTTGGTCACCGCAGCGCTCCTTTCTGAATTTGAGTGAAGCAAATGGACTCATTGGCAATCCATTCGCAGAAGATAATTCACTGAAAGGGTCGGGTAAAGCTGAATTCGTTTGGGAGTCACGGAAAACTGAACGGTGCCTGGTCCTCGGCCGCTTGCACCCGCCGAGATAGTGACGAAAGCAAGAGGTGACAGGTCCGGCACGCTGGCACTCCATTCACAGGTGCTATGTTGATGGTGCGCCGCGTTGGACTCGCAAGCTGAGGCGAGCTGGCGGAAAACTGCTCCTCATCGCGCTGGACCTTTAAGACGGCCGGCGCCGAGCACAAGCCCTACGACCAGGAAGCTGACCTGTAACACCGCCGCTAATAATCCGTGCTGCGTGCCGAGCAGCGGGATGCGCAGAAGGACGAGCACAAACTCCGTGAATCCGGCCACGAGCAGGGCTTTCCAGGCCCAGACGTCGCCGCGGCGGTACGGTCCGAGCACGATTGCGAGGAACAGGACGCCGTAGGCCGTCGCGTAGGCGGCGGAGGTGCCGCGGATCCCACGCAGGGCCGTTGCGAGGCCCGCATCGCCGCCAGCGACTTTGGACACCCTGGAACTACCGATGGCGTAGTCGTCGCTCGTTCGGTACGCGTGCCACGCCGAAACCAGGCTGAGGAGTATGATCGCAACACCGGCGAAGGTGAGGAGGATCCAACTTGCTTTCTTCATCGAGACCTCCGGAATTCTCTTTAATTGGCCCATCGCATTGCGGCCAGCGTTCTAAAACCGGCTTCACTTTGCTCCGCTCGACTTGGCAATGAAATAAAACCGCCACTCCAACCCAAGCGGAGGGTGAAGAGGAGTCGTTGAGAGAGCCACGACGAGTGGTAGAGTGATGATCTGACAACCACAACCTCTATTGGATACTTGGGGAGGAAGAACAATGACAATTCCGAAGTCGGTCCGATCGTTCATTGCAATCGGTCCATTGCCCCACCCGACGAGGAAGTCAAGCTTTCTTGTCCTTGCTTTTTTGTTGGCGCAGATGCTGCCGGCGCCTGCTGCGACGAACCGACAGTCGCAGGACGACACTATCAAACTCAGCGCTGATCTTGTCCTCCTCGATGCTCAAGTCTTGAATAAGGGAAATGGCCATGCTGTTCGTGGATTAACCAAGGATGACTTCGTGCTTTATGAAGATAATGTCAAACAGCACATATCATACTTCAGCCAGGACAAGTTGCTTCTCTCAATCGTGATCCTGCTGGATGTCAGTAGCAGTATCGCTCCAGTGTTCAATAGTCTGCGGTCCGCCGCCACGCAGTCCCTCGCTCGACTCAAGTCTGGTGACCAGGTAGCCCTTATGGCTTTTGGCGGCAGCACCAAAGTCGCCCACGATTTTACTACTGATAAGTCGGCAATCGCCGATGCAATCCAGACTACCGATGGTACCGGGCTTGAAAACGGGACCATAATCAACGAAGGAGTCTCTCAAGCAACTCGTTACCTCCAGGAGCATTCAAGTGCAACAAGTCGTCGAGTCATTCTTGCTATAACCGATGACATGTCGACTCAAAGAAGCCCGTCTCCTTCTGAATCGGATACTTTGAGAAAGCTCCACGAATCAAACGCTGTCGTTTGCGGATTGATTTTCTTCAATCCGTTGCAGCATACGCGAATAACACAGGTGCCAGGCAGCGTAAGGAACTATGCAAATCAAACGGGCGGCGTCATTATCAACGCAAACAAGAAGCGGCTGGCGACTGACCTGGATGAACTCATAGAGCGACTGCGGAGCCGGTACAGTCTTGGGTTCTTCTCGACCAACGAAACTCGAGATGGAAGATTCCGCAAGATCAAGCTGGAACTTGCGCCTCAAACACTGGAGCGTGAAGGCAAAGTAGAGATAATCACCAGGAAAGGTTACCAGCGACACTAAGGCCAGAGCACAACTGGGCCAACTATTGTAGTGTCCTCGGCCACTACTTCAAACCGGGCACTACTTCAAACCGAGCTTCTTCCCCGCCGAGAGGAGTTCAATCGATTCGCGAATACGCCGTTCCCGCGTCTCAGGTCGCTTGGCGGTGTGTATCCAGACTACGAAGTCACGCCGATACGTCGGGGCAAGTGCCTTAAAGTTTTGCCAGGCTTTCAGGTGCGTCTTCAATGCGTCGGCAATATACGCCGGCAGCTCCGGGATCTGCGGATGTGGAGGATAGCTGTTTCCTGTCGGGGCCGCAGCGAGGCCTGGCGCTTCGAGCCGGCCCGCCGCTTTGAGTTGGTTCCAGCGTTTGCGGTTGATGTCCGACCATTTGCTCGTCGCCTGGCGCGGCGTGACTTTGATAGCGTAGCGGTTGTCGTCCACGCGTCTGATCAGGCTGTCGACCCACCCAAAGCAGAGCGCTTCGCATACGAGGTCTTCATAAGGCATCGACTCGACGCCGGTGTGCTGCTTGTGACGGAGGAGCCAGATGCCGGGGCTCGACGCGTGGTGTTTGGCGAGCCACCGCCGCCAGTCTGCCCGCGTTCGCACCTCCAGAGTGATTAGCTCGCCTGGCATAGCGACCACCTGTTCCTGCCGAAGGTCGGGCTCGTATCAATTGGCATCGCTTTCGGCGAGCACACGCTTATAAACCTGTCGTGCGTGCTCGTAAGCCTTTTCGGCGTCGTTGCGCTCTTTAGCCGAAATCTTAGGCGATTTCTGGCTCCAGCATTGGTCGACTGCTTTCAAGCACCATTCTGCACTCCTACGCGACGCGCGAATGGGCTTTCCGCCGACTGTTACGAAAATCGGATTTGTGTGTGATGTCGGTAAGATTCTTACGGCAATCCAACTGCTGCGTTCGATGCGGGTATCGAAGGCGACATCGTTAACAGAGCCATCGGCGAGTATATTTCTTCGGGCAACGGGCTCGCCGTTGACGATGAGTTCGACAGGTACTTCGCGCGTGTTCCCAATGCGGGCACGCTCGATATCCCAGTAGGGCTGCTTTTCGTAGCCCAGCGCGCGTAGCGACTCATTCGGCTTTTCATCCAGCCTTGCAGAAACCTTCACAGCGACTTTGACGGTTTGGGGCTCGCTCAGCTTTAGCTCACTTCCATTCGTGCCTACGAGCAATCCGTTTACGCGAAGGTCCATCAGGTGGCTCTTGCCATCCGAAACATATGTACGCCCCTGCCGCACGCTTTCAACCCATCCATCATAGTCGAGCCTGGCGTCGATCTTAGCGTAGACTCGACCTAGTCCCACGCGCTCGCCGTAGATGCAGGGAAAATCTGTCTCGCCGCTTACGCGTGTGCGAAAGCCGCAGTTGAGAGTGTGATACCAGATGTTCAATTCCCAAACCGAAGGGGTATCGACGGTCGAAATGAAATCAACCGCATCGTGCGTCACGTCTACTACGTACTCGTTAGCTCCGATGCCATCGAACTTTGGCATATCGTAGTTTGGCAGTGCATCGGTCTTGACTTCCAATCCCCATCCGGAGTGAGCGAATCCGACGACCGCCCCCTGCGCCTTTGCCCACTTTAGAATGGGCAAATCCCACGTCGGCCAATCTTCAATCACTTGCGTAGCAGGATAGTCCTGATCTTTGAGTCGTAACAAAACCAGATGCCCGCAGTGGCTCGAAGGGAAACCCGAAACTTCAAGGTCGTAGCGCATTAGATTGTCTGCGGTTGAGAGGCGATTGACCTTCGCTTCGAAGAACTGTTTTTGATAATAGTAACAAGGTCCCCAGGTGAGGACCGCGCCGACATTCAGAGCTTCGCCGAGAATGTGGCGCATCATATCCTGTGGGAGAACACCCTGTGTCGGGCTCTCGTAGTGCATGCAACCTGCCGCGTGAATGTGATGATCGCCCGAATACCAACCGAAGTTTCTCGTATCAATCCACCGCTCAAGCTTGAACGTAAGTGTCTGCGGTTTGCCTTCTGCGACTTTAATAGTCTGGCTCTTGACCAGGTACTCAGGGCCGCGTGAAAACTCCACCGTATAGTCTCCTGCCGGCAGCTTAATTCGGTCCCCGTCCGCACGGTAGACCTGCGGGTGAAAACCGAAATCAGGCGCCAGCCGCTTTGCAAGTGAAGGATAAACGTGCCTCTGCGCGTCGCGTATAACGAAGGATGCCGTCGTTGGTTTGCCATGTTCATCGAGGATTCGGAGAGTCACATCAGTCGACGGCAGACAATTGAAGAGGATGTCCACATCGTTGCGGAAGCCTATGTCCTGGGTACCCTGCCCGACGTTGAAGCCGATCTTAGCTTCGCGTTTGCCCGCGTCGCGGCTGTAGAGCTGTACGATGCGGTATTCAAGCTCCAGCCCGGAAAGCTGTGGCCTGAGCGGCGGCTTATCGAACATCATCATGTCAAGCCACCGGTTCCTCACGTCGCTCTCTGTGATGGTTTGTTTAGGTCGCGGGTCCATGCTGGAACCTTGTCTGGAGCCGAATAGAGGCAATGCATTCTGGCTCTCGGCCTTGAGCTTAGCCGTGACACCGGCCGCGTTGTGAACTTTCACAAGAAATGTTCGCCAGCCTTGCTCGACTAGCTCCGCTCTGGCAGGTCCCTGATCTACTTTGACCCGGCTCTCCTGGTTGATGTTGACATCAAAGAGACAGTACTTATCGAGGGCCTTTTGAATCTCTGCGATGGCGAGGGCCGCATCCTTTTGATTCATTGCAGTCTGCAATGTCTGTTTATCAGCGCCGTCGATTGGCGCCCCTAGATAGTCCATGGCTTCTATCAGGCGCTTGACTTGCGCGATGAGCGGCTGAGCTTCGATCTTTTCAACCTTTGAGATTTCCTGCGCCGGCAGGAGAGTGGCGGAGAGAGTCAAAACGAGTGGTAGAGTGATGAGTTTCATAGCGCCACCTCTTCTTGATAGCCTTTGCTATATCGTACATCGTTGCCTTTGTCCCGCTGCCAGTACCCAAACTGCGTGATGCCTGTGTAAACATACTTCTACCTGGATGTATTTGCACGTCGTCGGTGCGCTTGTTATCGTGTCTTCCCTTCTGCTACCGCCTGAAGGCCGTTTGTAAGAGTGAGGTTGTCTCCTCGAATGTCTAGCGAATACGACGAAACCACATACGGAAATCAGATCGCGGGGGTTTATGACGATTGGCACCCCACTGCCCCGCCTGAAATGATCGCAGCTTTGAAAGACCTGGCTGGCGCCGGTCCGGTGTTGGAACTCGGCATCGGTAGCGGGCGTGTGGCTCTGCCGCTCGCCGCCCAGGGAGTTGAAGTCCACGGCATTGATGCCTCCGAGGCGATGCTCGACAGGTTGCGCGCCAAATCTGGAGCACAAGCTATCCAAGTCCACGCCGGCAACTTCTCAGAAGTTCCTATCGAGGGCGTTTACTCTCTCGTCTATATTGTCTTCAACACGTTCTTCATGCTGCTCAGTCAGGAGGAGCAGGTGACGTGCTTCGCCAATGTCGCGAAACGGCTCCGACCCGATGGCTCGTTCCTGATTGAGGCTTTTGTGCCCGACCTGACCCGCTTCAGTCGCGGGCAGATCGTCCAGGCCACCGATGTCGGCGCCGCAGAGGTGAAGTTGGATGTCTCTAGCCACGAACCAGTCTCGCAGCGCATTACTTCTCAACATGTCGTGATCACCGCCGTTGGAATTAAGCTCTACCCGATCCAGATGCGTTACGCCTGGCCGAGCGAGCTTGACCTGATGGCGCGGCTGGCAGGGTTGCGCCTGCGGGAGCGATGGAGCAATTGGCTTAAGGCACCGTTCACCGCTGCTAGCAGCCACCACATCGCAATCTACCAGTCCTGATGATTTAGTTTGCCGGTGACTATGGGAATTGGCGCTGTCCCCGAGATGCGCGATTGAGTAAGGTGGGTTTCACGCAAAGAGAGCAAAGGGTCTTGAGTCTGTCCGCTCTTTGCGAGTCTTTGCGCTCTTTGCGTGAAACCGCTTCGGTTTGTGATTAATAGCGGGGACGGCACCCATTCCTCGATCAAGATCAGAGCAGGACAGCGCCGATTTGTGTCGAAAGAGACGGTTGTTTCACCGTTTGCTTTACATCCGATGCCGGGTTGATCAGGCGTCTGTCATCTTTTCAGTTGATAACTGTCAAAAGTGACAGTACAAGCCTTTTCCCATGCTCCTAGAATCAGCTATTGCACATCCATTGTTTCTCAGGTTTGTACAAAGTCATCCGAGAGCGTCAATGCCGCCTGCAGTCATGGGACAAGCTTTTGAGCCAGCTCAGTCAGGAAACGGTCGAGAAGTAAGCGGAAAACTACAAACGTCTTGGACGATGCACATAAGCTCCGCGCATGGAAACTGCTAACCGCCAGGTGACTAACAGCGATAGAAAGGACACGCAATGAACATCCGAAACAGACTTTGGCTTACGCCGCTTGTGCTGGCCATTTCCTGTCAGTTAGGTCTGGCGCAGGCAAAGAAGCCGGCAAAAGCGACTCCACCGGCGGAGTCCCAGCCGGCTGCCTCCGATGCTCAACAGAAGAACATCCAGGCATATATCGAACTCATCCGCAGCAACGTGCGGCAGGAAAAGGCGCAACTCATGGGCGAGGTCATGCTGCTTAGCGCAGCGGATGCATCGAAGTTCTGGCCAATTTACAGCGAGTATGACGACGAGCTTTACAAGCTGAACAACCTGAGAAGGGATAACATCCAGGAATACGCTCGCTCCTACGCCAGTTTGACCGATGCAAAGGCGGACGAGCTGATAAAAAACGCGATGGATTATCAGCGTCAACGCTCGGAACTTCTTGGAAAGTACTACGAGCGTTTCAAGCAGGCTCTGGGTGCGATTACCGCCGCGCGCTTTGTTCAAGTCGAACACCAGTTGTTGTTGATCATCGACCTTCAAATTGCAGCGTCGTTGCCGATCGTTGGAGAACAATGAACCCACAGGAGGGAAAGAAATGCGACATTCGAACTTATGTACGGCAGTCGTAGTTCTGGTACTGATGCAGGCGTTTGAAGGATTCTCGCCTGCCGCCGCGGCTGGCCCTTCTGTGCAGACGAGGGTCACTCTTCCCGCCGGCAGCAGAATCTTGGTGCGCACGACCGAGCCGCTGGACACGACCAAGCAGAAGACCGGAGCTCGGTTCACCGCAACACTGGAGACAGACCTGACACTCGACGGAAAGAGGATCGTGAGAAGGGGCGCTCAGGTCTACGGTCAGCTTGCTGACGCCAAGTCCGCCGGCAGATTCAAGGGCAGCTCCAAACTGACGCTCATACTCACCGACATCCAAATCAACGGACAAGCTTGTCCAATCGTGACGAGCGCCTTCGAGATGAAGGGAAGCGGTGAGGGCAAGAAGACGGCGGGTAAAGTGGCCGGCGGCGCCGGGCTTGGCGCGTTGATCGGCGGCATAGCGGGCGGCGGAACCGGTGCGGCGATCGGAGTAGTCTCGGGCGCAGCGCTAGGGACAGGCATAGCAGGTTCCAAGAAGGGCCAGCAGCTTATGATTCCAGCGGAATCCTTGCTGGAGTTCCGTCTCGACCAGCCCGCATCGCTTCCCGTGGCGAGATAATACCTCTTCATCTAGTCTGCCACCGATCGTCCGGACAACTCATCGCAGAGTTGTTCGGTCGATCGTTGGTTTTGTAGTTGCTCTTAAGCCGGCTGATGCACTGCTCTGCGATCCGCCTCGACTCATGACTCCTCCGGCGCCTTAGGCCACCCACCGCGGGGATCAACGCCGAACTGCTGGGCGTACTCTGCGTTCAGCCGTTGCCAGCCGCCGAAATGCATAACCTCGGGGCCAACCATTCGGCCGATGGGAGTTCCGCCGAGAAGGTGATCCAGAACATCGAAACAAATGTGCCAACCGGCCGCACCCATTGAGATGAAGCCGCGATTGATGTTGTGCCACAGCGTCAGGCGCGTGCCGTCACCAAGGGCTTCGAGTTCCCAGCGTATATCCTGGGCGCCCCAGTTGTACTCAAGCAGCTTCGGAGCGTCGGCTCGCGTCACTCTTGTTTCGGAAACCTGCAGCGTGGGCGCTCCTACCGTAGTCAGTTTCACCGTAGTTCCCGCCGTAGTCAGGCTGCCATCGGCTTCAAATGGTGCCCACTCGCGCAGATGCTGTGGGTCGGTAAGCGCCTGCCAGACTTTTTCCGGCGAGTGTCGCAGTTCTCTGACGAGAATCAGCGTCCACTTCTCTCCTTCCTTTCGCACATGGGCCCCGATTGCCGGACCCGGTGTATATTGATCGCGATCGGTCATCTCATTCTCCTTGCCTTCCTTCTCGTCGGTATTGATTAATCCATGCTGTCCAGGTGGCGTTCGAGAGCATCTACTTGCGCGGTAGCGCGCTCGGCGGCAAGCCGCAAATACTCGGCCGCCCGCTTGTAGTCTCGCGCCTCATCCCACAGCACCGCAAGTTCACTTGCCACACTCGCACACTGCTTGTCGTAGAAGCCCTCCAGCGCCTGCGCCACCTCTCCGCTGAGCTTCACCAGGCGTGTGGTCCGCAATGAGGCGTAAAACGCATTCTGATAGAGCACGTGCACAAACCGATAGCGCAAGGTCAGTGTGTGATTCGGAAACTCCTTCTCGCTCAGCAGTCGCACGAATGCAAAGATGCGGTCCAGCTTTTCCAGCCGTTCCTCCACTTCGTCAGCCGCAATCTTCAGCACCTGGGCGACGACCGCCGAATCGAACTCGTAACCCTGTACGCTCGCCGCCACCAGTAGCTTGTGGTCTTCGTCGCCGAGCTGCGCGATCTTGCGCTCAATCATCCCCTTGACCGATTCCGGCAGCTCACGCTCGATCTCCGGCAAGCCCTGTGCGAGCGTCCAGTCCCCGTTCGACTGTACGATCGCTTTCCGGTCGCGGAGGTAGCGTACCAAGTCGGCCATGAACAAAGGGCTGCCTTCCGTCTTTGCGTGGATCAAGTGTGGCAACTCCGATGGAAAACGATGACCGGGGAAGGCCAGGTCCAGGTACTCGGCGATCTCTGCCTGACTCAGAAATTCGAGCGTCAGCTCGCGGCACGACCCTCGTGCCTGGAGGTCCCGCTTGATCTGCAAGAACGGATGCTTCAGAAGCAACAGATCCGATGGCCGGTACGTGACTACGATCAGCAAGTTCAGTGAATCGAACTTCCTGGCGAGAAAGCTAAGCACATCAATCGTCGAGACGTCCGCCCAATGCAGATCGTCGAAGAAGAGCACCAGCGGTCCGAGGAGCGCGACCTCTTGCAGAAAAGCGCCCAGCTCTCGCTTCATCTGTTCCTGCGAGGCCGTCCTCAGTTCATTGATCAGCCGGATCGCTTCTTCGTCTTCGCCGGAAGGCGGAGCTACTTGCGCGTACCAGGTAGGAGCGATTTGCTTCATCAACCGCGCTGCCGAGGGGTTGCTCCTGCTGTGGAGCATGCTTTCCAACGCCTCCAGCAGCGGGAGGTAGGCTCCGGTCCCTGCCAGCCGCTCGCTGCATCTGCCGTGCGCTAGCGTGCAGCGACCTTGGGCTGTAAGCTGCGAGAGGAAGTCTTCGACCAGGGTGGTCTTGCCAATGCCAGGCTCACCTGCCACGCAAACTAAAAGCCCTCGGCCCGATAGCGTCGACTCGAAGCCCGCGCGCAATTCCGCCCGCTCGCTTTCCCGTCCGACGGTGTGGCGCGCAGCGGGTGGCGCGGCCGCATGGCTAACCTCGCCGGCGCTACTGCCGCCAGCCAGCGCGGCGAGGGCCTTTTCCACTTGTTCCGCGGCTGGTCGCAAATCCGCTTCTTTCTCGAGCATCCTTATAATCAACTCGTCGAGTGATGCGGGTATCGCGGGATTCAAACGCGACGGCGGCGGCGGAGAATGTGAACCGATCCGGTAGAGCATCCCGAGCAAAGAATCAGCTTTGAATGGATGCTCTCCCGTAGCCAATTCATAGAAGACAATCCCGAGTGCAAAGATGTCTGTCGCGGTCGTCACCGCTCCGCCGCGCGCCTGTTCAGGAGACATGTACGCCAGCGTCCCGAGCATTGTCCCGGGCATCGTGTTTTGGGCGAGCGTGGCAACCTGAGACTGGGACGCAGCGAGCGGCGCTAGACGCGCAAGACCGAAGTCGAGCACCTTCGCGTAACCATCGTCGCGCACCATTATGTTCTCTGGTTTGATGTCGCGGTGCGTGATGCCCGCCGCGTGCGCCACCGCCAGCGCTTGAGCAATCTGCCCGCCGGCTGCCGCGAGCACCTCGGGCGAAGGCGATTTGCCGATCATCTCCCTCAGCGTCCGCCCCTGGACGAACTCCATCGCGATGAAGCGCCCGGCTTCAGCCTCGCCAATTTCATAAATGGTAATGATGTTTGGGTGGTTCAGCGCCGAGGCGGCCTTCGCCTCCAGAATAAAGCGGCGCACGCGTTCCTCATCCTTGGTGAACTGTGCGGGTAATAATTTGAGAGCAACCTTGCGTTCGAGGTGCGTGTCTTCGGCGAGGTACGCCTCACCCATTCCGCCCGCCCCAAGCAGCGAGAGGACGCGGTAGCGAGAGACCTTTGTCCCGGCAGAAAGTGTCATAACGCTACCTGGCGCTTTGCGGACTGCGACGCGTGGGCTAGCAGAGACAGTGAGATGTCTCAGTCGTCCCTACGGCGGCGGCCGCTGCGATGCCAGGCGGCTTACTTTGCGGTGCCCTTTTTACAGTGTGAACTGTCTCGTTTTTATCGGCCAAGCGGCAGTCCTGTAACTGCTTCCCGCGACTCTTCGCGAATCTCGTTCTCCACGGGAGACCTGTTCAAGCCCGCGAAAGTATAACACCTTCGACTCCGCTAAAGAGGACGAGGAGCCTCGCCCGCCTTTAGTGCGGCGACCAGTCGGTCGAGTTCAGCGGGTGTCGTGTAGACGTTGGGAGTGATGCGTAGTCCACGGATTTCCGGTGCGCGCTTGTTGCCGGCCATGGATTGCGTCAGGATTTGATGGCGCAAGCGAAGTCGCTTCTGTAAATCATCGCTGAGCACGCCGGGCAGTTCGATTGTTGTAATGCCCAGGCTCATGACAGGCTCGGCAAGAGTGTAAAAGCGTATGTCAGGCAGCGCGACACTAATGCGCTTGCGCAAATGCGAACTCAGGTATCGAAGGCGCGCCCCCTTTCGTGCTGCGCCGAGTGAACGATGGAGCGCGAGAGCCGGCAAGGCGGCGGGCGCGAGATATCCCGGTGCCGTGCCTATCCACTCGAAGCGTCGCATGCCGATAACATCCGGCGGCGGCGGTACTAGCGGCCAGATTTTCGCGACGTGCACCGGACGCATCCACAACACTCCTAGACCCACTGGCGCTCCGAGCCATTTGTGCGCGCTGGCCCCGTAGTAATCGCAATCGAGTGCAGCAACAGGATCACCCTGAACTCCGAGCGATTGCGCACCGTCCACTACCACCTCAGCGCCCACGCGGTGCGCTGCCGCTGCGATGCGCTGTACTGGATACAACTGCCCGGTGAGGTTACTTACATGCGTGACCAGCACCAGACGAGTTCGCGGGCCGATCGCAGCCTCGTAGAGATCGGCCAGCGCCTCGAATGAGGGTGCCGGGACCGGTGGTCTTATCATGCGAAGCACCACACCGTCGCGCGCCCGGCGTTGCTCCAGTGCATCGAGCATTGCGAAGTAGTCGTGCGCCGAGCAGAGGATCTCGTCGCCAGCCTTGAGAGGAAGTCCAAGCAGAACGGTGTTCAGTGCCTCGGTAGCATTCCGGACCAGTGCGATCTCCGTCAGCGGCACACCCATCGCGTCGGCGAGGGCCGAGCGAACTCCCGTGCTGCTACTGCCGAAGAACAAACGCTCCAGCTCCTCCGCCGGCAACGCCTCGAGCTGGCGCACACCTTGCACCAACCTATCTACCGCGGCACGCGTGGCGGGGTTGGTCCAACCGTGATCCAGATTTACGACATCAGGATTCAACGTGTACGCGCCTCGCACCCGTGCCCAGAACTTCTCATCGTTGGCCATCAGTTCAGGTGCAGCGGCATCACCCAGCTCCGTGAGCTCGCGATCGAGCCTACTACACAACGCGAAAGCGGCAGCGGGAGACATGGCGAGCGCACCCAGAGCGCTGGCTGTGGTAATAGCGAAATGGCGTCGGTTAATCATAGCTCGTTCTTACGTCGGTCTTCCTTTTCGTTAGGTAGAGCGCGACGAGTCTAGCACACGGCGGACGCGCCGCAACGGTAATGCTTGAGTACTCGAATGCGTCCAAGTGGTCCGTTCTCTGTCTTCGATAGTCAAGGTTACGGCGGAGGTGCCCTTCTGCGACCGAAACGCGAAACGTGGCGGCATATCGTCACCAGCATACATGAAACGATCGACAACCTTTCTTGTAATGAACTCAAACTCAAGTACATCCCGCGCTGCGATAACCTCAGACTTAATGGACCAAGATTTGTACTAAATAAGACACGCGGTTGCGCGCGCCTGAACTGAACAGGCTCGCCGGGACTGCGATACAGAAAGGTAGGAGTGTGCAATGAAGTCCATTACAAATCGCATTTTTTTGTTCTTGTTGATCGGAATCGTTACCACTGCAGTTGGGCTAGGCAAGACAACCCGGAAGGGAGTGACATTTAACCAACCAGTGACGGTCAATGGCACCCTGGTCGAGGCTGGCACGTATGAAGTGGCATTCGACGATCAAACGAATCAACTGACTATCATCAAAGACCGGAAGGTCATCGCCAGTGCCGACGCTCATGTCGCGAAGGTGGTGGAGAGGGCTCATTCGTCATACGAAACCCGTTCCGACCCCAACGACGAGAGTAAGCCGGCGGTCCTTGTGAGCATCTCTCTGAAACATGGAAACCTGGCTACCATCGTAAACGCTGGTGACTAAGAAAGAGGGCGCATCGAAACAGCGTGCGGGCTAAACAAGCTCGAGAATCTCGTCAATAACGCCGACAGACTCTCGGCAAGACTTGGCCCGCGCGCTTGCCCATCACCCGTTCCAGATCGCGTTCGAAATTAACAACACAAGACATATAAAGGTTGCCCAAAGGAGACGCACTGCTGTTTGAGATTACGTCCGGCGTACGATGCGTATCAGAGCTTTGACCCGACCATCAACTGCCCGATGCAATGCTTCGCCTGTCACGGTTTTCGTAGCTTTGTATTGGCGCTTACGAGAACTCTCCTGCTCTCGAAACCTCCGATCGCTCTCTATATATTGAGTTCATATCGACTTCGACTTCGTTTGACGCCGGCGCGGCTCTAGACCGCGAATTGCTTCAGGTGGTAACCCATGTGAATCTGCAGTGTGGTTACTTGCTGTAGGCGAGAACGAAAGCATTCCGCCGGAGCCTCCCCTCGGTCGGCCTGGTTAGCTTATCATTAAGGCTCGCGCACTCTAGAAACTGTCAGGCAGTCACAAGTGGGAGAACGAGCAATTCAGTTCAGCCGTGCGAAGGCCGGCGAGCACCAATGACACGAGCAGAAAGGAAAAGACAGAGATGAAACGGGCAAGAGACGTGAAAACAAAACAGCGTGAAGAACTACTCGGAGCATTGAAGGCCAGATTTGAGAAAAACATGAACCGCCACAAAGGTCTCGAATGGGATAACGTACAGGCAAAGCTGGAAGCTAATAGTGAAAGCCTGTGGTCTCTCAATGAAATGGAGAGAACCGGCGGTGAACCGGATGTGGTTGCTTATGACAAGAAGACGGGCGAATACATTTTTTATGACTGTTCAGCAGAAAGCCCCAAAGGGCGCCGAAATGTTTGTTACGACCGCGAAGCGCTGGAGTCGCGCAAAGAATTCAAACCAAAAGATACCGCGCTGGATATGGCGGCTGCCATGGGAATCGAGATTCTGACGGAGGAACAGTATCGAGAGCTGCAGACACTCGGAAACTTCGATACGAAGACATCGAGCTGGTTGAAGACACCTCCTGAGATTAGAAAACTTGGCGGCGCGATTTTTGGCGATCGTCGCTATGACCACGTCTTCGTGTATCACAACGGTGCTTCGTCTTACTACGCCGTCAGGGGGTTCCGTGGTTCGCTAAGGGTCTAGATTTTGCGCGGACTGCTGAATCTGATTGAGGCGTATAACTACGAGGATCTATGAAAAGCATGTTTAACAGTGCGGACCGGCATTCACTATTCGAGCGTCTCGATGGATTGACGCTACAGCATACGCCGAAATGGGGAAAGATGAGCTGTGGGCAGATGCTGGCGCACCTTACCGACGGCGTACGAATGGCGCTCGGAGAATTGACGACGGAGCCCAGGCCGGGGTTGCTGCGGCTCGGGGCCGTGCGCTACGCGGTGATCTATTGGCTACCTTTCCCGAAAGGAGCTCCGACTGCACCAGAGTTGTTGGTGCGATGCGCGGGTGACTGTAAGGTCGAGGTGGAAGCTCTCAAGGCATTAATGAAGCAAATGGCTGGAAGCGAAGGAAAGCAGAAGTGGGATGAGCACCCGGCGTTCGGGCGGATGTCGGAGCGGGACTGGGGCGTGCTCGTTTACCGCCACATCGACCATCACCTGCGTCAGTTTGGCGTGTGAGCGGGGCTGACACGTTTGTTCTGACGTTGGGTGGCAAGCAGGTGTGGAAGCGCCCGTGTGAAAAAGCTGATGGAAACACTTATCCAGGATCTACGCTACGGCGTGTGGATGCTTCTCAAGCGACCCGGCTTCACCGCTGTAGTAGTGCTTGTCTTAGCATTAGGCATCGGAGCTAATAGCGCGTTCTTTAGTGTGATAAGCGGTGTTCTAATCCGCCCCGTTCCCTGGGAAGACCCTGACCGGATCGCGAATGTTTGGGAGACCAACCTGAAACGGGGCGAGGATACTGCACTCGTGTCGGCGGTCAATTTCCTAGACTGGCGAGATCAAAACCGGATCTTCGAGTATGTGGCCGGCTGGCGGTTCTTGTATCTCAACCTCACTGGTCGAGGTGAGCCCGAACGCTTGCAGGGCCTCACCGTTTCCCCTGACTACTTTCCCTTACTGAAAGTAAAGGCAGCACTGGGTCGTACATTTCTTCCTGAAGAAGAACAGCCCGGTCTCAACAAAGTAGCGATCCTGAGCCACGGCCTCTGGCAACATCGTTTTGATTCCGACCCTGGAATCATCGGGCAGCAGATTGCAATTGAAGGTGAGCCTTACACGGTAGTTGGTGTGTTGCCATCTGACTTCCGGATTTTCCGAGTCCTCAATCGCGAGCTGGATATATACATCCCTTTGACTCTTGATCGTACTCAGCTAAGGCGCGAGGGGCGTCCTTCTGAGACCGGTGCGCGCGGCGATTCTGATCAAATAATGTTTGTGTACGCACGGCTGAAGTCGGACGTATCGCTCAAGCAAGCTCAAGAAGAGATGAACACCTTATACCGCAGGCTTGAGCAAGAGTACCCCGCCTTTAATTCAGGCGTGGGTGTGAAGCTTGTTTCTTTGCCGTTGCAATGGAGTGAAGGCTCCCGCTCGACGCTGTTGATGCTGCTGGCAGCGGTAGGCTTTGTACTGCTGATTGCTTGCGCCAACGCCGCCAACCTGCTCCTCGCTCGAACGACCGTGCGAAAAAGGGAGATGGCTATACGTGTGGCAGTCGGTGCCAGCCGCCTACGTCTGATTCGCCAGTTGCTCACCGAGAGCCTGCTGATGGCACTGCTAAGCGGTGCGGCAGGTTTGCTGCTGGCCTTATGGGGGATCGACCTTCTCAACGGTTTAATCCCTTACTCCGCGGTAAACCGAGCCGGCGAGTTCCGTCTTGACGTTTCTGTTCTCGTCTTCAATCTGATGATCTCATTGCTTACGGGTGTGATCTTCGGTATAGCTCCAGCCTTACGATCATCAAGGCTCGACCTTACTGAAGCCCTCAAAGAAGTGGGCGGAGGTGCGCACTCAGGCGCCGGCGGGGGGCGACTTCGCAACCTGTTGGTGATATCTGAGATCACTCTGTCAGTAGTCTTGCTGATCGGAGCCGGATTGATGATCAGAAGCGTATTACGCCTTCATTTGGTAGATCGCGGCGTCAATACGAATAATGTTCTGACTATGCAGGTATTCCTGCCCAAGGCGAAGTATCCGGGAGGACACCAGGTAGCGGGTTTCTATCAGCAGGTCCTTCAGCGAATTCAGACTCTGCCAGGCGTTGAATCTGCTTCTACGATCAACTATCCACCACTGGGACTTATATCTCCTACGGTGCCTTTCGTCATCGAAGGCCGTACCCCTCCTGCACCTGAATCAGCACCAGTGGCGCACTATGCTGTAATCAGCCCCGACTACTTCAACGCAGTCGGTATCCCTCTGTTAGCCGGTCGGCGTTTCACGGAGCAAGATGCAGACGAAGCCCGCGGCGTTGTTGTGATCAGCGCAAGTATGGCGCGCCGGTATTGGCCTGACGAAGATCCCGTGGGGAAGCGAATCAGGCCTCAATTCCCGCAGATGAGAGCATACTGGGTTCCAGAATCGAATAATCTCTCACTGGAAATTGTCGGCGTAGTAGGAGACGTGAAGCAGGACGGGATGCTCGGAGTTCCGCAAGGCGAGCTGAATATGCCGCAGATTTATCTGCCATACTTACAGAATCCCTCCTCTATCATGCACCTGATAGTTCGCACCCCGTCTGATCCGGCGGCTTGGGCCGCTGCTGTTCGCCAAGAGGTTTATGCGGTGGACAATGACCAGCCTGTTTTCGACGTCAAGACGCTGGAAGAGGTAGCCGCCGAATCGTTTTCTCGACCACGCGTCCTCACGTTTTTGCTGAGCGCCTTCTCGGCGCTGGCCCTGATCCTGGCAGTCGCTGGGATTTACTGTGTAATGTCATACTCCGTCACGCAACGCACTCAGGAGATCGGTATCCGTATGACCCTGGGCGCCGAGAAGTTTGACGTACTCAAGTTGGTTGCCAGGCAAGGGATGACCATCACCATAACGGGTATAGCCTTTGGGTTGATTTCAGCCTTCGCCGTGACTCGAGTGATGTCAAAGTTGCTCTACGGAGTTGGCGCTACTGATCCTATGACATTTATTGGCGTCCCGGTCTTGTTTATTGGAGTGGCGTTTGTGGCTACTTACTTGCCGGCGCGTAAGGCCACGAAGGTCGACCCAATAATTGCGTTAAGGTATGAATGATAGCTATGCCCTTGGCCTTTCCGGCAGTCTCGCCGATCGCGTTAAGCTCCGCAACGATATTCGTCGGGAGTTCTAACACTGCAGCACGAAGATTGATTCGTGGTTGTCCAGCGCGACAGAATGCGCAAACCATCCAAGGTGATCCGACGCTTGATCCAGGGACTTGCTGCTACGCAGCCCGGTGATCCTGGATGTTTCGTAGAAAACGTTGGATGTTGTATGCTGTGCGAGACGTTCGCACGTCTTAGTCAGGACGAGTGCAGTCAAAGTCCAGTCTATTACGTCTTTCTTAGAGACGGGTTGCGCGGCAAACGGGACTATAGACACGAGAACAAATGTTGAGAGTAAACGCGCAGCAAACTGCTGGCAGCTGCCGCCACGCCAGCAAACGTTCGACTCCAGAGGTTCCAGACCGACGAGACGAGTAAATCGTTTTTTCGCGGCGATCAAAAAATCAGGCCACCCTTATAGAGGGGAGTACCACGATGAAAGCACGCCACCTCGCAATCGGAGCTTTCCTCCTTGCCCTGATCGTACCGTTCCTCACTGCCAGTCACGGTAACAATCGAGAACGAGACATCCCTACACCGGTTCCAGTCGAACCGGAATATGTCGAAGAGGTCGAGAAGGGTAACCAGTGGTTCATGTTTCAGCGAGCTTATCCGTTTGACTCAGTGCCGAGCGAGGCGCGACTGAGGGCGTGGGAATCTCGCCCCGTTGAATCCTCAAGACTGAAGGCCCCGCTGGCGGCGCAGACCGAATGGCAATCGCTTGGACCAAAGCCTACGACCTCGGGATTTCCCAACAACTGGGGCGCGACAAGCGGCAGAATAACGAGCATCGCGATCTCTCCTGCAGACCCCCAGCTCGTCATTATTGGCGGTGCAAGCGGAGGAATCTGGCGCTCTACGGATGGCGGATCAAGCTTCATACCGGTTAGTGACGACCAGGTCGATCTAGCGGTCGGCTCGATTGCCTTTTGCGATCAGAACCCGGCCATCGTCTACGCCGGAATGGGTGACGACCTGGGCTATCTGGGCAGCGGGGTTCTGAAGTCGACCAACGGTGGGCAAACCTGGTCACGCGTCAGCAACTCCACTCTTCCGTCCGTTGGATCGACAACCAGCATCAAGGTCGACCCAGCAGACCCATCGCGGGTCTATCTGGGGCTGTACTCGATGAGAGTTCCGGGCGGCGGCGTCTATTCCGGAGCGCTATACGTCTCGACCGATGGTGGAGCAAACTGGTCGGCAAGATTGCCGGGACTTGCGCGAGACCTGGCGATCAGCCCGTCGGATCCGCACAAGATCTATCTCGCGACGTCTCGCGTTGATACTGGTGGTCAACCCCCCGGTCTCTACAGGTCGACGGATGGCGGGAGCAGTTGGTCAAATCTCTTTGCTACACCTTACGATCAGGGCAAGACGGTAGACGTGAAGCTGGCCGTTGTGTCGGATCAGATGATCTACGTCTACACGGGTGGCTTTATCAGCGGTGCATTTGAAGCGCGGGTTGTTCTCTCGACCGACGGTGGAGCGACGTGGCAAAACCGCGGATCTTCTGGTCTGGATACCGCTCAATTCGGGTACAACACGTACATCACGGCCGCTCCGGGCAATCCGAACTCAATCTATGTCGGGACGCGCGACGTCTTCAAGAGCAGCGACGGCGGCACGTCTTACGACAACCTCACGAAGAATCTCACGCCCTCCGGGAGTGGATTCCGGTTCACTCCCGCCACATCGACATCGCACATTGACCAGCACGCGCTGGCTTTTGCTCCGGGAAACCCGAACATTGTCTACATCGGCAATGATGGTGGACTGTCCCGATCGACTGACGGCGGGACTACGTTTTCATCGCTGAACTCGACCCTTTCGCTGAGTCAGATGTACGGCATAGCTATCGATCCAGTTGACCCGACAATTTCATACGTTGGGACTCAAGACAATGGCATGCAGCGACGAGCAGGCGCGCCTTTTCAGTGGCAGGAGCTTATAACTGGAGATTTCAAGACTGTCGTAACGCATCCGCAAAACGATTCAATCGTAACCAACTACGTCGGGTGCAATGTGTATCGATTTACAAGCAGGGGCGACCACTTTGATCGACAGGTCGCGATCGAAGCGACTTTTGGCGAACCGTCATCGAACCCACGCGTCAGTTTTCTTGCACCGCTCGTCGGAACGCGAGTTAACCCGACTCTGCTGTTTGGGACATGGCGGCTCTTCGTCAGTCCGGATTTTGGCAACACGTGGCAGGCGCCTGGCGGCACAGTCGATTTGACTCGCGGCGTGACGCAGTTTGGGCCCGATGTGCTGAGCGCGATTGGGGTGGGTACATCGAATCAGAACGTAATCTACACGGGGTCGGAGCAAGGCCGTGCAATGGTCACCGCCAACGGCGGTTCGACGTGGACGGACGTAACGCCCGGCTTGCCGGACAGATCGATAACCGCGATCACGGTTGACGATGCAAATTCAGCCGTAGCCTATGTCTGCCTGTCGGGTTTCGGAGCGGGTCACGTATTCAAGACGACCGACAACGGCAATACATGGTCCGATCAAAGCGGTAATTTGCCCGATATACCTGTGAATGCGCTTGCGATAGATTCGGCGGATTCAAACACGTTGTCCATTGGGACGGACATAGGAATCTATCGTTCATCGACCGGAGGTGGAAGCTGGGTGGGCCTTAACGATGGTCTTCCGCCGGTGGTTGTGAGAGCAATCGTCGCGGACCCGCGCGGTTTCCTGCAGGCGGCGACCTACGGCCGAGGCGCATACCAGTTCGGTACGCCGGTGCTTCAGCTTCCGGTCATCGATCTCGTTACCTCGAGCGGAAAGAAACTGACGATCTCCGGGCAGAATTTCGGCTCCAACCCGCACGTTATAATAAACGACGTCGAACGGAACCAATTCATAACCGGCGTCACACAGCAACTCGTCAGCCTGAAAGGCAAGCCAAAGAAGCTAGGGCTTGTTACCGGCAACAACTCTATCAAGATCACTACGGCGGCGGGCGAATCAAACGTTTTCACCCTGCTGCGATGAGGTTCTGAAGAGCTTTTCCTCACGACTCAGCTAAAGGCCGATGACTCCGTGGAGGCATCGTCGAGCTCCCGAAAGTTGCTTAGGCCGACTCCAACCAGGCGATAGAGCTGCCGCGGGCTCAGATCTACTCGCTCTCGCAGCAACAACGCTATGTTAATCAATTCCTCGCAGGAAGAAGGGGGAGAGGCTGGCGTGTGGCTTCGGGTGAGAATGTGGAACTCGCTTGTCCTCAACTTAAGAACCACGGTACGTGCGACTCGAGACTCCTTACGCGAAGCAGACCAGACTCTTTGAGCGAGACGACGGATCACTGCCTCGGTTTGTGACAACGGTATGTCTTGCTCAAACGTGTTCTCGGCCGATATCGATTGCGTAGGTCTGTGTGTTACGACGCTGCTATCGTCAACGCCGCGGGCCAGTTCATACAGACGCAGTCCATAGCGGCCAAATTGGTTTTCCAGTCTCGTCAGATCCAGATTCTGCAACTCACCCACTGTTCTTATTCCGAGCCGGCGAAGCTTTTCTTCGGTCACCCTGCCTACACCCGGCAAGCGTGCAACCGGCAGCGGCGGTAGAAACTTCGCTACGTTTTCAGGTGTGATGACGAAGAGTCCATCCGGCTTCCGCCAGTCCGAAGCTATTTTTGCCAGGAACTTATTTGGCGCGACACCGGCCGATGCGGTGAGACGCAGCTCGTCCTTGATTTGCTTACGAATGGCGATCGCCACACGCGTCGCGGTCGGCAAACCTGCCTTGTTCTCACTTACATCGAGATAAGCCTCATCCAGCGACATCGGTTCAATCAAATCTGTATACTGCGCGAAGATTTCACGCGCCGCCCGCGAGGCTGCCACGTAACGCGGAAAATCTGGAGGTACAAAGACCGCGTAGGGGCACAAGCGTTTCGCGCGACCTACAGGCATTGCCGAGCGCACTCCAAAGCGCCTTGCTTCATATGAAGCGGCACAGACGACCGAACGATTTCCCAGCCAGGCGACAATTACAGGTTTGCCGCGCAGTTGTACATCATCCCGCTGTTCGACAGAAGCGTAGAACGCGTCCATATCGATGTGTACGATTTTTCGCATCGTCATCTTCCAATAGTCACAATCTCGGAAGACTCTCTGCAGGTAGCCGCGACGCCGAGTCTACCATTTTCGATTATTTTCGACAACTTTCGATAAGGCTTGGCGGGGCGGAGTTGATCGAGAAAACTCTAAACCCGATGACTGAACCGGAGAGACTCGGCTGCTTAACAAAGCTGATCTTCACGAGAACTACCGTGGACTATGGCGTTGGGTGGGCTCGGCATGCACGGACGTCTTCATGATCATCGACTGAGTTTGCGTGGGAATCATTGCGCTGATAGCTTGAAGTGAGGATTCTTTTCGATTTGCAATGCCTGAGCCTCCCGCTCAAAAATAATTTCGAGGAGGAAAGGATGGCGAGAGTATTTGGGGCGACCTCAACTACAGACGAAGTTTTGTCAGGTGTGAATCTGCAGGGCAAACGAATTCTAGTCACTGGCGTTTCCGCTGGGCTCGGGGTGGAGACTGCGCGCTCCCTTGCAGCGCACGGCGCGCAGGTCGTGGGTGCGGCACGGGATTTGTCCAAGGCTGAAGCAGCAACCGCGCAAATACAAAGGGATGCGGCGGCCAATGGTGGAAGCTTCGAGCTGATTGCACTCGACCTGGCCGATCTTAAGAGCGTGCGAGCCTGCGCCGATGAACTGTTAGCGAAAGCGGAACCCTTCGATGTGGTCATCGCCAATGCGGGAGTGATGGCTACACCGTTTGGCCATACGGCCGACGGCTTTGAGACGCAGTTCGGCACTAATCATCTGGGCCACTTTGTGCTCGTCAATCGGATTGCGAGGCTCATTCGCAAGGAAGGACGCTTGATCAACCTGTCTTCTGCGGGTCACCGCTTCTCCAATGTCGATCTCGAGGATCCCAATTTCGAGCGGACGCCTTATGACCCCTTCATGGCGTACGGCCGATCGAAGACGGCAAACATCCTCTTTTCCGTGGCCTTTGACAGACGGCATCGGGAGCGTGGCGTACGCGCCGCCGCTGTGCATCCGGGAGCCATACATACGGAGCTGGGTCGTCACACAGACTTGAGCCAATTTCAAAAAATGATCGATGAGATGAATCAGCAGCTTGCGGCTGAGGGTAAACCGGCGTTCCAGTTGAAAACCATCCCTCAGGGAGCCGCGACCTCGGTTTGGGCGGCGGTTGTTGCTCCCGCCAGTGAGATCGGCGGTCGATATTGCGAGAACTGTCACGTTGGCGAGACCGTTCCCGATCATGTGACTATCAACCCGATAAACGAAGGAGTGCGCGGGTACGCGCTCGATCCACAAAGTGCTGAGGCGCTTTGGAAAAAAAGTGAAGAACTCGTGGGAGAGTCGTTTTAACATTTCTTGCAGACGCAGATAGAGGTTAACGAACATCAATCTTCTGCTCTCGAAATGCAACAAAGAGAAGTGGGCGGACTCGCCGACGTGCGTAGACATGTGCAAGAATGATGGCCACTAGCCAATGCCCGAGGTGGTCCTGAAGATAAATGAACACAGGCGCCCAACTCTGTGCCGATCGTTCCATCGTGGATGTGTCACACGAAGAGCGCATTGAGTTGGTGGCTGACGGCTCGAGCGAAAGCTTCCAGCCTGAGGCGATAGACGATTCCTGGCGAAGGTGTCTGCTCGACTTTCGTGTCGACCCACGGAGCAGCTCAGCGCCACACTTGCTGACAGAGCGTGAGCTCAGGACCTCTCGCGAACCCCTGCATAGTTTTCTACTCCAAGCCCAGGAAGAGATCGACCGCCTCTATGCCATTGTTCGCCTGCAGTCTTACGTAGTTCTCTTGTGCAACAGCGATGGAGTCGCCATCCACCATCGTGGGGATGATCGCCAGGACCAGGAGTTCAAGCGGTGGGGTATATGGCTTGGCGGCGTCTGGTCGGAGCGGGTCGAAGGCACAAACGGTATCGGCACCTGCATCACGGATCGACGGCCGGTTCTCGTGCATTGTGGCGAGCATTTCCGCAGCCGGCACACCCGGTTGAGTTGCGCGGGCGCGCCGATCTTCGATCCTCAGGGAGGTTTGTTGGGTGTGCTGGACGTTTCCAAAGTGCACCAGCAACCTGACGATCAGTCCTTTCCCCTGCTGCTCCAACTGGTGGTCGTGTCCGCGCGAGCCATTGAGGAACGAATCTTTCGTGAACACTTTCAGCATTGCTGGATCCTGGCGGCTGCACCTTCAGACGATTTAGGATCATCGGTGCTTCTTGCGATCGACGACCAGCAATCTATCATTGGCGGCGATCAGGCCGCTCGGACGTTGTTCGCTCTTAGCGACGAGAGCCTTGCGAACGGAACTCCCTTGTCGATCGCCTTCACGTTTGACCAGTCACTCTTCCGACGCACGGCCGACCATGACATTCCGGTACGCCTGATGAGTGCTCGTGGCCACGGACGTTGTTGGACCGCATTGCTGACACCGCCTTTGAGCAGATCTAAGATCGCACGCAGCAAGGCGGAAGCTATGGTTCACTGCCGGGCGAGACTTAGTACGTTAGGGGATTTGCTCGTGACCACGGCGCCGGAACCCAGTCGTGGCGGGGTG
>DATFXM010000017.1:0-2757 GCA_035315885.1 Blastocatellia bacterium
GCGCAAGGTCGCGCTCTACGCAAACGTCGGGGCTGATCTCACGCATTACGACGTCGACGTCGCGGGCGCCGCGCTGACCAGGCGCGCTACCGTCACCCTGCCCGCTGGCGTGCAGTACGCCTGGCCGCACGTCTCGCGGCGAGCGACCTACCCTCACGGACGCACTTATAAAGACCAAGGTGCTGCTCCATCGGCTCGGTCAGAAAGAATTAATTGGTTGGGTCAACCTCGAACTGACAGGCTATCCTGAAGATGTTCAAGTTCCTGACTATCGAATTTTCAATGTGGAAATTAGGGGTAACGTCACGAACACCGCGTACACCTACAATGATCAATCATTGCCGACGGCTCATTTAGGCGAGGATCTCCGCGGCAAGTTCACGCGCTATTGGGCACGTGAATCGATCTCGGCATTGGAGCAACTTGCGAAGAAGAACGATACAAAAGTGCTTAGCATACCGCTTCCTCCAGAATTTTATGGCCTTCTGGGCAAGCCATTGAGCAATGACTTCCACGTTCAGCAGGCGTGGCGCGCTGTCGGACCGGGCCAATTAACACAAATCCTAACCCAAGTGCGATCGAGATTGCTCGACTTTGTCCTGGAACTTAACGAGAAACTTGCAGAAGAGATGACCCCCGAGGAAATAAAAAAAGTGGGCCAATCGCCGGATACCGCTTCGATGTTTAACAATGCCATTTTCGGGGACAACACCACGATCTTGGTTGGAGACCATAACCGCCAGACGGTAACCAATCGGATAATCAAGGGAGACTTCAAGGCCTTAAAATCTCTTTTGCAAGAACGTAATGTTGCCGTGGCGGACATCGACGAACTGCGATCGGCAATTGAAGCCGACGCCGATGGAGAGGATGTAAGAACGAAACGATTTGGTCCCCGGGTCAGGGGCTGGATGAAGAGCATGCTGGCAAAGGCCGTAGATGCATCCTGGCAAATCGAGATTGGCGTCGCATCCAATTTTTTGTACGAAGCCCTCAAGACTTACTACGGGTGGTAATCTCCCGGTCCGTCGAGCAACTCTGCCGTTCTAAGAAATGTTGGTTTGTTTTTTCTGGCTGATGCTGATGAGCTTGCGGCCAGGATAGGTTTGCTTCATAAATGCTCCCAGGGAATCCAAGCCTTGATTCAGCTTGCGATGACAGTGTGGTCCACGGAATCCCTTAGGTTCGTCCTGCGTCTTTGTGTTCATTTCCTTGGTTTAACCTCCTTCGCAGCAACCAATGCCTTACGACAGCGCTCCAGCAGACGACTCTCTCCCAGGTTCTTCGCACATGCGGCGAATGCGTCGCTGGGCCCATGCCACCGTAGCTCGTCCACATCGCGGAACAGACCCGCATCGGTCCTGAGGGTTGCCAGATCCTTGAACAGCAGCGCTAGATCTCGGCTGTTCCCCAGTACCTCCGGTGGGAAGCGCTCTAGGGCGCCGTATTGGTTTAGCAGCCGTGCAGCTGTGATCGGACCGATTCCCGCGATGCCTGGATATCCATCAACGGTGTCGCCGACGAGAGCGAGAAAGTCGGGAATCAACGCCGGCCCCACTCCGAACTTCTCGCGAACTCCTGCTTCATTGCGGATCTTCTGACTTCTGCGATCAACCTGCACGATCCGGTCGCCGCGGACACACTGCGCCAGGTCCTTGTCGAACGTCCAGATACAAATTTGCTGAACGTCCCTGTTCTCGGAGGCGATCCGCGCAGCAGAGGCAAGCGCGTCATCAGCCTCCAGCTCAATCATAGGCCATACCGCGACACCCATAGCAGCGAGTGATTCTTCGAGGGGGTGAAATTGCGCGAGCAGCGCGGGATCGATGCCGTCCCCTGTCTTATAGCCGGACCAGATCCGGTTGCGAAAGGACTCGATGATGTGATCGGTCGCCACGCCGACGTGAGTTGCTCCGGTCTCGATCATCTGCAGCACAGTATGCAGCACACCGACCACAGCGCCGAAGGACCGATCCTCGCCTTTGGTGAAGCGGCGAAGACCGTAAAAGTGGCGGAACAATTCGTATGTGCCATCGATGAGATGAACAATCATGCTTTCGTGAGGGGAGCGACAAGGAAGTGTGTCGAGGGATGCGGGCCCACTGGAACGAAGCCTTACCAGGCCCTGTCTGGAAAGTCGAACGAGGAAGTACGAAATCGATTTGTCGAACGATCTATCACCTGCCGAATCTCCGCGCAGCCCGTACCCTCGCCTTGGCGATCTCTTCTTGCCGATTCTTCGCCGCTGCGGTTGATTGAAGCGAGGACAAAAGTCGACCCGAGATTCTGGCGACCTCATCAACAGCCCCAAAGAACGCTGCCTCGTTCGCCCTGGAGGGCGCGTTGAAGCCGCTGATCTTCCTTACGAACTGCAGCGAAGCCGCATGGATCTCTGCGTCAGTCACCGGCGGTTCGAAGTTAAATAGAGTTCTGATGTTTCTGCACATCCCGATTCACCTTTCACTACGTGACACAAAGTAAATGAGTTCCCTGATACGATCCGTGATTAGCTGAGCGCTGCTATCATTGCCATACTCCTGTCAGATGTTGATTGATCTAACCGAGCTGCGGTGTTAGCCGCCCGCGGCCATAGGCGACGAATGCACAGAATAGCCCCACCACCAGCGGCATCAGCGCCGACGCGACCTGACCAGCAGCCAACGTGTACACTGTCGCACCGATCATCACGATCACCAGACCAGCGGCGGCCAGCGGTGTGAGACCCGGCCGTATCCGCATGAGCCAAGGGAGGATCAG
>DATFXM010000018.1:0-6782 GCA_035315885.1 Blastocatellia bacterium
GTGATGGGAATTCAAAACGACGACCGAAGTACGGACAGCGGACATCCTTCGGCCAAGAGCACGGATACGATAGTCGCAGCGCGTTTCATGGTTTCTCATGGCGGTTTAGATCTCGAAGCAGTATTACGTCGGTCATTTCGACTCCGCGGGAGCAAGCTATCTGCTTGCCGTCGCGCGACCAATCGAAGCGGAATATCTGATCCGTCGCGAAATCCGTAATCTGCCTTGGAGCGCCGCCGTCTATCGAAATGCTCCAGATGTTGGAGACACCTGCCCGATTGTCTATGTAGGTAAGGGCCCTACCGTTTGGAGCCCATCGATAGCCGGGTCCTTCTTGCCTGAAGGCGTCGATATCGAGTACCTTCACAAGTTGCCCGTTGTTAGATTGGAAGATGCCCACCCTGTTTACCATAGAACCCTCCGTTTCGCTGGAACAGGCTGCTATCAGCTTTCCATCAGGCGAGGAAACCGGCTCCAGGGCTGTCCAGTCGCACACCTGAGTCGCGCCGCTCCCGTCAGCCGATGCTCTCCAAATTGCAGGTTTCATCTGGTTTGAAAGCGGTGTGTACAGCACCGACTTCCCGTCCGGCGACCATGTCGGCCAGAAATCGATCTGGCCATTGGTTAGTTCCTTGGGATTGCCGCCGTCTATGTCCATCCTCCATATATGGAACGTACCGATATTGCCGCCGCGATTGGAGGTGAATGCGATATATCTACCATCGGCCGAAACCGATGGCATCATGTTTATGCCCGCATTTGAGGTAAGCTGCGTCTGGTTCTTTCCGTCCGAGCCCATTATCCATATGTCGATCGTTCCGCCAGCATCCGACACATAGACGATCCTGTCATCCGGGGTCCATGAAAGCTGATCGTACTTGCCCGAGCCGGAGGTGATCTGCTTGGCCCGGGTCGCGTCTCCGTTAGGAACAATCCATATCTTCGCAACGGCCTCTGCCTGCACAGTGGCCAGCGCCGCCGAATCCCCAGTGAGGGTCACGCCCGCGTAGTTGTTAAGATCGTTCGTGATCCGTTGCACCTTGCCTTCGGGATAGGACAGGTACCATATCTGGAACTGGCTTGCGCCGGGAGTCTGATCCATGCCGCTGAGAACCAGCCCACTTCCATCGGCGAGCCAGGCCAGTCCCAGCGTCTGCAACCATCTTTGGGAGGTCAACGGTCTCTGAGCCCCGTTGTCGACTCGCACTTCATGGACCGTGTGGTGATACCCGTCGACAAAGGTCTGGGCCGCGCAGGCTATCACCTTTCCGTCCGGAGACCACTGTGGATCCACGTAGCGTTCCGGGAACTGCATTGAAGCCAGTTTGCGCTCTGCGGAACCGTCGGCATTGGCGATGAACAGTGCCGTCTCTTTTCCCTTGTTCGAATTGCGCACGAAGACAAACTCTTTGCGGTCCGGCGAGAAGCTTATGCGGCTATCAACATCTTCTAGAAGCTTCTTGGGACTACCCCCAAGCGCCGGCATCTGATAGAGAACACCGATGACAGAATCTTTAGGTCTGCTTGCGAAATAGACATAGTTGCTGTCCGGCGAGAAGCTCAGGCCTGTATAAGCTGCATTACTCGGCGCCACGATCTGGACATTGGTGGCGGTGGCCACCTGTTTGATCCATAAGCTTCGTTGGCCTGCGTCTTCGACAAGATGAGCGAGGTATTTACCGTCAGGAGAGATTGCAGAATCGATAGATCTCCCGGTGCTGGTCAGCTTGGTTATCCTGGTATTCTGAAAAGGCGATGACGCTGGTCCACTGTGCTTTCGCCCGACGAAGAAAGCAAGAGACACCGCAGTGGCCAGAGCGGTGATTCCGGCGGAAATTAGGATCCATTTGCCAGGCCCTCCACGCCGTGCCGCCAAGACCAGCGGCACTGGGCCGGTGGGTGTTACCTGTTGACTGCTAGTGTAAGCCGAGTGGGTTGCCACCGCCGCGCGCACCGCCGGTTGAGCCAGTGTCGTCGATGGCGCCGAATACACCGCTGAGAGCAAGGGCTGCAACTCGTACTCTCTTACCAGTTCCTTTAAATCGATGTTCAAATCTCTTATGGACTGGTAGCGCTCGGCCGGATCTTTGGACAGGCTCTTGCGCACTATGCGCTGAAGCTCCGCTGGGGCTGCAGGATTCAGCTCTGCTATCGGCGGGGCGGGTGCATAGACAATCTTGTGCAGCGAATCGATCAACGAATCACCCTCGAAAGGCCTGTTGCCCGTAGCGGCCTCGTAGAGGATGCATCCGAATGAGAATATATCTGAACGCTGATCCACAGGTTTGCCTTGCACCTGCTCAGGAGACATGTAGCCCACCGTTCCCATTACCATGCCGGCCCGTGACTGTTGCATTACTACGGTAGGCGCCTCTTCAAACTCATGGCTGCCGGGCTGAGCGGCGGCCAATCCCTCGGGTTCCACCAGTTTGGCCAGTCCGAAGTCGAGGACCTTAACATAGTCGTCTTCCGTGACCATTATGTTCTCGGGCTTCAAGTCGCGATGGACGATGCCGGCGCCGTGCGCTTTGGCGAGCCCGTCCGCCGCCTGTGACATATACTGAAGCAGTTTCTTCAACGGGATCTTCTCGCGATGTATTTTCGAGTACAGTGTCGTCCCGTCGACGAATTCCATCGCGATGTAATGGACGGTGCCGGTACGAGCAAGCTCGCCGGAATCACCGTCCGCTCCGGATGCGGCTGTCGAATCGTCTTGTCGGATGCTCGCTGTGACTTCTCCTGTTTCGTAGATGGTTACGATATTGGGGTGATTCAAAGCTGAGGCTGACTTCGCCTCCTGGACGAAGCGGCGCACCCGATCGGGATCTTGCACCAGGCTTTCGGGCAGGATCTTTAATGCAACCGGACGCTCCAGCATCGTGTCCTGAGCTTTGTAGACCTCGCCCATTCCGCCCTGGCCGAGCTTGCTAATGATGAGGTAGTGCGAGATTGTTTGCGATGCCACTGGATTTAGTCTCGCCCACGGAAGCGATAACGAACCAATAGGAACTCTAATGCCCAGTTGGCATACTTTTCAATAAGGAAATCATTCAGGCCGCGAAAAGACCAATCTTTAGTATCCTCACAGTATTGGAGTCAGGTGCAAACGTCATAACAACGTCTTGGTGCAGCTTAGTAAGTAGAATTACAGAATTCTGCGGGAGCCTTAACAGACGAAAACCTTGCTTTATTCGCGGTAATGAGAAGTTGCTATCGAGCGAGCGAGTCCATCACGGTTCTGGAGGCTTTGTATTCCGTGAGAGGCGTAGACGCTGTGCAAAGTAATTCGGAGTTGCGGTTCCTAGAATGTAGCCCTGGCGAGTCCGCGAGCCGGGGTATGCGGATCAAGAGAGACGTGAGTGAACACACACCGCTCAGCATTTTCCTTGATCCCAGGCATCGTGTGTCCGTAGCATGTCCTGCACTAACCTCACGGTGGATGGAGCTTCAAACTACATCGACTTCCCCTGGCTCCCGATATCGCTAGGTCTGACCGTTGCGAGCGATTCACTTACAATCATTCTTTGAACCTTCTAATGCCTGATTAATGGTCTTATCTCGCATTCGAAGCGACAAATCTTCATCCACCCAGATACTTTCCCGAAGACTCGGTCGGTCGTGCATGAAGATATCTGCCAGTTGTGGCGACTGATGCAAGGCCTAAAGTTGTTTGTACCAAATGAATTGGCGCCCCTCGATCAAGGCTATGAGACGCATGCGCGTGGCGCAGCCAGTGGGGGAGATACCTTCTTTCCAATTCCGGCCCGAACGGAAGCGGCGCGCACGATGCGTAGAACCTGGGACGGATGAAGTTGGCGGCCATTGAGTCGTGAGCGGAATACTGGATCATCGTCGCCAGCCCGCAACCGAAGGTCCAAGAGTTCTCCCCATAGACTCGCTGGCAGCAAGACTGCGCGCATTTTTTCTCCTTTGCCAAAGACTGTCATCTGGCCCTGTTCTCCTCGAGAACTTAAATCCCGCCATCGCACACCGCAAAGCTCCGAAACACGAAGGCCTCCGTAATAGAGAGTCTTCAGCATCAGACGATTTCGCTGACTGGGCTCAAGGTCGATCATTCTATGAACTTCGGACTCTTGAAGAATCCGCTCCGCTAGAGTGTTCTTTGCTTTCGGCAACTGCACGGCGGCGCCAACGTTGAACGGGATGTATTCGATCCTGTGGGCGAACGCTAAGAGCGATTTAATGGCCGCCAGAGCTTGAGCTCTGCTTGATTGCGCGAGGCAAGATAAGGAGTCTGCGAACGCCTGTATGTCGCTCAATGAGATATGCGCGATATTCTTACCCGTGAGGGCTAGGAGGCGCCCAGCATTCGCCTTATAGGCTCGTTGAGTGTGAGTGCTACGACCGTGTATCCAGAGTGCGATTACCTGAGCATCGTTGTCTGCTCGGGCCAGAATCGTATGCGCACTGCACCCGAATAGCGTCAGACCTTCATGACGACATTGGTGCAAACCTCTCATTGATTGCCGGCCTCAGCGATATGCTGAAACAGCAATCCCGATCAAGCGATCCGCAGACCGATGAGCGGCTTTCGTTGATTGCCTCGGTGTCCAGGCGCTCGGTCGACGCGATGAGCGACATCGTCTGGGCGATAAACCCAAACAGAGACCATCTCAGCGACCTCACACAACGAATGCGCCGATTCGCCAGCGAAGTATTCTTCTCGCGCGGCATTCGATTTCGTTTCGACGCGCCGGATTCTGCCCGCGACACCAGGATTACCGCTGACGTTCGACGCGAAGTGTTCCTGATTTTCAAGGAAGGTGCGAACAACGCAGCTCGTCACTCCTGCTGCACTGAGGTAGAGATTACACTCCGAATCGACCGCGGAATGTTAGTGCTGAAGTTGAGCGACAACGGCAAAGGTATCGATGCGACCAGAGCCGATGGCGGTGAGGGTATGTTCACTATGCGGAAACGGGCCGAAAAGCTTGGAGGCAAGCTTACAGTTATTTCCAGCGCCGACACTGGCACGACGCTGATACTTAACGCCTTCTTAAAGTAGAGCAACACTGAGAGAATTGATAGTGACTCGATGGCCTTCCTAGCGTAACTTGGTAGCGTCCTGTCCGCTAACCCGCTTGTTAGTTCTGCGCTTGTTAGTTCTGTAAAGCGGCAACCGTTAGCGCCGAATGACGACTGATGCGGCGACGGCAAAGCCTTGCTGTATTGGCCCTCGCCCCCTTGGCCCGCTCTCAACTTATGGCCTTGCGTTGCTGTGTAAATTCACGGTGACATCCCTCACCCAAGTGAAGTATCTATAGCCGCGCGCTCCAGGGAGCGTGTGAGTCGCCGCAATTAGCAACATTCGACGTGATGTTTCAAGCAAGCCTGCCGACCTCTTGCCCGTAGGGCCCTGAAACCGGCTTCGCAGGGGTTTCGCTGAGAAGCAGTACAAATCATGCGACGACCAGTCATTTGTATTAACCTATGGCTTTAGCTACAGGGGGAATGAGTGCGCCAAGCGCGCTTTCCGACTATAAAATCTGGCAGGTAATCCTGGCGGCAGCGGTCGGGACGATGATCGAGTGGTATGACTTCTTCATCATCGGCAGCCTAACCGTCGTCCTCGCCTTGAAGTTCTACCCGCCGGGGAACACGACCTTCGCTTACCTGGCCTACCTGGCGACCTTCGCGATAGGCCTCGTCGTCCGTCCCTTCGGTGCGCTGTTCTTCGGTCGTATAGGCGATCTGATCGGCCGCAAATATGCCTTTCTGGTGACGCTGATTATCATGGGTGGGGCGACCGCTGGAATTGGGATGTTGCCCACCTACGCGACAGCCGGATGGTTCGCGCCCACAGTTTTGATTGGCATAAGAGTGCTGCAAGGCATGGCGATCGGCGGTGAGTATGGCGGCGCTGCAGTCTACATCGCCGAGCATGTGCCAGATCATAAACGAGGCTTCTACACGAGCTTCATTCAGATTTGCGGCCCCCTTGGCGTGTTCGGCTCGCTTGCCGTGATTCTGATCGTGCAGAACTCGCTGAGCCAGGAAAGCTTCAATAACTGGGGATGGCGAATCCCGTTCCTGCTCTCGATTCTTCTGCTCGCCATTTCGCTCTACATCCGCGTGCGCATGAAAGAGTCGCCAATCTTTCGCGAACTCAAGAGCGCTGGGACGACGTCGGCCAAGCCGCTCAAAGAAGCTTTTACAAAATGGAGCAACTTGAAACTCGTCCTCATTTCGCTGTTCGGCGCGACCGCCGGGCAGGGGGTGCTTGCATTTACGTTCTACCCTTATGCGTTGTTCTATCTGCAGACGGTCCTCAGGGTGAATGCGCAGTCGGCAAACAAAATTGTCGCGTTGGCGGAGCTACTCGGGATGCCGTTCCTCATAGTATTCGGCGCCTTGTCAGACAGGATCGGGCGCAAGAAGATCATGATGGCCGGCTGCCTGCTCGCGGTGATCGGCTATTTCCCAATCTATAAGGCGATGGGGAGCGCCGCAGGCAATCATGTGGTGACGGTGCAATCCCAGAAGAATCAGGTTACTGGCGAGATTGCCCTGACGCCGCTCACGCAGGATGCGAGTGGCGCGTTGGTCCCGGCTCCCGAAGCGCCGGCGCCGAACCTACCGATGCTCATCTTCCTGCTATTCATCCATCTAATCTTTTTCTGCATGGCGTACGGACCGCTCGCTGCGTACCTGGTAGAGGCCTTCCCTGCAAAGATCCGATACACGTCGTTATCACTTCCCTACCATATTGGCAACGGCGTCTTCGGCGGGTTACTGCCTCTGATCGGGCTGTCAACAATCGC
>DATFXM010000019.1:0-17319 GCA_035315885.1 Blastocatellia bacterium
TGATCTGAATTATCTCCTCTATGCCCGCCGATCCGAGCTTCACTGGAACTCCCACGAACAGCCCATTGATACCGTACTCTCCTTCAAGATAGGCAGCGCAGGGCAGAATCTTCTTCTTGTCTTTGAGAATCGCCTCGACCATTTCGACAACCGCTGACGAAGGGGCGTAGTAAGCCGAACCTGTCTTGAGCAGGCTCACTATCTCCGCGCCGCCGTTTGCAGTTCGCGAGCAAATCGCATCGATCTTGTCTTTCGGCATAAGGTCGGGCAGCGGAATGCCGGCCACCGTCGAGTATCTCGGCAATGGAACCATCGTGTCGCCGTGTCCTCCCAGCACGAAGGCGGTGACGTTTTCAACTGAGACATTCAATGCTTCGGCGATAAAACACCTCATACGCGCCGAGTCCAGAACGCCGGCCATGCCGATCACTCGCGGTCTCGAGAGTCCCGAATGCTTCATCGCAACGTGGCACATTGCGTCGAGCGGATTGGACACCACAATGATGATTGGATTCTTTGAGTACTTCATTATTTCATCGGTTACAGAACCTACGATTCCAGCGTTCGTCTTCAGGAGGTCATCGCGCGACATTCCAGGCTTTCGAGCAAGTCCTGAAGTAATCACCACGATGTCGGAGTCAATGCTTTCCTTGTACCCGTTGGATCCCACCAGTCGCGAGTCGTAACCTTCGATCGGCGCGGTCTCGGCGAGATCGAGTGCCTTACCTTGAGGCATTCCTTCTATGATGTCTATAAGGACAACGTCACCCAGCTCTTTGTCTGCAAGCCTCTGCGCGGCAGTCGCCCCGACGTTTCCCGCGCCCACAACCGTGATCTTTTTTCTTGCCATTGATCCTCCAGAATTGGAGCCTGAATCGCTCGAACGGCAAGTCACGCCGAGGTCAGCTCCTGATTTAATTGCCGTATAATGATCGACCGCTCATTCTATAACAGCGGCTCGTGAAAGGTAAGAACCGTCAGCTCTCCCAGTCGGGGAATCTGGTGACGCGATCGTGTACGCGTCGATCGTGAGCGGGGACGACGATCAGATCCGGATACTTCAAAATCAAGTTGTGAACTCTGACAATAGATCTTCGAACTTGCTCTTCATCTACGTCGACGAGCCTTCGCGACATCCAAGGTCTTTCCGCGGGGATTTCAATTCCCTCGAGGGCCCAGGTCAAATCGCCGGTAAACAAGTAGCGCTTTCCCGAGCGTAAGTTCACGAACATTCCCATCGATCCCGGAGTGTGTCCTTCAAGCGGCACAAAAACAACGCTGCCGTCACCGTAGAGGTCCAGACTTCGATCGAAGTTCTCGTAAGGCGGGCCGGACAACTCAAAAGGATGAAGCTTCAGCCGCGGCTGGAGCTGCTTTATGAGCTCGCGAGACGGCAGACGCTCGACGTAATCCGCCTCTTCGCGAGTCAGCCAGACTTCCAGGTCCGGAAAGTCTTCAAGGCCGCTGACGTGATCCCAATGCGAATGCGAAATGAAAGCCCGCGAGAGCTGCGGCGCGCTCGTCGCCGCGTTACGCAACTGCTCAGCGACCGGTGTCTCAGGGTCGTAGTTAGCAAGCTTCTGCATCAGCCAGGGCATGCTCGCGGCGTGTTGTCGAACATTGGTTCCGAAGCCGGCATCGAACAGGAATGAGCCCAACGGATGCCGAACAATCACCGCCGCCATCCCGCTTTGATACTGTTCAGACCAGGACCCGCCGCGATAAACGAAAGACGCCTTGCTGTACATCTTGCCGCACTCGATCAGCGAAATCGAGACGTCGGGAAGCGACGACGGTGAGGGCACGGTGTTGCCGCTGAAGGTGTTGGCTTCGGGATAGGCGCTCACGTCGATGCGCTTTGCGGTGAAGGACGATGCAAGCAGAGCACCGCCAAGCAGCAACGCCACGATAAGAAAGATCAAGATTCGACGCAGTATTCTCATGCCTGTCTGTGAAGACATTAAAGCACGGTTATTGTATGCTGCGAAGTTTACCAGGCGCGAGCACCGTGTGAAGCGAACGAATCCTGCCGGAGTCGTCGATGTCGCAGGTCAGCAGGAATCTCGGTGCCAACCCGGGAATTCTGTTGGGGTATTCGAACAGCAAGGCAGGCGCGCCGTTTACGTCTACCCATCGGCTTTGCCCTTTTGCCGGAAGCTTAGCGGCGAGCCCGAATATCAATCTCACCACCTTGCTTCTGCCAAAGATCGTTCGCAGCGCTGCCGGGACCTCGCCGCCTCCGTCCTGCTGGCTGATCGCGTCTTCGACAAATAGCTGCTCCAGGGCGGCGGCATCGCCGCGGCCGAGATACTCCAGAAAGCGCTCCAGGGCAAGCCTGACCGAACTGCTGCGAGCCGGGGTGACCGGCAAGCGCTGCTTGTCGTACTGGCTCATTTTCTTTCGAGCGCGCATCAACAGGACTTTGACGTTCGTCTCAGTCAGGTCAAGCGCGGTAGCTGTCTCTTCGGTGGAGTAATCAAATACGTCGCGAAGCAAGAGGACAGCGCGCTGATTTGGGGTCAGAGCTTCGAGGGCGAGCAGAAAGGCAAACGTTACGCTTTCCAGAAGGTCATAACGCGCCGAAGGCGAGTCTTCGCCGGCTGCGACAGGCTCGTAAGACGCCGGAACTTCAAATTCCGCGGTCGGGACCGGGCTTGGCAGCCAGTTGCCAATATAAGGACGGCGCTTTCGCTTTCGCAGAAGATCGCGGCTGAGGTTGATCGCGACTCTTAGCAGCCAGGGGCGCAGCGGTTCATCCGTTCGTTTTGGAGGTCGTTCCAAAGCCCGGACGAAAGTTTCCTGCACCAGATCATCGGCATCAGCCGCGTTCCCGGTCATTCGATAGCAAAGGCCCCACAATACGCGGCGATCCGATTCAAGTAATTCAGCGGAAACCATGGGTACCTCGGTTCAGGCTTTCGGGTTTACGGTTCTGGTTTCTGGTTCGCATTGGCGGCAACGAGACCGGTTTCACAATTCGTCAGTGAGGTCTGGCCTTTTCTCGAAACTAATCGCCCCCCGTTGAAGAGGAAGCCCGCAACCAAAAACGACCAACCCGAAACCAGAAACCCGACACCGTTACCTCTAGACCGCTACTGCTTCTGCCCGCGTAGCGATTGCTGATTCTGCGGCCTGCCTGGCGCTCGCAAGACTTGCATCCGCTAACAAGCCCTCGGGCCCCACCCAATCACCGGCTATGTAAAGACCCGGAACCTCGTCAACTGCCACCGAGGGTCTGCCCTCCGTCCCGTTCGATCGCGCCTCAGTCAATGCATTCGTTACGATCATATCAGGCAGAAATCGCCGGTACACCAATTCATTGCGCCATCCCGGCTGAATAAGATCCAGCGCTCCCTCGAGTTCAACCTCCGCTCCAGCTCCTTCCGAGTCGTCCGGTGAAAGGTACTTGGCAAGCTGAATTAGTGCCCCACCCTCTGGAGCAAGGCGCGCAGAAGCAGAATGAACCGACATATAAAACGGCTGGTCCATTCCGAACGCGTAGAGCGCGCGAGGCTTTGGCAAGCGGCGCAGGGCTATATCCAGACATGAAACTCTGACGGGAATCGCCTTGGCTGCGAATCTCTTGAGCGACTCGGCTCTTTCACCGGCCAACGCCGCGGCCACCTCTGGACTGGCGGCAATGATTGCGGATCGCGTATCGATCCAGGTGCCGCTCGCAAGCTGGAGTCCGCTAAGCAACCCAGTTTGATCGACGTCGATGCTTTGGACCCTTGAGCCCGTCTCTATCGTGACTCCCGCATTCAAGGCGGCTCTTCCGAGTCCGTCGACGATCGACTGCCAGCCCCCATCGAGGTATAGGACGTTCTTGGTAAATGCAAGCTGCAGTTGCCGGAGCGCTGTCCCCGCGCTCATGAGGCGAGGCGCGTTCGAGTACGTCGAAATTCTGAATACCGAATGAAAAAACTCTCTTACTTCGTGGTGCAAGATGTTTGAATCCACCCAGTCACCAAGCGTGACCCCCATAATGTCTCGCGTTTCGATCTTAAAGAGCGACGCAAGAAACTTTGCCGCCTCGAATTTGGCTCCCGCTCCGAAGAGGCTCGTTGTCAGAAGCGACATGAAGCCGGAGGGAAAGGCGTGTTTCGAGCCATTCCGAACAGCATAAGCCCCTGAAATAATGGGAGGCTTGCCGCTGACCTCCACGCCGAGTTCTGAGAGCACTTGAATCCCACGTCCACCGCGATAAAGCGCGTGAGGTCCGAGATTAAAGAAGAAACCATCAATATTTTTGGTGCGGGCACGACCGCCTGGATCGTTTGATTGCTCAAGAAGAATGACTCTATTGCCGCTTCTGGCGGCGAAAGTTGCAGCCGAGAGCCCGGCTATACCACCGCCCACGACCGCAACGTCATACAAGAAATCAGCTCGGTTCATCGTGTTACCTCCTTGCTGACGACAACACGATCCAGACCCTCGAAAGGTTACATCCGCACCACCAGGCACCCGTAGAGTTATATTGAGTACATTTTGTGTTGAATAGGTTAGGCGAGCTGCTATATAAGGTTGCGAGCGGAATGCTTCAAACGCAAATCCGAGTGATTTGAGTGCCGGTGAGGGCGCCATCTGTTTCAGCAAGGAGAATCAGAATGAAACTTGTTGGATTGTTATCCAGCGCGGCGTTCTTGGCCTGTACAGTTGCGTTATTTGCACCGGAGGCGCGCGCCCAATGCGTTGCCTGTGTGCCGCGAGGATCAGTTTTTAACTGCGATCCGTCGCCAAAAGGTGGGCAGCACTGCGCTACAGATGAAGGTGGGAGACTTTGTGGGTTAGAGGGAGCATGTGGAGCGGACGAACTACTCGTAAGACGCACGGCCAGTGTTTCCTTCAAGAGACAGCTCCTCAGACAAATCGGACAGCTACAACCCCGGTTCGCTGTGATCCTGTCATTCGTTGAGAGACAGAATCTCCTGGCGAAGGGACAAGCAAGGATTTTTATGATCCCGTCGCAGATTTCCGAAGAGGATGTCGAACGAGCGATCACTTCGGACGCCCATGCAACCTCGATAAAGCAGTTCTTGAAAGACAGAACACGCAGAGAGAGCCAGCCTGACGTGGTTCCGCTTGAATATCGAGTCACGCTCGAAGAATCCGCCGACTCGACAACGGGCGTTATAAGGCTCGACGTGGTGAAAGGCTATGCGCTCGATCCTTCGTACTCGTCTCTTGAAATAGATGTCGAATCGAAGGGCAAGGCAACTTCACGAAGGATAGCGTGGAAAGCTAGTAAATTCAGGATCAATTAGTCGCGATTGACGGAAGCTGCTGCGCCGCCTCTAAACTCGTTTGAGTTTGGGCGGCGCATCGGCGTTCAAGGAGAGAACGCACCTCTCACATGTTTTCTATTATCGCGGTAGCGAACTCACTCGTCTTGAGCTTCAACGCACCCTGCATCTGGCGATGCAGATCGTAAGTCACTCGCTTCTGCTGAATCGTCCGCGTCAGCGCATCAATGATCTTCTTGCCGACCTCTCGCCAGCCCATGTGGTCAAACATCATCACTCCCGAAAGAATCACCGATGAGGGGTTAATCACATCCTGGTCAGCGTACTTCGGCGCCGTGCCGTGAGTAGCTTCGAACACCGCGGCTTTGTCGCCTATATTTGCTCCGGGCGCCATGCCGAGGCCGCCGACCTGCGCCGCCGCGGCGTCCGAGATGTAATCGCCGTTCAGATTTGGCGTAGCAACCACCGAATACTCGTCGGGACGAATCAGAATCTGCTGGAACATTGAATCGGCGATGCGATCCTTCACCAGCAGCTTCTTCTTCCATTCTCCGTTTCCGTGTGTCGACCAGATCGCGGACAAAGTCTGACTGACTTCATCGACCGCGGTGGCTTGTTGCTTCTCAGACATTTGATCGAAACCTGGTTCGATCAATTGAGCGTTCTGCTCGTCGGTTATCGAGGCGTTGCGTTCCCGGTTGTCGAGTATCCAGGTCTCACGCTCGGTCACGATCTGTGCCCTGAACTCCTGTTTTGCAAGTTCGTAGCCCCAATCACGGAATGCGCCTTCGGTGAACTTCATGATGTTGCCCTTGTGCACCAGCGTGACCGAAGGCTGATTGAAATCCAGCGCGTATTGTATCGCGCGCCGGACCAGTCGCTTGGTGCCCGAAGGCGAAATAGGTTTTATGCCGATGCCGCTGTCGGTCCGGACTTTATAGCCGTATTGGTCGTTCAGGAGAGAGATGACTTCGCGGGCGCGTTCGCTCTTGGAAGGGAATTCGACTCCTGCGTAGACGTCTTCGGTGTTCTCGCGAAAGATAATTACGTCGACGCGCTCTGGACGCTTGACCGGTGATGGCACTCCGTCAAAATAGCGAACCGGTCTGACGCAAGCATAGAGGTCAAGGATCTGTCGGAGGGTCACGTTCAGGCTGCGAATGCCCCCTCCAACGGGTGTTGTGAGCGGCCCTTTGATGGCGACTACGAACTCGGCAATAGCTTGTACCGAGTCGTCGGTAAGCCATTCACCAAACCTGTTGAAGGCCTTCTCCCCGGCGAAGATCTCGTACCAGACCACGCGACGCTTACCGGCATAAGACTTTTCGACCGCGGCGTCAAACACGCGTTGCGAAGCTCGCCAGATGTCGCGCCCGGTGCCGTCGCCTTCGATGAAAGGGATGATCGGCTGATCCGGCACGATAAGCCGTGTACCGTCAACCGTAATCTTTTGACCATCCGGGGGAACTTCTATACCATTGAACGTCGCCATGAGATCGGACCTCCGGTTTGTGCGCTGTCAGTGCGTCCGGGCACTGTAACAACGGCGCAGAAAGGGTGTCAAGATTTGAGCATGTCGAATGGTGACAACGAAGACGAACAATCCAAAGGCTACTCCATCGAGGAGATACACCGGCGTCTTCAACAGTCCGAGATGGCAAATCTCACCGCCGAGCCTGCCCCGCCCGGAGCCTGGGAGAGGGTAAAGCTGGCCCGTCACCCCGACCGTCCCTATACCCTTGATTACATAGGTCTGATCTTCACCGACTTCACCGAAGTACACGGAGACCGCCGCTTCGGGGACGACGCCGCCATTGTCGCCGGCTTCGCACGACTCGACGGCGAGCCCTGCATCGTAGTGGGTCACCAAAAAGGTCGTACGACAAAACAGCGGCAGGAACGAAACTTCGGCATGCCCAAACCTGAGGGCTACCGCAAGGCGCTCAGGGTAATGAAACTGGGCGAAAAGTTTCACAGACCGGTATTCACTTTTATCGACACTCCCGGCGCATATCCCGGAATCGATGCCGAAGAGCGAGGTCAAGCCGAGGCGATTGCCTACAACCTTCGTGAGATGTCCCGACTCCGCACGCCGGTCATCGTTACAGTGACTGGGGAAGGCGGATCAGGAGGCGCGCTGGCAATTGGAGTCGGGGACCAGGTTCTGATGCTCGAGAACTCTATTTATTCGGTGATCAGTCCGGAGGGTTGCGCATCGATCCTATGGCGCGATCAGACATTCGCCGAGCAGGCCGCCCGCGCGCTCAAACTGAACGCCTCTGATCTTTTTGAACACGGGCTGATAGATCTAATTGTGCCGGAGCCGCGAGGCGGTGCGCACGTCGATCATACTGAGAGCGCGGAACTCCTGGGCAAGGCCCTAACCGAATCGCTGAGATCGATTCGCGATATGAGTGAAGACGAACGACTCAAGCGCCGATACGCCAAGTTCAGAAAAATGGGTGAATTTCAGGACCGCGGAACCAGGGAGCTGTGACTAGGGAGTACTGAGTCCTGAGTTCTGAGTAACTGAGTTCTGAGTCAGGCGTTGGCAGACTGAATCTTCCCGACGATCTCGTAGCTTGACTCAAGCGCCAGATCCAGTTTTTCGGAGTCCGGTCCGCCTCCGGTAGCCATGTCAGCACGGCCGCCGCCTTTGCCACCCACGATCGCGGCTACGTCGCGGACGATCTGTCCGGCATTTAGTCGCTTGGTCAAATCGTCAGTCACTCGTGCGACGAGCGAAACCTTGCCCGAAGCTTGTTGTCCCAGGACAACGACTCCCGTCTTCAGCTTTTGTGAAAGCGAATCGGCGAGCTGCCGCATCCCGTTGGCGTCCAGATCCGATACCCTTCTGGCTAAAACCTTCACGCCTCCGACTTCGCGAGCGCTTTCCGCCGCCTCGGCCGTTTCCGAATGGGCGATCTTCAGTTTCAGTTGTTCGATCTCTCGTTCGTACCTTCGAACCTGCTCTATCAACTTCTCCACGTGTGCCGGTATCTCTTCGATCCGTGCCTTCAGACGTTCGCTCAATTGCCTCACCACTCGTTCATCCTGCTGGAGCAGATTGATCGCGTCGTCTGCAGTCCAGGCTTCAACTCTGCGAACGCCCGCGGCGATCGAAGAGTCGCTGACTATTTTTAGCGGTCCGATGTCTCCGGTGGCGGGCACGTGGGTCCCACCGCAAAGCTCGGTCGAGAAGCCGGGTACGCTCACCACCCTGACTTCCGAAGCGTACTTTTCGCCGAACAACGCCATCGCTCCCGAGCTTAACGCCTCATCCAGAGGTTTGAGTTCAGTCTCCACCCGACGGTTTCGCAGTACTTCGTTGTTCACCAACCGCTCGATTTCATTTATCTCATCATCGGTCAACGGAGCGTAATGAGTGAAGTCAAAGCGCAGCCGGTCGGGTGCTACCAGAGATCCCGCCTGTTTGACGTGCGGCCCGAGGACTTCACGCAGCGCCGCATGCAGAAGATGAGTGCCGGTGTGATTCGCCTTGATGCGCCGCCGGCGCTCTGAATCGACCCTCGCAGTCACCAGGTCGCCCACTCGCAAAGCGCCCATGTCGACCTTGACTCGGTGCAAGTGAAAGCCAGTCACCACCGAATAGGTGTCTTCCACCGAAGCCAGCACGCCTTCTCCTTCAAGCGTGCCCGTGTCTCCGATCTGACCTCCAGCTTCGGAGTAGAAAGGAGTGCGGTCGAGTATCACTTCGCCTGTTTCGCCCGTTTCAAGACGCTCCCTGGACTCGTCCCCGACTACGATGGCCAGCACCTTGCAGTCGTGAGTCTCTGTCTCCTGATATCCCGTGAACTCAGTCCTGGGAAGGTGCTCGAACAGTCCTACGTAAACGTCTCTAGAGCGACGCAGGCCTGCTGAGCTTGCAACAGCGGGTGCAGTCTGCTGTTGCAGCTCTCGCAGAGCCGCATCGAACTGCTCGTTGAACTCGTCCTCAGAGAGATCAACCCCATGCTGCGAGAGCACAACCCGAATCAGGTCGCGCGGCACGCCGTACGTATCGTAAGTCCGTGCGAGCTCGATCATCGGGGGTGCTGCAGGGGAATGCAGCTCAAACAGCTCCGACAGACGCGGCTCGCCTACCGACAGGATCCTGCTGAACCGTTGCTCTTCAATGAGCACCGTCTGCTCGATCAAATGCCGTGACACGACAAGCTCGGGATAGGGTTCACCCATCAAGTCGACGACAAAATCCGTGACTTTGTGGAAGAACGGAGTCTTCAGCCCCAGTTTCTTCACGCCGTGATAGATTGCCCGGCGCATGATCTTACGCAAGACATAGTTTCTTCCGACATTGCCGGGAGAAATCCCGTCCGCGATTGAAAACGCCGTGCAGCGCGCGTGATCCGCCACGACTCGCATCGAAACGCCTTCGTCCGAGTCGTATTCGTAGGGCATGCCCGCCAGTTGTGAGATAAAGTCGATTATCGGCTTAACCAGGTCGGTGTCGTAGTTCGACTTAACGCCCTGTACCACCGCGGCAACTCGCTCAAGTCCGGCTCCGGTGTCTACCGAAGGGGCGGGCAGTGGATCAAGCTGAAATCCGGACTCGACTTTGTAGCGATTGAACTGCATGAAAACCAGATTCCAGATCTCGATCGTTGTGTCTCCCGGACCATTCACGAACTCTGCGCGGTTGAACTCCGGGTCGTGAGCATTTTCTCCGAGGTAGTAGTGGACCTCGGAGCAAGGCCCGCACGGACCTGTCTCACCCATCTGCCAGAAATTGTCCTTGCGGCCGAAACGCATGACTCGATCGGCTGGAGCTCCAACCTGCTGCCAATAGCGCTCGGCTTCTTCGTCGGCGGGGACTTCCGCATCGCCGGCAAAAACCGTAAACCACATTCGCTCCGGATCCAGAGAGAGCTCGTTCACCAGAAGATCCCAGGCAAAGTAGATAGCTTCTTTCTTGAAGTAGTCGCCAAAGGAAAAATTCCCGAGCATCTCGAAGAATGTATGATGCCTTGCGGTTCGTCCTACTTCGTCCAGGTCATTGTGCTTGCCGCCTGCGCGAACGCACTTCTGAGATGAGACCGCTCGTTTGTAGTCTCGCGGTTCGATCCCCAGAAAGACATCCTTGAACTGATTCATCCCTGCGTTGGTGAACAGCAAGGTGGGGTCGTTGGCCGGCAGCAGCGGGGAGCTGCGAACGATTTTGTGCCCTCGCTCGCCAAAGTAGTCGAGGAATTTTTGACGTATTTCTTGCCCTGTCATCATAGCAGTCTATTCCGTGCGAATTTTAAATCGTGATTATAGCAAACAGTAGGCAGTAGGCAGTAGGCAGACAAAGTTCTGAGTACTGAGTAAGAAGCTTGGATTTTGAAACTCGGAGGGGATACCACTCAGAACTCAGAACTCAGAACTTCTCTTTCGTCTCTGATTCGAAGCAGGTCGAGAATTAATCCCATGTTGCTCGCGGCTTTAATGGCAGGCTCAAACGGAACGGCAGCTTTCTTGAACTCAAAAGTACCGTCGTTAGCATCAAGAAATCGCAGCAGGGCGTCAGCACCCATTCGGTCGCTGGTCTTCGCTCCAACTATCTGCCCGTCGTTGAAGTGCACCTCTCCGCTCTCGCCCGGTAGACTTACCACCAGACTTCCAGTCACCCTTGAATTCTCAATCATCTGGATGACGTCGAATATGTTGATCACCGAAAAGTTGCCCAGAAGCAGGTTCTGAGAGGCGGGAGGAGTGTCGGTAGCTCCCGGGCGTTCGTTGAACGGAAAGGCCGGCTCAATCGGAATACCGTCTACAAGGCATTGCAGAGCATGCAGGTGATCGGGCCTGAGATTGACGAACCGCACGCCCATCCCGATCTGAGCCATGCTGTACCGTACCTCAGCCTCGGTCTCGATCAATACACCCCTTACTCTGAACTTCAGCTTTATGAGGCTGCCCGGCGCGACCGCGGTGATTGAATCTATAAACGCACCGGCCGTACTGATGTCGTTGATCCGCGTCGCAAACGGGCTAATCCCGGCACCGTTGCATTCGACTTCGCAGATGTAGCTGATGCGCTTTACTGCTCGTCTATCCTTCACTTGCCTCATTCACAAGCCCACTTGTTCAGATAATGCGCGGTGCGTTCGCGATCATTGCTCGAAGTCCTCGAACTCATCGCCGCTGGAAATCGACCTCATCTTGCGTCTTACCAAATCAAACTCGAATCCTAACCTTACAAGATGACTGAACAATTTCCTCGAGCCAGCCGTGTCGCCTGGATAACCGTGGAGTCTCAGATGTTTCCTGATCGCTTTATCGATCAGCTCGTCCTCTCCTTGCTGTTCAAATGCCAGGTCAATGGCCCTGTCGATTGTGGTGCGGTCGATCTTCCGCGCCGACAGCTCGCGTGCCAGGCGGCTCCGGCCCACCGGCTTTACCGCAACTCGCGAACGCGCATAGTTCTCAGCGAACCGCAAATCGTCAACGAGTCCCATCTCCTTCAAGCGCGTGATGCAGGCTTCTACAGCCACGGGATCGACCGGGTGCTTCTCCAGGAGTCTGCCCCTAAGCTCAGCCTCGCTTCTGGACTTTACGGTCAGTAGCTTTAGGGCCCTCGCCAGCAGCTTCTGATTCGTTCCTTGTTGACTGCTGTCCGGCGTAGGGGCGAGCGTCTGTTGCAGCGAACTCGAATTTCCGGCACCCCCGGGCTCACGCCGCCGGCGTTTTATCTGCTCGCCGTTTCTGATCCTTCCAGAAGCCAATTCACAAACTGTTTTGCTTCGGGTTTGCCGCCTTCAAGCGACGACGTCTTTCTGCGCGAGCGTTCCATCTCTTCTCGAGCCTGATCCGAAGACGATCGAATGCCCTGAACACGCAGTTTGAATTCATCGGCATTGGTTGCGCCCTGTAACGCCTCTTCGTATGTTATCAACCCGCGAGAATACAGATCAAACAGCGACTGATCGAACGTCTGCATCCCGTATTGGGACGTGCCCTGCGCAATCGAATCGCGAATGCCCGCGGTTTTCTCGGGGTGAATGATCGAATCACGAATATACGGCGTCACGACCATCACCTCTACGGCAGGCACGCGTCCGAGCATCGGGTCCGCTGCTCTGACTAGTCGCATTGATACGACCGCCTTCAGCACGCTGGCCATCTGTAACCGAATCGACCTCTGCTGATGAGGTGGAAAGATAGCCACGATACGGTTGATGGTCTCGGTCGCATCGAGAGTGTGAAGAGTTGAGAGAACCAGGTGACCGGTTTCGGCGGCGGTGAGCGCAGTCTCCACCGTTTCGTAGTCACGCATCTCGCCCACCAGTATCACGTCGGGATCCTGTCGAAGAGCGCCTCTTAGCGCTTCCGAAAAACTTCGCGTGTCGACGTCCACTTCGCGCTGGTTTACGTAGGACTTTTTGTCGCGATGGAGGAATTCAATCGGGTCTTCGATAGTTACGATATGACCGGTACGCATCCGGTTCATGTAATCGATCATCGCTGCGAGCGTGGTAGATTTTCCCGAGCCGGTTGAGCCGGTGACCAGAACAAGCCCGCGAGGTTCGTCGGCGATCTTTTCGATGACCGAGGGCAGCCGCAGCTCGTCGGTTGTCCGCACCGTCGTCGGAATGACGCGCAGAACCAGGCCCACTGTACCGCGCTGCTGGAATATGTTGCAGCGGAACCGTCCCAGCCCTGATACGCCGTACGCAATATCAATTTCGCAATTCTCGCCAAACCGCTGCTTCTGGCGGTTGTTCATTATGGAAAACGCCATGTTGAGGGTGTCTTCGGCGGACAATCGCTGCGCTTCAACCATTGGTTGAAGATCGCCGTTGATCCTCATAAACGGAAAGCTGCCTGCCTTAATGTGTAGGTCGCTTGCCCCTTTGCTGCACGCGATGGTCAGCAACTGATCGATACTCGGTGACATTCAGGCCTAGCCTCGCACAACTCCATCTCGAAAACCGCGGGGAGCCCTCAGGGGACAAAAGTTCTTTGCAGGGTGTGAAACCCGAATTCGAGAAGTGCAGACGGTGTCTTAATTCGAAGGGGCCTTCAGTCGATAAACAGCGGGTCCAAACGCGGTCATTATAGCCGCAGCACAAACCCCCGGCAACAGTAATTAAAATGGGGTATCGCTAGTGGTTCTGCCCAGGGGCGGTGAATTTGATTTCGGTTTCGCCCGACCACAGTTTCACAATCCGGTAGCCCACAAACCCGGTATCGCGCTTGCCATCGTACTCAAATTCAAAGATGCCGCGCTGTCCCGGCGCGAGCGCCGACGGAGAAACGTCTACTTGACGGGTTTCGGGCTGCCCGCCGCTCCCCCGCTGGAGCGAAACCTCCACGTGCAGATTTTCGAGCGTTTCCGGTGGGTCGGCGATATTGTCAACCGCCCCTCGCGCCTTAACCATGTTCTTCACGACTTCCGGGCTTCGCGATGGAAAGATGTTGGCCTTCGGCTGTGATGGCGGCGCTGTGTTTGAGACGCCCCTCGCCCGCGCTACGAACGCATTGACCTTGCCATGAAAGCCAGGCCAGTAGAAGTAAGAGAGAATTGCAACACCCAACAACAGAACGGTCACCGCGAGCACGATCGTGCCCCCGCGACCTCCTCCTGGGTCTGAGTCCTTGCCGTAGTTCACCAGCGCTTCGATTCCAACATCAGCGGTCGGCCGCGACGGCGAGCCGAGTCTGAGCGGCGCTGAAGATGCCTCCGCGGGTATCCCAAGAACCGAACCCGCCGGAACCGTGCTTCGAGACACCGAGCGCGCAGCCATTGGAGCCGCTACCTCGTTTGCTCTAACCGAGCCCCAGATGCTAGTCGTCTTTGCCGGCGTCAACGGCTCAGCAGCTCGAGGAGGTTCAGGCGGCCGCGCAGGTTCAGGTGGTCGCGTTGCATCTATGGCGCGCACCGGTTCAACCGGACGCTTCGCCTCGACTGCAGTCTGCTGTTCTCGAGGCTCGAGGGGTCTGATGTGCGGGGCCTCATAGCTTTCGCGTTGCTTTATGGGCGTGATCGCCGGCCGAAAATACTGCTCGCGATCTCGCTCGTCAGCACTTGTTGCCTGGAAACCCTTAACACGGTCGGCGTCAAAAGCCTCAGTGGGACGCGACGCTCGGACCTGGCTCGTTCGGTCAGCTACCGGAACTCTGGTTGTGGTGGACTCGTCGCCGCTCTTTAGCGGAGTCGTCTCAGTCACGTGGCGGTGCGCGGTGCTTTCTAACCCGGAAAGCACTTCATCATCGAACGGAGACTCGTGCGGGGCCTCAGAAGCGCTTTCGGGAACAGTGACCAGCGGCCGCTTCTCTTCCGGCGGTGCAGGCTCGGGCCCGAGAACACGCGCCGCGACCGGCGGTTCGCTGACAGGCTCGGGAATCGCTTGCGGTTTTTCGGGCTCTGCTTGCGGTTGTTCGGGTTGGGAGGTTTTCTGGACTTCCGCTGAAGCGGAACGCAGTTCAGTCCGGGTGACTCTCGTCTGAGGCACTGGCTGCACCAAGGGCTGCGGGCGGTGCCGGATGGGCCAGTCGGTCGAGGCCTTTGGCTCGGTAGACGCCGTCGGGTTTACAAACAGGCTATGCATGCCCGCCTGCCAGTCCTCTTCAGGTTCTTTTTCGGTCGCTTTGAAACGCCGATAGAAATGGACAACCAGAAACACTCCGATTATCAAAGCCAGAGAAGAAGCAACTATGACCAGTATGGATATCCTGGGCGCTTGCTGAAGCAGAAAGAGCGTAATAAGGAACATCTAAGCACCTCTACCCTTCGCTTGATGCGGCACTCATAGGAGTTGGTTGCGCGGAGGTCACTATTTCGGCCAGCGCATTCAGGATAATCTCTTCTTCTTCCTCGGCCACAGTCCTGAGGTCGAGCAGTATCCTGTCGCGTTCTGTTCGGGTCACGATCGGAATTGCCTCGCCACGCAGCTTTTCGTCGAGCGCAGACGGTGACAAGCTGTCGTGGCGCAGTGAAATCAGCGCCGTAGAAAGTCTCACGTCCGGCGCTGATCCTCCACCGATCACCGACTCCCCATCTTCAACCTGAATGTCAAAAGCCCCTGAAACCGTTGCCTCGAGTCGTGAGCAGAATCTCCTGGCCCGCTCCGCAAGGTCTTCGCGGGTCGCCGCAATAGCGCTGAGCACCGGGATTTGCTTTTCCGCTACGCCGCGGTCGTACAAGCGTAGCGTCGCTTCGAGCGCCGCATAGGTGAGCTTGTCTACCCTGAGCGCTCGCATCAGCGGGTTCCGGCGGACACGCTCGACGATCTCCAAAGAGCCGGCAATGATTCCGGCTTGTGGCCCTCCAAGCATCTTGTCTCCGCTGAATGAGACTACGGAGATGCCGGCCTTCAGTGACGCCGAAACGACCGGCTCATCGCTGACTCCGTACGGCGCCAGATCTACGAGGCAACCCGACCCGAGGTCCTCATACGAGAGGATTCCCGCGCGCTTTGAAAGGGCGGCGATCTCGTCTACGGTGGGCCGTTCGGTGAATCCGATTATCCGGTAGTTGGACGGGTGCACCCTTAGTATGAGCCTCGTACGTTCTGTGATCGCTCGTTCATAATCCTGAATTCGGGTTCGGTTCGTGGTGCCCACCTCAACAAGCCGAGCGCCGCTCTTTTCCATCACATCCGGAATACGGAAGCTTCCGCCGATTTCTATCAATTCGCCTCGCGAGACGATCACCTCGCCGCCGCCGGCCAGGGTATTAAGCACGAGCATCACAGCGGCTGCGTTGTTGTTGGCGACTACTGCCGCCTGAGCCCCTGCAACGCGCGCCAGGAGTTCCTGGCAGTGAGATTCCCTGCGGCCCCGGCCGCCCGATTCGAGGTCGTACTCGAGATTTGAATAATGTGAGGCAACCTCGGCGATAGCCTCGATCGCAGCGGCTGCCAGAGGCGATCTTCCAAGGTTGGTGTGGATAACCACGCCGGTCGCGTTTATAACACGTCGAAGCGAAGGTCTGGTGGCACGCGCGGCTCTCAATTCGAGCTCTTGCTCGATCTGGGAAATCAGGCCAGGCTCGGGATCTCCATCCTGAGAGAACTGCTCGCGGCCTGCGCTGGCGCGGATGTCGTCGGTGATGTCTCTCAAGAGGTCTCGAACCCGCTCGCGCCCGAGCTCCGCCGTCAGAGTCAGCGCGAGCGGCCGTGTTAGCAGCCGCTCGATAGACGGCAACGACCTTAGCAAGTCTTTCGGCATGCGATAATTATTGACACTCAGAAGTGCCTGCCGTACATTCTAGCATTATCCCCCACATGTTCAACATAAGCCTCCGGTGAGCCTATTGATGGACCCTAAAGTCGTTAATCCGATCGACCAGGACCTGGACAAGCTCGAGCTGGAAATTCGAAGACTCAAGATCGAGTACGACATCTTTTTCAACGGCGGTACGGTACGCCCGCCGCTCGACACCCGAGGCAGGGTCGAGACTGCCATCAAACGAATCTACGACGTAAGAAGCAAGTCCTTTGGACAACGCTTCCGGTACAACAGCCTCGTTGCGCGCTACAACGTAATGCGCGAGCTCTGGCGCAGGCAGGCGCAAGAAAAGGAAGAGAGCGGCAGACCGCCTACGGCCGAAGCTCACCACGCGATGCGCGACAGAACGGCGGTCATTCACTGCAGCAATCCGCGGGTCGAGCCCGAAAAGGTAAGCGAACTCTACGATCATCTGATTGCTGCCAAACGCGACTGCGGCGAGCGCGTAGGCAAGCTGACTTTGGATCTGTTCACCAAGTTTCTGACTTCGCGCACCGACGATGTAAAGCGGCACTTTTCCACCGAGAATGTGGAGTTCGTAGTTGGGATTGATGCGGGGAAAGTGAAGTTCACCGCGCGTCCTGCGAGCAAAGACACGAGAACTGCGCGGGCGGATTAGGATTGGACAACAGTGCCGCTCTCTCTGAACGGCGGGAAAAAAAAGCGCCCTGGATCTGCGATGGATTCAGGGCGCTTTTAATTACAGATGCAGGGCGCGTCACACGCGTTTCACTCCTTCTGCTTGTGGTCCCTTCGGGCCCTGCACAATCTCAAACTCAACAGCTTCGCCTTGTTTGAGAGATTTGTATCCATCTTGCTGAATTGCCGAGTAATGCACGAACAC